>JAQIJD010000023.1:0-18930 GCA_036946415.1 Edaphosphingomonas fennica | reverse complement strand
GCCATGCCCGCTCCACCCCAGCGTCGCCAGCGCCACCGCCCCGGCCAGCCCAGCGGCCAGCGGATGGCGTGCCAGCGCCAGCACGGCGGTCAGCGCGACGATCCGCAGGATCCATGCCGTGCCCGCCACCGTCGCGCCCAGCACCATGACGATCGTCGCCCGGTCGACCGCATCGGGCGACACCCCCGCCATCGCCGCCGCCAGCACGACCAGCCCCGCGATCGACAGCAGGATCCCCCCCGCCGCCAGCCCGGCGATCGCCAGCGGCAGTCGCGCCGAGGGAAAGCGCCGCCCGGCATATCCCGCGATGCCGACGAGCAATACGATCGACACCGACTTGGGCGCGTTGACCGCGAAATCCCAGCCGGAATGATGCTCGATCCCGCCTTCGTGCCGATGCCGAACGAGCTGCTGCCCGGCGACCTTGCCGGCAAGCAGTTCCCTGAAGACGGCGGGATCGACCCTGCCCGACAGGCCCAGGTCGGCGGCGAGCGCCCCGCCCCATTCGGAATGCTCGTCGGCGCCCTCGGTGTAGTAATCGCCCACCGTATAGTAGCGGGCGATATTGGCCGGGGCGCCCTTGAGGCGGCGGGGATGGATCATGCCGACCTCGCACCCAGTCACGGATCGAGAAGCCGTCCTCGGTATCGTCGAGGTAGCCGCACGATCGCATGACCGAGGCGAGTCCGGCCCGAACGCGGCGGCATCGGTTCCCGCGACGAAGGCGGCGAGGTCCTTCAGCTTCGACCGGACGAGGCGGTCGAGCAGTACCGAGACATAGGTGTGTTTTCGCGAGAGGATCGGCCATTAGGCCGCCTCGTCACGAAGTGCCTTGAATGCTTCGATAATCCGCCTCGCCTCGGCTGACGGCTGTCTGAAGAGGTTCGAGACGTGTCCAACCTGGCTCACCAGGCGAATGTCGGCCGCGGCAAATCACCTCCGCCTGGCGACGCATCCGGGGCAGACCCTCTTTGCGCCCCGTGCGTTACCGCCGGAAAGCCATCGCGCCCCGCGTGGCCGCCCCGGGAAACCGTCATGAAGCCTCTGCTCGCCGCCCTTTCGTCGATCATCCTCGCCGGTCCGGCCACGGCGGCGGACATCTCCACGCATGTGCTCGATCTGGCGCGTGGTATCGGCGGCAGGGGCGTGCCGGTTGCGCTGTTCCGTCAGGAACGCGGTGCCTGGAGCAAGGTCGGCTCGGCGGCGACGGACGAGAACGGTCGCATACGCAGCTTCGACGCGGCGGGCTTTCCGGCCGGCACCTACCGGCTCGTCTTCGACATGTCGGCCTATCCCGATGCCGCGGCTGCGCCCTTCTTTCCCGAGATCGTGCTGACCTTCCGCGTCGCGGATGCCGGCGCGCATTACCACGTGCCCGTCGTTGTCAGCCCCTACGGCTATTCCACCTATCGCGGAAACTGACCGACGGCGCCGCGCCTATTCCGGCGCGGACGCCAGCGTCGCCGTCGCCACCACCGCACGGGCGGCGGGGGCGCCCTGGTCGAAGAAGTGGAGCGCCGGCGCCTCGAAAGCGATCATGTAGAGCCGGCCCGCGGCGATCGTCGCCCACGCCTCGCCCTGCCGCTCGACATCCTCCTCGGGCCGCGTGAAACGATAGGTGAAGTGGATGCCGGGGCGGCCGGCGAACGGCGCCGGTTCGGACCGGCCGATCGCCACCATCGGCGTGTCGAGCGCGATGCGGTAGCTCTGTTCGAGGAGCGGCGGCACGTCGGTCAGCAGCATCGTCGTCGAGAAGGTCGGCAGCGGCTTGTGCCTGCGCGATACCTCCCGGATGATCGGTCGCCCGCTTTCGATGCCGCCGTAGAAGGTCAGGTCGTTGAGCGTGTCGCCATCGAGTGTCCACGTCTCCGCGGCGCGGCCGGGGCGCGCGCCGAGGCGGTTCCACTCGGCCGGCGGCGTCACCGTCAGCGTCGATCGGGCGACCGCGACGGGCGTGGCGGGGGGCGACCAGCGTATTGCCGGCAGCGGCCGGGGCGGAGACCGCAAGAGCAACCGCCGCAGCGGCAATGGAAAGCTGTCGCATGAGACGGTCCTTCAGGGCTGCGGCTGGTCGATCAGGCTGCGGAGCATCGCCGCATCGTCGCAATCGGGCACGCGTGCGAGATAGGTGGCGAGCGCCGCCCGCCCCTCGGCCCCCTGCCCCGATCGCAGCAGCGCAAGGCCGAGGCCGCGCTGCGCCAGCGGCTCGCCCAGCCCCTTGTCGATCGCCTCGCGATAGAGCGTTGCGGCGGTGACGAGATCGCGCGGGTGGCCGCGCGTCCGATAGAGTTCGGCCCGCGCATAGAGCAGGTCGGGCGTCCAGCCGTCCGCCGCCAGCGCCTTCAGCAGATATTCGCTGCCGCCGAAATCGTTGAGCTTCAGCTGGTCGCTCAGAAACTGCGGCCGCCACGCCGCCATCGCCGCGGCATAGCCGTCGCGCCCGTCCTCTCCGTCGTCCCCGTCCTTCGCCGCCATCGCCTTCAGCGTCACCGCCCGTTCCAGATTGGTCGGGTGGGTGCTGAAGAAGGAGACGCGGTCGTAGCGCTCGCTGCGCTGGTGGCGGCCGAGCGCGGTCGCATCGGATTCGTCCATCATTCGTCCCCACACGTCGGCGGCGGCTCCCGGCCGGTAGCGCGAGGCGGCGACATAGCCGAAGGCGCGCGCGTCGGCGGCGCGTTCCTGATCGCGATCGAAGCGGTAGAGCCCGGCGGCCAGCGACATCGATGCGGCGCTGGTGTCGATGCCGCCATAGCCGCCGGCGAGGCCGAGCCACATCAACGCGTCGGTCGTGCCGCGCCGCGATCGGAAGCCGGCCAGCGAATGGCGCTCCTCGAAATGGCCGAATTCGTGGCCCAGGATCGCCGCCAGCTCCGCCTCGCTGCGCACGCGCAGCAGCAGCCCTGTGTAGACTTCCATCAGGCCGTTGGGCGCCATCGATGCGTTGAAGACGGGCGCGCGGACCACGTAGATGCGCGTCGCCGCACACCGCTCCGCCCCTACCGTGTCGCACAGCACCCGGCGGAGATAGGCGTTGAGCTGCGGATCGGCGATGACGGCGGGCGAATCGCGCAAGGTGCGCTCATGCTCGTCCATCGTCGCCCACAGGCCGCGTTCGTCCACCCCCTGCGGCTGATAGGCGCCCGTATAGGCCGGCAGGGGCGCGGGCTTCTTGGCCGGCGCCGCGGCCGCCACCAGCCCCAGCGCCAGCGCGGCGATCCGCGCCTTCATTGTGCCGCCCCCGCCGCGGCGGGGGCGGGCGTGCTGCCGGGAAAATCCTCCAGCAGCTGCGCGACGCGCTTGGCCGCGCCGTCCGCCTCGCGCACGTCGCCGCCCATCTGGCGATCGGCGTTCAGCCAGACGAGATCGCCCGTCCGCGCGTCGACCAGCCCGGCATAGCCGATATGCACCCCGGAGGTGATCCCCACCCCGAGGCCCGCCGCGAAGATCTGCGCCACCTTGCGGCCGGTCGAACCGAAGGCATCCTCGGTGTTGAGGAACAGGATATAGTCCGCCCGATCGGCGCCGGCGATGCCGCGCACGCCTTCCCCCAGCGACCAGTCGAACCCGGCGCCCTTGCGCTTCTTGGTCGGCAGGCGATTGCCGGGAAAGAATTGATAGGTGATGACCGCGTCCGCCACGGTCGCGAACAGGCTGCGATAGGCCGCCAGCGTCGCCGCCTGCGCCCCGACCGGCTCCTCCACGGTGACGATGCGGTTGCCGAGCCGCCCCTGCGCCGCCGCCAGCGCCGTGGCGATGTTGCCCCGCGCCTGATCGGTCCAGTCGGCATTCGGCTCGAACATGCCGCCGGTCGATTGCGCGCCCACTTCGATCCTGGGCCGCAGCACCAGAATACGGGCCGAACCCGGCGGCAGCGCGAAGCCTGTCTTCACCGCCGATTTTTCCTGCGCCGCGGCCGGCACCGCCGTGCCCGCCAGCATCAGGCCGATCGCCGCCGCGCAGGCGCGCGCCCCCATCGCTCGTTTCAAGCCGTCCCCCCATCGGCTGCCCCCAGCCATTGCGCCCGAGACTATGCGCGCCGCCGCGAGTCGGCAAGTGTTCTTCCGGTTTTCTCCTCAACCCATTCGAATAGTTGATCATTACTAGGCCGGCGCGGCTGTCGCCGAAATGTCGCACCGGCATCATGCCGGCGTCACGGGGGCGACGCGAAACCATCGCGCAGCGGCTCTAGCTGCGCTCGCAGACGGCAATCGCCGCCGAGGGGGAATTGACATGCTACCGATCCGCCGCCCGTTCCGGGCCACCCTGTCGCTCGCGCTCGCCGCAAGCGCGCTGACCGCCGTTCCCGCGCAGGCCGCACCGGAGGTTGCGCCCGCCGCAGCGCCCGCGCCGGAGGATGCGACCGAGATCGTCGTCACCGGCACCTATGCGCAGAGCATCGCCGCCGCGACGCAAGCCAAGCGCACCGCCGACTTCGGACTGGATTCGATCGCCTCCACCGACATCGGCAAGTTTCCAACCCAGAATGTCGCCGAGGCGCTCCAGCTCGTCACCGGCGTCGCCATCACCCGCCCGCGCGGCGAGGGCCTCTACGTCAGCGTCCGCGGCCTCGGCCCGCAATTCCAGAGCACATTGCTCAACGGCCGCACCATCGCCATCAACGAGCTGATCGAAAATGGCGGCGCCAACGGCCGCCAGTTCCGGTTCGAGGTCTTGCCGGCCGAATTCGTCAGCCGCATCGACGTGGTGAAGACGACCACTGCGGACATGACCGAGGGCGCGCTCGGCGGCAATATCGACGTGCAGACCTTCCGCCCGTTCGATACCGGCACGAAGACGACGCTGAACGTGCGCGGCACCTACACCGGCCAGACGAAGAAGGTGCGGCCGAACGTCACGGCGCTGACCAGCCGCACCTTCGCCGACGATCGCTTCGGCATCCTCATCGGCGCGCAATATTGGGCGAAGGAGGTCCGCAACGACCGTCTCTACAATTTCGGCTGGACGCGCAACCGACTGGCGGCGGCGTCGCTCGGGCCGAACGTCTATACGCCGACACGGACGCGCCCGACGGTCGAGCTGGAGGAGCGCGAGCGCATCTCCGGCATCCTCTCCGCCCAGTGGCGCCCCACGCCGGAACTCGAAACGACGATCGATGCCCTCGCCACCCGGCTCGACGTGCAGTTCGACGAATATGGACTGGATATCTATCCCGACGATACCAGCGTCGCCGGCCGCATCCCGGTCATCCGCCCCGGCACGACAGAGGTGCGCGGCGATACGCTGGTGCGCGCCACCGTCGACAACGTCCGCTTCATGGCCTCGCGAGAGGAGAGTCTCAACCGCCACGATCTGTGGTCGGTCGGCCTCCGCCAGACGTGGACGCCGGACGGCTGGCGGATCGGCGCCAGCGCCAATTATTCGGATGCGCACAGCTACCACCCGAGCTTTCGGGATGCGACGGTGCGCAGCCGCATCGCCTTCTTCGCGCCCCTCACCTACGACGCCTCGCGCGGTTACAAAGAACTGCCGACGATCACGACCCCGGTCGATCCGACCAACCCGGCCAGTTACGTCGGCTTCCCGTTCGACGTCGCCTACAAGAACAGCAAGGATCGCGATGTCATCGGCCGGGCGGACGTGGCGCGCGAGTTCGGCGCGGATCGCCTGCTGGCCAAGCTCGCCGCGGGTGGCGAATATCACTGGCGCGAGCGCGATTATTCCCGCCGCGATTTCGTGCTGAACGGGGTGGTCAACGTGCCCGTGCCGGCGCTCGGGAGCGGCTTCACCGGCCCCCTCCCGATCGACGACTTCATGAAAAACAAGGATGGAAACCATCCGCGCGACTGGGTCGCCCCGCAGACGCAGGCCTTCTACGATCGCCTGTTCACCCCCGCCGTCGCCGCCCAGCCGCTCACCGCGGCCGATCGCGGCGCCTCCTTCGTCGTCTCGGAGAAGATCTGGGCCGGCTACGTCCGCGCCGATTACGCGCTGTCGGCCGGGGCCGTGCCCGTCTCGGGCAATGTCGGCGTGCGCTACGTCCGCACCGATCAGGTGGCGAGCGGATCGCTGGTCGTCGGCACCACCGCCACCCCGGCCCGCTTCCCGCAAACCTTCGACAACTGGCTGCCGAGCTTCAACCTGCGCGCCGACCTTACCGAAACGCTGGTCGGCCGGATCGCCGCCTCGCGCGTGCTGACCCGCCCGAACGTGACGGACAGCGCCCCCCGCATCGTGGTGGCGCGCGACAGCCCGGCGGCCTCGGGCGGCAATCCCGATCTGAGGCCGTTCGTCGCGACGCAGCTCGATACGTCACTCGAATGGTATTTCAGCCGGCGCGGGGCGCTGACCGGCGCCATCTTCTGGAAGAAGCTGGACGATTTCATCACCCAGCAGAATGTCGACATCGACATTCCCGGCCGCGGCCCGGTCGTGCTCAGCACCCGCACCAACGGCGGCAATGCCAAGCTCTACGGCGCCGAGGTCGCCTACAATCAGGTCTTCACCTTCCTGCCGCAGCCGTTCGACGGCCTCGGCATTCAGACATCCTATACGCACACCTCGGTTCGTGCGGATTATACCGCCGGTGCGCGCGTCATCCGCAACGAGCTGATCGGCCTCTCGAAGCACAGCTTCAACGTCGTCGGCTTCTACGAAAAGGGGCCGGTCTCCGCGCGCCTCTCCTACGTGTGGCGCGATCGCTATCTGACCGGCACCGGCAGTACCACGCTCGCCCCAACTTATGCCGCCGCCTTCGGCTCGCTGGACGGCAATCTCTCCTTCCGGCTGACCCCGCAGATCATGCTGAGCGTCGAGGGCATCAACCTCGCCGGTGCCCACGCGTACACCTATCAGGAGGACAGATTGCGCTTCGGGGAAATCAACTATTACGGCCGGACGATCCTGTTCGGCGCGCGGGCGGAGTTCTGATCGATGCGGTTCGCTTTGTCTCTCGCCGCCGCCGCGCTCGCCGCCGCGGCCCCCGCCGCCCCGCCGCTGAAACTCAACGACATCCAGGTGCTGGGGTCGCACAACAGCTTCAAGGATCGCATCCCGCCCGCGGTGCTGGCGCGCATCCGTGCCGCCAGCCCCGCCCAGGCCGATGCGCTCGATTACTACCACCTGCCGCTGACGGCGCAGCTCGACAGCGGCCTTCGCCAGCTGGAGATCGACGTGATGGCCGATCCGCAGGGCGGCCGTTTCGCGCCCCCTTCGGGCGAGGCGCTGGCGAAGGCCGCGGGCGAGGCGACGGGCTTCGATGCGGCGGCGATGCGGCGGCCGGGGTTCAAGGTGTTCCACGTCCCCGACGTCGATTATCGCAGCCATTGCATCAGCTTCGTCGATTGCCTGCGCGAGGTGGACGCGTGGTCGCGGGCGCATCCGGGCCATTTGCCGCTGATGCTGACGATCAATGCGCATGACGTGCCGCTCAACCGCCCCGGCCTCACCGATCCCTTGCGGCTCGACGGGCGGCTGCTGGATGCGCTGGATGCCGAGATCCGCTCGGTGCTGGGGCCGGACCGGCTCGTCACCCCCGATCAGGTGCGCGGCCGCCATTCGACATTGCGCAACGCGGTGCTGGCCGGCAATTGGCCAGCGCTGGCGGCGGCGCGGGGGCGCATCTTCCTGTTGTTCGACGTTCCGATCGACATCGCCGATCGCTACCGCACCGGCCACCCTTCGCTGAAGGGCCGGGCGATGTTCGCCTATTTCGACGACAAGCAGGCCGAATCGGCGACGATCGTCGTGCAGGATCCGATCGCGGACGGCGATGCCATCCGCCGCTGGGTGCGTGACGGCTATATCGTCCGCACCCGCGCCGACGCCGATACGGTGGAAGCCCGCGCCCGCGACGGCCGCAAGGCGGCGGCCGCGGCGGCGAGCGGCGCGCAGGCGGTCAGCACCGATTACTATCCGGGCGCGCCCGATCCGCTGGGCAAGGGCTTCGTCGTGACGCTGCCGGGCGGCGCCTATGCGCGCTGCAACCCGGTCCGGCGGCCGGAGCCGGGCTGCACCTTGCCCGGTCCGATGTAGCGTGGGGGCCGCCCCGGCTCGGGTCCAGGGCGGCGGTCCGGTCAAGCCGCCTTGGCGACGCCCTTCTCGGCCATCAGTTCGGCCAGTTCGCCGGCCTCGTACATCTCCATCATGATGTCCGATCCGCCGACGAACTCCCCCTTCACGTAAAGCTGGGGGATGGTCGGCCAGTCCGAATATTCCTTGATGCCCTGGCGGATCGCCTGATCCTGCAACACGTCGACCGTCTGGTAATCGACGTTCAGGTGATCGAGGATGGCGATCGCCCGGCTGGAGAAACCGCATTGGGGGAACAGCGGCGTGCCCTTCATGAACAGCAGTACGTCGGACGAATTGACGGCCTGGGCGATGCGGGCGTTGGTATCTTCGGTCATCACTGGCCTCCGGTGGGGCTGGCAGGGGGCGTGGCGGTGGTGAGCTGGAGTGCGTGCAATACGCCCCCCATCCGGCCGCCCAGCGCCTCGTAGACGCGCTGGTGCTGGCGCACCCGCGGCACGCCGCGGAAGCTTTCCGCCGTCACGCGCGCGGCATAATGGTCGCCGTCGCCGGCCAGATCGGTGATCTCGACCTCGGCATCGGGGATGCCGGCGCGGATCAGCCCGGCGATGTCGTCGGCGGCCATCGGCATGGCGTTACTTCAATTCCATCAGCTGGCGGCGCGCCTCCACCGCGGCGTCCGCCAGCGCGGTGCGCACGCGTGCCTCGTCGATGTCGACATTGGCGGAGGTCAGGTCGCCCAGCAGCTTGCGGACGACATCCTCATCCCCGGCTTCCTCGAAATCGGCCTGGACGACCGCCTTGGCGTAGGCGTCGGTCTCCGCCGCGGTCAGGCCCATCAGCCCCGCCGCCCAGGTGCCGACCAGCCGGTTGCGGCGCGCGGCGACGCGGAACGCCACTTCCTGTTCCTGGGCGAAGCCCGCCTCGAAGGCCCGTTCGCGCTCGTCGAAGGTCGTCATGCCGTTCCCCGCTTATGGTCTGGTCGTAAAGATAGGGCGGCGCGCCCCAAGATCAACGCAGCGCCGCGCACGCCTGCTGGATGCGGCCGCACGCCTCGGTCAGCACCGCATCGTCGAGCGCGTAGGAGATGCGGAAGGCCGGCGCGAGGCCGAAAGCCGAACCCTGCACCGCCGCCACGCGCACGTCGTCGAGGAAATAGTCGATCAGCGCCGCGTCGGTATCGATCGGGCGCCCGCCCGGCGTCACCTTGCCGATCAGGCCGGACACGTCGGGATAGACGTAGAAGGCGCCCTCGGGCGTCGGGCAGCTGATCCCGTCCACCGCATTCAGCATCGACACGACGAGGTCGCGCCGCTTCTGGAAGGCGGTGACGCGATCCTTGAGGAAGTCTTGGCGGCCGGTCAGCGCCGCCGTCGCCGCCGCCTGCGCGATCGAGCAGGGGTTGGAGGTCGATTGCGACTGGAGCTTGGACATCGCCTTGATGAGCGGCACCGGCCCGCCCGCGAAGCCGATCCGCCAGCCCGTCATCGAATAGGCCTTGGAACAGCCGTTGATGGTCAGCGTGCGCTCGTAAAGTTCGGGCACCACCTCGGCGATCGTCGAGAATTTGAAGCCTTCGTAGAGGATATGCTCATACATATCGTCCGCCATCACCCACACATGCGGGTGGCGGAGGATCACCTCGCCGATCGCCTTCAGTTCGTCCGCGGTATAGGCCGCCCCGGTCGGGTTGGAGGGCGAGTTCAGGAGCAGCCACTTGGTGCGCGGGGTGATCGCCGCCTCGATCTGTTCGGGCGTCACCTTATACTGCTGGTCGATCCCCGCCGCGACGATCACCGGCGTGCCGCCCGCGAACTGGACGATATCCGGGTAGCTCACCCAATAAGGCGCCGGGATGATGACCTCGTCGCCGACATCGACCGTCGCCACCAGCGCGTTGAACAGGGTGTGCTTGCCGCCGACGTTCACGCTGATCTGCTGCGGCGTGTAGTCGAGCGCATTGTCGCGCTTGAACTTGGCGGCGATCGCGGCCTTCAGCTCGGGCGTGCCGTCGACATTGGTATATTTCGTCTTGTTGGCGTGGATCGCGGCGATCGCCGCGTCCTTCACGAAATCGGGCGTCGGGAAATCGGGTTCGCCGGCGGACAGGCCGATCACGTCCACCCCTTGCGCCTTCAGCTCGAGCGTCCGCGTCGTCATCGCCAGCGTCGGCGAGGGGGAGATGCGGTCGAGTGCTGCGGAGATGAAGCCCATGGGATGTGCCGCCTTCGGTTGCGCGGGTGGAACGGTCGGCCGCGCCTATAGCCGCGGGCGGGCCGCCGCCGCAACCAGCCGTGCCGGCATCAGGCCGCGAAGCGCATTGCCGATCAGGAAGCCGTCCACCAGATCGTCCGCGGTCAGGTCCGCCTCCACCGCGCGGCCGCTGTCGATCAGTTCGGCGCGCAGCACGCCCGGCAACAGCCCGCGGCCGAGCGGCGGTGTCAGCAGCACCCCGCCGCCGTCCACGAACAGATTGGTGAAGCTGCCCTCGGTCAGGAAGCCGTGGGCGTCGTAAAACGCCACCTCGAACGTGCCGGCGGCGATCCGCGGCGCATCGTAGAAGGCGCGGTCGCTGGTCTTGGTGGACAGGCGCAGATCGTCCGCCGGCACCGGCAGGGGCACCACCGCCACCTTCACCGGCCCATCGGGGGCCGGCGGCAACGCCGTCACCTCGATCGCCACCGCCCCAGCCGGGGAGACGCGCAGCCGGACGCGGGCATCGTCGCGGAGGCGGAAGGTCGCGGCCTGCAACTCGTTGCGCAGGTCGTGATGGTTCACCGCGAAGCCGAAGCGGGTGCAGGCGGCGCGCAGCCGCGCCATGTGCCGGTCGAGCCGTTCCAGCCCCTCCATCGCATCGAATCGCATCGTCTCGATCAGGTCGAAGCCCACGCTGCCGTCTCCCACGAAGGCCCCCTTTGCTTTGCATTCGGCCCATTCGTCCGCCGCGACCGAATCGGCGACGATGCCGCTGCCGAGGCCGAGCGTCGCGCGCACCTGCCCCGCCGGCCAGTCGATCGTGCGGATCGCGACGTTGAAGGCGGCGCTCCCGTCCGGCGCGACGTGGCCGATCGACCCCGTATAGGGGCCACGCGGGCCGGCCTCCACCTCGGCGATCACTTCCATCGCCCGGCGTTTGGGCGCGCCCGTCACCGATCCGCACGGGAAGGCGGCGGCGATCAGGTCGATCGCGTCGCGCCCCTCGGCCAGATCGGCGGTGACGGTGGAGGTCATCTGGTGCAGCGTCGGATAGGTCTCGACCGCGAACAGCGCCGGCACGCGCACGCTGCCGGCGCGGGCGACGCGGGCAAGGTCGTTGCGCAGCAGATCGACGATCATGAGATTCTCGGCGCGCTGCTTGGGGTCGGCCGCCAGCGCCGCCGCCTCCGCCGCGGCATCCGCCCCCCGCGCGGCGGTGCCCTTCATCGGCCGCGCCGTCAGCCGCCCGTCCGCATCCACCGCCACGAACAGTTCGGGCGAGGCGGACAGCAGCCAGCGTTCGCCGGTGAAGACGATCCCGCCCCACCCCGCCGCGCTCCGCGCCCGCAGCCGCGCGTAAAGCGCCAGCGGCGATCCCGCGACCGCCACGTCGGCGCGGAAGGTGAGGTTCGCCTGATAGATGTCGCCCGCCGCGATATACGCCAGCACGCGGGCGATGGCGGCATCGTAGGCGGCGCGGTCGATCCGCGGCACCGGCACGCCCGCCCAGCCGCCGGCGGGATCGGGCAGCAGCGCCGGCACGTCGGCGGCGGCGATCCGTTCGACGCCATCGAACAGGCCGAACCAGAGAAGCGGGGCCGCCGCATGGCCGCCACGCGGCCCAACCAGCGGCGCGCCCGCCTCATAAGCGAGATAGCCCGCCGCATGCCGCCCCGCCGCCGTCGCGGCGCGCAGCGCGTCCAGGGCCGGCACGACATCGGCGGGCGTGCGCGCGACGATCACGTCCGCCGGATCGCGATAGAGGCGGGCCGCACCGCCGCCCGCGGCATCGTCCAGCAGCACGAAGGGGCGCGACGCGTCCAGCATGGCGGGGGAGATGCCCTGCCGCCCCCCGCATTGCAAACCCGGCTTGCCGCCGCCGCGGTTCCGGCCCATCTCGGGCGGCGCCATGACAGACGCCCCCCTGCCCCCGCTCCGCGCCGCGATCATCCCCGTCACGCCGCTCCAGCAGAATTGCACGCTCGTCTGGTGCACCGCCACGATGCGCGGCGCCTTTGTCGATGCCGGCGGCGATCTGCCGAAGCTGCGCGCGGCGGCGGCCCAGCATGGCGTGACGATCGAGAAGCTGCTCGTCACGCACGGCCATATCGACCATTGCGGCGGCGTCGCCGATCTGGCCGAGGAACTGGGCGTGCCCGTCGAAGGTCCGCATCCCGAGGATCGCTTCTGGATCGCCCGCCTGGCCGACGACGGCCGCGCCTACGGCATACCCGGCCGCCCGTTCGAGCCGGACCGCTGGCTGGACGAGGGCGACACGGTGACGGTCGGCAAGCTCGTCTTCGCTGTCCGCCACTGCCCCGGCCATACGCCCGGCCACGTCATCTTCCACCACGCGCCGTCGAAGCTGGCGATCGTCGGCGACGTGCTGTTCCAGGGATCGATCGGCCGCACCGATTTCCCCCGTGGCGATCACGACGCCCTGATCCGTTCGGTGGTCGAAAAGCTGTGGCCGCTCGGCGACGACACCGCCTTCATCTGCGGCCACGGCCCGATGTCCACCTTCGCGCGGGAACGGCGCAGCAACCCCTATGTCGGGGACGCCGCGCTCGCCTGAGCGACGTCAGAAATAGATCACGCCCGGCGCGGGGTGGAGGACGATCCACAGCGCCCACAGCACGAGGGCCAGCGTCGTCGCCCAGGTCAGCAGGATGCCGCCCATGCGCAGCACGTTGGGCACGGGCCGCTCCATGCCGAACGGGTGCATCAGCCGCCCGACGACGAGCAGCGCGCCGATCACCCACAGGCCCGTGCCGTGGCCCGTCGTCACCTCGATCAGTGCCATCAGGATCAGCGCCAGCGGCACATATTCGCTGAAATTGGCGTGCGCGCGCATCCGCGCCGTCATCAGCGGATCGCCGCCGTCGCCGACCGCCGCCTTGCCCTTCATGCGCAGCGACCCCGCGCGGAACGCCAGCCACATGTTGACCAGGCCGAGCGCCGCGGCGAACAGCAAGGTGACGGTAGGCGGCGTGATCGGCAACATCGGCAAGGCTCCCTCTTGGCGGCGACTTCCGAGCCTCAACGCGCAAGGCGACGGAATGCCCCGTACGGGTTGCAAGGGCACACGAATTCGCTATAGGGCCTGACGCTTCCGACGAGCCTGCCGGCAGGGCGGAGCGGCCGATCGCGGCCGCTTCGCTCCACGGGCCGGCTCGTCGCTTCTTTTAGACCAGTCAGAACAGGTGCCGACATGGCCGTCCCCAAAAGAAAGACCTCGCCCAGCCGCCGCAACATGCGCCGCAGCCATCATGCGCTGACGGTCGAGGCCTTTCAGGAATGCCCCAATTGCGGCGAACTGAAGCGCCCGCACAATCTCTGCACGGGTTGCGGCCACTATAACGGGCGTGAAATCGTCAGCGTCGAGGCCTGACGGCGAAGATCGGGCGGCGGTGATGGCGGCGGGCGACGCACCCAGGATCGCAATCGATGCGATGGGCGGCGACGGCGGCCCGCCGGTGATGGTGGAAGCTGCGGCACTGGCCGCGGCGCGCCTGCCCGACACGCGCTTCATCCTGTTCGGGGACGAGACGCGTCTCGAGCCCGAGCTGGCGCGCCACAAGGCGCTCGCCGGCCGGGCCGAGATCGCGCATGCGCCGGACAAGATCAGCGGCGAGGACAAGCCCAGCCAGGCGATCCGCCGCGCCCGCACGACATCGATGGGCCTCGCCATCGCCGCGGTGAAGGAGGGGCGCGCCGACGCCGCCGTCTCGGCCGGCAACACCGGCGCGCTGATGGCGATGTCCAAGCTCGCCCTGCGCACGATGCCGGGAATCGACCGGCCGGCGCTGGCGGCACTGCTGCCGACGCTCGGCAACAACGACCTCGTCATGCTCGATCTCGGCGCCAACACCGATTGCGATGCCCGCAACCTGACGCAATTCGCCGTCATGGGCGCGGCCTATGCGCGGATCGTCCTCGGCCTCGCCCGCCCGCGCGTCCGCCTGCTCAACATCGGCACCGAGGAGCTGAAGGGCACCGACGAACTGCGCGACGCGACGCAGATGCTGCGCGACGCCCCCCATCTCCACCTCCAGTTCGACGGCTTCATCGAGGCCGACCGGCTGGGCCGCGGCGAGGCGGACGTGATCGTCACCGACGGCTTTTCGGGCAATATCGCGCTGAAATCGGTCGAGGGCACCGCCCGCTTCGTGACGGACCTGCTGCGCCGCGCCTTCACCAGTTCGTTCCGGTCGAAGATGGGCTTCCTGCTCTCCAAGCCGGCGCTGCACCTGCTGCGCGTCCACCTCGACCCCAACAACCACAATGGCGCGATCTTCCTCGGCCTCAACGGCATCGTCGTCAAAAGCCACGGCGGCGCCACCGCGGACGGCGTCGCCAAGGCTATCGGCGTGGCGTTGAAGCTGGTCGACGAGCAGTTGAGCGAGCGGATCGCCGAAGACTTGGCCCAGATCGCCGCCGATCGGACCGCGGCGTGAGCGGTACCGTCCGCCGCGCGGTGATCGCCGGATCCGGTTCCGCCCTCCCCGCCCGCCGCGTCTCCAACGCCGAACTGGCGGAGACGGTCGATACGTCGGACGAATGGATCGTCGAGCGCACCGGCATCCGTTTCCGCCATCTGGCCGGTGAAGGCGAGACGACCGCGACGCTCGCCACCGATGCCGCCCGGCGCGCGCTCGAGGCGGCCGGCGTCGCCCCGCACGAAGTGGGGCTGATCGTCCTCGCCACCGCCACGCCCGACCAGACCTTCCCCGCCACCGCCACGCGCGTGCAGGCGGCGCTCGGCATCGGCGACTGCATCGCCTTCGATGTCGCGGCGGTCTGCTCGGGCTTCCTCTACGCCTTGTCCGCAGCCGAAAGCATGATCCGCGGCGGCGCGGCCGACGTGGCGCTGGTGATCGGCGCCGAGACCTTCAGCCGCATTCTGGACTGGGAGGATCGCACCACCTGCGTCCTGTTCGGCGACGGGGCGGGTGCGGTCGTCCTCCGTGCGGAAGACGGCGCCACCGATTCGCCGGCGCCGCGCGGAATCCTCTCCGTCGCGCTGCATGCGGACGGGCGACACAATCAGCTGCTCTATGTCGATGGCGGCCCCTCCACCACGGGAACGGTCGGCAAGCTGCGGATGAAGGGGCAGGAAGTCTTCCGTCATGCCGTGACCAACCTGGCGGCGGTGCTGGGCGAGGTGCTGGACAAGGCGGCGCTGACCCCCGCCGACGTCGACTGGCTGGTGCCGCACCAGGCCAATCGCCGGATACTGGACGCCACCGCCCGTAAACTTGGGTTGCACCCGGACCGAATGGTCGTCACCGTCGACGATCATGCGAACACATCGGCCGCTTCCGTCCCGCTCGCCTTCGATCGCGCCGTGCGCGACGGCCGCATCCGCCCCGGTCACATCGTCGTCTTCGAGGCGATGGGCGGGGGATTCACCTGGGGTGCCGCCGCCGTCCGTATATGACTTCTCATCTTCGCTGTTTATCCCTAATCGTTAACGTGGCTCAGGGCCTTGGAGGGACAGGAAGATGACAAGTTTGGGAACCTTGACGCGCGCCGACCTCGCCGATGTCGTCCATTCCGGGATCGGGCTGTCCCGATCGGAAGCATCGGCGATCGTCGAAGAGGTGCTGGATCAGATGTGTTACGCGCTTGCAGACGGCCAGAACGTCAAGATTTCGGGCTTCGGCAGTTTCCTGCTACGCGACAAGACCGAACGGGTCGGCCGCAACCCCAAGACCGGCGTCGAAGTGCCGATCGCGCCGCGCCGCGTGCTGACGTTCCGCCCCAGCCAGACGATGCGCGAACGCATCATCACGGCGGCACAGTAAGGCGGGGGCCGGCCGTGGCCGAAAAGTCGGAAGGCGCCTTTCGCACCATCGGGGAATTGTCTGCCGAACTGGGCGTCGCCCAGCATGTGCTGCGCTATTGGGAGACGCGCTTTCCGCAGCTTCGGCCGCTGCAACGTGCCGGCAACCGGCGCTATTACCGCCCCGCGGACGTGGCCCTTGCCCGACGGATCGACCGACTGCTGAATCACGAAGGCTATACGGTTCGGGGCGTGCAGAAACTGCTGGCGGATGGCGCCGCCGCGTCACCGCCGGCACCCCTTACGCCGAAGTCCGCGATGTCGATCGAGGAGGTCCGCGACGCGCTGGCGGGCCTCCTCGCGGCGGATGCGGCGCGCGCCTGACGCTCGATCCTATTGCGGATTGTCGGCGGTGCCGCCCGCCTGGCCGGCGCCGCCGACCCGCCCGATGTTGCCGAACAATTCGGAGAAGAAGGACCGGTTGCGGCCCAGCGTGGGCGTGCGGCCGCCGGCGGGGCTGATCCGGGCCACCGTCTCCAGCCCGGTCTTGTTGACTGCGGCGACATTGCCGGCGGCATCGAAGCTGACCTCGAGCAGCATCTGCTGCACGGGCCGCGGATTGGCGAAGGCGAGCGCCCGCGTTTCGCGCGACCAATAATACCAATGGTCGCCGCGATCGAAATCGCTGGCGAAGCTGGGGCGGCCCAGCACCTTCATCACCGAATCCCGATTGTCCACACCCGGCCGCACCGTATCGATCAGCACCGAATCGACCACATAGCCCTTGTGGTCGCGCACCCGCGTGCAGCCGCCCGCCAGCAGCAGCGCGGCAAGGGACGTGGCCGCCAGCAACCCGCGGGATGAAAGATGGGACATGCCGGCGACGCTCCTCGGATACCAACGGGACATGCGGGGAGACGCCCGTCCGCGCGACCGGCTTGCATCCCCGCCCCGCCCCCTCAATATGCGCCGCGAACGCCGGCGACAAGCAGCACCGGCACCGGGGAACGATCGTCCATGTCGCTTTTGTCCAGGCTGTTCGGCCGATCCCGCCCGCGCGATGCGCTGGTTCCGCTCTATCGCGCGATCGTCGCCGAGGCGCGCCGCCCCTTCTGGTATCGCGACGCCGCCGTGCCGGATACGATCGACGGCCGGTTCGATATGGTGGCCACGATCCTGTCGCTCGTGCTGCTGCGGATGGAATCGGCGGGCGAGGCCGCCCGCGCCGATTCGGCCCTGCTGGCCGAGGTGTTCGTGGAGGATATGGACGGGCAGCTCCGCCAGTCGGGCTTCGGCGATCTGGTGGTCGGCAAGCATGTCGGCCAGATGATGGGGGCGCTGGGCGGTCGGCTGGCGGCCTATCGCGACGCGGGTGGCGCCGGGCGGCGATCTGGCGGCGGCGATCGCGCGCAATCTCTATCGCGGTGCGGCGGTGCCCCCCGCCGCCGCCGGGGCGGCCGCCGCGGCGCTGGAGGGGCTGGCGGCGGACCTCGCGCGGCTGCCGCTCGAAACGCTTATCGAAGGACGGATCAGGCCATGATCGATCGACCCGAATTCTCCCGCATCTGGCGGCTCGACGAACTGGGCGATGCGCCGCGCGACGTGACGCTCGCCGCCGATCCGGCGGAATGTGCGGCGCTCGCCGCCCGGTTCGATCTGATCGCGGTCGATCGGCTGGAGGCGAAGGCGACCGTGGCCGCGACGGGCACGGCGGTGACGGCGGAGGGCCGCGTCTCGGCCGCGGTCGTGCAGCGCTGCGTCGTGTCGGGCGATCCGGTGGCCGCCCGGATCGACGCGCCTTTCTCGCTTCGCTTCGTCAGCGGCAGCCAGCCGGAGGCGGGTGCCGAGATCGAGTTGAGCGAGGCGGATTGCGACACGATCGATTACGAAGGTGGCGCGGTCGATCTGGGCGAAGCCGTGGCGGGAAACGATGGCGCTCGCGCTCGATCCCTTCCCCCGCAGCCCGGCGGCGGATCGCGCCCTGAAGGACGCCGGCGTTTCGGCGGACGGCCCCGGCGGCGCCTTTGCCGGCCTCAAGGCGTTGCTCGGCAAGTCATGACGGGCAGCCCCTCCCCGGCATGGGGAGGGGCGCTGATCGTCAGCGCGCCGGCTTGGCGGCGATCGCTTCGATCTCGATCAGGAAATAGGGGCCGGCCAGCGCCGCCACCTGGAACGCCGAGCGGGCGACGGTGCCGGGGTTCTCGGGGCGTGCCGAAGAATTGGCCGAACCCTTCGTTGACGCCGGCGAAATCCATCTTGCCGGTCTTGGGATCGGCGGTGATGAACAGCGTCATCTTGACGATGTCCGCCATCGTATAGCCCTGCGCGGCCAGCAGCTCCTTGATCTTCTTCAGCGTGCTGATCGTCTGCGTCTTGGAATCACCGAAATCGTCGACGCTCTTGATGTCGGCCATCTTCTTGTTCGGGTCGATCGGCGAGGCGAGCTGCCCGGACAGGAACAGGATCTCGCTGTTCGGGCCGACCTTCGCGCCCGACAGGATGCGGCCCGGCGGTTCGACGGGATCTTGGTGACCTGCGCCGAGGCGGCGGCCGGCAGCGCGCAACACGGCGGCAGCGGCGGTGAGGCCGGCGATGAGGGTCTTGGTCATGGATACTCTCCCTTGGTGATGGTCGTGACGGCGAGGATGAACCGCGCCCCGTGACGCCGGCAAGACGAAGCGGCGGGGCGTATGCCGCCCCGCCGCCCGTCCCGCGTGCGATCGGATCAGAAGTTGACGCCGACGCGTGCGTAATAATAGCCGCCATTGATGCCGATCGGCGAAAAGGTCGGATATTGGGTGATGTAGGCGGTCGAGCTGGCGTTGAACTGCTGCTGCCGGATGAACTCGGGCCACTTGGTCGGGTAATTGTTGAACAGATTGTTGGCGCCGATCGAGATCTTGACCGGATCGAGGATCTGGTAGCCGACTTCCAGATCGGTGATGAACTGCGGGCTGACC
>JAQIJD010000022.1:0-16107 GCA_036946415.1 Edaphosphingomonas fennica | reverse complement strand
GTCCGTCACCGGCTCGTAGGTGGCGCGGCCCGTCTCGTGCAGCCAGGCATGTTCGGGGCCGATGCCGGGATAGTCGAGTCCGGCCGAAATGCTGTGCGCTTCGGCGATCTGGCCGTCCTCGTCCTGCAGCAGATAGGTGCGGTTTGCCGTGCAGCACGCCCGGCGCGCCGCCGGCGAGGCTGGCGGCATGTTCGCGCGTATCGATCCCGCGGCCTGCCGCCTCGACGCCGACGAGGCGGACGTCTCGATCGTCGAGGAACGGGTGGAACATGCCGATCGCGTTGGAACCGCCCGCCGACCGCGGCGACCATCACGTCGGGCAGGCGGCCTTCAGCGCTGAGGATCTGCTCGCGCGTCTCGCTGCCGATCACCGACTGGAAGTCGCGCACCAGCTCCGGATAGGGATGCGGGCCGGCGGCGGTGCCGATGATGTAGAAGGTGTCGTGGACGTTCGCGACCCAGTCGCGCAGCGCCTCGTTCATCGCATCCTTCAGTGTCTGCGCGCCCGAGGTGACGGCGCGCACCTCGGCCCCCAGCAGCTTCATGCGGAAGACATTGGGCTTCTGCCGCTCGATATCGCGCGCACCCATGAAGATGGTGCAGGGCAGGCCGAAGCGCGCCGCGACCGTGGCGGGTGGCGACGCCATGCTGGCCGGCGCCCGTCTCGGCGATGATCCGGGTGCGGCCCATGCGGCGGGCGAGCAGGATCTGGCCGATGCAATTGTTGATCTTGTGCGCGCCGGTGTGGTTCAGATCCTCGCGCTTCAGGTAGATCCTGGCACCCCTGTCCGCGGGCAGGTCGGCGCGCAGCGCCTCGGTCAGCCCTTCGGCATAATAGAGCGGGTTGGGGCGGCCGACGTAATAGCGCAGCAGGTTCTGGAATTCGGCGGCGAACGCCGAATCCCCCTTCGCCGCGCGATATTCGCGCTCCAGCTCCAGGATCAGCGGCATCAGCGTCTCGGCGACGTAGCGGCCGCCGAACTGGCCGAAATGCCCATCCGTATCGGGCTGGGCGCGGAGGGAATTGGGGACGTTCATAGCAATGCAACCGCTTGGAGGAAGGCGCCGATCTTGTCCACATCCTTGACGCCGGGCGCGCTTTCGACGCCCGACGACGCATCGACGAGGCGCGCGCCGCTGATCCCCACCGCCTCGGCCACGTTGCCGGCGTCCAGCCCGCCGGAGAGCGCCCAGGGCAGGGGGATGGTCGAACCCGTCGAGCAGCGTCCAGTCGAACCGCAGGCCCATGCCGCCCGGCAGGGTGCCCTCGGGCGTCTTCGCGTCATAAAGGATGCGATCGACCGCGCCGCGATAGGGGCGCGCGGCCGCCAGATCGGCGGCGGTGCGGACGGCGATCGCCTTCCACGTCTCCAGCCCGCCCGCGCGGACGGCGGCCGCCCGCGCGGGCGATTCGCGGCCGTGCAGCTGCACCGCCCCGATCCCGGCGCGCCGCACCTCGGCCAGCAGCGCCTCGTCGGGGGTCGACCAGCACGGCGACGGCCCTGACCCGACCCGGCAGCCGCCGGACAAGCGCCGCCGCCGCGGCCGGCTCGATATGCCGCGGCGAACGCGGGAAGACGACGAAGCCGACATGGCTCGCCCCGCCCGCGACGGCGGCATCGAGCGTGGCCGGCGTGGTGAGGCCGCAGATCTTGGCGGTAACGGTCATGGCGTGGCATATAGGCCGGGCCCCGATCGCGGGGAAGCGGGCGGGGCCGGGGGGCAGGTCATGCACGGAACGGGCGCGCCTCCGCTAAATGCGCCTCGCTCCGCCCGGCACGACCGCTATTCGTTCGCCACGAATGTTTGGGTGAAGTGCGATCCCGCGAAATACTGGAAGATCGGGTTCCCGGAGTATCGCCCGAAGGGCCACACGGGCGTCCATCGCAGGCTTTGCTGTCCGAAGCCCGCCTCTGCCATCAGCGCGCGCCAAACGCTCGGCGCCTGATGCTTGCGCCAATTGACCCGTGGAGCAACGGGGCTGCGAAGCCCGAGCAGCGGCCAGAAATTATGGCGAGCGGCATCGGCTACGATCACAATCCCATCTTTGGCGACAAGCGTCTTGAGATGGCGGAATATGCCGACGAACCTCGCACGGGCCGCCTCGTTCTCATGCAGGACCTGGACGGCATTTTCGTCAAGATGATTGATGACGTTCCACAACATCACCACGTCGAAACGGCCGTCCTCGGCCCGAAGATCTTCGAGGAATGCCGGCATCATGTTGAGGTTGCGCAGGTCCAGCGCGTCAGCCGTCTGCCGAAGTTGGTCAAGATTGCCACACGAGGCGCCAGCCGCCTCGGGTTCGATGGCCAGTACCGCTTCGGCACCCAGGATTGCCGGCCACAGGGAGTATTTCCCTGCACCGCAGCCGACATCGAGTATCCGCTTTCCACCGAATAGCATGCCGCGATAGGCGAACCGAAGGCGCGACCGATAGCGACGTCCCGTCCATCCGACCGACCTTGCTGCAATATCGAGCTTCTCACGCAGTGCCGAATTGCGGCCACGCCCCCCAGCTTGGACCACGCACGCTCCCCCTCACGGAAGTCACTCCCCGGAGACTTCATTCAGACTTCATGGTTACCGAGGGGGTAAGGAAATATCCACGTTTTGGTGGTCCATTATGAATGTGTCTATCAGACGATCGCCCGCCAGCCGATGTCGCGGCGGCAGAAGCCGTCGGCGAAGTCGATCGCGTCGATAGCCGCATAGGCCGCGTCGCGCGCCGCGCGAATCGTCTCGCCCGTGGCGGTGACGGAAAGGACACGGCCGCCGCTGGCGACCAGCGTGTCGCCGGCCGCGCGCGTGCCGGCCTGGAAGACGATCGCACCCGCCACTTCCGCCGCCCCGATGCCCCGGATCGCACCGCCCTTTGCGGGCTCGCCGGGATAGCCGCGCGCCGCTACAACTACCGTCAGCGCGGCACGATCGGCGAGGGTGACGGCCGTGTCCGCCAGCCGGCCGTCCGCCACCGCCAGCAGCAGCGCCGCCAGATCGCCGTCGAACCGCGCCATCAGGACCTGCGTCTCGGGATCGCCGAAGCGGGCATTGTACTCGATCAGCTGCGGGCCTTGCGTGGTCAGCATCAGCCCGGCGTAGAGCACGCCCGAATAGGGCGTGCCCGCCGCCGCCATCGCTTGCACCGTGGGCACCACGATCCGCGCCATCACTTGCGATTCCAGCGCCGGCGTCAGGCAGGGGGCGGGGCTGTAGGCGCCCATGCCGCCGGTATTGGGGCCGGTATCGCCCTCGCCGACGCGCTTGTGATCCTGCGCGGAGCCGAACGGGACCACCGTCTCGCCGTCGGTCAGCGCGAAGAAGCTCGCCTCCTCGCCGACGAGGAATTGTTCGATCACCACCTCGGCCCCCGCCGTGCCGAAGCCGCCGCCGAACATGTCGGCGAGCGCCGCTTCCGCCTCCGCCGCCGTCCCGGCGATCACCACGCCCTTGCCGGCCGCCAGACCATCGGCCTTGATGACGACGGGCAGCCCGAAGCCCGCCAGCGCCGCCTCCGCCGCCGCCCGATCGGTGAAACGCGCATAGGTCGCGGTCGGGATGCCGGCCCGCGCGCACAGATCCTTCGTAAAGCCCTTGGAGCCTTCGAGCCGCGCCGCCGCCGCGGACGGGCCGAAGACGGGCACGCCGGCCGCGCGGCACGCATCCGCCACCCCCGCCACCAGCGGCTGTTCGGGCCCGATCACGACGAGGCCGACACCCTCCGCCACGGCATAGGCCGCCACCGCCGCCGGATCGCACATGTCGAGCGGGACGAGCGTCGCGTGGCCCGCGATGCCGGGATTGCCGGGTGCTGCGGTCAATCGCGTGACGCTGGGTGATTGCGCCAGCCGCCACCCGAGCGCATGTTCGCGGGCACCCCCGCCCAGCAGCAGGACATGCATTGACCGATCCCCTTTTCGAAGCCGCGCGCCTGTTAGCCGAGGAGGCGCCGGGCGACAACGCAGGCGTCCTCTCCGTCTCGGACCTGTCCGGCGCGCTGAAGCGCAGTGTGGAGGACGCCTTCGGCCATGTCCGCGTGCGCGGCGAGGTTTCGGGCTTCAAGCGCCACGCCTCGGGCCATTGCTATCTGACGCTGAAGGACGATCGCGCCTGCATCGACGGCGTCGTCTGGAAGGGCCAGGCCGCCCAGATGCGCTTCCGCCCGGAAGACGGGATCGAGGTGGTGGCGACGGGCCGGCTCACCACCTACCCCGGCCGCTCCAAATATCAGATCGTGATCGATCGGATGGAGCTGGCGGGGCAGGGCGCGCTGATGCAACTGCTCGACCAGCGCCGTCGCGCCCTGGCGGCCGAGGGCCTGTTCGATCAGGATCGAAAGCGCGCGCTGCCCTTCCTGCCGCGCACGATCGGCGTCGTCACCTCGCCCACGGGGGCGGTGATCCGCGACATCCTCCACCGGCTGGCGGACCGTTGCCCGACGAACGTGCTCGTCTGGCCGGTGGCGGTGCAGGGCGAGGGGGCGGCCGCGCAGGTGGCCGCCGCGGTCAAGGGCTTTGCCGAGATGGCAGGGCCGCCCGATCTCATCATCGTCGCGCGCGGCGGGGGCTCGATCGAGGATCTGTGGGCCTTCAACGAGGAAGCGGTGGTGCGCGCCGTCGCCGCCTCGCCGATCCCGGTGATCTCCGCGGTCGGCCACGAGACCGATACCACCCTCTGCGATTTCGCCGCGGACGTGCGCGCCCCCACCCCCACCGCCGCGGCCGAGATGGCGGTGCCGGTCCGTGCCGACCTGATGGCGCAGGTGGCGACGCTGGCGCTGCGCACGCGCCGCTGCGTCCACCGCTATCGGGAACGCGCGGGCGAGCGGCTCGACGCGATGGCGCGCCGCCTGCCCGCGCCCGACCGGCTGCTGGCGCCCGCCCGCCAGCGTGCCGACGAGGTGGGCGATCGCCTGCCCCGCGCGCTCGGCGCACGGCTTGCGGCGGCGCGGGCAACGCTGTCCGCCACCACCGGCGCGCTTCGCCCGCGCCTGCTGACCGAGCGAGCGGCGCGCGGGCGCGAGCGGCTGGCGGCGCTGCGCTTCCGCCGCGAGCTGGTCGATCGCCCGATCCTCGCCCGCCGCCAGTCGCTCGATCGCGTGTGGCGCGTGGCCGAGGGGCTCAATCCCGCCCGCCTGCTCGATCGCGGCTATGCCTGGGTCGAGCGGCAGGGGACGGGCGGCGTCGTCGGCACCGCGGCGGAGGCGAAGGCGGCGGGCGCGCTCACGCTGCGCTTCGCCGACGGCACGGTGGACGTGACGGTTGAGCGGGGGGCGGCCGCCCCTTATCCTAAGCCCAAACCGAAGCGGCCCGACCAGCCGCAGCTTTTTTAGAAAGCCTGTGCCATGCTGATGAACAAGAGCGGCCGCCCCGCGCGGCTCCATTATACGGGCGGCGGGTTCCGCGTGCTGGCGCCGGGCGATCATGTCGTCTGCGCGAAGAGCGGCGTCGCCATCCCGCTCGACGAATTGCGCTACTGGAGCGTCGCCCGGCAGGAGGCCTATGCCACCGCCGCGCTGTCAACGGAGGCGCATTGCGGGTGAGGCGGGCGGCGGCCGTCGTGGCCTGCGCGGCGCTGGCCGGCTGCGTGCCGCCCGCGGCCCCGCCCCCGGTGCTGCGCGCGCCGCCCGCCGCCCCCGTGGCGCCGCCGCCGCCGCGGCTGTTGTCGGGCGATTTCCGGCTCGATCACGCGGGGCTTCAGGGCGGCATCGCCTTCGGTACGCTGCCGGCAGGGCTCGTCGGGCTGGTGCTGGACGGCAAGCCGGTCGGCGTCGCGCCGGACGGCCGCTTCCTGATCGGCTTCGGCCGCGATCACGGGCCCGTCTCGCTGCTGGAGGCGCGCACCGCCACGGGCGATATCGTCCGCCAGACGATCGCCGTCGCCCCGCGCGCCTGGGACGTGCAGTCGCTCCCGACGCTCCGCCGCGGCACCACGCCCAGTCCCGAATTCCTCGCCCGCCGCAGGATCGAGCTCGCCCAGATCGCCGCCGCCCGCGCCGTCCGCTCGGCGACGGACGGATGGCGGCAGCGCTTCGTCTGGCCCGTCACCGGCCGGATCAGCGGCATCTTCGGATCGCAGCGCATCTATGCGGGCGAGCCGGGCGACTATCATGGCGGGGTCGATGTCGCGCGCCCGACCGGCACGCCGATCGTGGCGCCGGCGGACGGGGTGGTGGTGCTGGCGGCACCCGCCCCCTTCACGCTGGAAGGCAATCTGCTGATCGTCGATCACGGCATGGGGCTGACCTCCGCCTTCCTCCACCTCTCGCGGATCGACGTCGCGGTCGGTCAGGCGGTGCGGCAGGGCCAGCCGCTCGGCGCCGTCGGCGCGACCGGGCGGGTGACTGGGCCGCATCTCCACTGGGCCCTCGTCTGGCAGGGCGAGCGGATCGATCCGCAGCCGATCGCGGGGGCGATGTAGCGGGCGGGCGGGTGTCGCGCGCGCCCGTTACCGCCCGATCATCGTTTCGGGCACCACCAGCCGCGTGAAGGTCGCCTCGTCCACCAGCCCGAGCGCCAGGCCCGCCTCCTTCAGCGTCAGCCCCTCGACATGCGCATGCTTGGCGATCTTCGCGGCATTGTCATAGCCGATCTCGGGGGCGAGCGCCGTCACCAGCATCAGCGAGCGGTCGAGCAGCGCCGCGATCCGCGCGCGATCGGGCTGGAGCCCGTCCAGCGCGCGCTCGCCGAAGCTCGTCATGCCCGTCGCCAGCAGATGGATCGATCGCAGCACGTTGGCGCCGATCAGCGGCTTGAAGACGTTCAGCTCCATATGCCCCTGCAGGCCGCCGACGGTGACGGCGACGTGATTGCCCATCACCTGCGCCGCCACCATCGTCAGCATCTCGCACTGCGTCGGATTGACCTTGCCGGGCATGATCGAGGAGCCGGGCTCGTTCTCGGGCAGCATCAGTTCGCCCAGGCCGCAGCGCGGCCCGGATCCAAGCAGCCTGAGATCGTTGGCGATCTTGCTGAGCGAGACGGCCAGCACGTTGAGCACGCCCGACAGCTCGACCAGCGTATCGTGGCTGGCCAGCGCCTCGAACATGTTGTCGGCGGGGCGGAAGGGCAGGCCGGTGAGCGCGCCCAGTTCGGCCGCGACGTCGGCGGCGAAGCCGGGCGGCGCGTTCAGCCCGGTGCCGACCGCGGTGCCCCCTTGCGCCAGCGCATGCAGGCGGGGCAGCACCGCCTCCACCCGCGCGCAGCCGGCCGCGACCTGCGCCGCATAGCCCGAAAATTCCTGCCCCAGCGTCAGCGGGGGTCGCATCCTGCAGATGGGTGCGGCCGATCTTGACGATATCGTCCCACGCCGCGGCCTTGGCGGCCAGCCGCTCGTGCAGGTGGCGCAGCGCCGGCAGCAGGTCGCGATCGACCGCGATCGCGGCGGCGACGTGCAGCGCGGTCGGGAAACTGTCGTTGCTCGATTGGCCGCGGTTGACGTGATCGTTGGGGTGGACCGGGCTCTTGCCGCCGCGCGTGCCCGCCAGCGCCTCGTTGGCGACGCCCGCGATCACCTCGTTCACGTTCATGTTGGTCTGCGTGCCCGATCCCGTCTGCCAGATGACGAGCGGGAAATGATCGTCGAGCGCGCCGGCCGCCACGCGGCCCGCCGCACTCTCGATCGCCTCGGCCAGCGCCGGATCGAGGCCGTGACGGCGGTTCACCCGCGCCGCCGCCTGCTTCACCAGCGCCAGCGCATGGACGATGGCGAGCGGCATCCGCTCGGTCGCCCCGAACGGAAAGTTCGCGATCGATCGTTCGGTCTGCGCCCCCCAATAGGCCTCGGCCGGCACCGCGATGGCGCCGAAACTGTCGCTTTCCGGGCGTGTGCCGGGCATGTCGCTCTCCTGTACGCGACCGCCGGCGGAAGGAGCCGGCGGCTTACTTCTTGCGGGTGAAATCGACCGAGACGACGTTCGACCCGTCTTCCACCGGCACCGCCAGCGGCGGATCGTTCTCGGGCGCGGCGGTATCGCCGGCCACGTCCTCGTCAACCTGGGCGGAGAATTGCAGCGCGAAATTCACCGCCGGATCGACGAAGCCGGTGACGGCGGCGAAGGGGATGACGAGCGTCGAGCCGATCTGGTTGAACGACAGCCCGACCGAGAAGCCCGTCTCCGTCACCTTCAGATCCCAGAAGCGGTTCTGGATGACGATCGTCATCTCGTCCGGAAAACGCTCGGTGAGATGCCGGGGGATATCGACGCCCGCCGCCCCGGTCTTGAAGGTGATGTAGAAATGGTGGCCGCCGGGCAGCCCGCCGTTCTTCTCCACCTCGCCCAGCACGCGGCCGACCACGGCGCGGAGCGCCTCCTGGACGATCTCGTCATAGGGAATCAGGCTGTCGGGCGCGGTGTCCGTCATGAGGGCTTCCCTGAACGCTTGTGCCCCCGCCGGTCAAGCGCGTTGCGCGGGATGGCCGCTCCGCTATAGCGGCGCGATGCGCACCGCCACCGTCCACCGCCAGACGAGCGAGACCGAAATCCGCGTCACCGTCGCGCTCGACGGCACCGGCACCTACCGCGTCTCGACCGGCGTCGGCTTCCTCGATCACATGCTGGAGCAGCTCTCGCGCCACGCGCTGATCGATCTGGAGGTGGAGGCGACGGGCGATCTGCATATCGACGCGCACCACACGACCGAGGATACCGGCATCGCCATCGGCCAGGCGATCGGCAGGGCGCTGGGCGACCGGCGCGGCATCGCCCGCTTCGGCCATGCCTATGCCCCCATGGACGAGACGCTGACCCGTGTCGCGATCGACATTTCGGGCCGGCCGTGGACGGTGTGGAAGGCCGAGTTCAGCCAGCCGCGCCTGGGCGACATGGACACCGAATTGTTCGAGCATTTCTGGCAGAGCCTGGCGCAGAATCTGGGCATGACGCTGCACGTCGAGACACTCTACGGCCGCAACAACCACCATATCGTCGAGAGCATCTTCAAGGCCGGCGCCCGCGCGCTGCGCGCCGCGATCGAGGTGGATCCGCGCAAGTCCGATGCGATCCCCTCGACCAAGGGCACGCTGGGCGGCGCATGACGCTCGCCCTCATCGATTATGGCGCGGGCAACCTGCGCTCGGTGGAGAATGCGCTGAAGGCGGCCGGCGCCGCCGACGTCGCCGTCACCGCCGATCCTGAGGCCGTACGCGCGGCGGACCGGATCGTGCTGCCGGGCGTCGGCGCCTTTGCCGCCTGCATGGGCGGGCTCGGCGCGATCCCGGGCATGATCGAGGCGCTGGAACGCGTGGTGCTGGACGAGGGGCGCCCCTTCCTCGGCATCTGCGTCGGCATGCAGCTGATGGCGGATCGCGGCGAGGAGTTCGGCAGCCACGAGGGCCTCGGCTGGATACCCGGAACCGTCCGCCCGCTGGCGCCCGCCGACCCTGCCGCCCGCGTGCCCCATATGGGCTGGAACGACGTGACGCCCGCCGCCGGCCACCCGCTGATCGTGCCGGGCGAGGCCTATTTCCTCCACGGCTTCGCCTTCGACTGCCCGAACGCCAGCGACCGTGCTGCGGTGACGGATCATGGCGGCCCCGTCACCGCCGCCATCGCGCGCGCGAACATGATCGGCGTGCAGTTCCATCCCGAGAAGAGCCAGCGCTACGGGCTCGATTTCCTCGCCCGTTTTCTGGAGTGGCGGCCGTGAGCATCATCATCTTCCCCGCGATCGACCTGAAGGGCGGCAAGGTCGTCCGGCTGGCCGAAGGCGACATGGATCGCGCCACTGTCTATGGCGACGATCCGGCCGCCCAGGCGCAGGCCTTCCACGATGCGGGGGCCGAATGGGTCCATGTCGTCGATCTCGACGGGGCGTTTGCGGGCGAGGCGGTGAATGCCGCCGCGGTCGAGGCGATCGTCCGGGTGTTCCCCGGCAAGGTGCAGCTGGGCGGCGGCATCCGCGATCGCGCCGCGATCGACCGGTGGCTGGCGCTGGGGGTCGAGCGGGTGGTGATTGGCACCGCCGCGCTGGAGGATCCCGACCTGGTCCGCTCCGCCGCGCGCGATCTGCCCGGCCGGATCGTGGTGGCGGTGGATGCGAAGGACGGCATGGTCGCGACGCGCGGCTGGGCGGACGTGTCCGACGTGTCCGTCGTCGATCTCGCCCGCCGCTTCCAGGATGCAGGCGTCGCCGCGCTGCTGTTCACCGACGTCGGGCGCGACGGGCTGCTGAAGGGCTGCAACATCGATGCCACGCTGCATCTGGCGGCGCGCAGCAATATCCCCGTGATCGCGAGCGGCGGGGTGAAGGATCTGGGCGACATCCTCGATCTCGTCCGCCACCAGAATGACGGGATCGAGGGCGTCATCACCGGCCGCGCACTCTATGACGGGCGGCTGCGGCTGGAGGATGCGCTCCGGATCGCGCGCGGCTGATGACGGTCCGTACCCGCGTCATCCCCTGCCTGGACGTGGCGGGCGGCCGCGTCGTCAAAGGCGTCAACTTCGTCGATCTGGCCGATGCGGGCGACCCTGTCGAACAGGCGCGCGTCTATGACGCGGCGGGCGCGGACGAGCTCTGCTTCCTCGACATCACCGCCAGCCACGAGGCGCGTGGCACCATCGTCGATGTCGTGCGGCGGACGGCGGCGGTCTGCTTCATGCCGCTGACGGTGGGCGGCGGCGTGCGTTCGGCCGAGGATGCGCGCACGTTGCTGCTGGCGGGCGCCGACAAGGTGGCGATCAACTCGGCGGCGGTGGCGCGGCCCGAACTGGCGGCCGACATCGCCGACCGTTTCGGCGCGCAATGCGTGGTCGGCGCGATCGATGCGCGCGCGGTCGAACCCGGCCGGTGGGAGATCTTCACCCATGGCGGCCGGCGCGCCACGGGGATCGACGCGATCGACCATGCCGTCCGCCTCGCCACGCTGGGCGCGGGCGAGCTGCTCGTCACCTCGATGGACAAGGACGGCACGAAGAGCGGCTACGATCTGGCCCTCACCCGTGCCATCACGCAAGCGGTCGGCGTGCCGGTGATCGCGAGCGGCGGCGTCGGCGGGCTGGACGATCTGGTCGCGGGTGTGACGGAAGGCGGGGCGAGCGCGGTGCTGGCGGCTTCCATCTTCCACTTCGGCAGGCATACCGTGGCCGAGGCGCACGCCGCGCTGGCGGCGGCGGGGCTGCCGGTTCGCGCCCGCTGACGGGCTCAGCCCGCCGCCACTGCCGCCTCGTCCGCACCCGGCCGGCGCTTAACCCGCGTCATCAGGAACAGGCAGAGCGCCAGCAGCGCCGGGCAGACGCCGAGCAGCGCGTAGATATGCTGCACCGGAAACTGCGTCGCCAGGATCCAGCCGCCGACCAGCGGCCCCGCGATCGAGCCGATCTTGGCGATCGAGGTCGCCCAGGCGGCACCGTTCGCGCGGAAGGCACTCTGGTAGAACATGCCGGCGATGCTGTGCATCCCGTAGTGCGCGCCGCCCAGCAGCACCGTCACCACGAAATTGAGGCCGAGGAAGCCGATCGGCCCGAGATCGGCGAGCCCGACGTAGAACAGGATGGGCGCGGAAATCGCCGCCATCGCCGCGATCGCGATCGGCCCGCGCTTGTCGGTGAAGCGCATCAGGAGGAGGCCGCCGACCGCCGAACCGATCGAGCTGATCGAGGAATAGCCTGCCGCCTGCGCGCGCGTATAGCCCAGCATCTCCAGCACCAGCGGCGACCAGCTCGTCTTGAAATAGATGGCGAGCGAGGAGGCGATATAGGCCGACCAGAGGAGCGGCGTGATCCAGCGGAGCGACCCGTCGAACAGGCGCGGCAGGCGGAATTTCTCGGACCCGGCCGCCGCCTCGTCGCTCAGCACGAATCGGTCCGCGGGCGTCGCCCCCAGCGAAGGCTCGACGCCGTTCAGATAGCGGGCGATCAGATCGGGCCGGCGCTTCTTGGAGGCGAGGTAGCGGGGCGATTCGGGCAGGCCCCACCAGAGCATCATCGCGATCAGGATCGTCGCCACGCCGCCGAACACGAAAATGGCCTGCCAGCCGTAGGTCGGCGCCAGCAGCAGGGTGATCGGCGCGCCGAAGCTGGTGCCGAGCGTATAGCCCAGCATCACCGTCGTCACGACCGTCGCGCGGAAGCGGCGCGGCACATATTCGATGTTGAGCGCCCAGCAGAGCGGCAGCATCCCGCCGATCGCGATCCCGTTCAGGAAGCGCAGCACCATCAGCTGCGTGTAGGTCTGCGAAAGGGCGAAGGCGAAGGTGAGGATGCCGAAGGCGAAGGAGGCGGCGATGATCGTCGGCCGCCGGCCGTAGCGATCGCCCCAATAGCCGAACAGGAAGCCGCCGATCATCGTGCCAAGCGTGCCGATGGCGAACAGGTTGCCGAGCTCGGGCCGGCTGAGGCCGAAATCGTCGGTCAGGTAGGTGGCCGCATAGGCGATCACCTGCATGTCGAACCCGTCGAAGAAGGTGATCGCGCAGGAAAGCGCGATCAGCCGGATGACGAAACGGCCGAGGCTCTGCCGCTCGATCACCTCGGCCACGTCGATGATGCCCGCTTGTGCCATTCGCCACCTCTCCGAGCGGATTAGAGGCTGTCGCTTCGGCCTTGGCAAGCGTGTTTCGTCGCACGCTACATATTCAGCGAAACTGCGGCCGGGCAAAGACCAACTTCGTTGCGGGGCCGCGCGCGGCTGATAGGATTCGCCGCCATGACGATGCCCCTCCTCCGCGGCCGGCTGCCGGCCCTCGCCCTCGGTGCCCTCCTGCTCGGGGGGCTTGCCGGCTGCGGCGAGAAGGCGACGACCGAGCTGAAGCCCGGCAGCTATCGCGCGGTGCTGACGCTGCCCCTCGGCGAGCTGCCGGTGGGGCTGGATATCGCGCGCGGCAGCGACGGCGCGGTGACGGCGGCGCTGGTGAACGGCGACAATCGCGTGCCCGCCGAGAAGACGACCTTCACGGGCGACACGCTGACGCTCGCCTTTCCCAGCTATGATTCGACGCTGACCGCCAAGGTCCAGCCCGACGGTACGCTGAAGGGCACCGCCACGCTCCGCCGCCGCGAGGGGCCGGTGGAGGTGCCGCTGGCCGCGACGCCCGCCAACTGGCGCTTCTACGCGGCGCCGAAGCCCGCCGCGGGGGCGCTGGCTGGCACCTGGCTGCTCGAACCCGCCGATCCCAAGGGCGAGAAGGGCCTGCTGATCCTGCGCGGCACGGGCGGCAACGGCCTGGCCGGCACCGTCCAGTTCCCGACCGGCGACGTGCGCTACCTGGCCGGCCAGCAATCGGGCGGCGATTTCGCGCTCTCCACCTTCGACGGCAATCAGGGCTCGGTCTGGCGCGGCAGGATCGAGAACGGCCGCATCACCGGCGAGAATTTCGGCGCGACCTCCAAGGAGCCGACGCGCTGGACGGCGCGGCCGCAGGGCACGGGCGCCGGCGATCAGGTGGTCGCGGTGGCGGAGGAGAAACCGCCGGTCGACCGCATCGCCTTCACCTTCCCCGATGCGACAGGCAAGCCCGTCTCGCTCGCCGATCCGCGCTTCAAGGGCAAGGTGGTGGTCGTCGCGATAGGCGGCAGCTGGTGCCCCAATTGCCACGACGAGGCGCAGTTCCTGGGGCCCTACGTCAAGCGCCGCCGCGCCGAGGGGCTGGAGGTGATCGGCCTGCAGTTCGAATATACCGACGATGCGCAGCGCTCCGCCGCCCAGTCGCGCCGCTTCGCCGAGCGCTACAAGCTCGATTATCCGCTGCTGATCGCCGGCAAGGCGACACCCGAGGATACCAAGCGCGCGCTGCCCGCGATCGGCGGCGTGAAGATCTATCCCACGACCCTGTTCATCGATCGCCAGGGCAAGCTGCGCGAGATCCACACGGGCTATGCCGGCCCCGCGACCGGCGCGCTGAACGAGAAGGCCATGGCCGACTTCGACGCGCTGGTGAGCCGCCTGCTGGCCGAGAAGGCGTAAGGATCCCTTCCCCTCCCCTTTGGGGGAGGGGCTTCGTGGCGCTCAGCGCGAGAACCAGTGGGCGCGGATGAAATAGGCGGTGATCGCCCCCGCGACGGCCACGCAGATCGCCACCACCGCGCCGAACGCCCAGGGTTCGTGCGCGAAGGGGATGCCGTCCACGTTCATGCCGAGCAGACCGGTGAGGAAGGTCAGCGGCAGGAAGACGAGCGCCACGACCGAGAGGACGAGCGTGCGCGTCTCGATCTGTTCGGCGCGCAGGTCGGTCAGCTGTTCGTGGAGGAGGGCGGATCGCTCGCGCACCGCCTCCAGCTCCTCGGCCATGCGCGCGCAGCGATCGGCCGCCTCGCGCAAATGGAGCCGGTCGTTCTCCTCCAGCCAGTGGACGTCGAGCGCCGCCATCCGCTCCAGCGCCTCGCGCTGGGGCGTCACGAAACGGCGATAGGCGATCGCCTCCGATCGCGCGGCGGCGATGCGGCGGCGCGATTCGAACACCTGGGCCGGATCGAGATCCGCCTCGCACGCATCGATAAGGTCGCCCAGCTCCGCCACCTGCGGATCGAGCTTGGCGGTGATGAGTACGGCCAGCGCGGAGATGAGGTCGCCGGGATCGCGCACCTCGCCCTGCTCCATCTCGTGCGCCAGCAGGTCGAAACCGTCCAGGGTGCGGAAGGCGACCGAGATCACGCGCCCCTCCTCCGCCCACAGCCGGACCGAGACGAGCCGGTCGCCGCCGTCCTCGACGCCCAGCCCGCGCAGGTTGACGAGCGCGCCGCGGCCGATCGGCTCGGTGCGCGGGCGCGTCTCGGTGGCGGTCAGCGCCGTGATCGCGGCCTCGGGAAGGGCGGCATGATCCTGCAACCAGGCCCGCGTCTCGCTCTCGCGCCCGTCGAGGTGGACCCAGAGGAAATCGGCCCCGCCGCGATGGCCGCACGCCACCTTCGGATCGACCGAGATCACGCGATTGTCGCGGTGAAGCGCGAGCGCCCAGCCCTTCATGCCTGCGGCGCCCTGAGATCGATCGTCAGGCCGGCGCCGGGATCGGCGGGGCAGGGCCCGGCGATCCGCGCCGCATCGGCCCGCGCCCGGGCGAGGATCGCGGGCGGCACGGCCTCCTCGTGAAAGAGGCGGTCGGCGCGGGCGAGCAGGCGCGCCTGGCGCAGCGTCAGGTCGTCGGGATCGGGCGAGGCGAGGCGGATCGTCACCGTCTCCGCGGCGGCCGGGGCGTGCGGATCGGCGAGCCAGCCGGCCACCGCGGCGGCCCCGGCCCCGCCGAACGGATCGAGCGCGCCGCCCTCCGCCAGCGCCGCATCGAGGGCGGCGCGCCGATCGTCCGCATCCGGCAGGCGCCGGCGCAGGTCGCCCCGCGCCGCACCGAGCGCCGTCGCCAGCGGACCGATCGTGGGTGGCAGCAGCGCCTCGACCGCCGCGCGGACCATCTTGGCGAGGCCGGCCGACGCCCCGCCCGTGCCGATCGCCACGATCAGCGGATCGCGATCGATCATCGCGGGCCAGGTGAAGTCGCACAACTGCGGGCGATCGACCGCATTCACCAGCAGCCCGCGTGCGCGCAACCGCGCGACGGCAGCCTCCGCCGCGTCGTCGTCCTCGATCGCGACGACGGCGAGCGCGGCATCGTCCGCCGATTCGTCCGCAGGGATCGCCCCCGCCCCGCTCGATCAGCCGCCGCTTGGCCGCCGCCGCCTCCCCCGCGCCGAGCAGGATGACGCGCCGGCCGGTAAGCCGCAGGAAGACGGGCAGGCTGTGCACTGCGCCTCTATCCCGATGTGCGTGGGCGCTGTCGAGGGGGTGATGCGCCGGCGGCGGCGGACACGATATCCGGCCTTGGCTGCAACCCGTCTCGAGCGCCGCTCGCGCCGTCGAGGAGCAGGCGAAGCGCCGGTCGTGCCTTTCTGTAAGTCCGGTAGGTGGGGGAAGGTCCGGGCTCCCTTCCCTCACCCGCTGTTGCGCAGCGCCGTCGCGATGGCGTTGATCGACAGCTGGATGCCCTCGCGGACCCGCGGATCGTCCTCGCCGCTGCGGTGGCGGCGGATCAGTTCGATCTGGAGGTGATTGAGCGGCTCGATATAGGGCAGCCGCAGCCGCACCGACGCGTCGAGCGCGGCATTCTTCTCGAGCAGGCGCGACTGGCCGGTGATCGCCAGCAGCCGGTCGTGCGTCGTCTGCCAGCCGTCGCGGATGC
>JAQIJD010000021.1:0-14199 GCA_036946415.1 Edaphosphingomonas fennica | reverse complement strand
GGCAGGGCGGGCGGGGTTGTCAGGCGCACGCGAGTGGATAGCGGCGGATTATTTTCACACTTGGTGGGAAAGATTGTGGGCTAGCCGCCAAGCCGCTCAATGGTTTGCGAGGTATATTAACAGCTTGGCAGAAAGTTTAGGCAACCTCCCGCTCCGCCATACACCACATTTCGATAGTCGGGTTCATCACGCGGCCCTGCCGTGGAGGCAGGCGCCGGATTGCCCGGTCGATTTACGCGCCCGTCGACAAAGCCCGCCCACCGGTTGCGTCATACCTCGGAGTATGGCGCCTTGCGCGGATCGGCAGGATGCGTCTAGCGTGATCGGGTTCTCGGGGCGGGGTGTAATTCCCCACCGGCGGTATGCGACGGTCGTCGCAAGCCCGCGAGCGCCTTCGTTCTTGCGAAGGGTCAGCAGATCAGGTGCGATTCCTGAGCCGACGGTATAGTCCGGATGATAGAGGACGAAGCCCGGCGGCGCGCCTGCGCCCGCTGCCGGCTGCGTTCGCCCCGTGCTCGTTGTGTGATCAGCCGGAGGCCAGAATGACATTCGCCCGTTTCGCTTTCATCAAGGCGTCCTGGCATGCCGAAATCGTCGATCGGGCGCTGGACGGCTTCCAGGCCGTCATCCCCGCCGACCGTGTCGATGTCTTCGCCGTCCCCGGCGCGTTCGAGATGCCGCTGCTCGCGCGCGATCTGGCGCGATCGGGTCGCTACGGTGCCGTCGCGGCCGCCGCGCTGGTGGTGGACGGCGGCATCTATCGCCACGATTTCGTGGCACAGGCGGTGGTCGACGGATTGATGCGCGCCGGTCTCGATACGGGCGTGCCGGTGCTGTCCGTGTCGCTCACCCCGCACAATTACCGCGACGATCCGCACCATCGCGCCATCTACGCCGCGCACTTCGCCATCAAGGGCGAGGAAGCGGCGCGCGCGGCGCTGGCGATCCTGGAAACGCGGCGCGCGCTGGCGGACTGATCCGCCGGCGCTATCGCGCGTCGGGCGCGGCCACCGTCAGCACCATCCGGCCATAGGCGGTAAGCGGCGGCGTTCCCGTGTCCTCAGCCTCGGCCACGATGTCGAACCGGTCGCCCGCGCGCGCATCAGCGGGGACGACGAACGGGGTGCCGGGCTGCCCCCGCGCCGGGGCCGCGCGGCCGGCGTAGCGGCCGGCCTCGGGCCATTGCCACCAGCGCAGCGCCAGCCGGTCGCCATCGGGATCGCGGGCCGTGGCGGCGATCGGCACCGCCTCGCCGGGCCGCACGGTGCGCAGCGCCGCGCCCGCCAGCGTCACGCGCGGGGGATGATTGGCCGCCCTGACGTCCGCGGTCGTCGCCCAGGAGAAGCGGGCCGCCAGATCGTTCTGCGCCGCGGCGAGGAACGGATGGGTCGGCAGACGCGGCAGCGGCGGGCGCGCGGCGGCGCCGGGTGCGCTCATCGCCGCGAGCAATTCCCCAAAACTCGGCTCGGGCGTCGTGCGGGCATAGCCGCCCCAGCCGCCGAACATGTCGCCGCGATACCCCGCCAGCCCGTTGTCGACGAGGTTGAGGAACGTCGTCGTATCCCCTTCGCCCAGAAACTCGCCCTGCCCGCGCGGCGGCGTCCAGACGACGAACCCCTCGGCGCGGAGCTGATCGGCACTTTTGCCGCTCTCGCCGAAATAGTCCATCACGTCGCCCTTCACCATCTGCTTGCCGTCCCCCCAGACGCGGTAGAGGGCGCCGAGCGGGCCGCGCGACGAGACGTTGCGCCGGGTCCAGTCGGCCGTGAAGAAGGCGCTGTCGGACGGGCTGACGCGCGCCTGCGCGCCGTAGCCGAGCGGGATACCGCCATCGAGGCGGCGATAGCGGATCTCGGGCCAGACCTTGGCGATATAGTCGCGATAGGTATCGTCCTGATCGCCCGACGGGTGGATGACCGCCTTGGCGATCACCCGGCTGCGCACCGCCGGCCATTGCGGCGTACCCGCATAGCGTTCCTCGATCGATTTGAGCGCGCGGGCGATCGTGCTCTGCCCGCCCCACGCGTGCAGGTAGATCGGCGATTGCTCGTCATCGAGCAGCAGGCCGGCGATCAGCGTCGATCCTGGCGTGTCCTTCTCCATCTCGCCGTCGAAATCGACATTGCCCCAGCGGATCGTGGCGCGCAGCGCCGCGGGCGTGGGATAGGCCGGATCATGGCGGCTGAGGTTGGGATAGGCGGCGGCATAAGCGTCCACCGCATCGTCGATGAACCGCTCGTCCGGCGCCCAGCGCCAGGAGGTGCATGGGCAGAGGTTCAGTCCGAAGCGATTATATTCGCGGCCCGGCCGGCTGAAGCGCGTGCCCTTGCCGTCCCCCCGCCAGTGGAACTGGCTGCTGGCGTAGATCAGCCCCTCGGTGCGGAAATCGGGGGCGTGGAGCAGGTAGCGGATCAGCGAATTATTGTCGTCCAGCTCGGGGTCGGCGGTGATGACCACGCGCGGCTTCTCGCCTGCCGGCGTTTCCAGATAGGTCGGGGCCGCGGCGGCGGGCACTGCAAGCGCCAGCATCAGCCCGACTATGCCCGCCTTCGCCCGCATTCGTCCCGCTCCTATCCCGCCGAGCCGCGCGAAGCGGTCCCCGGCCTTCCGATCGTTATCATATTCCGTCGATCACTAGCGGGGCACTTTCCGCCTTACAAGCTGGCATTGCGCGCCGCCACCCGTCACGCGTTGCGGACCGCTGACTTGCGATCTCTTTCGATTGACGACATCCTGCCTTTCCGCGCATCGCCGCGGACCAGACCAGCGAGAGGATATTCCCCGTGCCATCCACCCAGAAGTTCGGCGCCGGCATCTGGCATTTCGCCACCTACGTCGATCGCTACGCCACCGACGGCTACGGCCCGCCGCGCACGATCCTCGATCAGATCGATCTGGCCGGCCGGGTGGCGGACCTTTCGGTGGTCGATATCAACTATCCCTTCGCCGACCCCAAGATCACGCTCGATCAGGTGGAGGCCGCCCTGGCCCGCAACAATCTGGGGGTGATCGGCGTGACGCCCGAGATCTACACGCGCAAGTTCGCCAAGGGCAGCTTCACCAACCCCGATCCGGGCATCCGGCGCGAGGCGGTGCGGATGGTGGACGAGACGGCCGCGGTCGTCCGCCGGTTCGGCGCGGATTATGTGAAGCTGTGGCCGGGGCAGGACGGGTGGGACTACCCCTTTCAGGTGGATCATGGCGCGCTGTGGAAGCATTCGCTGGATGGCGTCGGCGAGGTGGCGGCGAAACATCCCGATTTGAAGTTCGTCATCGAATACAAGCCGCGCGAGCCGCGCGTGCACATGAGCTTCGATTCGGTCGCACGCACGCTGCTCGGCATCGAGAAGATCGGCCTGCCCAATGTCGGCATCCTCCTCGATTTCGGCCATGCGCTGTTCGCCGGCGAATCACCGGCCGATTCGGCGCAGCTGGCGATCGATTACGGCCGGCTGTTCGGCATGGACGTGAACGACAATCTGCGCGGCTGGGACGACGATCTGGTCGCCGGCACGGTCCATCCGATCGAACTGCTCGAATTCTTCTACGTGCTGCGCAAGAACGGCTGGGAAGGCGTGTGGCAGCTCGATCAATTTCCCTTCCGCGAGGATTCGGTCGCTGCCGCCACCAGCGCGATCGATTTCCTGAAGGTGTGCGACCGCGCGCTCGACAAGCTGGATTTCGCGGCGATGCAGAAGGCGCAGGACGCGCATGATGCGATGACGGCGCTGCGACTGGCGCGGCAGGCGCTGTTCACCTCCTACGAGGGGTGAGGGAACGGGTGCCGGCCCCGCCCGGCGCCGTCACCCGGGCGTGAGCGCGAAATCGTTTAGCCGGCGGGCGTTGGTGCGATCGATCAGGATGCAGTCCATCAGCAGCTTCTCGCGCTCGCCGGTCTTGCCCGTCTTCAGATAGCGATCCGCCAGATCGACCGCATAACCGGCCTGCGCGGTGGCCGGCTGAAGGACGGTCGCGTGCATCCGCCCCGCCAGGATCGCGTCACGCGCGTCGTTGGAGCCGTCGAAGCCGACCACGATCACGTCGCTGCGTCCGGCGCTTTCCAGCGCGGCGAGCGCGCCCAGCGCCATCGTGTCGTTGCCGGCGATCACGCCCTTCACCTCAGGATGCGCCTGCAGGATCGACTGCATGACCGAAAACGCCTGCGCCTGATCCCAGTTGGCGCTTTGGCGCGATACCATCTTCAGCGCCGGATATTGATCGAGCAGATCGTGATAGCCGCGCGAGCGGATGGTGGCGTTGGTATCGGATTCGCGGCCGACCAGTTCGACGTAGGGACCGGCCTCCCCCATCGCTTCGGCGAAGGCGCGCGCGCCGAGGGCGGCGCCCTGATAATTGTTGGAGACGAGCTGGACGCGCGCCACGCCCCGACTGGCGATCTCGCGATCGATCAGGAACACCGGCACGCCGGCATTGCCGGCACGCGTCACCGCCGCCACGCTCGCCTCGGCGCCGGCATTGTCGAGGATGATCGCCGCCGCACCGTTGACGATCGCGCTGTCGATCAGCTCGCTCTGCTTGTAGGCATCGTCCCCGTGCGAGAATTTCAGCGTGCGATAGCCCAGCACGCGGGCCCGCCGCTCCGCCCCGATCGCCTCCTGCCCGAAGAAGGGATTGTCGAGCGAGGGGGTGATGATCGCGATCAGAGGCGGCGCCTTCGCCCGCGGCACGGCAAGGAACGCCAGCGCCGCCACCGCCACCAGCACCAAGGCCGCGACGCCCAGCAGGATCGGCCGGCGGATCCTCACGCGACGATCACCTCGATGCCCGCGCCGACGAAACGGTTGCGGTCCTCGTCGCGGATGCCTTCGTCGGTAATGAGGACATGGACGAGATCGATCCCGCCGAGCGAGGTGAACGACGTGCGGCCGATCTTGCTGGAGTCGGCGACGAGATAGACGCGCGCCGCACAATCGATCATCGCCCGCTTGACGGTGATGTCGGCAATCGCCGGGAAGGTCAGCCCGGCCTCGAAGGAGACGGCGGCAGTCGCCAGGAACAGCTTCTGCGCGAAGAGGCCGCGGAAATAGTCGGCCGATCGCTCGCCAGACAGCGACAGGGTCGGCGCCTTGAACTGGCCGCCGGGCATGTGGACCGAACAGGTCGGCATCGCCCCCAGCAGCAGCGCGATATTGAGGGCGTTGGTGATGACGGTCAGATGCTCGCGATCGTTGAGGTTGGCGGCCACTTCGGTGGTGGTCGAGCCGGAATCGAGGATGATCGTCTCGCCGTCCTCGATCAGCGCCGCTGCCGCCCGGCCGATCCGGCGCTTGGCATCCATGTTGATGAGATGGTGCAGCGCCATCGCCCGCACCTGCTGCGGCACCGATTTCAGATAGGCGCCGCCATGTTCTCGCACGACATGGCCATCGGCTTCCAGCCGCTCCAGATCCTGGCGCACCGTGACTTCGGATACCGAAAAGGCGTCCGCCAGCGCCCGCACGCGCGCGCTGCCCTCCTCCTGCAGCCACGCCAGCATCTTCATCCGGCGCGGTTCGGCGAGGAGGGCCGCCCCACCGCGCGTCCTGGTCGGCGCCGATCGCGTGCCGCCCCGCTTCCCGGAGGCCTTTGTCGCGTCGCGTGGTTCCGCCATCGCCATCCTCAATTCCGGCCGCCCATCACGCGGCCCTGCAATCGATCGAGTATCACGGCGGCGACGATTACCGTACCCTTGATGACCATCTGCCAGAATTCGCTGACGCCCATCATCACCATGCCGTCGCCAAGGCAGCCGATCACGCAGGCGCCCACGATCGTGCCGCCGATCGTGCCCCGCCCGCCGGCGAGCGATGCCCCGCCCAGCACCACCGCGGCGATCGCGCTCAGTTCGAAACTGTTGCCGGAGGCGGGATGCGCGGCCACCAGATCGGACGCGACGAGCAGGCCGACCAGCGCCGCGCACATGCCCGAAATCATGTAGACCGCCGTCTTGACGCGCGCGACGCGCACGCCGGACAGCAGCGCCGCCCGCTCGTTTCCGCCCACCGCATAGACCCGCCGGCCGAACACCGTCCGCCCCGCCACCGCGGCGGCCAGCAGCGCCAGCGCCACCATCAGCAGCACCGGCACCGGCAGACCCGCGATTCGGCCCGCGCCGAGTGCCGGGAAGCCCTGATTGCCGTAATCCGCGCTGCCGACGAGGTTGGGAAAGGTCGCCCCGTCAGACAGCAGCAGCGCCGCTCCCCGTGCAACGTAGAGCATGCCGAGCGTCGCGATGAACGGCGCCACGCCGAGCCGGGCGACGAGCGTGCCGTTGACGAAGCCGATCGCCGCCCCCAGCGCGAGCGCGATCAGCACGATCAGCGGCACCGAGGGGTAGAGGACCAGCCCCAGCGGCGGCAGCGTCAGCCCGTTCAGGATCAGCGCCCCCGCCACCATGCCCGACAGCCCCGCGATCGACCCCACCGCCAGATCGATCCCGCCCGTCAGGATCACATAGGTCATGCCGATGCCGAGGATGGCGACGATGGCGATGTGCCGCGCCATGATGAGGATACTGGCCGGCGAAAGGAAATTGGGCACCGTTACCGCGAAGAAGGCGACGACGGCCGCCAGCGCGATGAGCGCGCGCAGGCGGAACAGCATGGCACCGATCGCGGCCGGGGGCGGCGGGGCGGCAGGGGAACGTGCGGTCATCGAAGCATCCGATCAGCAGACGGCGGCGGCATTCGCGGCGCGGACGAGGTCCGCCTCGCGCGCCGCCGCAGCGGGAAGGTCGGCGGTGACGCGGCCACCGCCGATAACCACGATCCGGTCCGCCACCTCCAGCGCCTCGGCCAGATCGGAGGTCGCGAAGACGATCGCGATCCCGTCGGCCGCCAGGCGCCGCATCGCGGCGAAGATCTCGGTGCGGGCGCCGATGTCGACGCCGCGGCTGGGTTCGTCGAGGAGCATCGCCAGCGGGCCGGGCAGAAGGCAGCGGCCGATCACCACCTTCTGCTGGTTGCCGCCGGACAGCGCGCCGATCGGCGTCGCCCCCGATCGCGCCTTGATGCCCAGCCGCGCGATCATTCCGGCGATCGCGTCCGCTTCGGGCCGCGCCGCCAGCAGGCCCCAACGCCGCAGCCGATCGAGCACCGACAGGCTGAGGTTGCCGCCGACGCCGAGGTTCGCGAACAGCCCCTCGCGCTGGCGATCCTCGGGCACGAGCAGCAGCCGCCGCTCGATCCGGTCGGCGGCGGGCAGATGATCGATCGCGGCACCTGCCAGGCGGACGGTGCCGCTGCCGCCGCGCAGGCCCATCGCATATTCGAACAATTCGGTGCGCCCGGCACCGAGCAGGCCGTAGACCGCGGTGATCTCCCCGGCGCGGAAACCGCAGTCGAAGTGATCGATCAGCGCTCCGCCGCCGTCGCGGGCGATGCGCACATCCTCGAAGGCGAGCACCACGTCGCCCGCGGTGGCCGCGCCCGGCGCCCGCCGGCCGGGCGTCCGCTCCGCGCCCAGCATCGTCGCGACGATCCAGTCGACCGACGCGTCCGCCACCGGCACCGATGCCATCACCTGCCCGTCGCGCATCACCGTCACGTAATCGCCGATCCGCATCAGCTCCTCGAGCCGGTGAGAGATGTAGACGATGCCGACGCCGTCGCGGCGCAATTCGCCGATGATGCCGAACAGCACCTCCACTTCCGCCGCGCTGAGGGCGGAGGTCGGCTCGTCGAGGATCAGGATGCGCGTCTCCCGCGCCAGGGCGCGGGCGATCTCCACGATCTGCTGCTGGCCGATGCGCAGCGTGCCGACCGGCCGATCGGGATCGATCCCGGCCGCACCCAGCCGCGCCAGCACCGCGGCGGCGTGGCGGCGTTCGCCGGCCCGGTCGATCAGCGGATCGCGGCCCGCCGCATCCAGGAAGATATTGTCCGCGACCGACAGGTTCGGGCAGAGGTTGAGTTCCTGGTGGACGATCCCGATCCCCGCCGCCGCGGCATCGCGCACCGAAGCGAAGCGCACCTCCTGCCCGTTCGCGGTCAACCGGCCCCCATCTGGCCGCTCGATACCCGCCAGGATGCGCATCAGCGTCGATTTGCCCGCGCCATTCTCGCCGATCAGCACGTTGACGGCGCCACCCCTGACCGTAAAATCCACGCCGCGCAGCGCCATCGTCGCGCCGTAGCGGCGCACGACTTGCTCGGCGGAGATCAGCGCGGGGTGCGCCACCGTCACGCCGCCGGCCCGACCGCGAGGCGCAACGGCAGCACGACGAGCGGCGCATCGCCTTCAGAAACCGCGGTCGCGCCGAGGAAGCGGACGCGCCCGCCGGGGCGGAGAGCGCCGGTCGCGGGGCGGATCGCGCCGAGCGCGCGCCGGTTCAGGGCGCGGCCGATGTCGGCGAAGGCGAGCTGGTCGGCAAAATCATCGAACTGGAACAGCCCCGTCGCCTCGCGGATCGCATCGCCCGCCACGATCGGCCCGATCTGCAGCCGGATCGGCCGTGCCGCGGGCGCGCCGTCGATCGCGATCGTCACGCTGCCCTGCCGCGAGCGATCGTCGACGGAGAGGATGCGCCCCGATCCCGAAACCGCGAAGGCCCAGGCCGATCCAGGCGCACCGCGCCGCCCGTATCGCCCGCCGGCCGCGTCGAGTCCGCCCGCAATCGCTGCGTCGAGTGTCGCGGCGGGGACCGCGCGGGCGGCCAGCGCCGGCACGACGCGGGGCGCCCACATCCGCTCGACCGCGGCGGTCGCATCGAACGCCTCGCCGCGCCGGGCGCGCAGCGCGCGATCCTCCTCGATGGTCATCACCTTGCAGGCGGCCGTCATGCCCAGCAGGCCGAGCCCAAGCAGATGCGCGATCGCCCGGCCTCGCCCCCCTCTTCGCCCGGAACCCCGCGCCACCCGCATCTCCTCCGCTGCGCCGGCGCCGCCGGCTTCGTTATTCTTCGTTTCCAGGCGGCATATGACGAGGGCGCTGCGGCGATGTCAAATCGATCCACAGCTCCCCACGCCATTTTTGCCAGCCTGTTCGCATCGAATCGAAAATATTCGAAGATTGGACGGTTGCGACGCGGGGTGCGCTCCGTTACGGTCGGCCGCCTAGGGGAGAGATGAGTTGAGCGATCTTATCGAAGCCGGCCCCGGCGCCGCGAACAGGCTCGCCCATGTGCGCGAACGCGCCAATTGGGTCCGGCGCCGCAGCATCCGCATGGTATTCGAAGCGGGCCAGGGCCATCCCGGCGGCGACATGTCCGCCACCGACATTCTGGCGGCCCTCTATTTCGGGGTGATGCGGTTCGATCCCGCCGCCCCCGCCGATCCCGCGCGCGACCGGTTCGTGATGAGCAAGGGCCATTGCACCGGCGCGCTCTACGCCACGCTGGCTGCGGCCGGCTACTTTCCGGAAGCCGAACTGGAAACCTATCTCCGCCCGCAATCGCGGCTGAACGGCCACCCCAACCGCCGCTATCTGCCGGGCGTGGAAACCAACACCGGCCCGCTCGGCCATGGCCTGCCGGTCGCGGTCGGCATCGCCATGGCCGCCAAGATCGACGGCGCCGCCTATCGCACGTTCGCGCTGACCGGCGACGGCGAATTGCAGGAAGGCAGCATGTGGGAAGCGGCGATGTTCGCCGGCCACCAGCGGCTGGCGGGCCTGACGGCCATCGTCGACCGGAACCGGCTGCAACAGGGCGCCCCGACCGAGGATACCAACGCGCTGGAGCCGCTGGCCGACAAATGGCGCGCCTTCGGCTGGGACGTGGCCGAGGTGAACGGGCACGATCATGCCGATCTGCTCGCGGCGCTCGACGCGCCGGCGCACCCCCGCGAACGGCCGCTGTGCATCATCGCTCACACCATCAAGGGGTACGGCATCTCCTATATGCACGATCAGGCGAGCTGGCATCACGGCGTGCCGACGCAGGCACAATTCGATCAGGCGCTGGCCGAGCTGGCGCTGACGGAGGAAGAGATATGAGCGCCGCCACAGCCCCCGCCGCGAGCCTGTTCGATTGCCGCGACGCCTATGTCCGCACGCTGGAAGCGCTGGCGGCAGAGGACGACCGGATCGTCGCCGTCGTCAACGACAGCGTCGGATCGAGCAAGCTCGGCAAGTTCCGCGATCGCTTTCCCACCCGCCTCGTCAACGTCGGCATCGCCGAACAGAATATGGTGGGCGTGGGTGCGGGCCTCGCCAACGGCGGCAAGGTGCCGTTCGTCAGCGGCGCCTCCTGCTTCCTGACCGCGCGCGCGCTCGAGCAGATCAAGGCGGACCTGGCCTACAGCGGCGCGAACGTGAAGCTGTGCGGCATCTCCAGCGGCGTCGCTTATGGCGAACTCGGCGCCACCCACCATTCGATCGAGGATCTCGCCTGGTTGCGGGCGATGCGCGAGATGACCGTCATCGTCCCCGCCGACCCGTGGGAGACGGCGGAAGCGATCCGCGCCGCCGCCGCGCACGACGGCCCGGTCTTCGTCCGCATCAGCCGCATGCCCGTGCCGGAACTGGCGCACGTCCAGCCGTTCGCGATCGGCCGCGGCGAGGTGCTGCGCGGCGGCGCGGACGTCGCCATCATCGCCACCGGCACGCTCGTCCACCGCGCCGTCGCCGCGGCGGAGGCACTGGCGGCGGAGGGCATCGAAGCGCATGTCCTCAACATGGCCACGATCGCCCCGATCGACGAACAGGCCGTGCTGGCCGCGGCGGAGACGGGCGCGATCGTGACGGCGGAGGAGGCGGTCGTCCGCGGCGGCCTCGGCGGCGCGGTCGCCGAGATCGTCGCCACGCGCCGTCCGGTACCGATGCGCATCCTGGGCTTCGACGGCTTCCAGCCGACGGGCTCGGCCGAATGGCTGATGGAGCAGGCCGGGCTGACGGCGAATGGCATCGCCGCCGCAGCACGCGATCTGGTGGCGGCCCGGCGCGGCTGATGGCCGCCCCGATCATCCTCGCCATCGATCAGGGCACCACCAACACGAAGGCATTGCTGGTCGATCCGGCCGGGGCGATCGTGGCGCAGGCGGCACGGCCGATGACGCTCCACCATCCGCGCGAGGGCTGGGCGGAGCAATCGGCGGAGACGATCTGGGACAGCGTCGCCGCCGTCATCGCCGAGGTGGCGGCCACACCCCCCGGCAGCGACATCGCCGCCATCGCCATCTCCAACCAGCGCGAGACGATCGTGCTGTGGGAGGCGGCGAGCGGCCGGCCGGTCGCGCCCGCGATCAGCTGGCAATGCCGCCGCTCGTCCGATCGCTGCGCCGCGCTCCGCGAAGCCGGCCATGCCGGCCGCATCCGCGCCCTGACCGGGCTGGACCTCGATCCGCTATTCCCGGCCGGCAAGCTCGGCTGGCTGCTCGATACGGTCGATCGCGGCCGTGCGCGCGCCGCGGCGGGTGAGTTGCGCGCCGGCACGATCGACAGCTGGCTGCTGTGGAAGCTGACCGGGGGCGCGGTGCACGCGACCGACCCCGGCAATGCCGCACGCACCCAGTTGTTCGATCTCGGCGGGCTTCGGTGGGACGGCGAACTGGCGGCCTTCTTCGGTGTGCCGATCGCGATCCTGCCCGATGTCCGCGCGTCCGACAGCCGCTTCGGGGAAACTGCGGCGGGCGCCTGCGCGCTGCCGGCGGGCGTGCCGGTCCAGGCGATGATGGGCGATTCGCATGCCGCGCTGTTCGCCTACGGTACTGCGGCACCGGACCATATGAAGGTGACGATCGGCACCGGATCGTCGGTGATGGCGCCCTGCCCCGCCGCGCTCGTTTCGCGCCACGGCCTGTCGCGCACGATCGGCTGGGGGCGCGACGGGACGGTGCTCTATGCGCTGGAAGGCAATATCACCGTCTCCGGCCAGGCCGCCGCCTTCATGGCGGGTCTGCTGGGGCTGGAGGATGTCGCGGCGCTGGCGGCGCTGGCCGAAAGCGTGCCGGACAGCGGCGGGGTGACGTTCGTGCCGGCGCTCGCGGGGCTCGGCGCACCCCATTGGCGGGATCGCGCGCGCGGTCTCCTCTCCGGCCTCTCGCTCGGCACCCGCCCGGCGCATCTGGCGCGCGCGGCGATGGATGCGATCGCCTTCCAGATCGGCGATGTGGTGGCGGCGATGGAAGCGGACCTCGGCCGGACCGCCGCACGCTTGCTAGTGGACGGCGGGGCCAGCCGCAACGATCGCCTGCTGCAGCGCATCGCCGACGTGACCGGCCGGTCCCTCCAGCGCAATCCGCAACCGGAGGCGAGTGCGCTGGGCGTGGCCCGGATGGCGGCCGGGGCGATCGGCCTCGCCCCGCCCCCGCCGCCCCCGCCATCGCCCGAAGATCTTTTCGCGCCATTGGCCGATCCGGCAGGCATCGCCGCCAGCCGCGCCGCCTGGCGGGACGCGATCGACCGGGCGACATTGCGAACCTGAAGCGCGGTCTCGGCCGGCTTATTCCGGCCGGTCCGGCGTGACGGTAACGAGCGCGCGGCGGTAGCTCGTCAGTGCCGGGGCACCGTCGTCGGTCACTTCCAGAATGATGTGGTAGGTCGTCGGCTCGGTCACCCGCGGCGCGGTGAAGGTCGCGGTCGCCGTGTCGGCCGCGGCGATCGTCGGCATGGGGCGCTGCTCGCCGGGGTGGAGGCCTGGTTCGGGATAGGGCCACCAGCGATAGGCGAGCGCGTCACCATCCGGGTCGCGTGAACCGGCCGCGTCGAGCCGCACGCTCGCGCCCGCCCGGACCGACAGGGCGAGCGGCGCGGTGCCGGCCACGCCGTTCAGCATCAGTGCCGGATTGTGATTGGCCTTCGCGCGCTCGGGCGTCAGCGTCCAGCCGATGCGCGCGGCGAAATCGTGCTGGAAGGCGCGCCGCCAGCGGTAGATCGTCGCCTGATTGCCGGTCCAGCGTCTCCCGGCCGGATCGACATAGCTGTCCATCGCATCGCTGCGCAGCGCCGCACCTTCGTATGCGGGCACGTAGCGGCCGCCCCAGCCGCCCCATTCCGGCCGATCCGGCATGCCGAGGCCGTTGTCGATCAGCCCGAGGAAGGCGGGCGTATCGCCTTCCATGATATATTTGTGCGGCGGATAGGACGCCCCAGCGGCCCGCGGCGGACGTTGCGTTCCAGCCAGGCGTTGGTGACGAGATCGGCATCGGGGCCATTTGTCGGGCCGCATCAGATCGCCCGAATGCCGGTCCATGCCGCCAGCCCGTATTCGCCCCAGCCGTGGATGCTGGCGATCCAGAACAGCGACGGGAACTTGCTGGCGTATCCAGGGGCCGGGCGTCGTCCTGATCCGAGATCGAATAGACGCGCAGCTCGCCACGAATCGGGCCGCCGCATCGGGCGTCCGTGTGGCCCGCACCGTCCACAGCGCCTGCGCCAGATCGGCTGCCCCGCCCCAGACCGAGACGTAGACGGGCCGCGCGTCGGCGCGGTCGACCACCTCCACGATCCGCCGCGACGCCGCCGTATCCCGCCCGTCGCCCACCCCCGCCATGCCGTAGGCAGCCGATCCCGAACGGACCACGCCGGCGAGCAGCGCGGCATCGGGATAACCCGCCGAATGGCGGCGCAGGTTGGGAAAGAACCCGGGCGTAGGCCGCGATCCGCTCGGTCAGCAGTTGCGGCTGGACCCGGCCGCGCTGCCAAGTGGAGGTGGTGGCGACCAGCGCCTCGACATCCAGCTGATCGGTATAGAGCAGGGAAACGGACGAAGGATTCGGAATCGTCCGGCTCGTTGCCGATGTCGCTGAGGATGATGACGCGCGGCTTCTCCCGCACCGCGGGCGGCGGGGCGGCGGGCGCCGGCCGCACCCGCCGCCAGACCCAGGATCGCCGCCAGCCGCACCGCCCTTTTCATCGTCTGACCTCCCTAACGTCAGAATTTGGTCCTGACGCCCACCGTCACCACCCCCGGCCGAGCGTCAGCCCGTTGGGCATAGCCGTTGGCGAGGTTTCGGAAGGGCGGATCCTCCTTCAGAATATTGTCGATGTTCAGCGTCAGCGCCGACCGGTTCATCAGGCCCAGCTTTTCGAGATCGAGCGAGAAGAAGGTATCGACGGTGTTGAATGCCGAACGCGCGGCTGCACCGGATCGCCGAGGATCGGGTAGCCGCCGCTGTGCGTCCACTGCACCCGGCCCGAAACCGGCCCCACTTCGGCACCCAGCGTGCCGATGAAGTTGAAACGGTTGACGCCGTTCTTCAGCCGGTCGATCGTCGGTGCCGTCGGCGCATCCTTCGTATCGCGGCTCAGCGTATAGGTGCC
>JAQIJD010000020.1:0-30680 GCA_036946415.1 Edaphosphingomonas fennica | reverse complement strand
CATCTTCAGCAAGGTGACGACGACGACCATCCAGCAGCCGTCGCCGGCGGTGAACGGCTGGTCGGCGCTGATCCCGCGCGACGGCCGACCGATCCCGACCGAACTGGCCGCCCTCCTCAACAGCCGCGCCAACCCCAACGGCCCGTGGCAGCTGACCCAATATCTGAACTATGCCAACCGCACCGCGCGCACCGAAGTCTATACCTACAACATGGTCGCCGGCATCCAGGCGCGTATCCCGGACACCGACTGGACGGCGGAAATCTACGGATCGCAGGGCGAATCGCAGACCTCCGCCTCGCTGCAAGGCTTCGCCTCGCTCGAGCGGTATCGCACGATCGTGACCGCGCCCAATTGGGGCCAGGGCTTCCGGGCGCAGGGCAATGCCGGGTTCGGCGGCTTCGGCGCTTCCACCGCCACCTGCACCAGCGGCCTCAACCCCTTCTCGCAGGGGCCGATCAGCCGCGATTGCATCGAGGCGATCTCGGCGGACCTCAAGACCAAATCGACCATGCAGCAGACGGTGTGGGAAGGCACGGTTTCCGGCAGCCTGTTCGCGCTGCCCGCGGGCAATGTGAAGATCGCGCTGGGCGCCGACTATCGTTCCAACGACTTCCGTTACGAGAATGACAGCCTGACGACGCAGGGGCGTTCGTTCCTCGATCAGGCGATCGGCCTCTATCCCAGCGGCAATTCGCGCGGCACGATCAACGTCAAGGAAGCCTATGGCGAATTGCTGGTCCCGATCCTGAAGGACACGATCGTCAAGAGCCTCGATCTCGAGCTCGGCGGCCGCGTGTCGGACTTCAACACCACCGGCAAGAGCTATACCTACAAGGCGCTGGGCGATCTCCAGATCACCGACTGGTTCCGCGTCCGCGGCGGTTACAACCGGGCCGAGCGTGCACCCAATATCGCCGAACTGTTCCTGTCGCCGCAGCAGACCTTCGTCTTCGCCGCGGCCGGCGATCCCTGCTCGCTCAACAGCCCGCTGCCCTATTCGGCCAATCCGCGCACCAATCCGGGCTCGGCGGCGCAGGTGCGGGCCTTGTGTTCGGCGCTGATGAACCGCACCGATCCCAATACCGCCAACACCTTCTACAACAGCCCGGCCTTCCAGACCTCGGGCGGCACCTTCGCCTTCCCGTCTCTGGTCGGCAATCCGAACCTGGAGCCGGAAAAGGCCGATACCTATACCGCCGGCGTCGTGCTCCGCTCGCCGATCGACACGGACATGTTCCGGTCGTTCCGCCTGACGGTCGATTACTACAACATCCGGGTGAAGAACGCGATCGGCCCGCAATCGGTGGACATCGCCCAGCGCCAATGCCTGGACGGGGCGTTCAACCCTACGTTCAGCGCCACCTCGCCCTTCTGCGTCGGCGTCAACCGCGTGGCGGGCGACGGGGCGATCGGCAACGTGCTGACCACCTATTTCAACAACGGCCGCTTCCGCACCTCCGGCATCGACGCCCAGCTCGACTGGTCGTTCGACGTCGGGCCGGGCCGGTTCAGCCTCAACTCGGTCGTCAACTATCTGATCGAGATGAAGTCATCCGAACTGTCGGTGCTGCCGCTGGTCGATTTCGCGGGCTCGCTCGGGCCGAACCAGAACGGCCTCAACCCCGGCGCCTTCCGCTGGAAGATGCTGAACACCTTCGGCTACGGCCTCGGCCCGGTCAGCATGTCGCTCCAGTGGCAGCATCTGCCGAGCGTCGACTCGGCGGCCAAGCCGATCACCGAGGCGGTCGGCGGCACCAACACCTTGCAGGGCACCGGCGCCTACGACCTGTTCAACCTGGCGGGCAGCCTGCGCGTCACCGACAATGCCTCGATCCGCGTCGGCGTCGACAATCTCTTCAACAAGGCCCCGCCCGTCGTCGAGATCAACGCCGCCCCCGCCCCCGGCACGCTCGCCGGCGGCGATTTCAGCGACCTCTTCTACGATCTGAACGGCCGCCGCTTCTTCATCGGCGCCAACTTCAAGTTCTGATGCCTCGCCGCCGCTCCCTGCCGGGGGCGGCGGCTGCCTTTCGCCCGTCATTCCCGGCCGCTAGGGTTTTCCCCGAGTAGCAGGAGTGGCGGGCGTCATGTTTGACATGGGACTGGACCGGCGGACGTTTCTGGGCGGCGTGGCCGCCGGGCTGGCGGTAGCGCCCGCCATCGTCCGCGCGCAGGTCTTCGCCTCCTATCCGTTCCGCCTCGGTGTCGCGGCGGGCGATCCCGCTTCTGACGGATTCGTCATCTGGACGCGGCTCGCCCCCGATCCGCTCGAGCCGCATGGCGGCATGCCGATGGCACCGTTCGAGGTCGACTGGACCGTCGCGACGGACGAGCGGATGCGCAACGTCGTCCAGCGCGGCAAGGCGGTCGCGCGGCCCGAACTCGGCCATTCGGTCCATGTCGAGCTGGCCGGGCTGGCACCGGCGCAGACCTATTTCTACCACTTCGCGATCGGCGGCGAACGCAGCCTGACCGGCCGGGCGAAGACCGCGCCGGCGGCGGGGGCGCCGCTCGCGCGCCTGCGCTTCGGCGTCGCCGGCTGCCAGGCCTATGAGGACGGGCTCTATACCGCTTATGCCCATCTGGCGGAGGAGGAGGTCGACTTCGTCTTCCACTATGGCGATTACATTTACGAAGGCCGCGGCCAGCCAACCTATTTCGGCTATGACGGCAGCCAGTGGCCGCGCGTGCGCCAGCATGCCGGGCAGGCGCTCTACAGCCTCGACGATTATCGCCGCCGCTATGCGCAATATAAGCTGGATGCCGATCTCCAGCTCGCCCACACCCGCGCCGCCTGGTTCACCACCTTCGACGATCACGAGATCCGCAACGACTGGACGGGGCTGAACGACACACAAGGCACCCCGCCGGGCGGTTTCGCGCTGCGCCGCGCCGCCGCCTTCCAGGCCTATTACGAACATATGCCGCTGCGCACCCGCTCCTTCCCGGCCGGCGGGGGGATGCAGATCTATCGCCGCCAGCGTTATGGCGACCTGCTCGACGCGCATTTCCTCGACACGCGCCAGTTTCGCTCGCCCCCAGCCGTGCGGCGGCGGCTTCTCGCCCGCCTGCCCCGCCACCGCCGATCCGGCGGCGGAGGTGGTCGGCGCGGCGCAGGAGGCGTGGCTGAAGACGGCGCTGGGGGAGCGCGCGGCGCGCTGGAACCTGATTGGCCAGCAGGTGATGATGATGCCGCTCGACCGCCGCACCGAAGGCGAGCCGCAGCCGATCCGCAACATGGACAGCTGGGCCGGCTACGACGTGCCCCGCGAACGGATGCTGGCGGCGTTCCGTGGCCTCGGCAACGTCGTCGTCCTGACCGGGGACGAACATCAGAATTTCGCGGGCGAGCTGCGCACCGAGGGCGGGCGGGGCGAGGCGGTCGCCACCGAATTCGTCACCACCTCGATCAGCTCGGGCGGATCGGGGGCCGACAAGCGCGCCGGCGAGGCGACGATCCGCGCCGCCAACCCCTTCCTCAAATGGACCAACGACCGGCGCGGCTACGGCCTGTGCACGGTGACGCCCGAAACGTGGGACATGGCCTATCGCACCGTCGATCAGGTGGCGACGCCCGGCGCCCCGGTCCGCACCGCCGCCGTCGCCACCGTCCGCCACGGCAGACCCGGTTTCAGCCTGAAAGTCTGACTTCTACCGCAGCGCACAAACGAAAAGGGAGCGGCACGACGCCCCCCGGACGCCGTGCCGCTCCCCCGATGCGATCCGCGCCGGCCCGCGGGAGCGGGCCGGGGATCGGGATCAGTTGGCGGTCTGGACCAGCGCGCCGCGGGCTTCCTCGACACGGAAGTGGACGGTGCGGCCGGCGACGTTGCCGTTCACCCAGCCACCGGCGACGCGCAGCAGGAAAGGCTCGTTGCTGGAGGCGTTGCGGCCCTTGATGACGGTGGCGTCGCCCTGCTCGGTGCGCTCGCCGACGAAGGTCTCGCCGTTCTGGCTGAAGGTGAACGGCTCGGCCATGGCGGCGACGGCCTGCATGGAGGCGGCGGCGGCGACGACGGCGAAGATGGTCTTGATGCGGGTCATGGTTTCGGTCCCTCGGCTGTGGCAGCGTCGGGGCGGTCGGCCGCCACACGCTGTTCCCTTGTGCGATGCAGCATTTGCGATCCGGGGGCCGGACTTACAATCGCATCCTGTGCGCACACGGTTGCGCCAGACGCAATCGTTGCTCAGCGCGTGCGGACGGGCAGTCCGGCGGCGGCCAGCGCGGCATGGGCCTCGGCGACGGTATGTTTGCCGAAGTGGAAGATCGACGCCGCCAGCACCGCACTGGCGCCGCCGTCCACCACGCCCGCCACCAGATCGTCCACCCCCGCCGACGCCGCCGCTGGCGATCACCGGCACCGGCACCGCATCGGCGATGGCGTGGGTCAGCGCCAGATCATAGCCGCTGCGCGTCCCGTCCCGATCCATCGAGGTGACGAGCAATTCGCCCGCCCCCAGCGAGACGAGCCGCACCGCATGCTCCACCGCATCGATGCCGGTCGCGCGGCGGCCGCCGTGGGTGAAGATCTCCCACCGACCGGGCGCTACGGCGCGGGCGTCGATCGCCCCCACCACGCATTGCGCGCCGAACCGGTCGGCGATGTCGGCGGCCAGTTCGGGTCGCGCCACCGCCGCGGAATTGATCGCCACCTTGTCCGCCCCGGCCAGCAGCAGCGCGCGCGCATCCTCGGGCGTGCGCACCCCGCCGCCCACGGTCAGCGGCATGAAGCACACCGCCGCCGTCCGCCGCACCACATCGACGATCGTGCCGCGCGCCTCATGGCTGGCGGTGATGTCGAGGAAGCAGAGTTCGTCGGCGCCGGCGGCATCGTAGACGCGCGCCTGTTCGACCGGATCGCCGGCATCGGCCAGATCGACGAAGTTGACGCCCTTGACGACCCTGCCGCCGGCCACGTCGAGACAGGGGATGACGCGGGTGCGGACGCCCATCTCAGCCGCGCGCGACCCGCAGCGCATCTTCCAGCCGCAGCCGACCGTCGTAGAGCGCACGGCCGGTGATGACGCCCTCGATCCCGTCATTCTCGTGGCGCGCAAGGCCCAGGATGTCGCCCAGATCGCGCACGCCGCCGCTGGCGATCACGGGTATCGCGGTGTGCGCCGCCAGCCGCCGCGTCGCATCGATGTTGCAGCCCTTCAGCAGCCCGTCGCGCCCCACGTCGGTGAACAGCAAAGCGGCGACGCCGGCATCGTGGAAGCGCTCCGCCAGATCGGCGACGGATACGGTCGAGACGTCGGCCCAGCCGCGTGTCGCCACCATCCCGTCCTTGGCATCGACCGCGACGACGATGCGGCCGGGCAGGTCGCGCGCGGCGGATCGGACGAGATCGGGGTCTTCCAGCGCGGCGGTGCCGATCACCACCCGCGCGACGCCCAGCGCCAGCCAGCGGTCGATCGCGGCCCGGTCGCGGATGCCGCCGCCCAGCTGCACCTTGCCCGGAAAGGCGGCGATGATCGCCTCGACCGCGGCGGCATTGACCGCTTGCCCTGCGAACGCCCCGTCGAGATCGACGACGTGCAGCCATTCGGCGCCGGCGGCATGGAAGGCGGCGGCCTGTGCGGCGGGATCGTCGCCGTAGACGGTGGCGCGATCCATGTCGCCCTCGGCGAGGCGGACGACCTTGCCGCCCTTCAGGTCGATCGCGGGGAAGACGATGATGCTCAAGGCCGCCACTCCAGGAAACGGGCGAGGAAGTCGAGCCCGTAGCGCTGGCTCTTCTCGGGATGGAATTGCACGCCGATCATGTTGCCGCGCGCCACCGCCGCCGTCACCGGGCCGCCATGGTCGGTCACGGCGATGCGATCGGTCGCGTTGGGGCAATCGAAGGCGAAGCCGTGGAGGAAATAGGCCTCGCCCGGCGCGATCAGCGGATGGCCGCCCGCGGACGGCACGACGTCGTTCCAGCCCATGTGCGGCACGCGCGCGGCCGGATCGGCCGGGGCCAGCGCGCGGACGGTGCCGGGGATCCAGCCGAGACCTTCGTGCAGGCCATATTCCTCGCCGCGATCGGCCATCAACTGCATGCCGACGCAGATGCCGAGGAACGGCCGCCCCTCGTGCAGCACGACGTGATCGAGCGCGTCGACCATCCGCGGGATGGCGGAGAGGCCCCTCATGCAGGCGGCGAAGGCGCCGACGCCGGGCAGGACGATGCGATCGGCGCGGCGCACGTCCTCCGGATCGGCGGTGACGATCACGTCGGCCGCACCCGCCGCCTTCAGCGCATTCTCCACCGAGCGCAGATTGCCCGCGCCGTAATCGATCAGCGCCAGCGTCACGCCAGCAGGTCCGCCAGCGCCGGCGCCGCCATGCTGGCGACGAAGGGGGTGACGGCCGCCGTGGCGAGCCCGCGCGCGACGAAGGGATCGGTCGCCACCAGTGGTTCCACGGCATCCGCCGCGCCGCGGAACAGGATGATCCCGCCGGTACGCGGCACTTTGCGGCCGGAGGCGAGGATCACCCCTTCCGCATAGCCCGCCTCCAGCCATGCGACATGATCGTCCATCGCCGCATCCAGTTCGGCAAGCGGGGCAACATAATCGAGCGCGACGACGCAGAGGGGCGCCATCGGCCGCGCCGTCACAGCACGCCCTTGGTCGAGGGGATGGCGTCGCTCTTGCGGGGATCGACCTCGATCGCGGTGCGCAGCGCCCGCGCGCAGGCCTTAAAGATGCTTTCGACGATATGGTGGTTGTTGCGGCCGTAGAGCGTCTCGACGTGCAGCGTCAGCCCGGCGTTCTGGGCCAGGCTGTGCCAGAAATGCTCGAACAATTCGGTGTCCATGTCGCCCAGCCGGGTCTGGCTGAAATCCGCCTTCCAGACGAGCCACGGCCGGCCCGAAATGTCGATCGCGGCGCGCGTCAGCGTCTCGTCCATCGGCGCATAGGCATGGCCGAAGCGGGCGATGCCGCGCCGGTCGCCCAGCGCCTTGTGGAGCGCCTGGCCGATGGCGATGCCGGCATCCTCGGTGGTGTGGTGCGCATCGATGTGGAGATCGCCCTTCGCCTCGACAATCAGGTCGATCAGCGAATGGCGGGAGAGCTGCTCCAGCATGTGATCGAGGAAGCCGACGCCGGTGGCGACGCGATAGGTGCCGGTGCCGTCGAGCGCGACGGTGACCGAAATCTCGGTCTCGCTCGTCTGGCGGTGGACGGTGGCGGTGCGCATGGCGCCGCTATAGCGCGCGCCGCCTCCCGCGCAACTCGCCGAGCAACATGCTTGACCGTCGGGGGGGCAAGCGTTCAGGGAAGCGCGATGACGGACACCGCGCCCGACAGCCTGATTCCCTATGACGAAATCGTGCAGGAGGCGCTGCGCGCGGTCGTCGGCCGGGTGCTGGGCGAGGTCGAGAAGAACGGCGGGCTGCCCGGCGGCCACCATTTCTACATCACCTTCAAGACCGGGGCGGCCGGCGTCGACATCCCCCGCCACCTGACGGAGCGGTTCCCGGACGAGATGACGATCGTCATCCAGAACCGCTTCTGGGATCTCACCGTCACCGACACCGGCTTCTCGGTCGGCCTGTCGTTCAACCAGGTCGGCTCCAAGCTCGTCATCCCCTTCGCCGCCGTCACCGGCTTCGTTGATCCGGCGGTCAATTTCGCGCTCCAGTTCGCGGCGCAGGTGGACGAGGACGTCGCCGACGATCCCGCCGCGCCGGAGAACGATCCGCCGCTGGCGGTGCCGGTCGAGGACGGATCGAACGTCGTCTCGGTGGATTTCACACGGAAGAAATAGGTCGCCGGCCCCCTTCCGCGGCCGGCGGCAGGAGACATCGGCGATGCCCGGCACCCGGCAGGAAAGCGACAGTTTCGGCCCCATCGCGGTGCCCGCCGCGGCCTATTGGGGGGCGCAGACCGAGCGATCGATCGAGAATTTCCCGTTCGGACCGGCCGAGCGGATGCCGATCGGCATCGTCCATGCGCTTGCACTGGTGAAGCAGGCGGCGGCGCGGGTGAACCGCCGCCACGGCCTCGACGCGGGCATCGCCGATGCGATCGAAAGCGCGGCCGGCCGCGTCGCGGCGGGCGCGCTGGACGAACATTTCCCGCTCGTGATCTGGCAGACCGGGTCGGGCACGCAGAGCAACATGAACGTCAACGAGGTGATCGCCGGCCTCGCCAACGAGACGCTGACGGGCACGCGCGGCGGCAAGAGCCCGGTCCACCCCAACGATCACGTCAACCGCGGCCAATCCTCCAACGACAGTTTCCCGACCGCGCTGCACGTCGCCGCCGCCCTCGCCGTCGACCGCGATCTGCTGCCGGCGCTCCACCGCCTCCGCGACCGGCTGGCACAGAAGGCGGCGGCGTGGGACGATATCGTCAAGATCGGCCGCACCCATCTGCAGGATGCGACGCCGCTGACGCTGGGGCAGGAATTCTCGGGCTATGCCGCACAGGTCACAGGCGGCATCGCGCGGGTCGAGGCGGTGCTGCCGCGCCTGCATGCGCTGGCGCAGGGCGGCACCGCCGTCGGCACCGGCCTCAACGCGCCGCCGGGCTTCGCCGCCGACGTCGCCGCCGAACTGGCGGCGCTGACCGGCCTGCCCTTCCGCCCCGCCGACAATCTGTTCGAGGCGCTCGCCAGCCACGACACTTTGGTGGAGCTGTCGGGCGCGCTCAACGTGCTGGCCGTCTCGCTTTCCAAGATCGCCAACGACCTGCGCCTGCTCGGCTCCGGCCCGCGCTGCGGCCTCGGCGAGCTGATGCTGCCCGAGAACGAGCCCGGCTCCTCGATCATGCCCGGCAAGGTCAACCCCACCCAGTGCGAGATGCTGACGATGGTGGCGGCGCAGGTTATGGGCAATCACGTCGCCGTCACCGTCGGCGGGTTGCAGGGGCATATGGAGCTGAACGTCTTCAAGCCGCTGATCGGCGCCAACGTGCTGCGCTCGATCCACCTGCTGGCGACGGGGATGGAAAGCTTCGGCCTGCGCGCGCTCGACGGGCTGGAGCCGGATCGCGCGCGCATCGCGGCGCTGCTCGACCGGTCGCTGATGCTCGTCACCGCGCTCGCCCCCGAGATCGGCTACGATCAGGCGGCGGGCATCGCCAAGCATGCGCACAAGCACGGCCTGACGCTGAAGGAGGCCGGGCTGGCGCTGGGGCTGGTGGACGAGGCGACGTTCGACCGGCTGGTGGTGCCGGAGACGATGATCGGGCGGTAGGCAGCGCCCCGCGTTCACCCGAAGGAAGGCCGCGCGGGGCGGCCGCATCGCGCGTGTCTCGACTGCGCTCGACACGAACGGGCGTGGCTAAGTCTGTCGAAGCGCTGCGGAAGATGCGCGGACCGCAGCCATGCATCGCCACCCCTTCCCGCCGCCGCGCAACCCCATTACCGGTAGAAGATGACCACCGCCCCGCATGCCCCCTCCCCCCGCGCGCTGCTCGTCTTCGGCCTGCTCTATGGCGGGCTGGTCTGCATCTCCGGCGTGCTGGGCGCCAAGCAGGTCGCGCTGGGGCCGCTGGCGGTAGAGGCGGGCATCTTCGGCTTCCTGCTGCTGGTGGCGCTGGGCAGCGCCGTCACTGAATTGTGGGGGCGCACCCAGGCCGACTGGATGGTGCGGATCGGCTTCCTGCCGCTGATCGTCTCGATGCTGCTGATCCAGCTCGTCCTCGTCCTCCCCACCGATCCCGAGATGTACGAGCCGCTGAAGGACGCGTTCCCGCTGGTCGTGGGGCAGGGCGGGCGGATGATGCTGGCCGGGCTGATCGCCTATGGCACCTCGCAGACGCTGAACGTGCTGATCTTCGCGCGGCTGCGGCGCGGCGCCGGGCGGCTGGTGTGGCTGCGCGCGATGATCGCCTCGGTCGCCTCGCAGGTGATCGACACCCTGCTGTTCATCAGCATCTCCTTCTGGGGGGTGCGGCCGATCCTCGATCTGATGCTGGGGCAGATGCTGGCCAAGGTGGTGCTGTCGATCGTGCTGGTGCCGTTCCTCGTCACGGGCTTCGTGGCGCTGGGGCGGCGGCTGGACGCGGCGCCGCGGTAACGCTTTCCCCTGCCCCGCGCAGCCTCTATGGGCGCGTCCATGACCGACTATCGCCCCGACGCATCGCTGCTCCTGAAGGCCGAGACGCTGGCCGAGGCGCTGCCCTATCTGCAGCGCTATGCCGGGGCCACCTTCGTGGTGAAATATGGCGGCCACGCGATGGGCGATCCGGAGGCGGCGCACGATTTCGCCGAGGATGTGGTGCTGCTGAAGGCGGTCGGCATCAACCCGGTCGTCGTCCACGGCGGCGGCCCGCAGATCGGCGCGATGCTGAAGGCGAGCGGCGTCGAGAGCCGCTTCGTCGACGGCCTGCGCGTGACCGACGCCGCCACGATGAAGGTGGCCGAGATGGTCCTGTCGGGCGCGATCAACAAGGAGATCGTGTCGTGGATCGGCAAGGCGGGCGGTCGCGCCGTCGGCCTGTCGGGCAAGGACGCGCGGCTGGTGACGGCCACCAAGATGCGCCACCCGACCGCGGACCTCGGCCTCGTCGGCGAGCCGGACGACGTCGACACGCGCGTGCTCGATACGATCAGCCGGGCGGGCATGATCCCGGTGGTGGCGCCGGTCGCGATCGGGCCGGAGGGCGAGAGCTACAATATCAACGCCGACACGATGGCCGGCGCGATCGCCATCGCGACGGGGGCCGAGCGGCTGTTCCTGCTGACCGACGTGGCGGGCGTGCTCGACAAGCAGAAGCGCCTGCTGACCGAACTGACGCCCGGCCAGATCGACCTCCTCCAGCGCGACGGCACCATTTCCGGCGGGATGATCCCCAAGCTCCAGACCTGCGTCCATGCGGTGGAGGGCGGGGTCGACGCGGCGGTGATCCTCGACGGGCGCGTGCCCCACGGCATGCTGATCGAGATCTTCACGCGCGAGGGGGCGGGCACGCTCGTCCGCCTCGGCTGAACCACCGCCCCGCTTTGCATCGCCTGCGCCCATGCGGTAGGGCGGCGGCAGTCAAGCGAGGGCGGCCATGGGCGTGATTGCGAGTATCCTCGATCTGCTGCTGAACATCCTGCAGTGGATCATCATCGTCCAGGCGATCCTGTCCTGGCTGGTGGCGTTCAACGTGGTCAACACGCACAATGATTTCGTGCGCCAGCTGCTCGGCGCGCTCGATCGGGTGACGGAGCCGCTCTACCGCCCGATCCGCCGCATCCTGCCCGATTTCGGCGGCATCGACTTCTCGCCGTTCATCGTCATCATCGCGATCATCGTCATCCGCTCGCGCATCCTGCAGCCGATGATCGCCCAATCCTATTGATCCCAACCACCGGTAAGGAGAGGCGCGTGGCCGCAGACATCATCGACGGGAAGGCGTTCGCGCTGGGCTTGCGCGAGCGGATCGCGGAGGCGACCGCCGGCTTCGTGGCGCAGGCCGGCCGCAAGCCGGGCCTGGCGGTGGTGCTGGTGGGCGAGGATCCGGCGTCGGCCGTCTACGTCCGCTCGAAGGGCAAGGCGACCGTCGAGGCGGGGATGGAAAGCTTCGAATATCGGCTGCCCGCCGATGCCGAGGAAAGCGAACTGCTCGAGCTGGTCGACCGGCTCAACAACGACGATGCGGTGGACGGGATCCTCTGCCAGCTGCCGCTGCCCCGTCAGATGCGCGAGGCGGCGGTGATCTCTGCGATCCACCCCGACAAGGATGTCGATGGCTTCCACGTCGTCAACGCCGGCCGCCTCGCCACCGGCCAGCCCGGACTCGTCCCCTGCACCCCGCTCGGCTGCCTGATGATGCTGAAGGACAAGCTCGGCAGCCTCAAGGGCCTGAACGCGGTGGTGATCGGCCGGTCCAACATCGTCGGCAAGCCGATGGCACAGCTGCTGATCCAGGCGGACGCGACGGTGACGGTGGCGCATCGCCACACCGCCGATTTGCCCGCGCTGGCCAAGGCGTCCGACATCGTCGTCGCCGCGGTCGGCCAGGCGGAGATGGTGAAGGGCGACTGGATCAAGCCGGGCGCGACCGTGATCGACGTCGGCATCAACCGCGTCGAGGGCGAGAACGGCAAGGGCCGCCTTGTCGGCGACGTCGCCTATGCGGAAGCGGCCGCGGTGGCGGGGGCGATCACGCCGGTGCCGGGCGGCGTCGGCCCGATGACGATCGCGGTGCTGCTGGCCAACACGCTGGTCGCGGCCCACCGCCGCGCCGGGCTGGACGTGCCGGCGGGCTTCTGACGGGGCGAACGCTGACCCGGCATGCTCCCCCGCCGTTCACCCCGAGCGCAGTCGAGGGGCACGCGGGGCAGCTGTTGCGCGTGTCCTTCGACTTCGCTCAGGATGAACGGAGGATTGTGGGGATGAAAGAGGCGTTGCCGACGCGGCCCCCAGCCCCCGCGCGCCTCGAGTGGAATCGAGGATCAGGCGCCGCCGCCCCGTCCGCCGCATGACCGAACTGTTCCTCTCCGCCTTCGTCACCCTCTTCGTCATCATCGATCCGATGGGCTGCGCGCCGATCTTCGCCAGCCTCACCGGCGGCGGGCCGGCGGCGTGGCGGCGGCAGATGGCGGTGCGATCGGCACTGGTGGCGGGCGGCATCCTGTTCGTCTTCGCGCTGTTCGGGCGGGCGCTGCTCGAGACGCTCGGCATCTCGCTCGGCGCGTTCCGCATCGCCGGCGGCCTCATGCTGTTCCTGATCGCGCTGGAGATGGTGTTCGAGCGCCGCACCCAGCGCCGCGAGAAGCGCGCCGACGATATCCAGCGCGAGGCCGCCGCCACCCAGGCCCCGCCCGACGACATCTCGGTCTTCCCGATGGCGCTGCCGATGATCGCCGGCCCCGGCTCGATCGCGACGGTGATGCTGATGGTCCAGCGCGCGCACGACGCGACCGCCATCGCCACCGTGCTGGCGGCGCTGGCGGCGGTGCTGGCGCTGACCCTGCTGGCGCTGCTCGCCGCCGGCCCGATCATGCGCCTGCTCGGCCCCAAGATCGAGGCGGCGATCACGCGCCTGCTGGGGGTGCTGCTGGGGGCGTTGGGCGCGCAGTTCGTGGTGGACGGGCTGAAGGCGAGCTTCGGGATCTAGCCGTCAGAGGGACGAACGGTCGATCGTCGCTAGGATCAGCACGGTGCCGGCCGCGATCGTGACCAGCGCGGCCGTGCGGCGGCGATCGATCCGCTCCCGAAGGACGACGGTCGCGATCACGATCGCGAACGCGACACTCGTCTCCCGCAAGGCCGATACGACACCGACCGCGGCCAGACGGAGCGCCAGCAGCGCGGAGCCGAAACTGACGAGGCTGGCGATGCCCGCCCACAGACCATGCCGCCCCTCCGCGCACAAGCTACAGATCACACGGCCGCGACGGACGACGGCGACGATCGCCAGTATGATGAGACCATCCAACAGGAAGAACCACGCGATGAACGTCATCGCGACCGGCGCGAGGCGTACAGCGCTCGCATCGACGACTGTATAAGCGGCCGTCAGCAGGCCGGCGGTGATCGCCGCGGCGAGCGCCCGGACAGGCACGGTCCGTCCGATGCCTATCATCAGAATACCCAGACTGGTCAGAATGATGCCAGCGATCGTCCCGAGGTTCAGGCGGTCTCCGAGAAGGACCATGCCAGTCGTGGCGGTGGCGATCGGCACGATCCCGCGGGCGAGAGGATAAGCGACCGAGAAATCGCTTGCCGCATAGGCCCGGATCAATACCAGCTGGTAGCTCGTATGGAGGACGTTGGCCGCGGCCAGCCAGGGAAGCAGATCGCGCGTCGGCACCGGCACGAACAGGCAGAATGGCCCTAGGGCAATCGTCCCGACCGCACCGATCAGCGCCCTGAGCGCGAGTTTGTCCTTGCCAGCCTTCAGAAGCGCATGGGCCGACGCGGTCGTGGCCGAGGACAAGAGTGCGAGGGCAAGCCCTATGGTGCCGTAGTCCACCTGACCCTTCTACTCCCGCCGCCGCAACGCATGGGCGTGCGCCCGCGCCAGCAAGAGATCGAGGTCTTCGCGCGCGATGTCGAAGCCCTCGTGCATCTCGGCCAGTGCCGCATCGACATCCTCCGGCATCAACCCCGCCGCCGCCTGTTCGGCGCGGATCGCGGGGGCGGGGACCGGGGGGCGGTGGGGGTAGCTGCGGCCGGTCGCGCGGTGGAAGGCGATGCCGAGCAGCACCAGCGCCACCGAATTGAGCGCGACGGGGACGAGCGCGAAGCCGTAGCCCGCGGCGTGGATGCTCTCGCCGCCGATCACCGCGGTCAGCGCCGCCGCCCCGCCCGGCGGGTGGAGGCAGCGGCAGAGCGACATGAGGAGGATCGCCCCGCCCACCGCCACGCCGGCGGCGACGGCCGCGTCCGGGATCAGCCGCCACGCCGTCACCCCGACCAGTGCCGCGATCGTGTTGCCGCCGATCACCGGCCATGGCTGGGCGAGCGGGCTGGCCGGTACCGCGAACAGCAGCACCGCCGAGGCGCCGATCGGCGCGACGATCGCCGGCAGGTCCGCCCCGCCCGGGCCCAGATGGGCGCACAGCGCCGTCGTCAGCGCGATGCAGAGGATCGCGCCCAGCCCGCCGATGGCGCGTGCCGGCCATTCGGCCCCGGCCAGCAGCGGGCGGAACAGGCGCATCAGCCCACCCGCCGCCACAGGCGGAACGGCGAACTCGCCGGCAGCGGCACCGGCGCCAGCCACGCCGGCACCCGCCCGCGCTGGAGCTGCATGTAGAAGCCCTTGGGATCCTGCGTCGCGTAGAGCGTCATTTCCGACATGCCGGGGCAGATCAGCAGCAGGGTAGCACCGTGGCGGCGCATCACGTCGTGCGCCACTGCCGGATCGGTGCGGCGGAAGGCGCGATGGATGTCGAGGATCGCAGCCGCGTTGCGGTGATACGGCCCGGCGATGGCATCGTGATGCGTTACGGTGATCAGCCGCGGGCCCAGATCGACGAAGGTCAGCACCACCGCCTTGGGCAGGCGCGCGATCGGGCGGAGCGCCGGCAGGCTGGGGCAGCGGGCGTTGGCGCGGTTGACGATGCGGCGTGTCTTGGACGCCGGCGCGGCCGGCCCGAAACGGGCGACGCCATCGACCACCGCCTGCGCCCACAGGCCGGACATGGCGAAGAAGGTCAGGCACACGCCCGGCACCGCCAGCCAGGCGCGGCGGGGCAGTAGCGCCGCCATCGCCGCGAAGGCGGCCGCCGTCGCACCGGGCACCGCCAGCAGTTGCGCCGCCGGCCCGGCGCGCGTCTGCCAGAACAGCAGCGCGGTGGCCGTCACCGACAGGATCGCGACGATCGCCCACGGCGCCGACCGCCGCCGTATCGCCGCCCAGATCGCGCCGGCCGCCCCCGCCAGCGGCAACGCCAGCGTCTGGAGGGCGATGCGCCAGCCATGCTGGTAGACGGGTTTCGCCTCGCGCACATTGTCGAACCAGTCGCGCGTCAGTTCGGGGCTGAGATGCTCGGGGCGGGCCAGGCACTGCGGCCAGGCGAGCGCGAAGCCCACCGCCAGCACGGCCCCCGCCACCGCCGCCGCCGCCAGCCGCTGCGGCATCGTGCGCAGCGGCGCGCGCGCCATCAGCCAGGCGACGCCGCCCGCAGCCAGCGTCGCCGAGAGCCACACCGGCGACAGCGCATCGCAGACGGGCAGGCGATTGTCGTAGGAAGCGAAGGCGAGGAAGCCGGCAGCACTCCCCCCGGCCAGCGAAGCGGCATAGGCGCGGACGCGCGGTGCCTCGGCCGGCACCGCCACCCACCAGAGGATGAGGAGCGCGCCGCCCAGCGCCATATAGGGCATCAGTTCGAGGCCGATCGTCAGCGAGGCGGCGGTGGCGAGGCCGGCGACGATGCCGCCACGCGCACGACCGCGATCGGCGATCCCCGCCACCATCAGGATCAGCAAGGCGAGCTGCCAGCCGTGGTGATCGATCCGGAGCGGCTTCCACATCGCCATCGTCGATCCCGCGCCCACCAGCAGCGCCACCGCCAGCGGCCAGCTGCGCGGATCGACCAGCCGCCGCGCGGCAAGCGCGATGCCGGCCAGCCCCGCCGCCATCGCCAGCATCGGCGCCACCGCCACCGCCATCCGCTCGGCCGCGGCGCCGTCCACGAACAGCCGCCCGACGAGGATCAGCCCCGCGATCGGCAGATCGACGAGCCGCGACCAGTGGATCGAGGCGCCGCCCGGCGGATCGAGCCGATATTGGCGCAGGTCGTACCAGCCCTGCCCGCCCAGCAGGCCGCGCACCTGCATCATCCGCATATTGTCGTCGGTATCGGGGAGGACGAACCAGCCGATCGACGACCAGCGCTCCATCAGTATCCCGCAGGCGAGGCAGAGCCAGACGAACGCCAGCCAGCGCCGCCAGTGGCGATCGATCGCGAAGTGGGCTGCCCAATCCATCACGGGGGGCCTTTACGGGCGGATGCGCAAAGGGCAAGCGGCGCGGATGGCAGTCCTGCGGGCAATCGATGGCGCACTGACGGCGGACCGCCGCGCGATGCTGGGCCAGCTCCTCCGCTACGGGCTGACGGGCGGCTTCGTCACCGCGGTCTATGCGGTCGTCTATGCCGGTCTGGTGCGCGGGGCGGGGGTGGCGCCGATGGTCGCCAACCTGTTCGGCTATGCGGTGGCGGTGGTGCTGGGCTATGTGCTCCACAGCCGGTGGAGCTTCCGGGGCCACGGCACGCGCGCGCCCGGCACAAGCGCGAAGTTCGTGGTCGTCTCGCTCTTCAGCCTCGCGCTCAATTCGGCCTGGGTATGGATCATCGTCCACGGCCTGGGTCTCCACGAACTGCTGCCGCTGATCCCGATCTCGGTGGCGACGCCGCTGATCGTCTTCTGGCTGAACCGGGTGTGGGTGTTCGGATGAACGTGCCGGCGACCCTCTCGCTGATCGTGCCGGTGAAGGACGAGGAGACGGCGATCGCGGCCTTCGTGGCGCGCGTCGGCGGCGTCCTCGATGGCTTGCGCGATCCGGAAGGGCGGCCCGAGGCGTGGGAGATCGTCTTCGTCGACGACGGCAGCCAGGATGCGACGCTGCCCGCGATCATCGCCGCCAACCGCGCCGATCCGCGCGTCCGCTGCCTCTCCCTCTCGCGCAATTTCGGCAAGGAGGCGGCATTGTCGGCGGGGCTGGATGCCGTCTCCGGCGCGGCGGTGATCCCGATCGACGTCGACCTGCAGGATCCGCCCGAAGTGATCGGCGAGATGATGGCGCAGTGGCGGGCCGGCTTCGACGTCGTCTACGGCGTCCGCCGCAACCGGCTGACCGACAGTTTCCCCAAGCGGCTGACCGCCGACCTCTATTATCGCGCGCACAATTGGCTCTCGATGGACAAGATTCCCGAACATGCCGGGGATTTCCGCCTGCTCGATCGCAAGGTGGTGGACGTCATCAAGCGGATGCCCGAGCGCAACCGCTTCATGAAGGGCCTGTTCGCCTGGGGCGGCTTCCGCCAGACAGCGGTCGAATATGACCGCGCCGAGCGGACGCTGGGCCGCACCAAGTTCAATTACTGGAAGCTGTGGACGCTGGCGATCGACGGCATCACCTCCGCCTCCACCGTGCCGCTCAGGGTGTGGAGCTATCTGGGGGCGGGGATCGCGGTCTTCGCGCTGGTCTATGCGCTCTACCTGTTCGCGCGGACCCTGCTGTTCGGGGTGGACGTGCCGGGCTACCCCTCGCTGATGACGGCGATCCTGTTCCTGGGCGGGATGCAGTTGCTGTCTTTGGGGGTGCTGGGCGAATATGTCGGCCGGGTGCTGGTCGAGGTGAAGCACCGCCCGATCTACGTGGTTCGGGACAGGATCGGGATCTGATGGAACGCGAAACCTACGACCGCATGGCCGAGATCGACGGCGCCCACTGGTGGTTCGTCGGCCGGCGCAGGATCATCGCCGGCCTGATCGAGCGCCACGCGCCGAAACGCCGTCCTTTACGCATCCTGGAGGTGGGCTGCGGCACCGGCTCGAACATCCCCCTGCTCAAGGACTATGGCACGGTCGATGCGATCGAGCCGGACGATGCGGCGCGCGCGCTCAGCACCGCGCGCACCGGCATCGCGGTCAAGGGCGGCTACCTGCCCGACGGCGTGGCGCTGGCGGACGGCGCCTACGACCTGATCGTCCTGCTCGACGTGCTGGAGCATATCCCCGGCGATCGCGCGGCGCTGACCGCCCTCGTCACCAAGCTGGCGCCCGGCGGCAAGCTGCTGCTGACGGTGCCCGCCGCCCCCTGGATGTGGAGCGCGCACGACGTCGCCCACCATCACCAGCGCCGCTATACTCCGAAGACCCTGCGCGAGACGGTGGAAGCGGCCGGCTTCCGGCTGATCCGCCAGAGTCATTTCAATACCCTGCTGTTCCCGCTGATCGCCGCGGTGCGCCTGGCCGGGCGGCTGCGCGGGCGCGAGGGCGGGGACGATGCGATGCCGGGCCGCGCCGTCAACGGCGTGCTGGCGCGGCTGTTCGGTGCCGAACGCTATCTGATGGGGGCGGTGCCGCTGCCGTTCGGCGTCTCGCTGGCGGCGGTCGCCGAACCCTCGACCCGGTAGAGCAGCCCCCGCGCGCCGCCGTTCCAGATCGGCACGAGCCCCGGCACCGACACCCATTTTGCGCGCGGCATGTCGACCAGCCAGACATAGTCGAACGCGTCGCGCGGCAGCGTGAACAGCGCCTGCGGATAGCGTTTCGCGCCGCGCTGGCGGCAGCGGCCGGGGCGGAGGATCTGCGTCGGATCCTCGGCATAGCCCTTGGCCGGGGCATATTTGATCGACAGCAGCTGCGCGCCCGCCGCGGTCCACTGGCCGTTGACGAAGGCGCCGCGCCGCACGATCGCCATCGCCCCCAGATGATCCATGCGGCTGCTGTCCCAATTGCCGAGGCAGCGCAGCTCGACCAACCAGAAGACGCGCGCATTGGGCCTGATATGGTTGATCGCGCGGAGCTGGCCGCGGTGGAGTTCGTCGATGCGGGCGAAATTGATCGCCGTCGCCCCCAGCCGCACGCCATAGAAGGCGAGGCCCAGCACCGCCACGATCCCCGCCACGCGGCGCGAGCGCGTCGTCAGCGACAGTGCGACGATGCCGACCGCGACCACATAGGGCGCCAGCCGCATGTCGGCATAGGCCGATCCCAGCAGGATGCGCGGCAGCAGGATGTAGGAGGCGAGCAGCAGCAGCGTGGCGACCGCGCCGGTGCGGTTGAAGCGGACGCCCAGCGCCACCAGCCCGGCCGCCAGCATCGCCCAGAGGAGATAGATGGAGGCGGTATCCAGCTCGCGATCGTGGTTGCGCAGCGCCGAGAGCATGTAGATCCACTTGGCACGCCAGTAGAACCAGTCGGCATTGCCGCCCGCCACGTCGCCCGATCGCCAGATCGCCATCATCACGATCGGCGGGGCGAGCGGCAGGCACGCCCAGCCGCCGTTCCAGACCGCGCGGAAGAAGCCCTGGCCCCGATCGCGCCGCCCCTGCGCCTCGCCCGCGAAAGCGAGGAGGGCGAGCACCGCCCAGCCGAAGATGTGGCAGATCGCCAGCATCAGCCCCAGCGGCACGAACAGCCCGGCCCGCAGCCGCAGCCGCCCCGCCTGCCCCAGCCGCAGCCACAGCGCCCAGAGGTTGAGGGCGAGGCCCATCGACAGGAGGTAGTTGATGAACCCCCATTGGAAGGGGAAGCTGTAGGCGAGCGGCAGCGCGAACAGCGCCGTCGGCGGCACCGCCCCGTGCAGTGCGCGGGCGACGCCGAGGAGGCCGGCGACGGTGATCGCCGGGATCGCCATCACGATCAGCTTCACCGCCAGTTCGAGGCCGAACAGCGGCGCCAGCGGCACCACCAGCAGATCGACGCCGAGATTGGCGATCAGCGCCCAGCGGAAATCGTAAAAGGTCGTCCTGAGCGGCGAGGCGGGATCGGCCAGCTCGACGCGGTAGCGGCCCATATGCCCCATCACGTCGGTCAGCGGCGGCACGTCGGGCAGCCACAGGGGGATCGTGGCGGCGAGGACCAGCAGCCAGAGGAACGGGCGCGCGTTCCACCAGCCGTTGGGGGTCTCGATCGGGGGATGGCGCCAGTGCCGCATGGAAGGCCCCGATTAGTGGGTGATTATGCTTCGGGGAAGCGGACTTCGGCAGATGACGCGTGTCGGGCTCGGACGATGCGGAAAGAAGGAAGTTTGGTTCGCGCGGAGGCGCGGAGACGCGGAGATGTTGCGGTCGGCGTGACGTACGGGATGAGACGAGGGTTTCGGGGGAAGGCGGTTGCGGACGAGGCACCGCGCCGATGACGCAAAGCGGTCCCTGTGGCCAAGGGCAGCGGAGGCGCTTCGCGCAGGGGCGTTCGGTCGGCTGGAGTGCCTGTGGTCGGATGCCGATCGGGACGCGGGTAACGTAACGGGCAGATGGCGCCGCCGGGCCGGGAGGGCCACGGCCATTGTCGGGCGCACCGAAACCCAATAGCGGCGGGCCGATGCGACGCGCGATCGGCTTTTCCCCCACCCGACTGACATGGCTGGCGGCCGCGGCGATCGTCGCCGTCGGCATGGCGCTGCGGCTGTGGGCGATCCCCTCGACGCCCTTGTGGCTGGACGAGGCCTATAGCGCCTATGCCGCGGACAAGGGCCTCCACTTCCTGTGGACGTTGGTGCCGCGCTACGAGACGCACCCGCCTTTCTACTACACGCTCGTATGGCTGTGGTCGCGGATCGCGGGCGACGGGCTGGTGGCGTTGCGCGCGCTGGGGCTGCTGGCGGCACTGGCGGCGTTTCCGGTGGTGGCGGTGGCGGCACACGAGCTGGCGCGGATCGCGCGGGTGCCGGTGCGGCCGCTGGTGCTGGCGGCGCTCGGCCTCCTCGCCGTCGCCGTCCTGCCGGTCGAGATGGCGCGCGAGGTCAGGCCCTATCCGGTGATGATCCTCGTCTATGCCGGCGGGGTGGCGGCGCTGCTGGCGCTCAGGCGGCGGGTGCGCGCGGGGGCGGGCTTCGGCGGTAAGGCGGCGGCGGCCTATCTGGCGGCGCTGCTGGCGATGCTGTGGCTGCACAACCTCGGGCCGCTTTATGCCGCGGCGCTGGGGATCGGCTGCCTGCTGGCGGTGTGGCGGCGGGGGATGGCGCGGGCCGAATGGGCCAAGATCGTCGGCGGGCATGCGGCGGTGCTGCTCGCCTGGGTGCCGGCGCTCCTGATCCTGATCGATCAGGCGCCGGGCTGGGTGTCCTCGACTTGGCTGACCTTCGATCCCGGCACCGCCGGCGCGCGCGTGGCGATGCTCTATGCGGGGCCGCGCTCGGTCGCGCAGGGGACGGCGGGGCTGCTGGCGGCGATCGGCCTCGGCCGGCTGGCGCGGATCGATCGGCGCGCCGGATCGCTGCTGGTCGTCACCGCCTTCCTGCCGGTGCTGCTGTCGCTCGTCCTCTCGATGATGGTGGCGCCCGTGTTCCTGATGCGGACGCTGACGCCGGTCGCGATCCCGGCGATCCTGCTGATGGCGGCGGGCGCCATCCCCCGCCACGGATCGAAGGGGCGGGTGGCGGGGCTGATCCTGCTCGCGATCCTCTGCCTTTCGATGCTGGGGCGCGACGTGCTCAACCGCCGTGCCGGGCCGCCGCAGGACTGGTACGGCACCGTCCGCTGGCTGGCGGCGCGCTGGCGGCCGGGCGACGTGGTCCTCGCCTATCCCAACGAGGGGGCGCTGCCGTTCGACCGCGCCGTCCGCGACCTCGGCCTGGCGATCCCCAGCCGGCCGATCCCGACGCCGATCCCCAGCCTCGCGCCCCCGCCGGGCAGCTGGTACGTCTCCGGATCGCGCGGCGTGCCCTCGCTCGACCGGCCGCATCTGGAAGCGATCGCGGGCGCGCCGGCGATGCGGGCGGTGCCGACCGTCTGGCTGCTGCGGCTGGGGCCGTGGGCCTATGACAAGGACGATGTGCTGCTGCGCGCGCTGATGGCGCGGCGCGAGGCGGTGGGGCGGTTCCGGGCAGGACCTATCGACCTGATCGGGTTGAAGCGGCTGGATTGAGGACGGCGCATGTCCCTCGACTGCGCTCGGGACGAACGGAGGTTGACGGAGCGTGCCTGCCTCCCCTCCGTTCGCCCCGAGCGCAGTCGAGGGGCAAGCGCGACACCCGCCCCGATACGATCGCCTTACCGCCCCTCGCGCCGCCCCAGCAGGCGCAGGCGGAGGGCATTGAGCTTGATGAAGCCCGCCGCGTCGCGCTGGTCGTAGGCGCCGGCGTCGTCCTCGAACGTCACCACCTTCTCGCTATACAGCGTATGCGGGCTCTTGCGGCCGATCACATGGACGCCGCCCTTGTAGAGCTTCAGCCGCACCGTGCCCGTCACCTTGGCTTGGCTGTGATCGATCGCGGCCTGCAACATCTCGCGCTCGGGTGAGAACCAGAAGCCGTTGTAGATCAGCTCGGCATAGCGCGGGGCCAGCTCGTCCTTGAGGTGCGCGGCACCCCGATCGAGCGTGATCTGCTCGATCCCGCGATGGGCGAGGTGATAGATGGTGCCGCCCGGCGTCTCGTACATGCCGCGGCTCTTCATGCCGACGAAGCGGTTCTCGACGAGGTCGAGCCGACCGATGCCGTGCGTCCGCCCCAGGTCGTTGAGCTTCGCCAGCAGCGTCGCCGGGCTCATCCCCTCGCCGTTCAGCGCCACGCCATCGCCACGCTCGAAATCAATGGTGATGATCTCAGGGCTGTCGGGCGCGTCCTCGGGGTTGGCGGTGCGCGAGAAGACATAGTCGGGCACCTCCTCCCACGGATCCTCCAGCACCTTGCCCTCGGACGAGGTGTGGAGGAGGTTGGCGTCGGTCGAGAAGGGGCTTTCGCCGCGCTTGTCCTTGGGCACCGGGATCTGGTGCTGTTCGGCATATTCGATCAGGCGGGTGCGGCTCGTCAGATCCCATTCGCGCCAGGGGGCGATCACCTTGATGTCGGGGGCGAGCGCATAATAGCCCAGCTCGAACCGCACCTGATCGTTGCCCTTGCCGGTGGCGCCGTGGCTGACGGCATCGGCGCCGACCGCCCGCGCGATCTCGATCTGGCGCTTGGCGATCAGCGGCCGCGCGATCGAGGTGCCGAGCAGATACAGGCCCTCGTAGAGCGCGTTGGCGCGCATCATCGGGAAGACGTAGTCGGCGACGAATTCCTCGCGCAGATCGTCGATGAAGATATGCTCGGGGCGGACGCCCATCAGCTCGGCCTTGGCGCGTGCCGGCTCAAGCTCCTCGCCCTGCCCCAGATCGGCGGTGAAGGTGACGACCTCGCAATTGTAGGTCTCCTTCAGCCACTTCAGGATGACGCTGGTGTCCAGGCCGCCCGAATAGGCCAGCACCACGCGCTTCACGTCGGTCATCCAGGGTCTCCGCATCCGGGGGTCGAAAGGCGGGCGCGCCTTGCCATGCGGGGGGCCGCGGCACAAGCGCGGCGCCATATGTCAGCCCCGCAACACCAATGCAGCGCGGACCTACGCGCGCAAAGCGAATCGGCCAGAGAGGGTGCAGCCGGGGGCGCCGCCCCCATATCGATGCCAAGGAGATACGAAATGAGGACCCTGCCCCTGTTCGCCGCCGGTTTCGCGCTGCTGGCCGCCGCCGCCGCCCCCGCGGCGCCCACGCCCGACCGCCCCGCCCCCAAGCCGATGACACGCGCCGAAGTCCAGCAGAAGGTCGCCGAGCGCTTCGCCAAATGGGATACCAATCGCGACGGCAAGGTGACGCAGGCGGAATTCGACGCCGCGCGCCAGGCGATGCGCGCCGAGCGGGGCGAGAAGCGCTTCGCCCGCCTCGACGCCGACGGCAACGGATCGGTGACGAAGGCTGAATTCGCGGCGGCGCACGACGGCAAGGGTGCGGCCCGACCCGAGGGCAAGCGCGACGGCGGGCGCCGTTTCGCACACCGCGGTGGGCCGGGTATGGGCCGCGGCGGGCTGATGGCGATGGACGCAAACAAGGACGGTGCCGTCACCCTTGCCGAAGCCGCCGCCCGGCCGCTGGCGATGTTCGACCGCGCCGACACCAACAAGGACGGCGTCGTCACCCCCGAGGAGCGGCGCGCGGCGTGGAGCGCGATGCGCGGGCCGAAGCCGACGGCCTGACGCCATAGAGCGGACGAGGTTCACGCGGAGGCGGGCGGGCGGCAGCGCCGGCCCGCCTTCCATCGCGCGCAGAGGGCCGCCGTCGCGGCCGACCCAACTCCTACGCGGCCTCCGCGCCTCCTGCCCGTTACGCCGCCCGATAGCGCGCTTCCGCCTCGGCCATATAGTCGCGCGTGATCGGCAAGGCGGTGCGGTTCTTGATATATTGGATCTGGAAGTTGACGAGATTGCCGTAGCGGAACGCCCCCTCCGCGCCGGCCAGATAGAAGGTCCACATCCGGTAGAAGCGTTCGTCGTAGAGGGCCACGATCGCGTCCCGTTCGGCCACCGTCCGCTCGTACCAATGGGCGATGGTGTGCGCGTAATGCAGCCGCAGCACCTCCACGTCGGAGACGATCAGCCTGACCTTCTGGCTGGCCTCCACCACTTCGGACAGCGCCGGATTGTAGCCGCCGGGGAAGATATATTTCCGGGTGAACTCGTCCGTCCGCCCCGGATTGCCCATGCGGCCGATGGTGTGCAGCAGCATCACCCCGTCGTCGGCCAGCAGTGCCTTGGCCTGCCGGAAGAAATCGACATAGCTGTGCGTGCCGACATGCTCGAACATGCCGACCGAGACGATCCGGTCGAAGGTCTGGCCCTGGATCGCGCGATAGTCGATCAGCTCGAACTTCACCCTGTCCGCCACGCCTGCCGCCGCGGCCCGCTCGCGCGCCATCTTCAGCTGCTCTTCGGACAGGGTGATGCCCAGCACGTCGACCCCGGCGACGCGGTTGAGGTAGAGCGCCATGCCGCCCCAGCCGCAGCCGATATCCAGCACGCGCTGGCCGGGCCGCAGATCGAGCTTGGCGGCGATATGCGCCTTCTTGTCCTCTTGCGCCTGGTCGAGCGTCTCGCCGTCCGGATCGGTCCAATAGGCGCAGCTATACTGGCGGTCGCGATCGAGGAAGAGATCGTAGAGGCGGTTGCCGATGTCGTAATGATGCGCGACGTTCTGCTTGGACCGGCGCGCATCGTTGACGGTGTGGCTGGCCTGGCGGACCATGTCCTTGACGAGGTTGGTCAGCGTGCCGCCGATCGCGCGCTCGCGCCCCTCCTCGAAGCGGCCGTTGATGCGGATGAGGGTGATGAGGTCGCGCACGTCGCCCTCCTCGATCACCAGCCGCCCGTCCATATAGGCCTCGGCGGCGCGCAGATGCGGGTTGGCGGCGATGAAACCGGGCACCTTGGCATCGGTGAAGCGGATGGTGACGCTGCGCGCCTCCGCATCGGGCGTGCCGACCTTCACGATCTTGCCGTCCGCGAAGATCACGGTCAGTTCGCCGCGGCGGATGGCCTTCTTCAGGAAATGATCGACCAGCGACATGCTTGCTCCCCTTGGCTTCCGGCCCCTTTCGGGCAGGGGGCGGCGGGACGCAAGCACCGCGGGCAAGGGGTATATCTCGATCAGGCCGCGACGGCGGCCTCCCGGTCGCGCGCGGCGCGGCTCTTCTTCTCGGCGGCGGTCTTCAGCTGGCCGCAGGCGGCATCGATGTCCCGCCCGCGCGGGGTGCGGACGGGGGCGGAGATGCCCGCCTTGAAGACGATGTCCGAAAAGCGCGCCACCCGATCGGGCGTCGAACATTCATAGGGCGCGCCCGGCCACGGGTTGAACGGGATCAGATTGACCTTGGCGGGCAGCTGATAGTGGCGCAGCAGGCGGACAAGTTCGCGCGCATCGGCATCGCTGTCGTTAACGTCCTTCAGCATCACATATTCGAAGGTGATCCGCCGGGCGTTGTTGGCGCCGGGGTAGGCGGCGCACGCCTCCAGCAGCTGTTCGATGCCATATTTGCGGTTGAGCGGCACCACCTCGTCGCGCACGTCCTTGCTGACGGCGTGGAGCGAGACGGCGAGGTTGACGCCGATCTCGCGCCCCGCCCGCTCCATCATCGGCACCACGCCGGCGGTGGAAAGCGTGATGCGCCGCTTGGAGAGGGCGAGGCCGTCGCCGTCCATCACGATCTCCAGCGCGCCCTTCACATTGTCGAAATTGTAGAGCGGCTCGCCCATGCCCATCATCACGATGTTGGTGAGCAGGCGCCCCTCGGGCTGGCTCGGCCATTCGCCAAGCCCGTCGCGCGCCAGCATCACCTGGCCCACGATCTCGCCCGCGGTCAGGTTGCGGACGAGGCGCATCGTGCCGGTATGGCAGAAGGCGCAGTTGAGCGTGCAGCCGACCTGGCTCGATACGCACAAAGTGCCGCGATCCGCATCGGGGATGAACACCATCTCGTAATCGTGGCCGTCGGGCGAGCGCAGCAGCCACTTGCGCGTCCCGTCGGTCGATACCTGCGCCTCGACCACCTCCGGCCGGCCGATGACGAAGCGTTCCGCCAGCCAGGGGTGCATCGCCTTGGCGATGTCGGTCATCACGGTGAAGTCGGTGGCGCCGCGATTGTAGATCCAGTGCCACAATTGCTTGGCGCGGAGCTTCGCCTGCTTCGGCTCCAGCCCCGCCTCAGCCAGCAGCGCGCGCAGCGCCTCGCGCGGCAGGCCGAGCAGGTCGGCGCGGCCATCGGCGCGCGGCGGCAGGTCACGGGGGAGCGGCACCGGATCGACATGGCCGGGGATGGGCATCAGCGCGTTCATGATCGGCGCGATATAGGCGAAATCGCGCGGTTTCGCCAGCGTAGCAGCCTTCGGGGGAGATAATTCACGCGGAGGCGCGGAGGACGCGGAGGGGTTTCGCGTGCGGCAGCCTTCTACGGGACTGAATGCGAAAGCCGCCCTCCCGGCGGGCGGCCCTGCTCGGCGCCTCGGCGTGAATTATCGCTGCGCTGCGCAGGCCAGAGCGGCGGCGTCGATCGCGGTGGCGAGGCCGCGCGGCGGGTAGAGATCGGTGTAGTGCGCGCGGCCGTCGCGGACGAGGATCGCGATCGTCTCGCCCGATCGCAGCGCCGGGGCGATGGCCGCATCGGCGGCGGCGTCCGCGGCCCACAGGTCGCGCCCCTGCCGGCGGAGCGGGAAGCGGCGCGCGCCGATCGCCAGCATCGCCGTGCCGCCGCGCGGGGCGGCGGGGCCGAGGCGGGCGTGGAGCTGCCCCGCCGCCCCCGCCGCCGGCCAGAAGGCGATGGCGAGCGACCCGCCGGTCGGCGCCTGCCCCTTCGCCGGTTCGGGCTGGCCGATCGCGTAGCAGCGCCGCGGCGTCAGATCGCGGAAGGCCGCCCAGCCGCCGAACGTGCCCAGCGCCTCGCGCGCCGCGGCGGGCGCCGCGGCGAGACCGATCAGGAGGGGGAGCAGCCACCGCATTGCGCTGCGCATGCGCCGCCGGGCCGGGGCGCGCAAGCCGCCGGCGGCTCCGTTCAGGCGAGCGTCAGGCCGCCCCGCCCAAGGCGCCCCGGCCGCCCCGAGGGCGGCACATGACGGAGTATGGTTCATGCGTAGCTTTGCTTATCTCGCTGCCGTTGCGGCGACCGCGGCCGTTGCCGCCCCCGCCTTCGCCCAGGGCGCCCCCGTCGCCGGCACTGGCCTGCGCCTCGAAGGTCTCGCCGGCTGGGACCGGACGCAGGTGAACGGCGGCCATGAGGACGGCGTCGCCTACGGCATCGGCGCCGGATACGACATGGCGATGGGCGGCGCCGCGATCGTGGGCGCCGATGTCGAGCTGACCGACGCCAGTACCAAGGAATGCGCCGGCGCGCGCACCGCCCTCTCGCCCGAATTCTGCGCCAAGGCGGGCCGCGACATCTACGTCGGCGGGCGCATCGGCACCGATTTGCGCCCCGGCACGCGCCTCTACGCCAAGGCCGGCTATACCAACGCCCGCTACAAGCTGACCAGCGACGCCGGCCAGGGCGACGTGACGCTCGATCGCGCCAATCTCGACGGTTTCCGCGTCGGCGCGGGCGCCGAACAGGCGCTGACCGCCAACAGCTTCGTCAAGGCCGAATATCGTTATTCCAACTACGAGCAGGGCATCAGCCGCCATCAGGTGCTGGGCGGGTTCGGCATGCGCTTCTGACCGATCGGGGCCGCGGCGGATTTCTTCGCTTCCCCGCGGCCCCGCCCCCGCTATAACGGCCGGCCACGGTGCACGAATTTCGGGGCGGGACATGAAGGCGACGATCGAACGGGCGACCCTGCTGCGCGCCCTCAGCCATGTGCAGTCGGTGGTGGAGCGGCGCAACACCATCCCGATCCTGTCCAACGTGCTGATCGAGGCGTCGCCCGCCGCCGGCCTGCGCCTGATGGCGACCGATCTCGACATCCAGATCGTCGAGACGATCGAGGCCGACGTCGCCACCGCCGGCGCCACCACCGTCTCCGCCCACACGCTGTTCGACATCGCCCGCAAGCTGCCCGAAGGCGCGCAGGTCGAGCTGACCGCGGCCGAGGGCAAGATGCTGGTCGTCGCCGGCCGCGCCCGCTTCAACCTCGCCACGCTGCCGCGCGACGATTTCCCGGTGATCGCCGAGGGCGACCTGCCGACCGCCTTCGCGCTGCCGGCCGAGACGTTCAAGCAGATCATCGATCGCACCCGCTTCGCCATCTCGACCGAAGAGACGCGCTACTATCTGAACGGCATCTTCCTTCACGTCACAGACGATGCCACCCCGCTCCTCAAGGCCGCCGCCACCGACGGCCACCGGCTGGCGCGGGTGACGGTGCCGCGGCCGGAGGGTGCGGCGGGGATGCCCGACGTGATCGTGCCGCGAAAGTGCGTGGGCGAATTGCGCAAGCTGCTCGACGAGGTCGACGGCGATGTCGACGTGTCGCTGTCCCCCACCAAGATCCGCTTCGGGCTGGGGCAGGCGATCCTCACCTCCAAGCTGATCGACGGCACCTTCCCCGATTATTCGCGCGTCATCCCGACCGCGAACGACAAATTGCTCAAGATCGATCCGCGCGCCTTCATGGAAGGCGTCGATCGCGTCGCCACCATCGCCAGCGAGAAGACGCGCGCGGTGAAGATGACGCTCGATCGCGACCGTATCACCCTTTCCGTCACCAGCCCCGAGAACGGCACCGCGGCGGAGGAAGTGCCCGGCGATTATGTCGCGGCCGGGTTCGAGATCGGCTTCAACGCGCGCTACCTGCTCGACATCCTCGGGCAGATCCAGAGCGACACGGTCGAGGTCCACCTCGCCGATGCCGCCGCGCCGACGCTGATCCGCGAGAATGACGATGCGGCGGCGCTTTACGTGCTGATGCCGATGCGGGTGTGAGGCGGGCGGCCGCCTGACGGGCGGCCTTTCCTTCTCGCTCAGAACCCCACGTCCGTTCGTGCCGAGCGAAGTCGAGGCACATGCAGGACATGCGCTTCGCGTAGCCCTCGACTTCGCTCGGGCCGAACGGAGGGGGTGGCGGAAGGGGCAGACCGCAGCCAGCTCGCCCCGCCCGTCACGCCGCCCCGAACGTCTCGCTCGCCGTCGTCCAGCGCCGCGCCTGTTCGGTCAGCGACACGCCCAGCCCCGGCCGGTCGGGCACCAGCATGCGGCCGTCCTTCGTCTCCAGCACCTCGTTGAACAGCGGCGCCAGCCAGTCGAAATGTTCGACCCACGCATCGTGCGGATAGGCCGCCGACAGATGGACGTGGATCTCCATCGCGAAGTGCGGCGCCATCTTCAGGTTGCGCTGTTCGCCCAGAGCCATGATCTTGAGGAACTGGGTGATGCCGCCCACGCGCGCGGCATCGGGCTGCATGAAGCCGACGGCATCCTGGCGGATCAGCTCCCAATGTTCGGCGACGCTGGTCAGCATCTCGCCGCTGGCGATCGGCGTCGCCAGCATGGAGGCCAGCCGCGCGTGGCCGGCGGCGTCATAGGCGTCGAGCGGTTCCTCGATCCAGATCAGGTCATATTGCTCCATCGCCCGGCCCATGCGCGCCGCGGTCGGCCGGTCCCACTGCTGGTTGGCATCCACCATCAGCGGCACCGACATGCCGATATGCCGGCGCACCGCGTCCAGCCGGCGCAGGTCTTCCGCCGTATCGGGCTGGCCGACCTTGATCTTGATGCCGCCGATCCCGCTCGCCAGCGCGTGATCGATATTCTCCAGCACCTGCTCGATCGGGGTCGAGAGGAAGCCGCCCGAGGTGTTGTAGCAGGATACGCCATCGCGATAGGCGCCGAGCAGCTTGGCGAGCGGCAGGCCGGCGCGCCTGGCCTTCAGATCCCACAAAGCATTGTCGATCGCGGCGATCGCCTGCGTCGACAGACCGCTGCGGCCGACCGAGGCGCCCGCCCAGACGAGCCTGGTCCACAATTTGCCGATGTCGTTCGGATCCTCGCCAATCACCAACGGACCGATCTCGCGCGCATGCGCGTACAGGCCGGGGCCGCCGGCGCGCTTGGAATAGCTGAAGCCCAGCCCTTCGTGACCCTGTTCGGTCACGATCTCGGCGAACAGGAAGGCCACTTCGGTCAGCGGTTTCTGCCGCCCGGTCAGCACCTTGGCATCGCTGACCGGGGTCTTGAGCGGCAGGAAGGCGAGCGAGAGGGTGAGCGAGCGGATCCGGTCGCCGGCGGTTGCGGTCATCTGCACATCACTCCTGGGGAAGGCCCATACGGGCAAGCTGGACCTTGGCGCATTCCGCCTGGACCTGGACGTAGCGCTGAAAGGCATCCTGGCCGATGAC
>JAQIJD010000019.1:0-22999 GCA_036946415.1 Edaphosphingomonas fennica | reverse complement strand
CGAACGCGCGGTGGGCCCCGGCGCGCTGGTCGGGCGGCTGGGCGGCGACGAGTTCCAGGTCGTCGTGCCCAACGAGGGCAGCCGCGAGGAGCTGGCGGCGCTGGCGCGGGCGGTGATCGCCGCTCTGTCCCGCCCCTATCAGATCGGCGGCGCGGCCGATCTCGATCGGCTGCTCGGTGGGCCTCGCCGTCGCGCCGACCATGGCGAGGACGTGACCACGCTCGTCCGCAATGCCGACCTTGCGCTCTACGCCGCCAAGGGCGCCGGGCGCGGCACGCATCGCTTTTTCGAGCCGGCGCTGCTCGAAGAGGCGCAGTCGCGCAAGCGGCTGGAAGACGAACTGCGCGAGGCGCTGACGCGGGGCGAACTGCATCTCGTCTACCAGTCGGTCGTCAGCACCCGCACCGGGGCGGTGGGCGGATATGAGGCGTTGCTGCGCTGGACGCATCCGGTGCGCGGGCCGATATCCCCGGCCGAATTCATCCCGGTCGCCGAGGATTCGGGGCTGATCGATGCGATCGGCGAATGGGTGCTGCGCACCGCGACGCGTGCGGGCGGCGGCGTGGCCGGCGGCGGCGCGGGTCGCCGTCAACGTCTCCCCGATCCAGTTCGGCAAGCCGGGCTTCCCCGCGATCGTGGCGAGCGCGCTCGCCGAATCGGGCCTCGCGCCCGAACGGCTGGAGCTGGAAATCACCGAGAGCGTGTTCCTAGGGGGCGCGGAGGGCACCGCCCTTACCTTCGATCGTCTGAAGGGGCTGGGCGTGCGGCTGGCGCTCGACGATTTCGGCACCGGCTATTCGTCGCTCGGCTATCTGAAGAGCGCGCCGTTCGACAAGATCAAGATCGACCAGAGCTTCGTCCGCGGCGCCAGTATCGCCGGCAACCGCAACATCGCGATCATCAAGGCGATCGTGACCCTTGCCGATGCGCTGGGGATGGAGACGACCGCCGAGGGCGTCGAGGCGCAGAACGAGATCGACCTGATCCGCGAACTGGGCTGCTCGCACATCCAGGGCTTCGTCTACGGCCGGCCGATGGACGGTGCGGCGGTGGTGCAGCAATTGGGCGGGGCCACGGTGGTGGCGCCGACCGGCGTGCGCGTCAGCCGCGCGCCGCGCACGCGATGCTGCGATCGGTGCTGGTCGAGGTCACGGCCGCCGCGCCCCGGCACGCCTGCGCGACGTTTCCTGCGGCGGGGCGATGATCGATCAATTCGCGCCGCTGATGCTGGAACCCGGAGACCGAGTTGGAGATCGAGCTGGATCGAAGGCGATCCCGATCGTGGCGACCGTCCGCTGGGCGCGTGACGGCCGCGCCGGCCTGCAATTACTGCGCAGCTTCGATTTCGCGCGGCTCTCGCTCGCGCCGAAGCGGAAGCTGGCGCCGGCCTGAGGCCTATTGCCCCGTTTCGGTCACGCTCGGATCGGCCATGCGCAGCCGGGCGAATTCGTAGACCTGCCGGCCGACCAGATCGAGTTGCGCCGCCACCCGCCGGATCGGTGCAGGCGCCGTCGCGAAAGATACCGCCAGAGGTGTTGATGGCGACGCCCAGCGGCGTCGGCCAGCCGCGGAGAGCATGGACGATCGAGCGGAGCGTGGCGAGCGTGCTGCCCGTCGCCTGCCAGCCGAAGGCGTGTAACGATCAGGCCGACCGGTACGCCATCCAGATAGACGCGGGCGTCGCGCGCCGTCTCCTCCAGATAGTCGAGCCCGTTCTTGACGAGGCCGGAGATCGATCCGTGATAGCCGGGGCTGGCGACGATCAGCCCGTTGGCGCGGCGGACCGCGGCGACCAGCGCCTTGCCCTCGCCCGAAATCTCGCTGCCGGGCGTCAGATAATGGGGCAAAGCGGCGAGATGCGCGCCGCCGAACAGCGCCACCTCCGCCCCCTGCCGCTCGGCCGAGGCGAGCGCCAGCTCGACCGCCTGCTCGGGTCGAGGCGCGCCCGGTCGCGGTGCCGCCGATCCCGACGATATATGGTCGTTCGGCCATCCTGTCTGTCCCCTGCTGACGTCGCCCGGCCCTGCCACGGCCGGCGCGGGGCCGCAACGCGGTTGCGGCGGCGGGCGGACCCTGCCACATAGGGGGGATGGCCCGCCCCCCCCGTACCCGGTCTTCCCAACCGGCAGCAAATCCTCGACTTCATCGCCGCAAGCGACACGCCCCGCCGGCAAGCGGGAGATCGCGCGCGCCTTCGGCCTCAAGGGGCAGGAGAAGATCCAGTTGAAGGCGCTGCTGAAGGACATGGCGGACGAGGGGGCTGATCGATTCGGCGCCGGGCCGCGCCTTCCAACGCATGGGCGGGGTGCCGAAGGTGACGGTGCTGCGGATCGCCGACGTGACGGACGAGGGGCTGGCCTTCGCCGTGCCCGAAAGCTGCACGACCCGATACGCCGCCGCCGCGGCTGCGCGTGATCGAGCGGCCGGCGGCCGATCGGCGGCGCTGGCGGTGGGGGACCGCATCCTCGCCCGCACCGAGGAAGCCGGGGCGGGCTTCGTCGCCATCCGATGAAGAAGCTGGCGCGCGGCGAGGAACTGGTGCTGGGCGTCCTCCACGTCGAGGGCGATCGCCTGTATCTGAAGCCCGTCGACAAGCGCGAGCGGCGCGACTTTCCCGGTGGCCGACGCGGGCGAGGCGGGACCGGGCGACCTGGTGCTGGCCGAGAAGAGCGGCCGCCCGCCCCGCATTGCGGTGCGCGTGACCGAGCGGCTGGGCGATCCGTTTCCAGCCGCGCTCGTTCAGCCTGATCGCGATCCACAAGCTCGGCATCCCCGACATCTTCCCCGAAGAGGTGATCGCCGAGGCCGAGCATGTCGCGAAGCTCGCGCTAGGCGAGAAGCGCGAGGATCTGCGCCATCTGCCGATCGTCGCGATCGATCCGGTGGATGCCCGCGATCATGACGATGCCGTCTGGGCCGCGCCCGACGACGACCCCGCCAATGCCGGCGGCTGGCAGGCGATCGTCGCCATCGCCGACGTGAGCTTCTACGTCCGCCCCGGCAGCGCGATCGACCGGCAGGCGCGCAAGCGCGGCAACAGCGTCTATTTCCCCGATCGCGTCGTGCCGATGTTGCGGAGGTGCTGTCGGCGGACGTCTGCTCGCTGAAGGAAGGGGTCGATCGCGCGGCGCTCGCCTGCCACCTGACGATCGGCGCGGACGGCAAGGTGAAGGGCTGGCGCTTCACCCGTGCGATCGTCCGCATCGCCGCGGTGATCCCCTATGAGGGACGCACAGGCCGCGATCGACGGCACCGCGCCCCACGACCTGACCGAGGCGGCGCTCCGCCCGCTCTGGGATTGCTGGGCGCGCTGAAGGCGGCGCGCGACCAGCGCGCCCCGCTCGACCTCGACCTGCCCGAGCGGCGGGTGGTGCTGGACGAGATGGGGCGCATCCTCTCCGTCGCCCCGCGCGACCGGCTCGATGCGCACAAGCTGATTCGAGGATTATATGATCGCCGCGAACGTGGCGGCGGCGAAGGCGTTGGAGGCGAAGAAGGCGCCCGTCATGTATCGCGATCACGAGGCGCCCAATCGCGAGAAACTGGTGGCGCTGAAGGAGTATCTGGCGACGCTAGGCATCCCCTTCGCGCTGGGGCAGGTGGTGACGCCCGCCACCTTCAACCACCTGATCGAACGGTTGGGGGACCGCACCGACCGCCCGCTGGTGATGGAACAGATATTGCGCAGCCAGACGCAGGCCTATTACGCGCCCGCCAACACCGGCCACTTCGGCCTGGCGCTCGGCTCCTACGCGCATTTCACCAGCCCGATCCGCCGCTATGCCGATCTGCTGGTCCACCGCGCGCTGGTCGGCGCCTATGGGCTGGAGCAGGGGCGGCCCTCGCTGCCCGATGTCGGCACGAACACCGCGCTAACCGCCGACGAGGCCGAGCGGATGGCGCAATCGGGCGAGAGCATATCGGCCGCCGAGCGGCGCGCGATGGAGGCGGAACGCGAGACGATCGACCGCTATGTCGCCGCCTTCCTGTCGACCCGCGTCGGCGAGGTGATGGCGACGCGCATCACCGGGGTGCGCGATTTCGGCTTCTTCGCCACGGTCGAGGGGCTGGGCGGCGACGGCCTCGTCCCCGTCTCGACGCTGGGGGCGGAGCGCTTCCGCTATGACGAGGCGGCGCGCGCGCTGGTGGGCGAAGAGAGCGGCGACAGCTATGCCGTCGGCCAGACGCTCGACCTGCGGCTGGCCGAGGCGAACCCGATCACCGGCGCCCTGCGCTTCGAACTGGTGGAGGGCGCCAGCCATCTGCCGATGCGCGGCGGGCGGGACCGACGGGTGCCGGGGCGCCGCGGGCGGCCGGCCATCATCCGCCACAAGGGGCGACGCTAGCGCGGAACAACGCGTCTTTTGCACGGTTCAGCAGGCCCCACCGTGATGAGGATGTTCGATGAAGAGCATGTTGTTCGCAGGTGCGCTGGCGGCGGCGGTGATCGCGATGCCGGCGACCGCGCAGGTTTCCACCGCCACCACCGGCACGATGACCGCGGCCGACGTGGGCGTCTCGCCGCTGACCGGCGTCTCCGCCACCGATTACGTCAAGATGGCGGCGGATTCCGACCTGTTCGAGATTCAGACCAGCCGGCTGGCCGCCAGCCGCAGCCGCCGGCCCGACGTGAAGGAATTCGCCCGCCAGATGGTGACCGATCATACCACCACGTCGAAGGCGCTGATGGCGGCGCTGTCCAACAAGGACCGGACGATCGCCCGCCCGTCGACGCGTCTCTCGGCCGAGAATGATGCCAAGCTGACCCTGCTGCGCAAGGCGCCGCGCGACGGCTTCGACAATCTCTACCTGCAACAGCAGGCGGAAGCGCACCAGAAGGCGTGGGCGCTGCACAAGGGCTATGCCACCGACGGCACCGATCCCGCGCTGAAGCAGGTCGCCTCCACCGCGGTGCCGGTGATCGAGCGCCACCTGACGCATGCCAAGACGCTGCTGCCGGCCGGTCTCGCCCCGGCGAACTGAGGCGGGGAGAGGGGTTTCCTGCGCTTCAAGGCGTATCGTCCCTGCGTGGGGAACCCCACCCAACCCTCCCCTTTCAGGGGAGGGCTTTATGTCGGGCGGTTCATCGCGAACATCGCGTCCGGATCGATGGCGGCATATTTGTCGCGATAGCCGGCGCGGAGGATCGGGCCGGCGGCGGCGGTGTCGAACAGGCCGTCCGCCAGCAGCGCGCGGTCGATATGGACGCCGACCACCTGGCCGATCACCAGCCATTGATCGATCTCGACTCCGTCGATGTCCGCCAGTCGCTGGATGCGCGTGACGCGGCATTCCAGCGCGGCCGGGCTGTCAGCCACCAGCGGCACCGCCGTCACGCGGCCCGGCACCTTTGCCAGGCCGGCGGCGGCGAATTCGTCTTCCCCGTGCGGCAGCGGTGCGGACGTGGCGTTCATCGCGCCGGCCAGCGCACGCGTCGCCATGTTCCAGCCGAACACGCCGGTCTCTTCCGCGTTCGTCAGGCTGTCCTTGCGGAGCGAGGAGGAGAAAGCGATCATCGGCGGGTTGTCCGCCACCGCGTTGAAGAAGGAATAAGGCGCCAGATTGGCGTTGCCGCGCCCGTCCATCGTCGAGATCCAGCCGATCGGGCGGGGCGCCACGATCGCCTTGAACGGATCGTGCGGCAGGCCATGGCCGGCGGCCGGTTCGTAGAAATGATAGTCGCGCATCCTTGCCCGTCGTCACAGTCGCGGAAGCGTAACCCCTTGCTGGCGCATATATTTCCCCGCGCGATCGGCATAGCTGACCTCGCACGGCTCATTGCCTTGAAGGAACAGGAACTGGCACGCCCCCTCGTTGGCGTAGATGCGCGCGGGCAGGGGGGTGGTGTTGCTGAACTCCAGCGTCACATGCCCCTCCCAGCCGGGTTCGAGCGGGGTGACGTTCACGATGATCCCGCAGCGCGCATAGGTGGATTTGCCGAGGCAGATGACCAGCACGTCGCGCGGCACCCGGAAATATTCGACGGTGCGGGCGAGCGCGAAGCTGTTGGGCGGGATGATGCAGACGTCCGTCTTGCGATCGACGAAGCTGTTGGCGGCGAAATCCTTCGGATCGACCGTCGCCGAATCGACGTTGGTGAAGATCTTGAACTCGTCCGCCACCCGCGCGTCATATCCGTAGGAGGACAGGCCGTAGCTGATGCAGCCGTCCCGCCGCTGCGCCTCCACGAACGGTTCGATCATGCCATGCGCTTCGGCCTGCGCGCGGATCCAGCGATCGGACATGATGGACATTCGGCACTCCCCCCGGCGCATTCCGCGTCCGCTCTAGCGGTACGGCGACGCAAGCGCCACGCCGTCCGGAACCGGAAGGGGAATGGTCCATTTTGGACCGCATGAGTGAGAATTTAACGAATTATCAGGACTTTGCGGACGACCGCAGCCGCCGTACCGCGCGCGAGCGGCAGCGCCGGCTGGCAGCCGCGGCCGCCGTTCTCGACGCTGCGCACGCGGCCGAGCTGATCGACGGGGCGATGGCCGCCCGCTTCAGCCGATCCCCAAATCAGCCGGACCGAAGGCATAAGGAAGCAGTGCCGACAGGCGGTGATGGCTGATGGCGCTGCCGTCCGCCGACCCGCAGTGGACGGCGATGTCGCGGCCCGAAAGGCTCGCCGCCTCGTTCAGCACCTGCCGGCAGCGCCCGCAGGGGCCGACCACCTCGTCCCCCGCCAGCCCGCCGCGCCCGTCCATCCGCCCGCCGACGATGCCGATCGCCGCCACGTCGCGCAGCCTCCCCTGCGCGTTCGCGGTGGCGAGCGCCACCGTCTCCGCGCACAGCGACAGACCGTAGCTGGCATTCTCGAAATTGCAGCCGGTGACGATCGTGCCGTCGGTCAGCATCAGCGCCGCCCCCACCGCAAAGCGCGAATAAGGGGCGTGCGCATTGGCCGCTGCGACCCGTGCATGGTCCACCAGCACCGCGCCGGCCACGGCTTCCAGATCGACGTCCATCGCTTCAACCCTTGATGTGCAGCACGCACAGCAAGGTGAACAGCCGCCGTGCCGTATCGAAATCCACCGCGATCTTGCCGTCCAGCGCTTCGGCCAGCAGCGTCGCGGCATCGTTGTGGATCGCGCGCCGCGCCATGTCGACCGTTTCGATCTGCTGCGGCGTCGATTGGCGGATCGCCTGGAAATAGCTGTCGCAGATGGCGAAATAATCGCGGATCGGGCGGCGGAAGCGGGCCAGGCCGAGCACCACCGTCTCCAGCGTCATCCCGTTCTCGGCCGCGATCGAGATCGCCAGCCGCCCCTCCGCCACCGCCAGATGCAGGCGATAGGGGCCGGCATAGCCGCCGGGATATTGGCGGACGGGGGCGAAGCTGTTCGATTCGAGCAGATCGAAGATCGCGATCCGCCGTTCCTGTTCGACATCCGCGTTGCGCCACAGGATCGTGCGCTCGTCGAGATCGACGGCGATGATGCGCGGATCGGCCATGGCGCGCAGTGGTTACCGGAGGGCGGACGCGAAGGCAAAGCGGGGCATCGGTGCACAGCCCGTCCCGCTTTGATCCACAGGCCTGTCCACCGCGATCGGCCGGCACCGCTTGGGGGCGGGCGGCGGCGCGGCTATGCTCGCGCGATGCTGAAGCCCGTCACCTCCGCGCCGCCCGCCGCCACCGACCCGCAGGCCCTGCCGCACAATCTGGAAGCGGAGGCGGCGCTGCTCGGCGCGCTGCTGATCGACAACCGCCTGGTCGAGGACGTGCAGGTGAAGCTGCGCGCCGATCATTTCCACGCCCCGCTCCACGGGCGGATCTACGAACAGATCCTGCGCGTGGTGGATCGCAACATGATCGCCAACCCCGTCACGCTCCGCCCGATGTTCGAGGCGGATGCCGAGATGCGCGAACTGGGCGGCCCGGCCTATCTGGCGCGGCTGACGGGGCCGGTGGCGACGCTGATCGGCGCGCGCGATTTCGCCCAGCAGATCTATGATCTGGCGCTGCTCCGCTCGCTGATCGGCGTCGGCCGGGACATGGTGGAGACGGCCGCCGACACCTCCGCCGATGTCGATCCCAAGACGCAGATCGAACAGGCCGAGGTCGCGCTCTATCGCGTGGCGGAGGAGGGCGGGGAGACCGGCTCGGTAAAGTCCTTCGGCCAGGCGACGCGGCTGGCGGTGGAGATGGCGGAACGCGCGCTCAATTCGGGCGGGCATCTGTCGGGCGTTACGACCGGACTCGACGGCCTCAACGCCAAGATCGGCGGCCTCCACCGGTCGGACCTCGTCATCCTCGCCGGCCGCCCCGGCATGGGCAAGACCGCGCTGGCCACCAACATCGCCTTCAACGCCGCGCAGCGCTTCGTGCGCGACAAGGAGGACGGGATCGAGGAGGCGAAGTCGGTGGGCGCGCCGGTCGCCTTCTTCAGCCTCGAAATGTCGGCCGACCAGCTCGCCACGCGTATCCTGTCCGAGCAATCCGGCATCAGTTCCGAGAATCTGCGCATGGGCAAGATCAGCCAGCAGGACTTCCGCAACCTCGCCCGCGCCGCCGCCGATCTGGAGACGCTGCCGCTCTATATCGACGATACGCCGGGCCTGACGATCGCGGCGCTGCGCACGCGGGCGCGGCGGCTGAAGCGGCAGCGCGGGATCGGGATGGTGGTGGTCGACTATCTCCAGCTGCTGTCCGGTTCCGGCCGGTCGAGCGAGGCCAATCGCGTGCAGGAGATTTCGGAGATCAGCCGCGGCCTGAAGCAGCTCGCCAAGGAACTGCATGTGCCGGTGCTCGCGCTGTCCCAGCTCAGCCGTGCGGTGGAGCAGCGCGAGGACAAGCGCCCCCAGCTTTCGGACCTGCGCGAATCGGGATCGATCGAACAGGACGCGGACATCGTGCTGTTCGTCTATCGCGAGGAATATTACGTCCAGAGCCGGGAGCCGAAGCGCCCGATCGAAGGCGACGACGCCAAGACGTTCGAGGCGCACGAGCAATGGGCGCGCGACATGGAACGCGCCTTCGGCGTGGCCGAGACGATCGTCGCCAAGCAGCGTCATGGTGCCACCGGCAAGGTGAAGATGAAGTTCGAAAGCCGGGTGACGCGGTTCAGCGATCTGGCGGAGGATTATTCGGCGGGGTGATGGCGCGCGCCGCCTCACCCGCCTCGCCAGACGAGATCATGGGCGGCGGCGGCCGACAGGGGCGGGGCGGCAAGGACCACGGATGCCGCGATCTGGCGTTCCGGCACGCGCCAGAAGCGCCGCAGCAGCGGGGCGATCGCATCCACGGCGACGGGCGCGAAGCCGTTCCGTCGATAGAAAGCGATCGCCCAGTCCGCTGCCTGCCACGTGCCCACCAGCGTCTGGCGGCCACCCGCGCCGCAAAGGTGCGCGAGCAGCGTCGAGCCGATGCCCTCCCCCTGCCGGTCGGGCAGGACATAGGCGTGGCGGATGAGGTCGACCGGGCCGCGCGTCTGGATGCCCATCACGCCGACGAGGCGACCGGCGCGGACGCAGCCATGGACGACGACGCCATCGGCGATGTCCGCGGCCAGCGCGCCGGCCGTCATGTAGGGATCGTGCCAGCGGTCCGCCGGGATGACGCCGCGATAAGCCGCGGCCGCGGCGTTGACGATGGCGACGATCGCGGCCTCGCTGCCGGCCGCGCACGCGTGGATGCCGTCCGCCGGATGCTGTTCGATCGTCGTCATGGCTGCCTCCCTGTCGAGGACGGCAGGATTATCCGCCGCCGGGGCGGCGCTTCTTGAAGCTTATTGCGGTCGCGCCGCGGCGAAGGCACCCGGCGTGGCGCCATAGCGGGCGACGAAGGCGCGGTGCATGTGGCTCTGATCGGAGAAGCCGGCATCGATCGCGGCCCCGGCCAGCGTCTGCCCACAGCGGATCGCGTGGCGAACGAGGTCGAGGCGCCGCTGGACGACATAGGCGTGCGGCGTCAGCCCGGTGAGGCGTGCGAAGGCGCGGATGGTGTGGAAGCGGCCGAGACCGGCCAGCCGGGAGAGGTCGGCCAGCGGATGCTCGCCCGCCGGATCGGCGTCGATCCGGTCGCGCACCAGGCGGAGGGCGGCGGGCATCGGTTCGGCCCGCCCGGCGATGCCGAACAGCGCCCCCAACAGCAGCGCGGCCGCCTGCTCGAACGCCGCCGTGTCGTCGGCGCGCCGCAGCGCCAAGAAGGCGCGGGCGAGCCGGCGATCGGCGACGACCGGTGCCCCGAACTCGCGCCCGACGGACGTGTCGGCCATGAGGCGATCGATCAGCGGGCGCGCGAGATAGAGCATCGACCAGGACCGGTCGCCGCCGATCGGCATGCCGTCGTGCATCTCGCCCGGATTGACGGTGATGATGTTGCCACGCACCGCCTCGACCGCGCCGCGCCCGCTCCACGACCGTTGCGCGCCGGCGGTGACGAGGCCGACGCCATATTCGTCGTGGCTGTGGCGCGCGAAGGACCGCGCCGATTGCGCGTCGACCGCCGTCACCGTGCCGCCGTGGAGCGCGCGGACGCGGAAGCCGGCGGGCATCGCGCTAGCGCCGGAGCGCCCGCACCATCCCCGCCGCGATCGACAGCGCGATCTCGGCGGGGCCGAGCGCGCCGATCGGCAGGCCGGCGGGGGCATCGATGCGGGCGAGTTGCTCGGGGGTAAGGCCGGCTTCGGTCAGGCGTTCGAGGCGGGCGGCGTGGCTGCGGCGCGAGCCGAGGGCCGCGACATAGCCGGCGGGCGAGCGGAGGGCGGCGATCAGCGCCGGATCGTCGATCTTCGGATCGTGGCTGAGGGTGACGATCGCCGTCGCCGCATCGGGCGCGAAGGCGGCGATCGCCTCGTCCGGCCAGCGATCGTCGAGAATCGTGCCGGGGAAGCGTTCGGTGGTAAGGAACCGGCCACGCGGGTCGATCAGGATCGGCGCCACATCGAGCGTGCGGGCGAAGCCGGCCAGCGCCTGCGCAATCTGGACGGCGCCGACGATCAGCAGCCGGCGCGGCGGCAGGTAGCGGTTGACGAAGCGGTCCGGCCCTTCCGCCTCGCCGACCGCGCTTCGGCCGCTGGCCAGATCGGTCGCGACGGCGAGCGTGCGGCCGGCGGCGCGCGCCTCGGCCAGCGCATCGAACAAGGCGGGGGCGAAGGCGCCCTCCGCCACGGGCTGGACGATCAGCGCGATCTCCCCGCCGCAGGGCAGGCCCACTTCCCACGCCGCGGCATTGGCGACACCGTAGGAGAGGCGGCGGCTCTTGCCGTCTCGGATGGCATCGGCGGCGGCGGCGAGCACCTCGCCCTCGACGCAGCCGCCCGAGACCGAGCCTTCGAACCGCCCGTCCTCCGCCACCAGCATGTGGCTGCCGCGCGGGCGGGGGGCGGAGCCCCAGGTGGCGGTGACGGTGGCGAGGGCGAGGCGCTGGCCTTCCGCCGCCCAGCCGCGCGCGGCGGCGACCAGGCGGTCCAATTCCCCGTGGGGTTGCGTCTGCTGCATGGCGATACGCCTTGGCATGGCGGCCGCCGTGGCGCAAACGGCGCGGCGTGGCTCCTCGACCCGCCCCGCGCCGCCATCGCCGGCTCCCGTTCGTCCTCGCCGCGGCGCTGGCGGCGGCCGCCTTCGCTTATGCCATGGCGATCGTGCCGGCCGAGGATGCGCTGCGCGTATCGGCCAGCGACCGGGTGGAGCATTTCCTGGCGTTCTTCACGGTCGCCATCCTGTTCCGATTGGGGCTGCCGCGCGTGCGGGCGCGGACGGTCCTGATCGGGCTGGCGGCGTTCGGCGCCGCGATCGAGGTTTCGCAACTGCTGATGCCGTTCGAGCGGACGCCGAGCCTGATCGATCTGGCGATGGACATATTGGCGACGGCGACGGGACTGGCGATGACCGAACCGCTGGTTCGCAGGTGGCGGCGGCGGCGGGCGTGACGCTGCCGATCGCGGCGGTGCTGCCGGCGCTGCTGGCGGCGCTGGACGGCGGCCCCAATGCGGTGCTGGTGGCACCGCCGGGGGCGGGCAAGACGACGGCGGTGGCGCCCGCGTTGTTTGACCGGCCATGGTGCGACGGCCGCATCCTCCTCCTCCAGCCGCGGCGGATCGCGGCGCGCGCGGCGGCCGAGCGGATCGCCGACCTCGCCGGGGAAGCGGTGGGCGGGCGGATCGGCTATGCGACGCGGCTCGACAGCCGCCAGTCCGCCGCCACCCGGCTGCTGGTGGTGACGCAGGGCATCTTCCTGTCGATGATCCAGGCCGATCCCGAACTGGCCGGCGTCTCGGCCGTGCTGTTCGACGAGGTGCACGAGCGATCGGCCGACGGCGATTTCGGGCTGGCGCTGGCGCTGGACGCGCAGGGCGGCTTCCGACCGGACCTCCGGATCGTCGCGATGTCGGCGACGCTGGAGGGGGAGCGGTTTGCCGCCCTGCTGGGCGGCGCGCCGGTGATCGAGAGCGAGGGGCGCGCGCATCCGCTGGACCTGCGCCACATCGGCCGCGATCCGGCGCGGCGGATCGAGGACGAGATGGCGGCGGCGATCCGCCGGGCGCTGGCCGAGACCGAGGGCGGCATCCTCGCCTTCCTGCCCGGCGTGCGCGAGATCGAGCGCGTTGCCGAGCGGCTGGAGCCGGTGGCGGCGGGGGTGCGGCTGCATCGGCTGCACGGCCAGATCGATCCGACCGCGCAGCGCGCCGCGATCCGCGCGGAACGCGACGGCGCGCGCAAGATCGTGCTGGCGACGAGCATCGCCGAAACGAGTCTGACGCTCGACGGCGTATCGGTGGTGGTCGATTCGGGGCTGGCGCGGCGGGCGCGCTACGACCGGGCGGCGGGGGTGACGCGGCTCGCCACCGAACGCGTCAGCCGGGCCGCGGCGGTGCAGAGGGCGGGGCGCGCCGGGCGGCAGCGGCCGGGCATCGCCTATCGGCTGTGGGATGCGGCGGCGACGGCGGGCCTCGCCCCCTATGATCCGCCCGAGCTGCTCGAGGCGGACCTGTCCGGCCTCGTCCTCGCCTGCGCTGTGTGGGGGGTGGCCGATCCGGGCGCGCTGCGCTGGATCGATCCGCCGCCCGCCGCGGCCGTGGCCGAGGGGCGGCAGCGGCTGCTGGCGTTCGGGATGGTCGATGCGGACGGGCGGCCGACCGATCATGGCCGCGCCGCCGCGCGCCTGCCCTTGGCACCGCGCCTCGCCCATATGCTGCTGGCGGCGGCCGAACGCGGCTTCGGCGGGGTGGCGGCGGAGGTGGCGGTGCTCTTGTCCGAACGCGTCGCGGGCGGGCCGGGGACGGACATCGAGGCACGGCTGCGGCGCCTGCGGCAGGAGAAAGGGGCGCGGGCCGAGGCGGCGCGCGGCCTTGCCCGGCGCTGGGCGGGGTTGGTGCGCGCCGCGCCCGGCGGCGATCCCGGGCAGGCGGCCGAGGCGGTGGCGCTGGCCTTTCCCGATCGCATCGCCCGGCGGCGCGGGCCTGACGGGGCGGACTGGATCGCGGCGGGCGGGCGCGGGCTGAAGCTCGATCCGCTCGATCCGCTGGCGCGGGCCGAATGGCTGGCGGTGGCCGAGACGCAGGGTGCGGCGGGGGGCGCGCGCATCCTCTCCGCCGCCGCGCTCGATCCCGCGGCGGTGGAACGGATCGCGGGCGACCGGATCGAGACGGTGCGGCGCGTCGCCTTCGATCCCGCGAGCGGCGGGGTGGAGGCGGTGCGCGAGCGGCGGCTGGGGGCGATCCGCCTCTCGCGCGGGCCGGATGCGGCGGCCGATCCGGCGGCGATCGCGGCGGCGTTGCTGGAAGGGGTGCGCGCCGCCGGCCCCGCGATCCTGCCATGGCCCGAGGCGGCGGTGGCGCTGCGCCAGCGCGCGGCTTACACGGGCAATGCCGCATTGTCCGATGCGGGTCTGGCGGCGACGCTCGACGACTGGCTGCCGCCTCTGCTGACCGGACGGCGCCGGCTGGGGGACATTCCGGCGGGCGATCTGATGCAGGCGCTGGATCTGATACTCGGCTGGGATGGGCGGCGCGCGCTGGATGCGGCGGCGCCGGCGGCCTTCACCAGCCCGGCCGGTAGCACCCATGCGATTGATTATGCGGCGGAAGGCGGCCCGGCGGTGGAACTGCGCGTGCAGGCGCTGTTCGGCCTCGACCGGCATCCGACGATCGCCGGCGGCACCGTGCCGCTGGTGCTGCGGCTGACGTCGCCGGCGGGCCGCCCGATCCAGACGACGCGCGACCTGCCCGGCTTCTGGGCGGGCAGTTGGACGGCCGTCGCCCGCGAGATGCGCGGCCGCTACCCGCGCCATCCGTGGCCCGACGACCCCGCCGCCGCCCCCCCGACGCTGCGCACTAAGCGCGCCACCGCCGCCCGTGCTTGACGGCGCGGGGCGGGGGCGGCATCGCCCGTGCGATCAGGAGGACCGCCGCCCATGACGCCCGAAGCCCGTATCGTCCAGCAGACCAAGAATGCCATGCAGTCCGGCAAGGCGCGGACCGGCCAGTGGACGCTGGAATATGGCCCCAACGAAGCCAAGCGCCCCGATCCGCTGACCGGCTGGGCCGGCTCGGGCGACGTGCAGGGGCAGGTGCGGCTGCGCTTCGAGACGCTGGAAGAGGCGCGCGCCTATGCCGAGGCGCAGGGGCTGAACCCCGTCGTCGTGCCCGCGCCGCCCAAGACGCTGAAGATCCAGGCCTATGCCGACAATTTCAAGGGCGTGGACATCGCCTGACCGGCGCCCCATCTGCCTGACCCGACGTATGATTTCCCGGAGCTGATCCCCTATGGCCGATTACGATTACGACCTCTTCGTCATCGGCGCGGGATCGGGGGGGGTGCGCGCCTCGCGCGTCGCTTCCGCGCATGGCGCGCGCGTCGCGGTGGCCGAGGAGCATAAGGTCGGCGGCACCTGCGTGATCCGCGGCTGCGTGCCCAAGAAGCTGCTCGTCTACGGCGCGCATTTCGCCGAGGATCTGGCCGACGCGCGCCGCTTCGGCTGGAACGTGCCCGATTGCGATTTCGATTGGAAGACGCTGCGCGACAATGTGCTGAGCGAGGTTTCGCGCCTCGAGGGCCTCTACACGCAGACGCTGAACAACAACAAGGTGGAGGTGATCGCGCAGCGCGCGACCATCGCCGGCCCGCACCGCATCGCGCTGGCCGACGGGCGCGAGGTGACGGCGGGCAAGATCCTGATCGCGACCGGCGCCACCCCCGACGTGCCCGATTGCCCCGGCCACGAACTGGGCATCACCAGCAATGAGGCCTTCCATCTGGAAGCCTTGCCGAAGCGGGTGGTGATCGCGGGCGCCGGCTATATCGCCAACGAATTCGCCGGCATCTTCCACCAGTTCGGCGCGCACGTCACTCTCGTCAACCGCACCGACGTGATCCTGCGCGGCTATGACGAGCAGATCCGCGACCGTCTCCTCCAGATCGCCACGGTGAAGGGGATCGAGTTCAAGTTCCATGCCGCCTTCAAGAAGGTGGAGAAGGCGGACGACGGATCGCTGCTGGTCCACGTCAGCAACCACGATCCGATCGCCTGCGATCTGCTGATGTTCGCGACAGGCCGTCGCTCGAACATCGACGGGCTGGGGCTGGAGAAGGCCGGCGTCGAGATCGCCAAGGGGGCGATCGTCGTCGACGAGGACAATCGCACCACCGCCGACCATATCTTCGCGATCGGCGACGTGACCAACCGCGTCCAGCTCACCCCGGTGGCGATCCGCGAGGGGCAGGCCTTCGCCGACACCCAGTTCGGCAACAAGCCGCACCGCGTGGACTATGGCTGCATCCCGTCCGCGGTGTTCAGCCATCCGCCGCTGGCGGGGGTGGGCATGACGGAGGCGGAAGCCAAGAACCGGTTCGGCACCGCCAAGGTCTTCACCTCGGACTTCCGGGCGATGAAGAACGTGCTGGCCGGGCGCAATGAACGCTCGCTCTACAAGCTCGTCGTCCATTCGGAGACGGACGTGGTGCTGGGCATCCACATGATCGGCCCCGAGGCGCCCGAAATCCTGCAGGCGGCGGCGATCGCGGTGAAGGCCGGCCTGACCAAGCAGGCGTTCGACGACACGGTGGCGCTGCATCCGAGCATGGCGGAAGAACTGGTGCTGATGCGGTAGGGCGCGCGCGCCCCGGCTTCACCTATTCGCACTACCTCCGTTCATGCCGAGCGAAGTCGAGGCACACGCGCAACGCCTGCCTCGCGTGCCCCTTGCATCTTGCGGTTGGCCCGATTCGATGCGTCGGATGGGGTGAGCGGCGGGGGTGGCCACCCCCGCCGCTCGGCCGGGCGGGACCGTTTGTCCCTTGGCTGGAACCGTAGTCGAGACAGGTCCGCCCGGTCCCTTTGTCTGGCCTGAACAGATGATGGGGAGCAAGTCCCGCATGCAAGGCAAGGAACAGACGATCTACGTTGGTATCGACGTGTCCCGGGCACGGCTCGATGTCCACCTCCACCCCTCGGACGAGCGGTTCGCAGTCGGCAACGATGCGGCCGGGCGACGGCAGCTTGTCCGGCGGCTGCGGCAGCTGGGCATCGCGTTGGTGGCGATCGAGCCGACCGGCACTTTCCACCGTGCGCTGCACCGCCATCTCCATGCCGCCGGCCTCGCTACGGCCCTCGTCGATCCGCTGCGTGCCCGTCGCTTCGCTCAGGCGATCGGGCAGCTGGCGAAGAATGACAGGATCGATGCGGCGATGCTCGCGCTCATGGCCGAGCGGCTGTCACCGGCACCCACGGCACCGCCCGATCCCGCCCAGGAACACCTCGCCTAACTCGCCACCGCCAGAACCGCCGCCATCGCCGAACAGGTCGCCCTCGACAATCGCCGCGCCGCCACCACCGACCCATGGCTGCGCCGGACGCTCGGGTGCCGCAGCCGAGGCATCGTCCGCCACATCGCCCGCCTCGACCGGCAGATCGAAACCGCCATCGCCCAGGCCCCCGCCATCGCCCGGCGTGCGGCTGTCCTCAGGTCCATTCCTGGCGTCGGCCCCGTCACCGCCCTCGCCTTCCTCGCATACCTGCGCGAACTCGGACAGCTCACCGCCAAGCAGGTCGCAGCCATGGCCGGCCTCGCCCCCATCGCCCGCGACAGCGGCACCAGTAGCGGCCAAAGACGCATCCGCGGCGGCCGCGCCGCCCTCCGACAGGCTCTCTACATGAGCGCCCTCGTCGCCAGCCGATACAACCCGAACCTCGCGGAAACCTACCGGCGCCTGCGCGACGCCGGCAAACCCCCAAAAGTCGCCCTCGTCGCCATCGCCCGCAAACTCGCCATCCTCGCCAACCGCCTCGTGGCCGAAAACCGTACCTGGACCCCCATCCCAGCTTGACGTCAAAGACAGATGCTCGACTTCGCTCGGGGTGAGCGGAGGGTTGCCTGTTCCTTCATCCGTTCGTCCCGAGTAGCCGTCCGCAGGGCGGCGTATCGAAGGGCGGCGGCGTGCGCGGCCATGCTTCGATACGGGCTTCGACTTCGCTCAGCCCTACTCAGCACGAACGGGGTGGGCGGGGGGCCGGCGCCGGGCGATCCGGGGGGCGCTGGACCCGAGCATGGCGGGAGAGCTGGTGCTGATGCGGTGGGGGGCGTCCACGCGCTCTTTCGCACCACCCCCGTTCGTGCCGAGCGAAGCCGAGGCACACGCGCAACGTCTGCCTCGCGTGCCCCTCGACTTCGCTCGGGGTGAACGGAGGGCTGCCTGTTCCTTCGTCCGTTCGTCCTGATCAGGTGCGCCAGCACCGTATCGAAGGGCGGCGGCGTGCGCGGCCATGCTTCGATACGGGCTTCGACTTCGCTCAGCCCTACTCAGCACGAACGGGGTAGGCCAGGTCCGGCGCCGGGCTATCCGGGGCGAAAAACCTATACGTTCGTCCTAAGTAGCCGTCCGCAGGGCGGCGTATCGAAGGGCGGCACCACGCGCGACGATCCTTGGACAAGCCCGGTTCCTACTAAGCATGAAGGGGTGTGGGATTCACTCCGGCAGGATTGCCGTCGCACCCGCCGCACGCTCCCCGCGGGCCGCGGCGCGCGCTTCGGCGTAGCGGTCGCGGCGGTGGGCCTCGAATGCGGCGCGGCCCGCCGGAACATCGCCTTCGGGATAATCCTCGATGATCTCGGCGAAGATGTCGGCCAGCTCGGCTTTGAATTCGGGGGTGGGGGAAGATGTAGAAGCGGTTTTCGCGGATCGCGGCGATCGTCTTGGCGGCAACCTCGTCCGGCTCCATGCCGGCATCGTGGACGCCGGCGAGCCGCTGGACGAAGCTTTCGTCGGTCGGTTTCGCGCCGGCCTTCAGGGCGTCCGGACGCACCGCGTCGCTGGCGTAGATGTGGCTCTTCACGAGGCCGGGGCACAGCGCCGAAACGCCGATGCCGTGCGCCGCAAGGCTGTAGCGAAGCGATTCGGTAAGGCCGCGCACCGCGAATTTGGACGTGTTGTAGATGCCGGGCGCGGGGCCGGCGAGGAAGCTGGCCATCGAGGCGGTGTTGACGATGTGGCCGCCCAGCCCCGCCGCCTTCATCCGCGGCACGAACGTCTGCACGCCGTTGATGACGCCGTGGAGGTTGACGCCCAGCACCCAGTCCCAATCGTCGTAGCTGGATTCGTCGATCGTCTGAAAGAGGTTGATGCCGGCATTGTTGAAGAGGAGGCTGACCGGGCCGAACTTTTCCTCCACCTCGTCCGCCGCCTGCGCGAAGCCCTGGCGGGAAGAAACGTCGAGCGGCACGCCCATCACCATCTGGTTGTCCAGCGTCTTCAGCGCTTCGGCGATGCTGTCCTCGCGGATGTCGGCGATGGCGACCTTGCAGCCTTCGGCCAGCAGCGCGCGGGCGAGGCCCAGGCCGATGCCGTTCGCACCCCCGGTGACGAAGGCAGTCCTTCCGGCGAAATCCTGCATGGCGATCCCCTCTCGTTGATTCTGTCTTCTGTCGGTAAGGCAGCGGTCGCACCGCCGTCCAGCGCTTTGGCCGTGGACCGATGCGATCGTTGATTATACAAGGACGACAATCGCGCGCCTCCCCGGCGTGCCCGAGGGGATGAGGATCGCATGACCGACACGGCCGACTTCTGCATGGTGATCGATGGCGAGCGGATCGCGGCCGGCAGCCGGCGCACGCACACCGTCGTCAACCCCGCCACCGGCGATGCGCTGGGCGAACTGCCGCTGGCGGATGCCGCCGATCTCGATCGCGCGCTGGAGGCGGCGCAGCGCGGCTTCCGCCTGTGGCGCGATACGCCGGCGCAGCAGCGGGCGGCCGTGCTGGAAGGGGCCGCACGGCTGATGGCGGAGCGCGCCGACGATCTCGCCCGCACCGCGACGCGCGAACAGGGCAAGCCCTTCGCCGAGGCGCGGATCGAGGTGATGATGAACGTCGGCCTGTTCCGCTTCTACGCGGGCGAGTGCCAGCGGATCTACGGCCGCACGCTGGTGCGCCCGGCGGGGATGCGTTCCACCGTTAGCCATGAGCCGGTCGGCCCGGTCGCGGCCTTTTCGCCGTGGAACTTCCCGCTCGGCAATCCGGGGCGCAAGCTGGGCGCGCCGATCGCCGCCGGCTGCTCGGTCATCATGAAATCGGCGGAGGAGACGCCCGCCTCGGCGATCGGCGTGCTGCAATGCCTCTACGACGCGGGGCTGCCCAAGGAGGTGGCGCAGGCGGTGTTCGGCGTGCCCGACGAGGTGTCGCGCCACCTGCTCGCCAGCCCGATCATCCGCAAGCTCAGCTTCACCGGATCGACCACCGTCGGCAAGCATCTCGCCAAGCTGGCGGCCGAGGACATGAAGCGGACGACGATGGAATTGGGGCGGGCACGGCCCGGTGCTGGTGTTCGGCGATGTCGACGTCGATCAGGTGCTGGATACGGTGGTGCCGCAGAAATATCGCAACTGCGGGCAGGTGTGCGTGGCGCCGACGCGCTACATGATCGAGGAATCGATCTACGATCGCTTCGTCGAGGGCTTCACCGCCCGCGCGAAGAGGGTGCAGGTTGGCGACGGACTGGCCGAGGGCACGCAGATGGGGCCGATGGCCAACCCGCGCCGCCCGGACGCGATGGAACGGCTGATCGGCGATGCGGTGAAGCGCGGCGCGAAGCTGCACACCGGTGGCGAGCGGATCGGCAACCGTGGCTTCTTCTACGCCCCCTCCGTCATCTCCGAAGTGAGCCTGGAGGCGGAGATCATGAACGAGGAGCCGTTCGGCCCGGTCGCGATCCTCAATCCCTTCCGCTCGGAGGATGATATGATCGCCGAGGCCAATCGCCTGCCCTACGGCCTTGCAGCCTATGCCTGGACGCGCGATGACCGCCGCCAGAAGCGGCTGGCGCGCGAGATCGAGAGCGGGATGATCGGCATCAACACCACCATGATCGGCGGCGCCGATTCGCCCTTCGGCGGCGTCAAATGGTCCGGCCACGGCCATGAGGACGGGCCGGAGGGGCTGCACGCCTGCCTCGTCACGAAGGCCGTGCACGAGGCATGACGACCACGGGGGCGGGGATGGCGGCGCCGGGCACGGCGGACGATCGCGGCGCGCCGGGCGGCCCCGGCCAGCTCGGCGGGCGCGCGGCGTGGTGGGCGCTGACGCTGGTCGGGCTGACGAGCGCGGTGTCGATGATCGACCGGCAGGTGCTGGCGATCCTCGTCCCCCGGATCAAGGCGGACCTGAACGTCGGCGATGCCGAGATGGGGCTGCTCTACGGCACCGTCTTCGCCTTGTTCTACGCGCTGTTCTCGCTGCCGCTCGGCCGGCTGGCGGACGGCTGGGTGCGGACGCGGCTGCTGGCGGGCGCTATCTTCGTCTGGTCGGGGATGACGGCGCTGGCGGGCTTCGCCAACGGCATCGGCCTGCTCGCCCTCTCGCGCCTCGGCGTGGGCGTGGGGGAGGCGGCGGTGCAGCCGGCGGGCTTCTCGCTGCTGGCGGATCGCTTCCCCAAGCATATGAAGGGCACGTTCACGGCGGTGATGTCCGCGGCGATCGCGCTCGGCCTCGGCGGGGCGCTATGGATCGGCGGATCGACCGCAGGGGCGTGGGACGCCGCCTTCCCCGGCGGGATCGGCGCGCCGTTCGGGATGAAGGGCTGGCAGGCGGCGTTCATCGCCGCGGCGCTGCCCGGGCCGATCCTGGGCGTGCTGCTGTGGCGGATGCCGGAGCCGGTGCGGGGGGCGGCGGACGGCATCGTCGCCCCGCCCGATCCGCACCCGGTGCGCGCGGCGTGGGGCACGCTCGCCGCGATCCTGCCCGGCACGGCGTGGGTGAGCTTCGCGCGGGCGCGGGCGGGCGCGGGGACGTGGATCGTCAACATCGTCGGCCTCGTCCTGATCGTGGGCGCCGTGATCGGCCTGTCCGCCTGGACGACCGCGCTGCGGGAGGTGAACCCGGTGGCGCTCGCCATCGGCCCGGTGGTGCTGAACGGCAACGAGCTGCAATGGGGCGTGACGGGCTTCGGCGCCTATGTGCTGCTCTGCTGGCTGCAATCGCTCTATCTCGCCGACCGGCCGTCGTTCGTGGTGCTGGCGACATCGCCGGCGATGCTGCTGACGCTGGCGATCGGATCGCTCCAGACCCTGCTCAACTATGGCATCCAGGCCTGGTCGGCGAGCTACATCATCCGCCGGTTCGAGGCCGATCCGGCGACGGTCGGCCTGCAATTCGGCATCCTGATGGGCGGGATCGGCATCATCGGGCCGCTGCTGGCGGGGCCGCTGTCCGACCGGCTGGCGCGGCGCTTCGGCGGCGGGCGCATCTACGTGACGCTGGGGGCGCTGGTCCTCTCCCCGCCGCTCGCTTTCCTGGTCTATCGCGCCGAGACGCTGACGGCGTTCTACGCGCTGTTCAGCCTCTACGGCTTTATCCTGACGATGTGGATGCCGCCGATCTATGCGGCCCTGCTCGATCTGGTGCTGCCGCGGATGCGGGGCAAGGTGATGAGCTTCTATCTGCTCCTCTCGACGATCGTCGGCATGGGCCTCGGCCCCTATACGGTCGGGCTGCGATCCGACCTCAACGGCGGGCAGCTGGGGGAGGCGATCCTCGACCTCTACTGGCTGGGCGGGCCGCTGGTGATCCTGTGCATCCTGCTGATCCGCCGCCTGCCGAAGGACGAAACGGCGCTGGTGATGCGGGCGCGGGCCGCGGGCGAACCGATCTGAGCAACGGGCCGGCGCGCTGATCCTCGGGGACTTGCGCCTGCGTCCTAGATAGCATCCGCTCCATTCCCTACATGGGGCAAGAGGAGACGGTGCGATGCGGGTGGCGAAGCTCGATCATGTCAACATCCAGACGGTGAAGCTGGCCGAGACGGTCGGCTTCTATGCCGATGTGCTGGGGCTGGCGGCGATCGATCCGCCGCCGCCGCTCGATCCCGCGCTCGTCCAGTGGATGGCGGACGATGCGGGCACCGCGATCTTCCATCTCTCCTCGCCCGGGTCGATGCAGGGGATGGAGACGATCAACATCGGCGACGATACCGGCGCCGTCCACCATGTCGCGCTCGATTGCAGCGGGCATGACGCGATGGTCGCGCGGCTGGAGGAAAAGGGGCTGGACCACAGCCTGAACCACGTCACCGCGATCGACCTGAAGCAGATCTTCGTGCGCGATCCGAACGGGGTGCTGCTCGAACTCAACTACCGCCACGGCCAACATTAGGAGACGCATCATGGCGACCGAAGCGATCATTCCCGAGGCGCTGGAGGAAGAGCAGGCGGCCGCGGCCCCGGCGAAACCCGCGCCGATGAAGGCGCCCCCGTCCTCCGCGCGCAAGATCGTGCCGGTGACGGAGCTGTACGGCCACCTCATCAGCAAATATGGCTCCGAAGGCACCTATGTGGGCGCGTCCGAGGAGGAGAGCCCGTGGGTGCCGTTCGGCGACAATGCCGCCATCCGTCACCTGGCCTTCGACGTGAAGCAGAACGTCTATTGCAACATCCTGTGGATCAAGGGGCCGGGCGTGATCGGCACCCACAAGCATCGCGGGATGGTGTGGGCGGTCGGCATCGAGGGATCGTTCCGCTATCTTGAATATGACTGGGTGTGCCGCCCCGGCGAGTTCATCACCGAAA
>JAQIJD010000018.1:0-59125 GCA_036946415.1 Edaphosphingomonas fennica | reverse complement strand
CCGATAGGCGAGCGCGGTGTTCGCCCAGGCGGTATCGCCCCCGAACGGCGGCACCTCGACGCTGTAGAGCGTGCTGACCGAAGGCGGGGCGGGCAAGGAAGGCGGAATCGGTGTGCCAGCCGCCGCCGAAGATCGCTCTGGCGCGATGATCGGCCTCCTTGATGACGGGCTGCACGTCCGGGTGACCCTCCACCCCCTTGGTATAGGCATCGGTGCCGAACGGCCCCCAGCGGCGGCTGAAGGCTTCATGGTCGGCATGGGTCAATGGCTGATCGCGGAAGCAGATCATCTTGTGTCGCCACAGCGCATCCTGCACCTCCGCGAACGCCGCGTCGGACAGGGTGCGGACATCCGCGCCGACGATCTCCGCCCCCCATCGCCGCGGCCAGCGGGGCGCGCCTCGATATGGCGATAGTCCCGCGCCGCATTGTCGAACGCGCCCGAGGGCGTCACCTTCACCATCTTCACGGGGGCTACTCCTGCGGTTCGCGGCCGATCTCGGCCCGTTCGATCAGGCGACGATATCCGCCAGCGTGTCGCATACCGGCGTCGCCACGCCGCGCCGCCGGCCCTCGCGGGCGATGGCGCCGTTGATCGTCTCGATCTCGGTCGGGCGGGCGTGTTCGCGATCCTGCAACATCGACGCCTTGTGGTGCGCGTGATCGGCAAGCGCCGCACGCACCGTCGCCATGATGCCGGCCGCGTCGAGGGCGATGCCCGCCGCGGCGGCGACGGCGACCGTCTCCGCGACCACGGCATCGGCGATGCGGTGGCCGGGTCCGTTGTCGAGGCCGGCATTGGCGACGCGGGCGATCATGCCGGTGGCGTTGAGCGCGGCGTTGAACGCCACCTTCTCCCATACCGCCGCGGCGATATCGGGCGTGACATGCGCGCCGAAGCCGGATCGGGCGAGCAGCTCTGCCACCGCCGGGGCCAGGGCATGGGCTTCGGCCGCGAAGCCGCCGATGTGGAGATGGCCGAAGCCGTGCGTCTCGACCGTGGCGGGGCCGGTGAGGTCGGCCGGGATGTGGGCGGTGCCCATCAGCACGCGATCCGGCCCGAATGTCGCCGCGAGCAGCTCGGCATTGCCGATGCCGTTCTGGAGAGTGAGCGCGATCGGCCGCGCCCCGGCCAGATGCGCGATCGAGTCGATGGCGGCGGCGCTGTGCATGCCCTTGGTGAAGAGGATGACGAGATCGACCGGCGCCGCCAGATCGGCAGCGCGGGCGGCGCCCACCGGCAGCGTCCGCGTGCCGGCATCGTCGGTGAGGGTGATGCCATGCCCGCCGATCGCGGCGAGGCGGGCGGCGTCGACGTCGACGAGCGTGGCGGCGACGCCCCCTTCCGCCAGCCGTGCGGCGAACAGGCAGCCCATCGCGCCCGCGCCGACGATCGCAACGTGGCCGATCATGCCGCCGCCCCCCGCGCCATCGGCGGCACGTGCCGGTCGATGACGAGCGCCGCCGCCGCCAGCAGCAATGCGAAGCCCGCGAGGACGAGGAAGAAGGGCACGACGCTGCCGCCGCCCCAATCGAGCAGCACGCCGCCGAGACCGCTGGCGGCGATCGCCCCCACCCGGCTCATGAAGATGCCGAAGCCGATGCCGGCCGAGCGGCAGGATTGGGGATAGCCGAACACCATCACCACATACATGGTGGAGATGGCGCCGCTGAACACCGCCCCCGCCGCCCCGATCAGCACCACCACCGGCAGCCGTTCCGCTGCCGTCGGCACGGGCGGCAGGCGCAGGATCGCCGCCATCGACGCCAGCATCAGCAGCAGCGACAGCGCCCCCAGCCAGACGATGTAGCGGCGCGACCCGTAGCGGCGGGTGAGGATGCCGGAGACGATCGCGCCGCCCATCGAGGTGATCCCCGCCAGCGACAGGACGTGGCTGGCGTCGGCAAGCGTGAAGCCCGCCGCCGTCAGGATCGTCGTCGACCAATTGAGGATGCCGTAGGCGATCATCGCCGCCGAGGCGAAGGCGAGGCCGATGCCGGTGTTGAAGCGGAGATTGGACCGGTCGAGCACGCCGACGCTCTCGCCGTCTCCCGCCGCATCCCGCTCCGGCGCGAGGGGAGCCGACGCCGGCAGCACGCGCGCGGCGACCCGCGCCGCCTGGGCATCGCGTCCGCGGGCGAGGAGGAAGGAGGGGCTGTCCCGCAGGACGAGGAGGACGACCGCCACCAGCACCAGCGTCGCGCTGCCGAACAACAGGAAGGCGCCGCGCCAGCCATGGTCCGCCGCCAGCGCCGGGCCCAGCCAGCCGACCACCGTGCCGCCGATCGGCGTGCCGACGGCCAGCACGCTGACGGTGATCGCACGCAGCCGCGGCGGCTGCCATTCGCCCGCCATCGCCAGCGAATTGGCATAGGCGCCGCCGAAGCCGAGGCCGCCGACGATCCGCCAGCCGGCCAGCGACCACACGCCGGTGGCGTGGCCGGCGGCGATCGTCGCCACCGAGAAGACGAGCGCCGCCAGCGCCATCGCCAGCCGCCGCCCGGCGACGTCGCCCAGCCGCCCGCCGCCCCAGGCGCCGAGGCCGAAGCCGATCAGCGCCGCACTCATCGCGATGCCGAAGGTGCTGCGATCGACGCCGAAATCGGCCATCACCAATGGTGCCAGGATGCCGAGCAACTGCATGTCGATCCCGTCGCTGACGAGCACGGCCATGCAGATGAAGACGGTGATCCACTGGAAGGCGGCCATCGGCCGCCGGCCGATCGCCTCGCTGAACGGTATCGCCTGTGCCGGCATGTGCATCCTCTCGGGCCCGCTCTGCCATCGGACGGCGTCAGGCGCCAGTGCCGCCGCGGCCCGGTCAGCTATCCCTGCCGCACCGGCGAAGCCGTAGCCCAGCTTGGCCCCGCCCTATCCAACCTGTCTTGCATGTCTACCATGCCGGTTGAGATAGGGGCGGAGACGAAAGGCGGAACGATGGCGACGATAGACGGACGACAGGCGCGCGAGGCGGGTGAGCCTTATTGGGATCTGGGTGCGATCCTCGACGATCTGCGCGCCGCGCGCGCCGCATGGCGGGCGGCGCACCGCCGCAACGCCGAACATGGCTATGGCAATTTCCCTTCGCGCCATGATCTTCAGAAGATCGTCCAGGCGATCACCGGCGCGCTCTATCCGCTGCGGCTGGGGCCGAGCTTCGTCCGCGCCCACAACGAGGACGCCTTCGTCGCCGAGGCGCTGGAGACGGCGCTCAGCCGCCTCTACGGGCAGGTGCGGCTGGAGCTGGGCTACAGCCGCGCCGGGGCGGACGATGCCGCGATCGACGCCGATGCCGCGCGCATCATCGGCGAATTCGCCCATGCCCTGCCGGGCCTCCGGACCCTGCTCGATGGCGACGTGGAGGCGGCCTATGCCGGGGATCCGGCGGCGCTGAGCGTCGACGAGGTGCTGCTCTGCTATCCCCGGCATCCTCGCCATCATCCACCACCGCCTCGCCAACCGGCTGCACCGCTCGGGTGCGCCGCTGGTGGCGCGGATCGTCTCCGAGATCGCGCATGGCGAGACGGGGATCGACATCCACCCCGGCGCCACGATCGGCAGCCATTTCTTCATCGATCACGGCAGCGGCGTGGTGATCGGCGAGACGGCGACGATCGGCGCGCGCGTCCGCATCTATCAGGCGGTGACGCTGGGCGCGCGCAGCTTCGCCACGGCGCCGGACGGCCGGCTGGAGAAAGGCACCGCCCGCCACCCGATCGTGGAGGACGACGTGATCATCTATGCCGGCGCCACGGTGCTCGGGCGGGTGACGATCGGCTGCGGCGCGGTGATCGGCGGCAATGTGTGGCTGACGGAGGACGTGCCCGCCGGCAGCGTGATCCACCAGGCCTTTGCCGCGCGCGCCGCAGCGGGCCGTTCCGCGCTGCCGGCGGGGCATGTCGTGGCGGAGGGGTCGGGCACACCCCCCCTCCGTTCGTCCCGAGTAGCCATTGAGCGAAGCCGAAATGGCGTATCGAGGGACGGTTTCCCAGCCGCACCGCGCTGCGATACGCGCCTTCGACAGGCTCGGGCACTATTCAGCACGAACGGTCCCCCCGAAGGGATCCCGTCATCCCTCCGCCGCCACCGGCGGCGGGAGGTGCGCATCCGCCGCCGCCTGGCGGATCTGGTCGCGCAGCCAGTGCGAGGCGGGCTCCTGCTGCGCCTCGCGGTGCCACTGGATGCCGATGACGAGCGGGCTGACCGCGAACGGCAGCGGCAGGATGCGCACGTCGGGTGCTGCCTGCTGGCGGAGATAGCCGCCCGGCATCGTCACGATCCACGGCGATCCGCGCACCGCCGCCACCACCTGCGCATGCGGCACGATCGCGGCGACGTTGCGGTGGACGCCCAGCGCATCCAGCTCCCAGCCGATCGCCTGCTGCATGTCCGGCACGACGTGGCGGGCGGTGCGGTAGGCGGCGGCGTCGAGCACCGCCGGACTGTCCGGATGGTGCGCGCAGGCGGCGCACTGCCATTCGTCGGCGAACAGCATCTGGCGCGGATGGCCGGCGTGCAGCACGTCCCACGGCACCACCAGCAGGTCGATCTCGCCGCGTTCGAACTCGTTGACGTCGCCCGAGGTGGGGCGGCATTCGATGGTGATGCCGGGCGCGTCGGCGGCGATGCGGGCGAGCAGCGGCTCCAGCAGCATCGCCGCGGCATATTGCGAGATGGTGATGCGGAAGTGGCGCGTCGCGGTCGGCGCCTCGAAGCTCGGCCGCACCATCACCAGCGCGCGCAGATCGACCAGCAGGCGGCGGACGGGATCGCGCAGCCGCTCGGCGAAGGGCGTCGGGCGGAGCGCGCCGCCGCGGCGGACGAGCAGCGGATCGTCGAAATGGCGGCGCAGCCAGGCGAGCGTGTTGCTGACCGCGGGCTGGGAGAGGTGGAGCCGCGCCGCGGTACGGCCGACGTGGCATTCGGTGAGCAGCATGTCGAGGATGGCGAGGTGGCGCGCATCGAAGCCGTAGAGGTTCATGGCGATCTCACCGCCGGCATATGATCGCCATTCGCCATTATGATTTCCTGCAATCCTCTCCGCCGCCTAGCTTTCTGACAGAAGCCGGACAGCGGCGCGACCCCCCAGCGGGGCGAGGGAGGATCGAATGGCCAGACATATGCTGCTGATCGGCGCCGCACTCGGCGGCCTCGTGGCACCCCTGCCGGCGCTGGCGCAGGCGACCGAGACGCAGAGCGCGGCGCAGCCCGCCCCGGCCGAGGATGCCGCGGGCGCGCAGGCGGGGGCGGCGAACCGCCCCGGTGCCGGCAACGCGCCGGCGGCGGCGGGCGTCGAGGAGATCGTCGTCACCGCCCAGTTCCGCGAACAGAATCTGCAGGATACGCCGCTCGCCATCACCGCCGTATCGGGTGCGATGCTGGAGGCGCGCAGCCAGACCGACATCAGCCAGGTGGCGGCGCAAGCCCCGTCCGTCACGCTGAAACCTCAGGGGTCGCAATATGGCGCGGCCCTGAGCGCCAACATCCGCGGCATCGGCCAGTTCGATTTCAATCCGGCGCTGGAGCCGGGCGTGGGCGTCTATGTCGACGACGTCTATTACGCCACGCTGACGGGTTCGATCTTCGACCTGCTCGATCTCGACCGGGTGGAGGTGCTGCGCGGGCCGCAGGGGACGCTGGCGGGCAAGAATTCGATCGGCGGCGCGATCAAGCTGTTCTCCAAACGGCCGACCGGCAGCAACACCGGCTATGTGCAGGCCGCCTACGGTATCCGCGATCGGGTCGACCTGCGCGGCAGCTTCGACATCGGGCTGGGCGAAGGGCTGAGTGCGCGGGTGGCGGGCGTCGCCAAGCGGCAGGACGGCTACGTCAAGCGGCTCGACTTCGGCTGCGTCTATCCGGCGGGCGGCCCGGCCACCTTCGCCAACGCCGCGGGGCAGACGCTGCCGGTCAACCCGGCCGGCGGCGTGCCCGCCACGGTGCGGCCCGGCGGCGATTGCGTGACGGCGCGCGAGGGCGAGGTGAATTATCAGGCGGTGCGCGGCCAGCTCCGCTGGGAGGCGGGCGACCGGCTGGATATCAACATCATCGGCGACTACACGCACGACAGCCGCACGACCGCCGGCACGATCCTGCTGGAGCGGCAATTCCCGAACGGCGCGCCGGCCAGCCCGGTGTTCCCGCCCGCCACCGTCTCCTCCGGCATCCCCGGCCCGACCGGCGCGCCGCAGAATTATTCCAGCGCGCCGCCGCCGCGCGACATCAACCCCTATGGCCCCGGCCTCGCCTACGACCGGCGCTTCGTGTGCGGCCGCTATTGCAGCTTCGCCAGCTTCCGCTCGGACGCCGACACCCAGCCGACGCCCGGCGCCTTCGGATCGCTGCCGACCGCCACCGCCGACGGGCGCATCCGCTTCAAGGGCTGGGGCGTTTCGGGCCAGGCGGATTGGCAACTGAGCGACGATCTCCAGCTCGTCTCGATCAGCGCCTACCGCAGCTATACCTCCACCTTCACCAACGACGACGACGTGTCGCCGCTGGCGCACAGCCTGGGCGTCAGCGATCTCGATTTCTGGTCGTTCAGCCAGGAGGTGCGGCTGAACGGATCGCTGGCGGACGACCGCATCCAATATACGGTCGGCGGCTTCTACCTGACGCAGAAGTCGGTCTACGCCTCCTTCCAGGACCTGCGCTACGCCGGGCTGTATTTCCAACAGGACGATCCGGTGAAGGCGTCGACGCTGGCGGGCTTCGCGCAGGTTTCGTGGAAGCCGGTCGAACGGCTGACCCTGCTCGGCGGCCTGCGCTACACCGACGATCGCAAGACCTACGAATATCGCCGGCTCAATCCGCAGGGCGGGCTGCTGCCGGGCGATCCTTCGGGGCAGGGGCCGGCGCTGGTGCCCGGCGTGCGCACGTCCTCGCCGGTGGCGGCGCTCAACGGGCAGCGCGGCGTGTTCGACGGGCCGGCCAGCACCCGCTTCGACTATCGGCTGAACGCGCAATATGAGGTGACCGACGCCATCTCGGTCTACGGCCAGCTTTCGACCGGCTTCAAGGGCGGCGGCGTCAACCCGCGGCCGTTCTTCATCCAGCAGGTGCTGCCGTTCGGCCCGGAGACGCTGACCGCCTACGAACTGGGCGTGAAGAGCGACCTGTTCGACCGGCTGCTGCGCGTCAACGTCGCCACCTATTTCAGCAAATACAAGGATATCCAGCTTTCGCTGAGCAATTGCACGGCGCAGGCCGGGGTCGGCTTCGGCGTGCCGTGCGCGCTCATCGCCAATGCCGGCGATGCCGACATCAAGGGCTTCGAGGTGGAAACATCGCTGCGCCCGGCGGCGGGCTTCCTGATCGACGGGGCGGTCAGCTACATCGACTTCGACTACAAGCGCTTCAACAGCTTCGCGGTGCCGGGCGCGACGCCGGGATCGACCGTCAACGTCTCGGTCGGCGGCAGCACCAACATCAACGGCCCGCAGTTCGGCGACTATCCCGCCTATACGCCGCGCTGGAAATGGAGCTTCGGCGCGCAATATGCGATCGATCTCGGCGGCCTCGGCAAGCTCACCCCGCGCTACGACATGGCCTATCAGAGCCCGATCTTCTTCAACGCCGCCAACCGCTCCAGCAATCGCATCGCCGCCTATACGGTGGGCAACGCGCGGCTGACGTGGGTCAACGACGGCGGCGATCTGGAAGTGTCGGCGGAAGTGACCAACGTCTGGGACAAATATTATCTGCTGACCGGGTTCGAGTTCACGCTCGCCGGCGGCGGCTTCGTCAGCGGCCAGCCCGGCCGCCCGCGCGAATGGGCGCTGAGCGTGAAGAAGAAGTTCTGACGGGGAGGGCCGACGATGCTTGAGAGCGACAGCGTGGACGCCGGAATCGCGGCGGAGATCAATTACGTGGCGCCCGGCTCCTTCGTGAACCGCCGCTTCGTGGCGCCGGCGCGCGAGGTGAACACGGGCACCTACGAGCCGCATCACGTGATCGTGCGCGACGCGCGGCCGCACCGGGCCGAGTTCACGCTCGACGTGCAGGGCTTCACCCTGCTCGACCACAGGAGCGCGGTCGCCGACTTCCTCGATCGCGAGGCGGTGGAGGCGACCTATCCGGGCGAGGTGGTGGCCGCGATCGTCGCCGCGACGGGGGCGGACCGGGTGGCGCCGATGGGGTGGATGGCGCGCACCTCGGGCGACGTCGCCGCCCGCCAGCGCAAGCAGGAGGGGCCATACCAGCATCGCGGCGGGGTGCAGCCGCCGGCCGGCGAGGCGCACGTCGATTGCGCGCCCGATCGTGCCGATCGCATGGCGGCGGCGGTCCACGCCCAGCACTTCCCCGATGCGGCCCCTTACAGCCGCTATCTCTATACGAGCTTCTGGCGCACCTTTTCGCCGCCGCCGCAGGACGTGCCGCTGGCGCTGTGCGACGGACGCAGCGTGCGCGACGACGAGGGCACGCCCAACACGATGTTCGTGGTCGACGCGATCCCGAGCGAGGAAGAGATGCTGCGCCCGATCCCGGACGAGGACAAGGCGATCGCCGCCGCCATCTTCCACCACGATCCGGCGCATCGCTGGTGGTATTTCTCGAACATGACGCGCGACGAGGCGCTGCTGTTCAAGTTCCACGACAGCCGCCGCACGGGCGCCTGGCGGGTGCCGCATACCGCCTTCCCGCACCGGCCTTGCGGGCAGCCATCCGCGCGAAAGCATCGAGTTCCGCTCAATCGCTTTTTTCAACTGAGGGACCGACGATGGCCGAGACGAGCCAAGAGGTGATGGCGACGCTGGGGTTCAGCGAGCCGCTGCCGGTGCGCATGAAATATCACGCCAACGACACCAGCCAGGACGTGATGAACGTGGTGCCGCACGACGTGCCGATCGGCAACGCGCGGACGTGGGGCGTGGCGCCGTCGCTCGACGTGGAGGGCTTCACGCTGGTCCGCCACCGGAGCGCCGTGACCGACTGGCGCGATGCCGAGCAGGTGGCGGCGGTCCACAATGACGAGATTCGCCGGCTGCTGCTGGACCTGACCGGGGCCGACGATGTCGAGATCCGGGGCGTCGGCATCCTCCGCTTCGGCGAGAAATCGACCGATTCGGGCGCGCTCAACAATTCGCGGCCCGCCCGCTTCGTCCATATCGACGTGAGCGACGCGACCGCGGCGACCTTCAACGCCCGCTCGCCGCTGGCGCAGGGGCGCAAGGTCGTCCGCGTCGCGCAATATAACGTCTGGCGCGCGATCAGCCCGCCGCCGCAGGACGTGCCGCTGGCGCTGTGCGACGCGCGCAGCATCGCGCCCGACGACCTGATCTTCGCGGACGCGGTGTTCGACAGGGACGGCGTCCCGCTCTTTTCCTTCGAGGGGCTGGTGCTGCGCCACAACCCGCAGCAGCGCTGGGGCTATTTCCGCGACATGGGGCCGGACGAGGCTTTGGTCTTCAAGACCAACGACAGCGATCCCGCGCGTGCCCATCATGTGCCGCACGGCGCCTTCGACGATCCGTCCGTGCCGCCGGAGACGCCGCCGCGCTCCAGCATCGAGATGCGCGGCGCGGCCTATTGGTACGAGTGAGGACGGACATGCTCGACATCTATCACTGGGAACCGAACGCCAATGCCGGCAAGCCGCTGCTGGCGGCGATGGAGAAGGGCGTGCCCTTCGAGAGCCATTACGTCGACATGCTGGCGTTCGATCAGCACAAGCCCGAATATCTGGCGGTGAACCCCGCCGGCACCATTCCGGCGATGGTGCATGACGGCACCCTGATCTTCGAATCGACCTATATGATCGACTATGTCGACATGGCGTTCGACGGCCCGCCGCTCCGCCCCGCCGAGCCCTACGAACTGTGGCGGATGCGCTGGTGGTGCCGCTTCTTCGACCAATATGTCGGCCCGGCGACCAGTCAGCTCGGCTGGAGCACCTTCGTCGGGCCGATGGTCCGCCAGCGCGATCAGGCGGAGCTGAAGGCGGCGATCGAGCGCATCCCCACGGCGGAGCGGCGCATCGCCTGGACCAAGGCGATCTACGGGCAATTTTCCGACGAGGAGCTGGCCGAGAGCCGGGCGCGGCTGATGTCCGGCATCAAGGCGATCGACGAGGCGCTGGGCGATCACGACTGGATCGCCGGCGATCATTATTCCGCCGCCGACCTCGCCGGCTTCATGATGCTGTTCGGCCTGCCGGTGATGTTCCCGGAAGCCGCCAGCGACGAACGCACCCCCGCCTTCATGGCGTGGCTGCGGCGCGTGGCGGGGCGGGAAAGCGTGCGCGGCGCGCTCGACAAGGGCAGCGGGCGCTTCGCCGTCCGCTTCCGCGAATTGCTGGCGGGGGGTGCCACGGATGCTTGAACTCTATCACTGGGCGCCCAACGGCCCCTGGCTGAAGCCGCTGATCGTGCTGGCGGAAAAGGCCATACCCTGCACGCTCAAGCCCGTCGACGTGCTGGCGTTCGAGCAATATGGCCCGGCGCTGCCGCCGCCGACGCTGGAGACGCGGCTGAACCCCGAAGGCGAAGGGCCGCTGCTGGTGCATGACGGCCGGCAGCTGACCGAGAGCTTCTTCGTCAGCGAATATCTGGATACCGTGTTCGACGGACCGGCGCTGAGGCCGGCAGCACCGATCGCCTTCAACCGGATGCTGGCCTGGGCGCGCTTCTCGAACGAGGTGTTCATGCCGGCCGCCAACACGCTCGGCTGCCGGGCCTATCTGGCCCCCCTGCTGGCCGGCCAGACGCCGCCGGCGGGCGTGCTGGACGGCATCGCGCTCGGCTTCGTCGCGGACGGCTGGCGGCGGGCCTATGCCGGCGACTATCCCGAGGCGCTGGTGGCGGAAAGCCGGCGCAAGCTCGGCATGGCGCTGACCCGGATCGAGGGGATGCTGGCGGATGGCCCGTGGCTGCTGGGCGCGGACTACACGCTGGCCGACATCGATGCCTTCGCCACCGCCCGCGCGCTGCCGCTGCTGGCGCCCGATCTGGCCGGCGACAAACCGCGCTTCGCCGAATGGCTAGGGCGCGTCGAGGCGCGGCCGGCGGTGCAGGCGGCACTCGCGACAGGCGGCTGGGATCGGCCGGAGACCGCTTTCGCCCCGGGGCCGGAACATGCCCGCTGGGGGTGAGGGACCGCGCGGTTCCGAGACAGGCTTGCCCCGATCGATCCCGTTCGGGCTGAGTAGCGACTGAGCGCAGGCGAAGGCGCGTATCGAAGCCCGGCAGCACGCGAGGCCGCCCTTCGATACGCCGCTTCGACAAGCTCAGCGGCTACTCTGGGCGAACGGAGCGATCCCTCTCCGATTTCGGGCGATCCGGCTCGTTCGCCAGCGCCCCCGGTGCCAGTTCCAGCCGCTGCGGCACGGTGCCGATGTCGATCCCTTCGGCACGGAAGCGGGTGAGGAGCGCGAGGAAGACGTTGCTGCGCGCGCCATAGGCGTCGCGCGGGGAAGGGACGTGGGCGAAGCTGTTGATGAGGATGCGCCCGTCCGCGATCGAATCGATGAAGACCGCCGGCGCCGGGTCGTCGAGCACCGCCGGCTCGGCCGCATAAGCGTCGAGCACGATCTGGCGGACCTGGCCGGCATCGGTGCCGAGCGGCACGGAGAATTGGATCTGCATCCGCCCCAGCGGGGATGCCAGCGTCTTGTTGAGCACCGATTTGGTGATGAGTTCCGAGTTCGGGACGATCAGCGTCGAATGGTCGCCCAGGACGATCTCCGTCGAGCGGACGTTGATGCGCTTCACGTCGCCCTCGTCGGTGCCGACGCGGACCAGATCGCCGATCTTGATCGGCCGTTCGGCGAGCAGGATCAGCCCCGAGACGAAATTCTGCGTGATCGCTTGCAGGCCGAAGCCGATGCCCACCGACAGCGCGGAGAGGAGGAGCGCGATCCGCTCCACCCCGATGCCCAGCGAGGCGAGCGCCCAGATCACCGCCAGCGCGATGCCGACATAGCGGGCGACGAGGCTGACCGAATTGCGCCCCGATCCGTCGAGATCGGTGGCGGGCAGATATTGCCGTTCCAGCCAGCCCATGAAGCCGCGGACCAGCGCCAGCCCCAGGAACAGCACCACGATCGATCGCACGATCGCCCCCGGCGCGATGGCGATGCCCCCGACGCTGACCCCTTGCGCGAAACTGCCGAGCCGTCCGAACAGGCTGCCGACCCCGCCCGCGCCGAACGGGCTGAGCACCATGCTGATCGCCAGCAGCACCAGCGCCAGCCTGAGCACCGCCGACAGCAGCAGCCCGAACTGATCGACGACGCTGCCGCGCAGGCCGAGGCCGTCGCTCAGCGCCGCGCCGACCCGGCTGGTTCGGGTGAAGACGCTGATCGCGACATCGTCGGCCGCGTGCATCAGCAGGTAGAGGGCGGAGGCGAGGATCACGATCCACACGATCAGCCGGGCGAGGAAGATGCTGAAGGCGACATAGCCGGCCGCCAGCGCCACCAGCGCCGCCGCCACGCTGATCCAGGTGACGAGGCTGACGATGCCGATCCCGGCGGTGCCGAGCTGGCCGGCGCCGTCCGCCCGTCGCGCCCGTTCCACCCGCAGCCGGCCGAGCAGGAACAGGAAGGCCGCGATCAGCAGCAGGTGAAGCAGCGCCTCCATCGCCTGCGTCGTCGCGATCGCCGCGGCGCTGGCACCGATCGCGCGGTTGAAGGCGTCGATCAGGATGCTGGCGAAGGCGAGGCCGGCGAGCGCCCAGGACAGCGGCCGCACGCGGCTGGCGGTCTCGTCGGCGATCGGGGGGATCCGCCACGTCGGCTGATGGCGCATCAGCAGCGCGCCCGCCAGCGACGAGGTGAAGGCCGCCGATCCCGCCGCCACGACCAGCCCGTCGAGCAGGCCGTTCCAGCGATCGGGCAGCAGCCCCGCCCAGCGGAAGCCCTGCACCAGCGACACCGCCGCCAGCAGCGGCAGCACCGTGCCGACGATCACCGCCCAGATCGCATAGGCCGAGCGGCGGACGCGGTGGCCGGGAGCGTTGCCGATCAGATAGCGCTGGCCGAACCGCCGGCCGAAGCGCTGGACGGGCAGCACCAGCGCCAGCGCGACGGCGAGGCCGAACGGCACCTGCCACGGCAGGCCGCCGCGCGCCTGCCGCGCGACTTGATCGAACCCCTGCGTCAGGAACAGGTCGATCCGGCGAAGATCGCGCGGGAACGCCTTGACCAGCGCCTGCCAGAAGGCGGGGGCCAGCGGGGAGGGGCTGCGGGTCGCCAGCGTTTCGTTCAGCTGTTCGGCCTGGCCGCGATCGATCTCGTCGATCAGCTGTTCGGCCTCCACCTCCGCCAGCCGCCCGCGCTTGACGGCGGCATCGAGCGTGCCGTGTTCGCGTTCCAGCCGGGCGCGTTCGCGGCGGATTTCCGGCGCCTCCGTCTCTCCCCCGGCGGACCCCAGGCCCTGCCGCCGCGCCTCCGAGCGGGCCAGATCGTCCTCCAGACGGAGCAAGGCGGCGCGCGCCGTGGTCTGCGCCGCCACCGCCTGCGCGCGCAGCGCCGGCCGGTCGTCCGGCTCGATCCGCCCGTCGAGCGCGCGATCGACCTTGCCCAGGTCGGCGATGGCGGCGGCGAGCTGCGTCGCGGGGGTGGCGGGCGGCGTCTGCGGACGGGCCGGCGCGGCGATGCCGCCGATGAGGAGCAGAAGGAGAAGGGTGCGCAGGAACATCATGGCAGCCTCGTAACGCCTCGCTGCGCGATCCGCAGCATCCGACGACGGCCCGCTCGTCCCGCAGGCGGGCCGCCCCGCCGCGCTGGTGCGTTCGCCGGGGCATGACCGTGACCGACATCGCCACCCGCACCTGGAACCACGGCTTCCGGCTCGATCCGATCGTGCGCAGCCTTCTCGACACCGATTTCTACAAATTGCTGATGCTGCAACTGATCCGCACGCGGCATCCGCAGACGCAGGCGACCTTCGCGCTCATCAACCGCAGCCGCCACGTCCGGCTCGCCGAACTGATCGACGAAAGCGAATTGCGGGCGCAGCTCGATCACGCCCGCACGCTGCGCTTCACGAAGAAGGAGCTGATCTGGCTGGCGGGCAACAGCTTCTACGGCACGGCGCGGATGTTCAGCCCCGCCTTCCTGGCGTGGCTCGCCGATTTCCGCCTGCCCGAATATGACCTTGCGGTGCGCGACGGCCAGTTCGCGCTCCGCTTCGCCGGCCCGTGGGCGGACACGACGATGTGGGAGATACCCGCGCTCGCCATCGTCAACGAGCTGCGCACGCGGGCGGCGCTGCGCGATCACGGCCGCTTCGCGCTCGACATCCTCTACGCGCGGGCCAAGGCGCGGTTGTGGGAGAAGGTCGAGCGGCTGCGGCGGCTGCCCGATCTCGCCCTCTCCGATTTCGGCACGCGCCGGCGCCATGGCTTCCTGTGGCAGCGCTGGTGCGTCGAGGCGCTGAAGGAGGGGCTCGGGCCGCGCTTTATCGGCACGTCCAACGTCCTCCTCGCGATGGACGGCGATCTGGAAGCGATCGGCACCAATGCGCACGAACTGCCGATGGTCGCCGCCGCACTCGCCCGCGACGACGACGAACTGCGCGCCGCCCCCTATCGCGTGCTGGACGAATGGCGCGCGACCTATGGCGGCAATCTGCTGGTGGCGCTGCCCGATGCGTTCGGCACCGCCGCCTTCCTGCGCGATGCGCCCGACTGGCTGGCCGACTGGACCGGCTTCCGCCCCGACAGCGCCCCGCCGATCGAGGCGGGCGAACGGATCATCGCCTGGTGGCGCGCCCGCGGCCGCGATCCGGCGGGCAAGCTGCTGATCTTCGCGGACGGGATGGACGTGGATACGATCGAGGCGACGCATGCGCATTTCGCCGGCCGGGTGCGGACGAGCTTCGGCTGGGGCACCAACCTCACCAACGATTTTCGGGGCTGCGATCCGGAGGGCGGCGACGCGCTGGCGCCGATCTCGCTGGTGTGCAAGGTCGTCGCGGCGGACGGCCGGCCCGCGGTCAAGCTGTCCGACAATCCGGACAAGGCGACCGGCGACCTGGCCGAGATCGCGCGCTATGCCCGCATCTTCGGCGATGACGGCCGGGCGAGCCGCCCGGTTCTCGTCTGATCGGCCGTATCCGCTTGAAAAGGCAGGGCGAAGCGACGATCATGGCCACCCCGGAAAGGCTGTTCCATGACATTCGACTATGACGCTTATATCGCCCTGTTCTCGACCGGGGACGACGACGCGCTGGTCGAACGCTATTTCGCGGACGACGTGATCTTCACCGGCGGCACCCGCCAGCACAAGGGCAAGGATGCGTTGCGGGCGTTCCTCGGCTGGGCGCACCACGGCGTCAGGGAAGTGCCGCGCGTCCAGGCCGTGCTGCGGCGCGACGACCTGCTGTTCGCCGAGGTCGATATGGATTTCCACGCGACCCTGCCGCGCCCCGACTTTCCGTTCGGGGCGATGGAGCCGGGCGACCGGCTGACCGTCAAATTCTTCGTCACCTACCGGATCGACGGGGACGGCCGCGTCGCCGAACTCAAGTCGATGACGTGGCCGGCGGGCAAGGGCGTGACGATCCTGCCGCGGCTGGGCGGCCACCCCAGCCAGATCGCCGCCTTCCAGGCCTATTGCGCGGCGTTCAGCAACGCCGATCATGCCCGCTATTCGGCCTTCTACCAGCCCGACGTGATGCTGGAACTGGGATCGGTGCCGCCGATCGCCGGGGCGGACGGCATCGTCGCTTTCTATCGCGCGATGTTCGCCGACGTGCGCGAACGGATCACGCCGCACGCCATCCTGGCGGACGACCGCCATATCGCGCTGGACGCGACGGCGCGCTTCACCGCCATCGCCGACGCCCCAGATTTCGTCGTCGCCCCGCTCGGCGCGGGCGATTATGCCGAGGTGCGCGTCTTCGTCCATTACGAGCTGGAAGACGGGCTGATCCGCCACATCCGGGTCGGCCGGGCGGGGGCCGCGGGCGCGCCGCGCGTGTTCAGCGCGGACGGCACCCCGCGCGACTGAGGATCACTCCTCCTCCATCTCGCGATCCGCCATGTCCATGAATTCGCGGGCGGCGTCGCGATCCTCCTCGTCCTCGAAGGCGTCGGTCACGTCGGGGGCGGTGCCCAGCATATACATCAGGCACCACAGCGCGAAGCGCCGCCCCTCGTCCCGTTCCAGCCCGAACTGGAGGCGGAGGCGATCGACGCCGGCGGCGACCTGTTCGGGGGCGAGGCTGGCGATATCGTCCGTGCCGAAGAAGCCGACGAGCATCTGATCGAAGTCCATGGCCCCACCATACCGCCATATCGTCATCGAACCAAATTATCTTGCACTGCAACATGACCATCCCTATACCATCCATGTGGATGGAGAGGATGATGGGCGGACAGGTGGCGGAACGGCGGGCGGAGAGCGAGAAGGTGACGATCAATCTGGGTTTCGTCGATCTCGGCCATGTGGACCTGCTGGTCCGCGAAGGCTTCTACGGCAATCGTACCGATTTCATCCGCACCGCGATCCGCAACCAGCTCGACCGGCATGAGGAAGCGGCGCGCCAGTCGCTCGGACGGCGCCGGTTGCAGCTCGGCCTCAGCCATTACGGCACGCGCGAGCTGGAGGCGGCGCGGGATGCGGGCGAGATGCTCGACATCCGCGTCCTCGGCCTCGCCACCATCGCCGCCGACGTCACGCCCGACCTCGCGCGGGCGACGATCGGCTCGCTCACCATTCTCGGTGCGCTCCATGCCAGCCCCGCGGTCAAGGCGGCGCTGGCGGACCGCATCACCTGATCTTATCGCGGAGACGATCGATGGCCCTGCAATATCCCATGGCGGACGCGATGCGCCTGATCCGCGAAGGCAATCTCGGCGAGGCGACGGCGCTGCTACGCACGTCGCTGGGCGGCGGCGTCGCCCCCGCCAGGACGCCTGCCGCCGGCGGGGTCATCGATCTGGCGCCGATGCGGGTGACGACCGACGCCGCCCGTCCCGGCCGGATGGAAGATCGTCGCCATGATGGGGCGGGCGGCGCCGTCGATTATCTGCTCTACCGCCCGGCGGACGCGCGGCCGGCGATGCCGCTCGTCGTGATGCTGCACGGCTGCACCCAGACGCCCGACGATTTCGCGCGCGGCACGGGCATGAACCGGGTGGCGGACGAACATGGCTTCCTCGTCGCCTATCCGCGCCAGACGGCGAGCGCCAATCCGCAGAAATGCTGGAACTGGTTCCGCCCCGGCGACCAGCGCCGCGGTGCGGGCGAGCCGGCGCTGATCGCGGGCATGGCCGGCGACATTCTCGCCGCGGAGCGCGCCGATCCGGCCCGTGTCTACGTCGCCGGCCTGTCGGCGGGCGGGGCGGCGGCGGCGGTGCTGGCGGAAGCCTATCCGGACGTGTTCGCCGCGGTGGGCGTCCATTCGGGCCTCGCCTGCGGCATCGCCCGCGATGTGCCGAGCGCGCTGGCGGCGATGCGCAGCGGCCCCGGCCCGGCGGCGGCGCGGCGCGGCGGCGGCGGCGGGCGGTTCGTGCCGCTCATCACCTTCCACGGCGATCGCGACGGCACGGTGGCGGAAGCGAATGCCCGCGCCATCGTGCGCGAGGCGTCGGCGGCGGCGGGCGTGCCCGTCACCGTCTCGGTCGAAAGCGGGGAGGCGGGCGGCCGCCGCTTCACCCGCGCGCTCAGCCGTAACGCCGGCGGCGACGTGCTGATCGAACAATGGACGGTGGCGGGCGCCGGCCACGCCTGGTCGGGCGGCGATCCGGCGGGCAGCTATGCCGATGCCGCCGGGCCGGATGCTTCGCAGGCGATGGCGCGCTTCTTCCTCGCCAACCCGATGCGGGGCTGACGGAGGGCCTTACGAAGCCCGCCCCAGGTTCGCCCGCGCGCCGAAATACAGATAGCGGCCGAGCGGCGAGATCGGCACGTTCGTCTCGAAACCGATGTCGGGCTTCTGGTCGGTCAGGTTGTTGACGCCGCCGTAGACCGAGAAACGCTCGGTCGCCTGCACCGACAATTGCAGATCGTGCTGCCACAATTCCTTGAAGCGGAAGTAGCGCGGATCAACATAATCGGGCCGGCCCTCCGTCTCGAACCGCTGGAAGCGGCGGACGCCGTTCTGCCAGCGCAGATTGTAGGCCGCGGTCAGCGCGCCGATCGTCCAGGTGGGCGAGAAGGTGAGGTTGTAGCGCGGGCGGAAGGTCTGGTCGCGGTCGTCGCGGATGGCGGCGCCCGGCAGCGGGATCAGTTCCAGCCGGTCGAGATAATTGCCGACGAGGCGGAGGTCGAAACGGCCGATCGCCGCCGTCTCGATCTGGTAGCTGGCGTTCAGCTCCAGCCCGGCGGTGCGATAGGCGGCGACGTTCTGCGGCGAGACGGTGTAGCCGCTGATATAGCCCGTCCCCTGCCGCCGCACGACCGCCCCGCAATAGGGATTGGCGGTCGATTCGAGATCGACGCACAGCCGTGCTAGATCGGTGGGCGAGGCGCGGTTGATCGCGCCCTTCAGGCGGATGTCGTACCAGTCGACACCGATCTGGAGCCGGGGCACGAAGCGCGGGCGCAGCACCACGCCCGCCGTCCAGGTCCGCGCGACTTCGGGTTCGAGCGCGGGATTGCCCTGTTCGATGCCGACGATGTTGAGGTTCGCATCAGGATTGCGATCCTGCGTGAAGGTGGCGGGGTTGCCGCCCGCCGCCGCGATCAGCGCCTGGCAGTTGGCGGCCCGGAATTGGCTGCCCTGCGTGCGGTTGGCGAGATAGCAGGGGTCTTCGATGAAATCGGACAGGCCGGTGCGCGGGCGGAACACCTCGGCGATGTTGGGCGCGCGGACTGAGCGGCCGTACGAACCGCGGAAGCTGATGTCCTCGACCGGCGCGTAGATGCCGTTGAACTGATAGGCTTCGGTGCTGCCGACGGTCGAATAGTCCGAATAGCGGCCGGCGGCGCCGACCGAGAGGAGGTGCGCGAACGGCACGTCCTTCAGCAGCGGGGCGTTCAGCTCGCCGAAGACTTCCCACACGTCGAACGAACCGCGGCTGGGGGTGAGGTTGAGCGGCTCGTCGTAGACGCCGTCGGCGGGGGAATAATAGCGGCCGTTGGTCAGCCCCCCGGCGGGGGCGAAGCGACTCGATTCATCGCGATATTCGCCGCCGGCCGCGAACTGGATCGGGCCGCCGGGCAGTTCGAACAACTGGCCGAAGTCGCCCGTCAGCGTCAGGTTGGCGACATGCTGCTGGACGCGGGCGCGGCTGACCGGATTCTCGTAGACGTAAGGAAAGGAGGCCGGATCGGCGACATAGGTGCCGAAGGTGTTGAGCGGCACGCACCCCGCCGCGCGCGCCGTGGCCGATCGGCAGACGATGCGGCCGGTGGCGGGATCGCGGATCGCGTCCAGCGCTTCCGACGAGCGGGAGGGCACGCGATCGTTGAGCTTGATCGCGCGGATGTCGGTGCGGCCATAGGTGTAGGAGGCGTCATACTGGGCATGCTCGCCGAGCGCGCCCGCCACGTCCACCACGCCGCGCCACGTCCGCCGCCGCGCATCCTCGCCACGGCGCGGCAGATCGAAATTGTTGCGCTGGATGACGACCGAATCGAGCCCTTCCGCCTGGGCGGCGGCGAGGATGGGAGCCGGGATGAACGGATTGTCGAGCGCGATCGGCACGCCATAGGTGCCGCTGTAGCTGCTGAACGTGCGCGCCGAGGACTGAACGAACTTGCCTTCCAGGCTGAGCTTGAACGCGTCCGAAAAATCGAAATGGCCGAGCAGATTGGCGGCGTGGCGGCGGGTGCGCGGCAGGATATCGCCGATATAGCCGGCGACGGGCGTGTCGTCCCCGCCGTTGGAATAGTCGAACGTCTCGTTCTGCGGCCCGAAGGTGTAGGGCTGGCCGTCGCCGCGGAAGAAGCGATCGCCGATCTTCAGGATATTGGCATAGGAGCCGCCCGGCTGGAGCACCCCGTCCGCATCGAAGAAGCCGCCGGTGTAGCGGTTGTCGCGCGTCGGGATCTTCTGGAACGAGCCCGCCTGGCCGGGGACGTAATTGGCGTTGTTGACGAAGAACACGCGGGAGGGCGAGCGCAGCGAGGCGCGATCGTCGTTCGCCAGCGGGTCTTCGGCATTATATTCGTAGGCCAGCGTCACATTGCCGCGCCCGTCGGCGAAATTGCGCCCGGCGATCACCGATCCGAAGCGGTTGCCGCCGTCGCCGCGTTGCGAGATGCCGATCTGGCTGCGCGCGGCGATCCCGTCGAAGCTGCGGCGGAGGACGAAATTGACCACGCCCGACACGCCGTCCGCCCCGTAGACGGCCGAAGCCGCGCCGGTCAGCACGTCGACGCGCTCGATCAGGTCGGTGGGAATGGTGTTGATGTCGACCGCGGCCGTCTCGAACTGGCTGGCGACGTGGCGGCGACCGTTGACCAGCACCAGCGTGCGGTTGGTGCCGAGGCCGCGCAGGTCGAGGAGGTTGAGGCCCGCCTGCCCGATCGCCCCGTCCGCCTGCGCATTGCCCGCCGAGCGGCTGCTGTCGGTGGAATTGCTGAGCGCGGGGATGCGCTGGAGGAAGGTGGTGACGTTGGTGGTGCCCGATTGGGTGATGCGCGCGGCATCGAATGAGACGATCGGGCTGGGCGCCTCGTAATCGGGGCGCTGGATGCGCGATCCGGTGACGACGATCGAATCCTCGGCCGGCGCCGGTTGCGCCGCCGCGGCCGCGGGCAGCCCCAGCGCCGCGCTGCCGATCAGGAGCGCGCGGCAGGTCTTCATCGATGGCATGAGCATCCGTCCCCTTTGCGATGCCGGGCTATCCCTTCGGCATCGCGCGCACAAACGCATGATAAGGGCTGCCGGGTCCGCCGGAACTTGTGGCAAGTTGTTGACGAGGCTGGCACAACCCCGCCGATGGAGAGGATCGCAGCGCCGGGGATAACGCGCCGCCAACTGATGGCGGTGCTGGCCGGCGTCGGCGTCGCCGGCTGCACGCCCCGGCGGGAGGCGGGGGCGCTGCGCCTTTGGGCGATGGGCTATGAGGGCGATTACGCGCCGCTGCTGATGCCGCCCTTCACGCAGGCGACCGGCCTCGCCGTCGAGGTGCAATCGCTGCCGTGGACGGCGGCGCACGAGAAATTGCTGACCGCCCACGCCAGCGGCGCGCTGCCCGACGCGCTGATGCTGCCCGCCGGCTGGGTGGGGGAATTCGCGATGGTCGGCGCGCTTGCCCCCGTCGCCGATCGCGCGCTGCTCGACGGGCTGTTCCCCGGCACGCTGGCGGCGGGGCGCTATGGCGGCCGGGATTATGCGGTGCCCTGGTCGGTCGCCCCGCAGGCGCAATTCTTCAGGCAGGATCTGCTCGCGGCGGCGGGCTACGACCGGCCCGCCGCCGACTGGGCCGGCTGGCGGGCGATGGGGCGGGCGCTGAAGCGCCGCCGGCCGGACGAGTGGGTGTTCCTGATGCCGCTCAACTGGTGGGACACGCTCGTCACCTTCGCCGCGCAGACCGGCGATCCGATGCTGCGCGACCGGGATACGCGCGGCAATTTCCGCTCCCCCGGTTTCACCCGCGCGCTCGGCTTCTACAAGTCGCTCTACGACGAGCGGCTGGCGCCGACGATGCTCTCGACCGAATTGCAGGATCCCTTCGCCGCCTTCGCGCAAGGGGCGTTCGCCATCTACCCGCGCTCGCCCGCCATGCTGCTCGACCTGCGCCGCCGCCGCGCCGAGATCGCCGACGATCGCTGGGGGGTGGCGCGGATGCCGGGGCCGGACGGGCCGGGGCCGGCGGGCGGCATCAGCGCCAGCCTGTGCGTCGCGGCCCGATCGCCGCGGCCGGCGGCGGCATGGGCGCTCGTCCGCTATCTGACCGGGGCGCCGGCCGAACTGCACGTCCAGCGGCTGATCGGCAGCCTGCCCGCGCGGCAGGCGGCCTGGGCCGCGCCGCAGATGCAGGCGCCGGTGCTGCGCCCCTTCCTCGATCAGATGCAGGCCCCCGCCGACCAGCCAAACGTGGTCGAATGGGAACGCATCCGTATCGAGGTGCAGCTGATCGCGGAGCGGCTGGTGCGCGGCGACCTGACGCTGTCCCAGGCGACCGCGGCGATGGACGCGCGCGTCGATCGCCTGCTCGCCAAGCGCCGCGCGCTGCTCGACCGGGGGGCGATCGCATGACGCGGCAGGAACGGACGGCGTGGCTGTTCGCCGGGCCGGTGCTGGCCGTCATCCTCGTCGTGCTGGCGCTGCCGACGCTGCTGGCGCTGGCGCTGAGCGTGACCGACTATAGCGTCTACGCGCTGGCCGATACCGCCAACCTCCGCTTCGTCGGCCTCGCCAACTTCGCCGAATTGCTGGCGACGCCGCTGTTCTGGCGCGCCGTCGCCAATACCGCCTTGTTCGCCGCGCTGGGCGTGCCGATGGCGATCGGCGCGTCGCTGCTGGCGGCGCTGGCGCTCAACGAGGCGACGGTCAGGTGGAAGCCGCTGTGGCGCGTCGCGCTGTTCGCACCCTACGTCACCAGCGTGGTGGCGACGGCGGTGGTCTGGCAATTCCTGCTCAACACCCGCTACGGCCTCGTCAACTATGCCCTCTCCTTCCTGGGGCTGGGGCCGGTCGACTGGCTGGGCGATCCGCGCGCCTCGATCCCGGCGATCCTGCTCTTCGTGACGTGGAAGATTTTCGGCTACAACATGATCGTCTTCACCGCCGCTCTGTCCGCCGTGTCGCAGGATCTGATGGAGGCGGCGCGGCTCGACGGCGCGTCGCGCTGGCACCGCTTCCGCCACGTCACCCTGCCGGCGATCGGCCCGGTGCTGCTGCTGGCGGCGGTGATGAGCGTGGCGGGCTTCCTCCAGCTGTTCGCCGAACCCTATGTGATGACGCTGGGCGGCCCTGCGCAGAGCACCGTGACGATCCTCTTTTTCATGTTCGACGAGGGGTTCAAATGGTGGAACCTCGGGCAGGCGAGCGCCGTCGCCATGCTGCTGTTCCTCGCCATCCTCGCGCTCACCATCGTCCAGACGCGGATCGGGCGGCGCTACGAATGGCTGTAGCCGGCCCCCGCCGCATGGCGCGCGCGATCCTCGCCAATGCCGCCATCGCGGCGCTGGCGGCGATCGTGCTGCTGCCGCTCGTCTGGATGGTCACCGTCTCCTTCATGCCGCGCGGGGAATCGGGCCATTTCCCGCCGCCCTTCTGGCCGAGCCGCTGGTCGTGGGAGAATTATCATGAACTGCTCGTCCGCCGCGCGATCGAGGGGGCGTGGTTCGATTACCGGATCGTGCCGGCGCTGTGGAACAGTATCGCCATCGCGTCCCTCGCCACGCTGTTCGGGCTGCTGCTGACGGTGCCGGCGGGCTATGCCTTCGCCAAGCTGCGCTTCAGGGGACGCGATCGGCTGCTGAAGCTGCTGATCGCCAGCCTCGTCGTGCCGGGGCAGGTGGCGATGCTGCCGCTGTTCCTGATCTTCCGCGAACTGGGCCTCGTCGACAATTATGCCGGCGTCATCCTGCCGAGCCTCGCCGGCGTGTTCGCCTTGCTGTTCGTGCGGCAGGCGGCGCTGTCCGTTCCCGACGAGATGCTCGATGCCGCGCGGCTGGACGGGGCGAGCGAGGGGCGCATCTTCCTGGCCATCGTGCTGCCGCTGCTGACGCCGATCGTCGTCACGCTGGCGCTGTTCCTGTTCCTCGGCAGCTGGAACGACTTCCTGTGGCCGCTGATCGTGCTCAGCGACCAGAACCGCTTCACCCTGCCGGTGGCGGTGGCGGGGATCGCGCGCGAGCATGCCGCCGAGGCCGAATTGATGATGGCGGCGGCGGTGGTGACGACGCTGCCCGTGCTGGCGATCTTCCTGGCCCTCCAGCGCTATTATACGAACGGCCTGCTGGGCGGCAGCCTCAAGGGATAGCGCCGACCGCCGCCGGCCAGTGCGGCGCGGCATCGACGCCCGGCAGGGCCTGCCCGTCGGCGCCGAACAGGTGGATGCGGTTCGGCGCGGCGGTGAAGGCCAGCGGCTCGCCCAGCGTCACCTGCCGGTCCCCCGGAAGCTGCGCCACGATCGTCTCCACCGCCCCGCGCGTGCCGAGATGCGCGAAGGAGAGCGGGCCGAGCCGCTCGAACAATTCGACCGGCCCCGCGAACGGCCCGGCGGCGGCCAGTATCAGATGCTCCGGTCGCACCCCCAGCGTCACCGTCACGCCCGGCGTGGCCCGCACGGCGGCGCGCAGCGTGCCGCCCTCGGCCAGCCGGATCGTGGCGCCACCGGCATCGGCGGCGGCGACGACCGCCGGCAGCAGGTTCATCCCCGGCGAGCCGATCGCGCGCGCCACCGCCAGCGAGGCCGGCCGATCGTAGAGATCGAGCGGGGCGCCCACCTGCTCCACGCGCCCTGCCGCCATGACGACGATGCGGTTGGCGAGCGTCATCGCCTCCATCTGGTCGTGCGTGACGTAGATCATCGTCGCCCCCAGCATGCCGTGGAGGCGGGCGAATTCATGCCGCATCCGGACGCGGAGTTCGGCATCCAGGTTGGACAAAGGCTCGTCCAGCAGCAGCACGCGCGGCTGGCGGACGATGGCCCGCGCGATCGAGACGCGCTGCCGCTGCCCGCCCGAGAGCGCGCGCGGCCGGCGCTTCAGCAGGTGGCCGAGATCGAGCGTCGCCGCCACCGCCGCCACCCGCGCCATGATCTCCGCCTTGGGGCGGCGCGCCATCTTCAGCGGGAAGCCGATATTGTCGGCGACGCTCAAGTGCGGATAGAGCGCATAGGATTGGAAGACCATGGCGAGGCCGCGATCGACCGGCGCCGCCTCCGTCACGTCCTCTCCGCCGATGCAAATGCGGCCGGTGGTGGGCGTATCCAGCCCGGCGATGAGCCGGAGCAGCGTCGACTTGCCGCAGCCGGACGGCCCGACGATGACGACGAACTCGCCGTCGGCGATGTCGAGATCGGTCGGCGCCAACGCCGTCGTGCCGCCGAAGTCCTTGGACAGGCCTGCAATTTGAACGCGCGCCACATGGGCTCCTCTCCGCCCCGTCATCGGGCGGCGAGGCGCGCGGTGCAAGCGATTTAACGAACGTTAGTCCGCACTTGCCATACCGACGCGGCGCCCGGCGACGACCGCGCCGACGAAGGCGACCAGCCCGGCGACGAAGGCGAGCCAGGCGGCGGCGAGGCCGAGGCGGACGATCGTGATCGATCCGCGCGTCCAGAGGAGGGGCGCCTCCCATTCCGCCTCGCGCAGCGCGTCGCGCGGCAGATCGGGGCAGGCGGCGCCGTAGACGAGCGCGGCATCCGCGGTGCAGCGATAGCCGCGGACGACCCGGCCGGCCGAGCCGGGCACATCCTCCACGAACAGCGAATAGCCGGTCATATAGGCGGCGAGGCCGCCCAGCGTCAGCATCAGCGCCGCCAGCATCCAGCGGCGGCGGACGGTGCGGCGCGCATCGCGCACCCATTCCCACACCAGCAGCGAGGCGACGGGCACGACCGCTGCCGAGACGTAGCCGATCGCAGGCGGCCACGGCGGCTGGAGGGCGGCCAGCGACAGCAGCAGCGGCAGGCTGGCGAAGCCGCCGCCGATGACGAGGACGTGGCGCACGTCGCGCAGATAGGCGGCGATCATCGCGGCGGCGCCGTCAGCCGGATCGGGGCGGGGTCTTCGGTCTCGTCGAAGCCCTGCGCGGTCACGTCGCCGCGCCAGCCGCGCCCGTCCGGCCAGCGCACCTGCACGGCGTAGGTGCCCGACAGCGGCAGCCGCCCGCCGTCGCGCACCCCGATCCAGCCGGGGCAGCGCGTCGCATCCCAGGGATCGGTCCGCCGTTTCGCGCAGACCGCGAAGGAGAAGACGCGGATCAGCCGCGCCTCGCCGTCCGCGGGGGAGATGGCGAAGGGCACGTCGCTCTCCCCCGCACCGCAGCCGCCTTCGTAGACGATCGGCGGGCGATCGGGCTGGCGCGCGCGGCGGCGCGGCTCGGCGGCGCGGGCGAAAGCGTCGGCGAGGGCGTCGAGGTCCGCGCCCGGCGCGGCGGCGGCCCGCTCGAAGGCATCGAGCGGGGCGGCATAGACCGCCCGGTCGTAGCCCGCGCGTTGCAGCTCGTGCTCGAGCCGGGCGGCGCGCGCGGCGGCCTGTTGCAGCGCGGCTTCGCGCGCGCCCAGCCGCTCCTCGGGCAAGATGTCGAGCGGGACGCACTGGGCGGCATCGAATATCGGCCGGGGGGCGGTGGCGCCGCCCTCCCAGCTTTCGGTCAGATGGTCGGCGAGGCCAAGCCGGCCCCTGGCCGCCAGATCGGTCGCCACCGCCCGGTAGAGCGTATAATCGCCGGGGTGCGGTGCGGTCGCAACCGGACGTGCGGCGGGCGGGGCGGCGGGCGGCGGATCGGCCGGCGTGCCGCGATCGCACGCGGCCAGCGCCGCCAGCGCCAGCAACGGCGGGATCGAGCGGGCGGGCGTTACGATCCGCAAGGCCAATCCTCCCTTCGCGTGCCTGCACAATAGGCCGCTTCGGCCGTTCGGCAAGCGCCGCGATCTGCATCGGATTTGGTCGTATCGTCCGCCTCTGCCGGTTGGCACGCGCCGCGCGGAGGCGCATCATCGCCGCCGCCAGAGGTGCCCGGCCGGCACCGACCGCCTGTGCGTCCCCCAACATGGAAAGATGATCCGCGCGCCCGCGAGGTGCCGGACCGGAGGAGGTGCGACGATGCGCAGGGACGGACATATTCGATCGCTCCGGCAGGCGGCGCGCTGGCCGATGGCGCTGGCGACGGCGGCGCTGCTCTCGGCTTGTGCGACGCCCATCGTGCTGGTTTCCGAAACGCAGTCCTTCGTCGCCGCCGGCCGCAATGCCGGCACCGCCGCCGCGGCCTTCTTCGAACGTGCGCGGCAGCGGCAACTGGCGGCGAACGTGCTCCTGGTGGCGTCCGATCCCTCGTGTCAGTGGGCACAGACCATCTATCTACGCGGCGACTTCAGCGACGGCACGTCGCTGTGCGTGGACAAGAATGCGACCCATGCGCTGCCTTACCCGATCGAGTCCGCCGACGAGACGATCGCCCCCGCTCTCGCCGAAGCGGTGGGCGCGCTGGCGGCCTATGTCGGCGAACTGGGGATGCTCACCGACAAGCCGGCGCCCCGCTTCACGCAGGCGGTGGCCGATGCGGGGGCGCGGCTGAAGACGTTGCAGGATGCCTTGAAGGCCGCCGGGTTCGAGCCGGCGACCGAGGCGGCCGACGCGATCGGCAAGGCGACGACGGACGGCAAGGATGCGGCGACCGCGGTCGCCGGCATGATCGACTATCTATCGGGTCTCGCTGCGGTCTCGCAGCAGGCCGATGCGGTGAGGCGCTACGTCGCCAGTGACGGCGCCAAGGTCGAGACGCAGATCGCGACCCTGCGGGAGGGGGTCAAGGCAATTCAGGTGGGGGTGGTCGTTACCTCCGGTCAGGTCGCGCGCAATTCGATCGTCATCGCGACCAACCGGAAATTGCGGGCGATGACCGATTTCCAGCAGCGCCGCGACACGCTGGCGCAGCTCGTCACCGCGCTGGAGGAACAGCATCGGATCGATGCCGGCCTCGCCGCGACCGAGACGATGTTGAGCCAGCTGGAAAGCCAGCATCGTACGCTGCGCGGCTTCGTCGCGGACAAGCCGACGCCGCAGCAGGTGGCGCAGGTCCGCAAGGAACAGTCCGATCTCGTGTGGGACGTCATCGGCCGGCTGGGCGGTCTGGCCGGCGCAATCGGAGGGGTGCTGTGACATGGCGAAATTGGTGACATTGCTGAATGAAGCATCGGGGCTTATCGGCAAGCTGTTCGACCGATCCGAGCAGGCGGGCGACAATAGAAAGCTTGAAACCGCCTTCCGCGTCGATGCGCTATCGATCGTGACGGTAACGCAGGAATTGGCGGTGAAGCCTGCGCATGGACTCGAATCGGCCGAATATGACGCGCCTCTGAAGGAGGTTCGCGAAGCGCGAAAGGCGGTCGAGGCGATCGGAGCCGATGCGGCATCCATCCATCATGCCCATCTCGAAACCGTGCAGGTGCTGGAGGCGATGCGCGCCGTGACCGCCTGACGGTTGCGGGGATCGGCGTCGCCCCCACATCGGTGAGATGCCGCCGCCCCGCATCCGCGTGATCGACCTGGAAACGACCGGCTCCCGCCCGCCCGCGCATGGGGTGTGCGAGATCGGTTGGCAGGACGTGGTGCAGGACGCCGCCGGCCGCTGGATCGTGAACGAGGCGCGCGGGGCGCTGCTGGTCGATCCCGGCCGGCCGATCCCGCCCGTCACGATGGCGGTCCACCATATCGTCGATGCCGATGTCGCCGGGGCGGGGGCGTGGCGGGACGTGGCGCCGGCCGTGTTGCGGCCGGTGGGTGGCGTGCTGGCGCTGGCGGCGCATCGCGCCTCGTTCGAGCAACGCTTCTGTACGCCGGCGCTGAGCGGCGGTGCGCGGTGGATCTGCACCTGGAAATGCGCGCTCCGGCTGTGGCCGGGTTCGCCCAGCTTCTCCAATCAGGTGCTGCGCTACTGGCGGATGCCGGCGGGGCTGGACCGCGCCGTCGGCCTGCCCGTGCATCGTGCGATGCCCGACGCCTATGTCACCGCGCATCATCTGCGCGACATGCTGAACGCCGCCTCGCTTGCGCAATTGCTGGCGTGGAGCGCCGAACCCGGCCTCCTGCCGCGCGTCCCCGCCGGTCCCGACCGCGGCCGGTATTGGGAGGAGCTGGATGCCGCGACGCTCGCCCGCCTCGCCGCCGATCGCGACGAGGACGTGCGTTTCTCGGCAGCGACCGAGCTTGCCCGGCGGGGTGCGGGCGGCGCGCCGGCCGCCACCGCGGAGCCGGCACAGGGCAGCCTTCTCTGACATTGGCCCAAACCCCGCCCCCGTTCATGCCGAGCGCAGTCGAGGCACATGCGGAACATCTGCCCCGCGTGCCCCTCGATCACGCTCGGGGTGAACGGGGGTGGCAGGTTCGTCATCCTACGATCACCACCAGTGCCTGAAGCACTCAGAACTTCTTCCGGATCGACAAGGCCCATTCGCGCGGCCGCCCCGGCTGGGCGTTGGCGATGCCGGCGGCGCTGTTGATCTCGAACGAGGTCAGGAAATAATATTTGTCGAAGATGTTGGTCAGCTCGGCCGAGACCTCGATATCGCCTTCCGTATTGCGATAGGTGAGGCGGGCGTTGGCGACGGTATAGCCGGGAATGAAGGTGCGCGCCGAATTGACGGCGGTGCCGTAGACGCTCGACTGGTAGGAGGCGTCGAGCCGCGGCGTCACGAAGCCGATCGGCCCCAGCGGCACCTCATATTGCGCCCCCACGCTCCACTTCCACTTGGGCGTGTAGGGCGAAATCATGTCGAGCTGCACGCCCGAGGGGTTGGACGGCCCGCCCGCCAGCGGATCGATCCGCCGATATTCGAAGTCGAGATAGCTGACCGCCCCGTCGATCAGCAGGCCCTCGGTGGGCCGCAAGTTGGCTTCCAGCTCGACCCCCTTGATGTCCGCCGAACCGACGTTGGCGGGCAGGTTGCAGGGGAAGGCGGCGCCCGCCGGCAGGCCGGGCGGGTTGAACTGCGGGCAGGCGTTGAGGCTCAGTTGTACGCCGTCGTAGCGGCTGGAGAAAGCGGCGAGGTTGAGGCGCACGCGGCGGTCGAGCAGATCGGTCTTGGTGCCGATCTCCACCGTCTTCAGCGTCTCCGGCCCGAACGGCTGGACCTGGGTGAAGGCGAAGGGGCGCGGGTTGACGCCGCCGCCCTTGAAGCCGGTCGAATATTGGGCATAGGCCATCACCGCATCGCTGAAGCGATATTGGGCGACGCCGCGATAATCGACGCGGTCGCCACGGAAGCGCCCGGTGCGCCCGTCCAGCAGCGCATTCTGCCCGCCCAGCAGGTTGCCGAAGCGATCGCGCCGGCGATAGCTGTAATCCTTGCCTTCCTTGTTGTAGCGGATACCGCCGGTCAGCGACAATGCCTCGGTCAGGTCGAAGCTGGCATTGGCGAACACCGCCTTGGTGAAGGCCGGCACCGGATCGCCCGAGACGAAGACGAGCCCGCCGCCCGCCACGTAGCGCAGATCCTGCCGGGCGGTGTAGAAGGTCTTCTGGTCGAGATAATAGCCGCCGATCGTATAGTTCAGGCGATTGTCGATGGCGCTCCCGTTCAGCCGCAGTTCCTGCGAGAAGTTGTGGAAGTCGAGCGTGTTCTGCCCGCCCAGCGAGTGGGACAGCGGCGACAGATCGTCCTCGTTCGAAAAGCGCGAGACATATTTGCGATAGGCGGTGATCGAGGTCAGCGTCAGCCGGTCGGCCAGCTGCCAGTCGATCTGGCCGGAGACGCCGCCGCCCTTGTAATCGACTTGCCCCGGAATGACGGATTCGAGGAACGGCCCGTCAGCCGGCGAGCGATAGGCCGAGTAATTGCAGTAGCGCCCGCAGATGAAGCGCGAATCCAGCCGCTGCGGCGTCGGGAAGGGGTTGATGTCGCTGGGGCCGGTGTAGTTGGAGAAGGTGGCGACCGAACCGGCGATCTCGTGCTTCTCGCGCGTATAGTCGCCGATCAGGTTGATCTCGATCGGTCCGTCGCCGAACCAGCGCATCTGCCCGCGGACCGCGCGATAGCCCACCTCGCCCTGGCGGGAGAGGACGCAATTGCCCGGCTCGCGCAGCGCCGGGATGCCTTGCCCCGGATTGACGCAGCCATAGTCCAGCCGCTTGACGTAGCCGTCCTGATCGCGGCTGACGCCCGCCAGCCGCACCGCCAGCCCCTCGGCGATGCCGAGATCGAAGGCGCCGCGGAAATCGAACCGGTCGCGGATGCCGTAGGTGGCCGACGCATAGCCGGTGTCGGTGCCTTCGGGCTTCTTGGAATAGAGCTTGATCGCGCCGCCGATCGAATTCTTGCCCGCCAGCGTCCCCTGCGGGCCGCGCAACACCTCGACCCGTTCCAGGTCGAGCAGGTCGAGCACCGAACCGGTCAGCGTCGAATAATAGACGTCGTCGACATAGATGCCGACGCCGGGTTCGAGCGCGGGATGGAAATCGAACTGGCCGACGCCGCGGATGTTGGCGGCGAGCGACGGGCCATAGGAAGCGCTGTTCGATTTCAGCGTGACCGACGGGGCCTGCGCCGCCACTTCGGAGATGTTGGTCTGGCTGCGCGCCTCCAGCATCGCCGCGGACACGGCGGTGATCGCGAGCGGCGTATCCTGCAACTTCTGCGAGCGGAATTGCGCAGTGACGATGATCTCCTCATTGCCCGCACGCGCTGCCGGCGCGGCATCGGCCGTGGCGGCAGTGGTGATCGTGCCGGGGCTGTTGACGGTGCCCGCGGCGGTGGCGGCGGCATCCTCGGCGGGCGCGGGGTTGGTGGCGGTCTGGTTCTCCGGCGCGGTCGTCTGCGCGGCCAGCGGGCCGGCGGCAGTGATCGCGGTGACGGCTACGGCAAGCAGCAGCGAGGCCTTCGGGCGCATCATCTCTCTCCCTGATGGCCGGGCCGCCGTCTCTCATGGCGGCGGTCCCGGCGGTGATGTGGTCGGTCAGTCGGCGGCGGGGGCGATGTGGAAGATGCGTTCGGCATTGCCGTGCGCCACCTTGGCGCGCACCTCGTCGCTGAGCGGGGCCTGCTCGATGAAATCGACCGCGGGCTTCATCGGCTGATAGGGATAATCGATCGCCCACAGCACATTGTCGGCGCCCAATTTATCGATCGAATATTGGAGCGCCAGCGGATCCTCGACGCCACTCGTCGTAATGACGAAGTTGCGGCGGAAATATTCCTCCATCGTCAGCTCCGTCTTCGGCGCGCGACCGATGCCCTGCGCGCGGCTGTTCATAAAGGTGATCCGCCAGATCCAGAATTGCACCGCCTCACCCATGTGGCCGATGCAGATCTTCAGTTTCGGGAAGCGGTCGAACAGGCCCGAGGCCATCATCCGCACGGCATGCGTGCCGACCTCGACGCCATAGCCCCACATCGCCGAATCCATGCCGTAATCCTGCAACGGCCCCTTGAGGCCGTAGGAGGCGGCGCGGGGATGGATGTAGATGCAGGCATCGAGCGCCTCGGCCGCTTCCAGCGCCGGCCAGAATTTCGGATCGTCGAGATATTCGTCGTTGGTGTGCGAATTGAGGATGAAGCCGTTGAGCTTCAGGTCGTTGATCGCGCGCTCCATTTCCTTGGCCGCGCGTTTCGGGCTGTGCGGCGCGAAGCTGGCGAGGCCGGCGAAGCGCGTCGGGTGGCGGCGGCAGATGTCGGCCAGCCGATCGTTGGCGAGGGCGGCGAGATCGGTCGCGGTATCGGCATCGAACATCTGTACGCCCGGTGCCGTCAGCGACAGCAGGTGCATATCGACGCCATAATCGTCCATCTGTTTCAGGCGCCGGTCCTCGACGTCGATCAGGCCGGAGAGGAAGTCCATCTCGCCATAGCCGGCCTCGCCGGGGGTATGATCGTAGATGCCCTTGACCAGCAATTTGTCGAGGCTGTTGCTGGGGCCGCGCACCACGTCGCGCAGGGCGGCGGCGACTTCAGGGATCGAGAAGGCTTCCTCGGTCGCGATCTTCCTCAACTTGGCCATCACATATTCTCCCGATTGTCGTCGAAGGCGATGCGCGTCGCCAGCCACAGCGCCGCCGCGGCGGCGAGGGCGACCGGCAGCAGCGGCAGCAGGAACAGGTCGCGCGCGGTCGTCATGCCGAACGTGGCGGCGAGGCCGCCGACCAGCGGCCCGGCGATCGAGCCGAGCCGGCCGATGCCGAGCGCCCAGCCGAGGCCGCTGGCGCGCAGCCGCGGCGGATAGCTGGCGCCGCCGGCGCCATTGATCGCATTCTGCATGCCGGTGACGAAGAAGCCGACCGCGAATACGCCGATCGACAGCAGCAGCGTGCCTGCCGCGAAGGCCGCCAGCGCCATCAGCACCAGCGCCGCACCGGCCGCGAAGAAGGCGACGACGCGCCAGCCATGGCGGTGAAGCGCGAGGCTGGCGACGACGCCGCCCACCACCCCGCCGCCCTGGAACAGGGTTGCGACCAATGCCGCCTCGCGCACGCTGAACCCCTCCTGCGTCAGCAGCAGCGGGATCCAGCCGGTGAGGAGATAGACCGTCATCAGCACGCAGGCGAACACCAGCCAGATCGGCAGCGTCATTCCCGCACGGCCATGGCGGAGCAATTCGCCGAGGCCGATCCGCCGATCGCGCGCGCGGCCCGGCAGCACCGGCGATTCGGGCAGGAAGGCCGCGAGCAGCGCGGCGATGGCGAGCGGCAGCACGCCCCCGGTCACGAACACGCCGCGCCAGCCATAGGCCGGGATTAGCGCGGCCGAAGCGAGGCCCGCCACGACCCCGCCGAAGGTGATGCCGATGCCGATCATCGCGCCCGCCATCGCCGTCCGCCCCGGCCGGGCGAGATCGCCCGCCAGCGCCAGCGCATTGGGCAGCACCCCGCCCAGGCCGAGGCCGATCACGAACCGCAGCAGCGTCAACTGGCCGAGCGAGGTGGCGAAGGCACCCGCCAGCGAGAGGATGCCATAGGCGAGGCACCCGCCGACGATCAGCCGCCGCCGGCCGAAGCGATCGCCCAGCGGCGCCACCGCCACCGCCCCCAGCAGCACGCCGACCAGGCTGGCGGACAGGAACGGCCCCATGGCGGCGCGCGTCGTGCCGAATTCGGTGGCGACGGCGGGTGCGGCGAAGCTCGCCATCTGGAGGTCGAAACCTTCGGAGATGAGGGCGGCGAACAGCAGCGCCATGGCGAAGATGCCGCCGGCACCGCGCGTTGCGCCGCCCCCCGCCGCCGCCTGCGACATCTCCATACATCCGTCTCCATCGGCGGTGTCTTGGTGCACCGCCCTCCATGGTATCGAACTTGATCGCGGGTTCAAGTTCAATCGTTGACGGCAAGGGGGCGGCGCGGCACCAAGCCGCGATGGTCGCCCCCGCCCGTCATCCCCAGCAGGCCCGCAGCCGGCAGGCGTTCGATCGGATCGTGGCGGCGGCGCGAGAATTGTCCGAGACGCGCGACTTCGATTCGATCTCGGTGCGGGAACTGGCGCGGGCGGCGGGCTGCTCGGTGGGCAGCTTCCACTATCGGTTCGGCACCAAGGAGGATTTCTTCCGCTTCCTGGTCGAAGACATGATCCGCCGGCGCGAGGCGGAAGCGGAGGAGACGTTCGCCACCACCCCGATTGCCGATCTGCCCGCGGCGCTGGCGCGCGGCGCCGTCGCCAATTACCGGCGCTACGGGGGGTTCCTCCGCTCGGTCATCAAGCGGCATCTGGAAGGCAAGGCGGACTGGCAGCCGATCAGCCAGATGGGCGGCCGCTATTCGGCCCGGTTCATGGCCTGCGTCGAAGAGGCCCGCGGCAGGCCGCTGAGCGAGGCGCAGCGCGAACGGGTGCGCTTCTCCTTCGTATGGCTCTACGGCCTTCTGTCGCAGAGCGTGATCGGTCTCAGCATCAGCCTCGGCATGGAACGCGCCTATTTCGAGCGCGAGGCGGTGCGATCGTTCGAGCAGGCGATCACCGCGGCGATCGGGGAGGAGGGGTAGGGGCCGATTTTGGGCTACAAGCTCCGTTCGGTCCGAGCGTAGTCGAGGACCACGCGCGGCCGATGCGGTATGCGGGTCTCGACCCTCGACTTCGCTCGGGACAGGCTTCGTTCGATCCGAATGGGGGTGCGATTGCCCGGAGCTTCGGCCGCCCCGATCGAGGGGGGAGCCAGCCGGTTTCCTACCCCGCCGCCTCGTCCTCGATCGCCATCGTGCCGGACAGCGACTGGCCGGTATGGTTGGGCATCGCCTTCACCGCGATCGTCGCCGGCCGGGCCTCGACGCGGGCGGCCCAGTCCAGCAGCCGCGGCGTCGCCTCGGCCGAGAAGATCGCCGGGAACCACGCCAGCCGCGCGCCGACGTGCGCATAAGCGTTGATGTCGGCCAGACCGTAATCGCCGCCCGTCAGCCATGCCCCCGTTTCGGCCAGCCGCGCTTCCATGAGCGCCGCGGATTCCGCCAGCCGCGTGCGCGACAGCGCCAGTTCCTCCTCGCTGAAGGACTTGCCCGCGATCGTCCGCCATTTGGCGCGTTGCGCGGCGAGCGGGATGCGGGCGATGCGCGCTTCCATCTCGGCCGGGTCGGTGCGCTGCGCCACCTTGCGGACGCGGTGGTGCCAGGCGATCATCGAGACGGACGGCATCACCTGATCGTCGACATGCTTGACGATCGCCCGCGCCTTCGCCCGCTCCAACGGCGCGGCGGGCAGCAGCGGCGTATCGGGGAAGACCTCCTCCAGATATTCCAGCATGATGCTGGATTCGACGACGACAGCCCCGTCGTGCACCAGCACCGGCACCTGCCCGGCCGGGTTGATCGCGACGAACCACGGCTCATGCTGTTCGAAGCGGTGCAGGTCGACATAGCGGCTGTCGTAGGCGAGGCCCTTTTCGGCCAGCGCCAGCAGCGGCTTCATCGAATTGGCGAGCGGTTCGGCGTGGTAGAGGGTGAGGGCCATGGCGCCTGTCTGGACGCGTGGGATCGCGCCTGCCTAATCACATCTCGTGATGGCGATCATTCGGCGTCGTGATTTCGACAAACCGCAAGCCATCCCTAGGATGCGCCGGATAACGACAATCGGGGGACAGGATGGCCGATCACGAACCGCCGCAGGCCGTCGCCCGCTGGCGCCTCTCGCCGGGGTGGACGCTGGCGATCCTGACCGCGATCAGCACCTGCGGCTTCATCGACCGGATCGTGATGAACGTGCTGCTCCAGCCGATCAAGACCGAGTTCCGCGCCACGGACACGCAGATGGGGCTGCTCACCGGCCTCGCCTTCGCCGTGCTCAACGTCGGCCTGTCGCTGGTCGTCGCGCGTGTCGCCGAACGCTCGCACCGGCTGCGGTTGGTCGCGGTGGGGACGTTGCTGTGGTCGGTGGCGACGGCGGCGAGCGGCATGGCCGCCTCCTTCGCGCAGCTCGCTTTCTCGCGCATCGGCGTTGGCGTGGGGGAGGCGGTCGGCCTGCCGGCCACCCAATCGATCGTGTCCGACCTCTATCCGCGAGAGAAAAGGACGAGTGCGCTGTCGGTGCTGACGCTGGCACCGCCGCTGGGTGCCTTCATCGGATCGGCGGCGGGCGCGCTGATTGCCGAGGCGCATGGCTGGCGCGTCGCCTTCCTCGCCGCCGCAGCACCGGGGGTGGCGCTGGGCCTTCTGGCGGCGCTGCTGATCGAGCCGGCGCGCGGCCGCTTCGACGATCCGGCGCAAGCCGGGGCGCCGATCCCGCCGTTCGGCGCGGTGCTGGCGCGCATCCGCGACCGGCGGACGCTCAGGCAATTGCTGGCGGGATCGGGCATCGCCACCGCCACCGGCTTCGGCCTCAACGTCTTCCTCGCCGCCTTCCTGCTGCGCCGCTACGGCTTCTCGATCGCCCAGGCCGGGGTGGTGGCAGGGCTGGTGTCCAGCCTGCCCGCGGTCCTGTCGGTGCTGGGATCGGGCTGGCTGTCCGATCGCTTCGGCAAGGCCGATCCCCGCGCTTATCCATTGGTGCCGGCGCTCTCGCTGCTGGCGGCGGGGCCGCTCTACATGCTGGCGGTGACGCGCGATGCGCCGTGGGCGGCGATCGTGCTGCTGGCGGCGGCGGCGTTCGTCCAATATGGCTATATCGCGCCTACCTATGGCGTATTCCAGAACATGATGCACCCGCGCATGCGCGCGTCGTCCGCGGCGGTGCAGTCGGTCGTGACGTCGCTGGTGGGGGCGGGGCTGGGGCCGCTGATCGTCGGCGCGCTCAGCGACCGGCTGGCGGGCGGGCTGCCCGCGGCGCTTGCCATCGCCGCTGTCGGCTACGTCTGGGCCGCCGGCCATTATGCGCTGGCGGCGCGCCATATCCGGGGCGAGTGGGGTTTGCCGGTCTAGCGTTTGATCCACTCACGTGGATACGGCACCACCCTCCACCGCCATTCCAACGACACTTCGTGCCGCTTGAACCTTGGGCGGTTCCGCCCCTGATCCAGCTTTGCTGGATCAGGCTCTAGCAGCCGCCCGGCGTCAGGCGGGGGGCTGCCGCCGCGCCACGATCGTCTCGATCCGGTCGGGCGACACCCCCAGCCCGGCGAGCACGGCACGCGAGACGATCCGCGGCATATCGTCGTCGCTGCCGCGGCGGAGGTGGCCGAGGATCGCGGCGTGCATCGCGCCCAGCAGCAGATCGCTGCCGATGCCGGCATCGGCGATCGACAATTCACCTGCGGAGACGCCGTCCGCCACGGTCCGCTCCGCCATCGCCGCCATATCCTCGCCGAACAGCGGGCCCATCGCGCCGACGTTGACGATCGCCCAGCCCCAGGGCGTGTCGGTGCGCGCTTTCTCGAGGAAGCGGCGCAGCCCGTGGTCGCAGCGTTCGGCGGCGGTTTCCAGCCGGCCCATCTCGGCAATCACCGTGCCGACGAAGCTGTGCGGCACGCGCTGGCTGATCGTGGCGAACAATTCCTCCATGCCGGAGAAGTAGTTGTAGAACGACCCGCGCGAGATGGCGGCATCGACGCACACCTCCTCGATCCGCGTCGACAGGCCGTTCTCGCGCCCGATCAGCGCGAAGGCGGCGGTCAGGATCGCGCGGCGGGTGCGTTCGCGGCGTTCGGTCGGGGCGGGGCCGGACGTGCGGTGCCCGAGGGGCGGCGATCTGTCGGGAGCTTCCATTGCCCTATGCCTAGCAACAATCGCAACGCCTTGTCACGCGGCGATCCCCCGCCGTGGCGACGGCGCGCGTTCAGCCCTCCGGCGGGGTGGCGGAGACCCGTTCGCGGCGGAGGCGATGCTCGCGCCAGGCCGTCCACACCCCGCCGCCGGCGATCATCGCCGCGCCGGCCACGACATGCGGCGTCGGCACCTCGTGCCAGATCGCCCAGCCGAACAGGATCGACAGCACGATCTGCAGATAGTCGAACGGCGCCAGCACCGCGACCGGCGCGTGGCGGAGCGAGGCGGTCATGAAGATCTGTCCAACCGCGCCGCCCACCCCCGCCAGCGCCAGATAGGCATAAGCGATCGGATCGCGCGGCAGCGTCGCCCACGGCATGGCGAGGAGGCCGACCCCGCCCGCCGCCGCCATGAACCAGAAGACGGTGGCGCCCACCGTCTCCGTCCGCCCCATCTGCCGCACGGTGATCGCGACCGCGCCCGAGAAGATCGCGGCGAGGATCGCGAGCGCTGCGCCCAGCGGCGGAATGTCGCTCGCGGCACCCGGCCGCGCCACCACCAGCACGCCCGCGAAACCGATCGCCACCGCCGTCCAGCGGCGGATACCGACCGCCTCCTTCAGCACCACCGCCGACAGCAAGGTGGCGAACATCGGCGCGGTGAAGGTGATCGTCGTCGCCTCGGCGATCGGCAGCATCACCAGCGCCTCGATCACGAAGATCATGCCGATCGTGCCGAGCGTCGCCCGGCCGAGATGCGCGAACGGCCGTTTCGTCGCGATCGTGCCGAGGCCCGGCCCGGCCGCCAGCCAGCCGAGGATGAGGATCAGCGCGAAGCCCGATCGCGCGAACATCAGCGTCGGCAGGTCGGCGCCATGATTGGCGGCCAGCTTCAGCGTCAGCCCCATGACCGAGAAGCCGAGGATGCACAGGATGCGGTAGCCGATGCCGGCGGCGCGGTTCTCGGCGCCGGCGGCGGGGGCGGGTTCGGCGATGGCCATGGGCGAGCGCTTAGGAGGTCCGGCGCCGCGCGGATAGCGGCCGACGCCGGTATATCGGGTCAGCGGTTGGCGGCCGGGTCGATGTCCAGCCCGCGCGCACCGGCGTGGGGCGTGTCGTGCGGGGTCGGCAGCGCATCGATGATCGGCGATTCCGGCACCTCGAGCACGCCTTCCCACCGCGCCACCACCGCACTCGCCACCGCATTGCCGACGACGTTGGTGGCCGAACGCCCCATGTCGAGGAAGTGATCGACCGCGAGGATCAGCAGCAGCCCAGCTTCCGGAATGTCGAAGAAGGAGAGGGTGGAGGCGATCACCACCAGGCTCGCCCGCGGCACGCCGGCCACGCCCTTGGATGTCACCATCAGCAGCAGCAGCATCGTGATCTGCTCGCCGATCGACAAATGGATACCATAGGCCTGCGCGATGAACATCGTCGCGAAGGTGCAATACATCATCGTGCCGTCGAGATTGAACGAATAGCCGAGCGGCAGCACGAAGCCCGAGATGCGGCGCGGCACGCCGAACCGGTCGAGCGCTTCCAGCGTGCGCGGAAAGGCGCTTTCGGACGAGGCGGTGGAGAAGGCGAGCAGGAACGGATCGCGGATGTAGCGCCACAGGATCGTCGCGCGCTTGCCGACGAGCAGGAAGCACGCCGCCATCATCAGCAGCCAGAGGAGGATGAGGCCGAGGTAGAAGCCCCCCATGAAATAGCCGAAGGTGGACAGGATGCCGAGGCCCTGCGCGGCGATCGCTCCAGTGACCGCGGCGAACACCGCGATCGGCGCGAAGCGCATCACGTAATTGGTGATCTGGAGCATCACCGCGACAAGCGCCTCCACCCCGCGGACGAGCGGGGCGGCCTTCTCGCCGATCGCCGTGATGGCGACGCCGACGAACACCGAGAAGACGACGATCTGGAGGATCTCGTTGCCGGCCATCGCCTCGAAGATCGAGCGGGGGACGAGATGGACGAAGAAATCGCGCAGCGTGAAGGCGGCCTTGTCGACGCCGGAGGCGGCGGTGGCATCGGGCAGCGGCAGGCCCAGCCCGGCGCCCGGCTGGAGCAAATTGACGAGGATCAGGCCAAGGGTCAGCGAGACGAGGCTGGCGCAGATGAACCAGCCGATCGTGCGCGTGCCGACGCGGCCCAGCGCCGCCGTATCGCCCATGTGCGCGATGCCGGTGACGAGCGTCGCGAACACGAGCGGCGCGATGATCATCTTAATCAGCCGCAGGAACACGTCCGTAAGGATCGAAAGCCCGTCGGTGACGTTGGCAAGCACGCGTGGATCGGTAACGAAATGGTGGGTTGCGGCGCCGCACAGGATGCCGCCGGCCATCGCCACGAGTATGAAGAGGGTCAGCCTGCGCGCCACGGTCGTCTCCGATAGGGGAGGGGCGGTGGTCGGGCGAAAGGGCGGCCGGGTCAAGCGGTAGGTGCGGGCAGAAGCGGGGCGGCAGGGGCAGGCGATGATATTCGGGAAGCGCAAGCGCGTGATAAACCGGCTGCTGATCGTCGAGGACGAGCCGCTGGTGGCGTTCGATAACGAGCATTTCCTGCGCGATGCGGGGTTCGAGGTGGCGGCCACCGTCGATACGGTGGGCGATGCCGTCGCCCGGCTCGCGGCCGAGCCGGTCGATCTGGTGCTGGCCGACGTGCGCCTGTCGGACGGCGGCACCGGCATCGACGTGGCGCGCGCCGCGCGCGACAAGGGGACGCCCGTGCTGTTCGTGACGGGCGCCTGCCCGGCCGAAGCGCAGGCGCTGGCGATCGGCTGCCTCGCCAAGCCCTATTCGCAGCGCGACCTGCTGGCCGCGATCGAGGCGGTGGAGGCGCGTGTCGAGGGCAAGGAGCCCAAGCGCCTGCCGCGGGGCCTGACCCTGTTCGCCGATCGCGCCGCCTGAAAAGCCCTTTCCGTGCGCCGCGCCCGGCTTATGGTCGGCGCCCATGAAAGCCGCGCGCCCCAGCCTGATCGACAGCATCCGCCCCTATGCCGAACGCGGGCCGCTGGCGGCGCTGGCGGTGGGCATCTCCTCCGGCTTTCCGTTCGCGATGATCGCGGCGACGCTCACCACCCGCCTTGCCCAATCGGGCATCGACAAGAAGAGCGTCACCGCCTTCTCGCTCGCCTTCCTCGTCTATAACCTGAAATTCCTGTGGGCGTGGATGGTGGACGGGGTACGCCTGCCGCTGATCGGCGGCCTCGGCCAGCGCCTGTCATGGATGCTGCTGGCCGGCGTGCTGGTGATCGCCGCGGTCGCCAACCTCGCCCTCGTCGATCCCGCGGCGAGCCTGTGGTGGACCGGCCTCGCCGCGATCCTCGTCGCGGTGGCGGGTGCGACCTACGATATCGTCATCGACGCCTACCGGATCGAGGTGCTGGAACCGCGCCAGATGGGCATCGGCGCCGGCATGTCCCAATATGGCTGGCGGATCGGCTCCACCGCCGCCGCGTCGCTGGCGCTGCTGCTGGCGGCTAGGATCGGGTGGAGCGGTGCCTATCTCGCCTGCACAATCTTCGCGCTGCCGGCGATGGTGGCGGCGCTGGTGCTGGGCGAGCCGGCCCGGCGGCGCGAGGCCGCGCCGCGCCGGACGCTCGGCGAACGGATCGGCGCGGTCACCGGCCCGTTCGCGCAATTCTTCCGGCGGGAGGGTGCGGTGCTCGTCCTGCTGTTCATCCTCCTCCACAAGATCGGCGACACGCTCGCCAACCTGACCCTGCGCCTCCTGTTCGACGATCTCGGCTTCTCCAACGACGAGATCGCGATCTACGACGTCGGCACCGGCTTCTGGATGTATCTGATCGGCATCTTCGTCGGCGGCGTGCTCTATGCGCGGATCGGCTTGAAGCGATCGGTGGTGCTGTCGCTGTGGCTGATGGCGCTCACCAACCTCAGCTTCGCCGGGCTGGCGGCGAGCGGCCACAGCGTGGCGGGCATGGCCGCGGCGATGGCGTTCGAGACCTTCGCCAGCGGCATCGGCGGGGTGGCGCTGGTCGCCTATTTCTCGGCCTTGTGCGACCTGCGCTTCACCGCCGCGCAATATGCGCTGATCTCGGCCGCGGCGAGCGTCGTCGGCCGGCTCGTCACCGGCACCACCGCCGGCGCGCTGATCGAGGCGATGGGCTATGTGAACTTCTACCTGCTGACGACCGCGATCGCGATGCCGGGTATCCTGCTGTTCTGGATCATGGCACGCACCGGGCTGATCGACCGGTCGATCGGTAGCGCCGGGACGGCGGGCGAGGGGGATGCGCGGGTGGCAGGGGGGTAGGCGTCTCGATCGCGTGCGCCTCTCAGGCAGCGGCTGGGGTGGGCGAAGCCGGGTAGCGTCCTCCCTGCCTTGCCGCTCCCCTCCCTGAAAGGGAGGGGCCGGGGGTGGGTTCGTCCGTTGTTGGGCGGAACCGCGCCTTCGCAACGAACCCACCCCCAGCCCCTCCCTTTCAGGGAGGGGAGAAGGATTTGCCGAGATCGATTCGGCCTAATCGTCGCCCAGCGCTGCGAACCATGCGGCATAAGGCGTATTGCGCGCCATGTGGCGGTTGAGGTCGGGCGCGTCGTCCGTCCACCAGACGGGGCCGCGTTCGCCGAGGCCCATCTTGGCGGCATCGACCTCAGCCCGTGCCGCCGCCAGCGCCCCGGCATCGCCGCTGCGCTTCGCCGCCGCGACGGCGCGGCGCGCGGCCATCAGCGCATCGACCAGCGCCTGCCGGCGATCCTCGGGCAAGGCGGGGCTCGCCCGTCGCCACAGCCGGCCGCGCACGACGATATAGCGCCCGTCGGGGGTGACGAACGGGGCCGCGCTCACCGCTTGCGGCGGGCGAACCACGCAACGAAGCCGATCGCGGCGATGCCGGCCCCCACGGCGGCCGCGCCGGTGATCGCCGGGCGCGGATCGGGGCGGGGGAAGCCGCTGGTGAGCGCGCCGCCGTCACCCTTATGCTCGTGGATCGATCCGCTGCCGTTCGGCCCGCGCTCGGTATCGGCGGTCCATTTGTCGAGGAAGCCGTTCATCACCGCGGGCGCGAGATTGGGGACGAACATCTGCGCCAGCTTCAGCGCCGCGGTCGGCATGCCGATCGTCGTGCTGTGGCGCGGGTGGAAGGCCAGGCGGACGACCGCCTTCGCCACCGCCTCGGGCGGCATCGCGCCCGGCGGCGGCTTCAACCGCGCACCGGTGTAATTGCCGGCATGGGCGACGCCGGGCGTATCGATGAACGTCGGGTAGATGTCGCAGATGTGGATGCCGGGCCGCTTCGACAATTCGCCGCGCAGCGATTGCGAAAAGCCCTTCAGCCCGAACTTGCTGGCCGAATAAGCGGCCGAATAAGGCGTGGCGACGAATCCGGCGAGCGAGATCATGTTCACCCAGATCCCGCGGTCCTGGGCGAGGAAGATCGGCAGCACGGCATGCGCATCGTTCATGTGGCTGGTGAGGTTCACGTCGATCACGCGCGCATGATCGGCGATCGGCACGTCGGTGAAGCGGCCGAGCACGCCGACGCCGACGTTGGAGAACCACAGGTCGATCCCGCCGAGCGTCACGCGCGCCTTCTCCGCCAGATCGGCGACGGCGGCGGCATCGGTGGTATCGACCACCGCGACATGCGCCTCGCCGCCCGCGATCCGGCAGCGCGCGGCGATATCCTCCAGCCCCTCCCGCCCGCGCGCGGCGAGGACGAGGCGCGCGCCGCGTTCGGCAAAGGCGATGGCGGTGGCGGCGCCGATCCCGCTGGAGGCGCCGGTGATGACGATCCGCCGGACATCGGCGGGCAGGGGGCGGGGCATGGGCGGTTCCTTGGATGCGGGGTCGAGGGAAGGGACGCGTGGCCCTCGCGGCCGTTCCGTCATACGGGCGATGTGTCTGAACTTTCGTCCGATTTCCTAGCCCCGTTCGTCCAGCGTAGCCATTGAGCGCAGTCGAAATGGCGTATCGAAGGACGGCCGCGCGAGGCCATGCTTCGATACGCGCCTTCGGCAGGCTCAGTCGCTACTCAGCACGAACGGTTGGCTGGACGGGGGCTGCTCGCGCCCGAAGCCCTTACTCGATAAGCTTGTCGATCGTGATCGGCAGGTCGCGCACGCGCTTGCCGGTGGCGTGCCAGATGGCGTTGGCGACGGCGGCGGCGGTGCCGACGATGCCGATCTCGCCCAGCCCCTTCACGCCGAGCGGCGTCACCTCCGGGTCCGGTTCGTCGACGAAGATCACCTCGATGTCGGGAATGTCGGCGTGGGCGGGCACATGATATTCGGCGAGATTGTGGTTCATGAAGCGGCCGAGCTTCGTGTCCATGAAGGTCTCCTCGTGGAGCGCCATGCCGATCCCCATCACCACGCCGCCGAGGATCTGGCTGCGCGCCGTCTTGGGGTTGATGATCCGTCCGGCAGCCACCGCATTGACGATGCGGGTGACGCGGACGACGCCCAGCTCCTCGTCCACCTTCACCTCGGCGAAGACGGCGCTGTGCGTGGCGCGCGCCTTCATCATCTGGCTGGCCATGCCGGAAAGGCCGGCCGAGGCGGTTTCCTCCACCTCGATCGAGGGAAGGCCCGCGGCGCGCATCGCCTCGACGATCGTCACCCGCGCGCTGCGATCGCCCTTGAGGACGATCGCGCCATCCTCGAACAGCAGCTGATCGGGCGTCGGGCTGCCGATCGGCTTGCCGGGCACCTTGGCCGCCGCCTTGGCGAGCTTGGCCGCGACCGCCTTGCAGGCGAGCTGGACCGCCGCCCCCGCCGAGGCCGCCGCCCACGAACCGCCCTCGACCGGCGAGGCCGGCAGGTCGCTGTCGCCCAGCCGCGCGGTGATCTGCGCGATCGGCAGGCCCAGCACCTCGGCCGCCACCTGCGTCATCACCGTATAGGTGCCGGTGCCGATGTCGGCGGTGGCGGTGGCGACCTCGAGGTGGCCGTTGGCGCCGAGCTTGGCCGAGGCGGTCGTCTTCTGGAACAGCGCGTCCCACATGCCGGTGGCGCAGCCCCAGCCGACCAGTTCGCGCCCGTCGCGCATCGATCGCGGCGCCCGTTCGCGGGCGTCCCAGCCGAAGGCGGCGGCGCCTTCGGCATAGGCCTCGCGCAGCGCCTTGCTGGTGTAGGGTAGCTGGTTCATCTGATCGATGTCGGAATAATTGGCGAGGCGGAAGGCCAGCGGGTCGAGCCCCGCTTTCTCCGCCATCTCGTCCATCGCGATCTCAAACAGGGTCATGCCGGTGGCGGCGCCGGGTGCGCGCATGTCGCCGCTGGTATAGGTATCGGTCGCGGCGAGCTTGTAGTCGCCCATCGCATTGGGGCAATCGTAGGCCATCAGCCCCCATGTGACGATATTCTCCATATTGTCCTCGAACCGCGAGGTGGAGCTGATCGCGGTGTTGACGATCGCCGTCAGCTTGCCGGCCTCGTCCGCGCCCAGCTTCACCTGCTGGACCGCCGCCGGGCGGTGGACATGGGTGAACATCTGCTGGCGGGTGAGGACGAGGCGCACCGACCGTTCGAGCATCTTGGCGGCCAGGACCGCCAGATAGACCTGATATTGCGGCCTGAGGCCCGATCCGAAACCGCCGCCGACATAGGGGTTCAGCACCCGCACCTGCGACGTCTTGAAGCCGAAGATATTGGCCAGATAGCTCTGGACGTTCTGCGCCCCTTGCGTCTTGTCGTGCACGGTGATGCTGCCGTCGCCATGCCATTCGACGGTGGAGGCGTGCATCTCCATCGGGTTGTGATGCTCGATCGGCAGGCGATATTCGCCGTCCACCTTCAGCGGCGCATCGTCATAGGCGCGGGCGGCATCGCCGCGCGGCTTGGGCGGCTGGTAATTGTCGCGCTTGGTCTTCGGCAGATAGGCGTCGGCGGCGGCGACGTCGAAATCGGTCTGGTGCGGCGCCTGCTCGTAGCGGACTTCGATTAGCGAGGCGGCGTGGCGCGCCGCCTCGAACGTCTCGGCGAGGACGACCGCCACCGGCTGGCCGCTGAACAGGATGTCGTCGCTGCCCAGCGCGCGGAACGGGCTGCCGGGGGGCGCCACCTCGTCCTGATAGTGCTTGTCGCGATAGGCGGTGTCGGGCCGGTTGCGGTGCGTCATCACCTCCACCACGCCGGGCACGGCGCGCGCCGCCGCCTCCTCGATCGCCACGATCCGCCCGCGGGCGACGCTGCTTGAGACGACATAGCCGTAGACCATGCCGGCGACGCGATGTTCGGCGGCGTAGCGGGCCCGGCCCGTCACCTTGTCGATGCCGTCGACGCGGGAGACGGGGCTGCCGATGCCGATCTTATGTGCGGTGGCCATGGGTCGGCTCCTCTTTACGCGACGCGCTTGTCGGTTTGGGACTGGGGGGTGCCGGCGGCGGCCTGCGCCAGCGCGCGGACGATCGCCTTGCGGACCAGCGGCACCTTGAAATCATTGTCGCCCTGGCCGGCGGCGCCCTCCGTCACCGCATGCGCGGCGGCGAGGAAGGCGGAGTGGCCCGGCGCCTCGCCATGCAGCACGCTTTCGCCGTGCGGCACGCGCCACGGCTTATGCGCCACCCCGCCGAGCGCGATCCGCGCCTCCGCGATGCGGCCGTTCTCGATGCGGAGCGCCGCCGCCACCGAGACGAGCGCGAAGGCGTAGGACAGCCGATCGCGCAGCTTCAAATAGCTGTGGTGGGCGGTGAAATCCTCGGCGGGCAGGTCGATCGCCGTCACCAGTTCGCCGGGGCGGAGATTGTTGTCGCGCGCCGGATCGTCGCCGGGCAGGCGGTGATAGTCGGCAAAGGGGATCGACCGGTCGCCGTCCGGCCCCGTCACCTGCACCGTCGCGTCGAGCGCCGCCAGCGCGACGCACATGTCCGACGGATGGGTGGCGATGCACGCGTCGGACGTGCCGAGGATCGCATGGATGCGGTTGACCCCGCCGATCGCGCCGCAGCCCGATCCGGGGGCGCGCTTGTTGCAGGGAGTCGCCACGTCGTAGAAATAATAGCAGCGGGTGCGCTGGTTAAGGTTGCCGCCATTGGTCGCGGCATTGCGGAGCTGCGGGGAGGCACCGGCGAGGATCGCCGAGGCGAGCAGCGGATAGCGTGCCTGCACCCGTTCGTCATAGGCGGTGTCGGCATTGGTGGCGAGCGCGCCGAGGCGCAGCCCGCCGCCGTCCAGCTCGGTGATGTCCTTGAGCGGCAGGCGGTTGATGTCGACCAGCCGGGCGGGGCGGGCGACATTCTCCTTCATCAGGTCGATCAGGTTGGTGCCGCCTGCCAGGAAGGCGGCATCCGCCCCGGCGCCGTCGCGCACCGCCTCGCCCACGTCGCCGGCGCGGGCATAGTCGAAGCGGTTCATGCCCCCTTCTCCTGCGCGATCACGTCCATCACCGCATCGACGATGTTGGTGTAGGCGCCGCAGCGGCAGATGTTGCCGCTCATCATTTCGCGCACCTCTTCGCGGGTGGTGGCGTGGCCCTCGCCGATCAGCCCGCGCGCCGAACAGATCTGGCCGGGCGTGCAATAGCCGCACTGGAAGGCGTCATGCTCCACGAACGCCGCCTGCAAGGGATCGAGCCCGCCGTCCGCGCCCAGCCCCTCGATCGTGGTGACGGCGGCCCCGTCGCGGACCACCGCCAACGTCAGGCAGCTGTTGATGCGCTTGCCGTCGATCAGCACGGTGCAGGCGCCGCACTGGCCGTGGTCGCAGCCCTTCTTGGTGCCGGTCAGCCCCTCCTCCTCGCGCAACAGATCGAGCAGGGTCGTCCACGGCTCCACCTCCAGCCGCCGTTCGCGGCCGTTGATGACGAGCGTGATCGGCACGCGGGCGATGGCGGACGCCGCGGCGGGCCGCGTGTCGAGAATGGTGGCCATGATGCTCTCCGGCTGGCCGCGGGCGGCGGCGTCTCCGGCAAGAACACGGCAACCGGCCGCAAGTTCATCCGCCGCGGAACCTTTCGGATGGCGGCGCGATAATGCTGCAACGCACAAAGGGCATTGCGCGCGCCGTCGCGGCGATCCAAAATGGAGCGATGAGCATGAATCCCGTCGTCTTCGAGGCGATCGCGCTGCGCAAGGCGCTGATCGGCACCTACAATCGCCAGCAGATGGTGCTGGCCCCCCACATCCTGTACACCCGCCACGGCGAACTCTATATCGACGCGGTGGCGCTGGAGCGCGACGGCCAGCCGCCCAAGGAGGTGAAGCTCGGCACCTTCAAGCTCGACGGGCTGAAGGATCTTGCGATGGAGGGCCGCAGTTTCGATCGGCAGCCGGTGTTCGATCCGCGGCACGAACGCTATGTCGGCGAGACGCTGTTCGCGATCGAAGAGATGCAACCCGCCGGCTGATCGCTTGACGCCGGCCGCCCGGCGCCCGCATCGTGCCGCCCGAAAAGGCAAAGCGGGAGAAGAACATGGTCGGCAACCGGGCACGGATGGCGTTGATCGGCGCCGTCGCGGCGGCGGCGATCGGCGGCCGCGCCGGGGCGGCGCCGCCGCTCGCCGCCGGTCGTGCCCCCGATTGCGCGGCGCTGGCGCGGCTGGCGCTGGCCGATGCCGATACGCGCATCGTCTCGGCCGTGCGCGTGCCCGCGGCGGCGGCCGGCACCGTCAAGCCCACCGCTTCCGAACCCTTCGTCGGCGTGCCCTTGCCCGCCCATTGTCGCGTGTCCGGCGTGCTCGACGAGCGGACCGGCGCGGACGGCAAGCGCTACGGCATCCGCTTCGCCGTCGCTCTGCCCGACGACTGGAACGGCCGCTTCCTGATGCAGGGCGGCGGCGGCCTCAACGGCACGCTCAACCCGCCGCTGGGGGCGCAGGCGACGGGGGCGGTGCCGGCGCTGGCGCGCGGCTTCGCCGTCGCCTCCACCGACGGCGGCCATCAGGGCGCGGTGTTCGACGCCGGTTTCCAGGCCGATCAGCAGGCGACGCTGGATTTCGCGCAAGGGGCGATCGGGCGGTTCGTGCCCGTCGCCAAGCGGATCGTCGCCGCCGCCTACGGCCGCGCGCCCGATCACAGCTACATGGTCGGCTGCTCGACCGGCGGGCGCGAAGGGATGCTCGCTTCCGAACGCTTTCCCACCTATTTCGACGGCATCGTCGTCGGCGCGCCGGCGATGCGCACGGGCTTTTCCAACATTGGCCTCGCGCATGCCGCGGTCGCCTTCAATCAGGCCGCGCCGCGTGACGGGCAGGGCCAGCCGATCGTCGATCGCATCTTTGCCGCCGCGGACCGGGTGACGATCCTGAACGGCCTGCTCGCCGCCTGCGACGGGCTGGACGGCGCGAAGGACGGCTGGATCGGCAATCCCGCCGCCTGCCGCTTCCGCCCCGCCACGCTGACCTGCGCCGAGGGGAAAAGCGGCAACTGCCTGACGCCTGAGCAGACGGCGGCGCTGGAGGCGGCGTTCCAGCCGCCCAAGGATGCGTCGGGCCGGCCGGTCTATGCCGCCTTTCCCTACGATACCGGCATCGTCGCCGAAGGGCCGGGGCTGCCGGGCTTCCTGCCGACCGGCAAGCCGGGGCCGCTGGGGCCGCCCAATCGCGCGCTGACGCTGGACGTGGACAAGGCGGCCGAGGGCGTGCGCGCCAACGGCATGCAGCGGCTGGTGGATACGGACGCCTGGACCAACCTGTCCACCTTCACCGGCGGCGGCGGGCGCATCCTTTATTATCACGGCGTCAGCGATCCTTGGTTCTCGGCGTGGGATACGCTCGATTACTGGCAGCGCGCCGCCGCCGCCAACGGCGGGGCGGCGAAATGGGATGGCGTCAGCCGCCTCTATCTCATCCCCGGCATGGGCCATTGCCGCGGCGGCGCCGAGACGTTCGACCGGTTCGATCTGCTCGGTCCCCTCGTCGAATGGGTCGAGCATGGCGTGGCCCCCGCCGCGGTGCCGGCCACGCGCCAGCGCGACACGCAGTCGCGCCCGCTCTGCCCCTTCCCCTCCTTCCCGCAGAAGGCGGCCGAGGGCGATGCCACCGCCACCGCCGGCTTCGCCTGCGCGATGCCCCGCCCGTGACGATCGCGCTGATCGCCGCCGCAGCGGCCGCCGCCGCCACGCCCGGCGCCGATCTCGACCATGTCGCTTATCCCTATCCGGTGCGCTGGCACGAGGCGCGCTCGCAGGGCGGCACCGTGCGCATGGCCTATCAGGACGTGCCGGCCACCGTCCGCCCGCACGGGCGGACGGTGCTGCTGCTTCACGGCAAGAATTTCTGCGCGGCGACGTGGGGCGAAACGGCGGCGGCGCTGGCGGCGGACGGCTATCGCGTGATCGCCCCCGATCAGGTGGGCTTCTGCAAATCCTCCAAGCCCGCCGGCTATCAATATAGTTTCGCAGCGCTCGCCACGCTGACCGAAGGGCTGCTCGATCGCGCGGGGGCCGGGCCGGTCACGGTCGTCGGCCATTCGATGGGCGGCATGCTGGCGCTACGGCTGGCGCTGCTCTATCCGGGGCGCGTGCGGAGCGTGGTGCTGGTCAACCCGCTCGGCCTGAACGACACGCTGGCCGAAGGCGTGCCCTATGCCGACATCGGCACGCTCCGCGCCGAGGAGGCGAAGACCGACGCCGCCTCGATCCGCGCCTATCAGCTGCGCAATTACTATCATGGCGTCTGGCGGCCCGAATATGACCGCTGGGTGGCGATGCTGGCGGCCCAATATGCCGGGCCGGGCGGCGACAAGGTGCGCGATGCGCAGGCGCGCCTGTCGGACATGATCCAGACCCAGCCTGTCGCCGCCGATCTGCCGCGCGTGCAGCAACCGGTGACGCTGCTGATCGGGATGCGCGACCTGACGGCCTTCCGCGCGACGAGCGCGCCGCCGGCGGTGCGCCCCGCGATCCGCACCGTGCCGCAGGCGGCGGAAGCCGCGGTCGGCCAGTTCCCCAATGCCCGCCTGGTGCCTTTCCCGACCCTCGGCCATGCGCCGCAGGTGGAGGATCCGGCGGCGTTCAGGCAGGCGCTGCTGGCGGCGCTGGCCCGGTAGGCGTCCCACCGCCCGAAGCCATCGTAATTGCGGGCGTTGCGGAAAGCCTGCGGACGATCGCGGTGGGCGGGCGCCGCCATCGGCCCCGCCCGCCGGGCGAAGCGGCCGACGCTACGGTGTGATCGCCGCCATATAGGCGCCGAGCAGCCCGGCATCGCCGCCCAGCCTGGTCCGGTGCAGGATCGGGGCGGTCGTCCGACGAAGCAGGCCTTCGCGCACCTTTCGATCGAGCAGCTCGATCAGCCCGGGCGCGGCGGAAAGGCCGCCGCCGACCGGCACGATCGACGCCGGAAAGGTGTTGAGCAGCATTGCGATGGCCCCGCCCACGATCTCGACGAAATAGGCGATGGTCGCGGTGGCGGACGGATCGCCCGCCGTCCAGTCCGTGGTGATCGTGTGGCTGTCGGCATCGCGGCCGTGCAGGAAGCGGTGCAGCCGTTCGAGCCCGCGCGCGCCGCCCACCGTATCCAGGCACCCCCTGCGGCCGCATCCGCACGGGAAGAGGGGGGAGGCGCCGGGCGCGCCGGGGGTATCCGGGATGATCTGGCCATGGCCCCATTCGCCGCCGATGCCGTCCGGCCCGGTGACGATGCGGCCGTCCTCGATCAGCCCGCCGCCGACGCCCGTACCCAGGATCGCGCCGAACACCCGCTGGTGGCCGCGCGCCACGCCGAACGCCGCTTCGCCGAGAACGAAGGCATCGGCGTCGTTCAGCAGGATCACGGGCCGATCGAGCAGCGCGGACAGGTCCGCGACGAGCCGGCGACCGTGGATCGCGGGAACGTTGGCGGCGGTCAGGCGGCCGCTGCCCGGATCGGCCAGCCCTGCGGTGGCGATCGCCACCGGCGATCCGGGGGCGACGATGCGGGCGAAGGACGCCGCCGCATCGCGGAAGATCGCCGCGAAGCCATCCCAGTCGGCCATCGGCGTCGGCCATTTGCGGCGGGCCAGTATCTCCGCCTCGCCGGCGATCACGGCGATGTCGACGAACGAGCCGCCGACATCCGCGCAGATCGTCCCGTTCGGCGGCGCCCCTTGCATGCCCACGTCAGCCGGCACGGCGTTCACCGGCGATCCACACGCCGCGGACGGCGAGCGCGGCATCCAGCCAGACGAGGTCCGCCCGCGCCCCGTCCTCGATCCGTCCGCGATCGGCGAGGCCCAGGAAGGCGGCCGGGGCGGCGCCGGCCATGCCGGCGGCGGCGGCCAGATCGATCCCCGTCATCGCCACCATGTTGCGGACCGCCGCCGCCATGTCGAGGTCCGATCCAGCGAGGGTCCCGTCCGGCCCGACGCAGGCGCCGTCGATCGCCCGGATCGGCCGGCCCTGGAGCATGAACTGCTTATCCGCGCTGCCGACCGTCGGCATCGCATCGGTAACGAGCAGGAAGCGATCGACCGGCCGGGCGCGCACGGCGATGCGCAGCGCCACCGGATCGACATGCCGGCCGTCCGCGATCAGCCCCGCATAGACGCGGGCGTCGTCGAGCGTGGCGCCGACCAGCCCCGGCGCGCGGTGGCCGAGCGGCGACATCGCGTTGAAGAGGTGGGTGACGCCGGTGACGCCCGCCGCGAACGCATCGCGCGCGGTGGCATGATCGGCATCGCTGTGCCCGGCCGCCACGATCACGCCTGCCGCCGCGAGCGTGCGGATATCGTCCGGCGTGCACAATTCGGGGGCCAGCGTCACCAGCGTCCGGCCGTAGCGGAGGCCGGTCAGCAGGCGCAGCGCTGCGGGGTCGATCCGGCGGAAATGGGCGGGATCGTGCGTCCCCTTGCGGGCCGGCGACAGGAACGGCCCTTCGAGGTGGATGCCGACGACGCCGGGCACGCCGGCCGCGATCGCCCGCTCTACGGCGCGCATCGCCGCGTCCACCTTGTCCAGATCGTCGGAGATCAGCGTCGGCAGGAAGGCGGTGGTGCCGAACGGCAGGTGCGCGGCACCGATCGCGGCGATCGTCTCCACGCTCGGGTCGTCGTTGAACAGCCGGCCGCCGCCGCCGTTCACCTGCGTGTCGATGAACCCCGGCACCAGCCAGCCGCCGTCGAGGTCGATCGTCGCGTCCGCCGCCGTGGCAGCCGATGCGATCCGCCCCCCGGCGACGGTCAGCGGCGCCGTATCGAAGCCGCCGGGACGCAGGATGCGGCCATTTTCGAAACGGAGCGCGCTCATCGGGTCTGCGTGACCTTCCTCAGGTGGGGCGGTCGATCGGGATCGAGGCCGCGCGCCAGCGATAGCGCATTCGCCATGCCGTAAAAGGCCTGGATCATCAGGATCGGTTCCAGCAACGGCGCCGCCGGGATCGCCGCGGAGGGCAGCGTCGCGGCGGGATCGGCGGCATCGCACAGCAACACCTCCGCCCCCCGTTCGGCGAAGAGGGCGGCGGTTTCGCGCACGTCGTCCCCGGCCGCGTCGGACGTGGCGAAGGCGAGGATCGGGAAGCCGCGCTCGACGATCGCCATCGGGCCGTGGCGGACCTCGGCCGAGGAGAAGGGTTCGGCGTGGAGGGCGCACGTCTCCTTGAGCTTCAGGGCCGCTTCCTGCGCCACGGCCAGGCCGTAGCCGCGGCCGATGACGAAGAGGTTGCGGGCCTCGGCCAGCGATGCGGTGGCCCGGCCCCAGTCCGCCGCGGCGGCCCGCTCCAGCCGGTCGGGGAGGGTGGCGACGGCGTCGGCCAGCGCCGCATCCCCCGTCCAGCCGGCGACCAGCGCCGCCAGCGCGACGAGCGAGGCGATATAGGATTTGGTGGCGGCGACCGACAATTCGGGCCCGGCCTCCAGCGGCAGCACGGCATCGGCGAGGGCGGCGAGCGGCGAGGCGGCATCGTTGACGATGGCGACGGTATAGGCGCCCGATGCCTTGTAGGCGGTCACCGTCTCAATCAGGTCGGGGCTGCGGCCGGACTGGGAGATGGCGATGCACAGCGCCTCGGGCGCGTCGGGCCGCGCCGCGAACAACGAGACGGTGGACGGCGCCGCCGACGCCACCGGCACGCCCAGCAACGTCTCGATCAGATATTTGCCGTAGGTGGCGGCATGATCGGAGGACCCGCGCGCGCAGGTGACGACGAGGGCGGGCGGGCGGGCGCGGAGCCGGCCGGCGATCCTGCCAAGCGTTTCGGCATTCGCCGCCAGGAAGCGGCGGGCGGCGGCGCCGCCCTCGGCCGCCTCGCGCGCCATCAGCGTCGCGGGGCGGCCGGCGGGATCGGTGGTCATGGCTGTATCTCCAGGCGATCCAGTGCGGCGGCGAGGCGCGCGACGGCATCGGCATCGGTTTCGCGGGGGGCGGGCGGGGCGAAGCCCAGCGCCACCAGTCGGTCCGCGGGGGCGGGGGCGGGGGTGCGACACGAGGCGTGGAGCGCGCGCACCCCGGCCCCCGCCACGATCGCTGCGGCGTTGGCGGCGGTGACGCCCGCCCCGGCGAGGATGGTCACGCGGCCACCGGCACGGGCCTGCATCGCGGCGATGCGCGCGATCCCGCCGAGCGCATCGGGCGCGCCGCCCGAGGTGAGGATGGTGTCGATGCCGAGATCGACCGCCGCATCGACCGCTGCGTCCGCGTCGGCCAGCAGATCGACGACGCGGTGGAGCGTGATGCCGAGACCCGCCGCATCGGCCGCCAGCAGCCGCAGCAGATCGATGTCGAGCATGTCCGCGGCGGTCGCCGCGCCGATCACCACCCCGGCCAGCCCGGCGGCGCGCACCGCGGCGATGTCGGCACGCATCGCCGCCACCTCGCCCGCCGTATAGACGAACCCGCCGCCGCGCGGCCGGATCATCGCGCGGACCGGCACCGGCGTCCGGGCGGCGGCGGCGATCAGCCCGGCCGGGGGGGTGAGGCCGCCGACGTCCAGCGCCGCGCACAATTCGATGCGATCGGCCCCGCCCGCGATCGCCGCGGCGAGGCCGGCGGGCGTGTCGACGCAGACCTCCAGCAGCACCCGCCGCGCCATGCGCTCAGCGCTCCGCCGGGCGCGAACCGATCGTCGCGTAGAACAGGATATAGGCGTAGCTGGGGGCGGTCAGCGCCAGGAAGACGAGCTGGAAGGGAATCGTCTCCTTCAGCACCGCGAACAGCTGCGGCAGCACTGCGCCGCCGCAGATCGCCATCACGAGCAGCGCCGAGCCGGCTTCGGTATGCCGGCCGAGGCCGCGGATCGCGAGCGGGAAGATCGCCGGCCACATCATGGCGTTGGCGAAGCCCAGCGCGGCGACGAAGCCGACCGAGACCACCCCCGTCGTCGCCCAGGCGCCGAACGAGAGGAGGATGCCCAGCGCCGCCGACAGGCCGAGATAGCGTTCCTGCGAAACGAAGCGCGGGATCAGCGCGACGCCGGCCAGATAGCCGATCAGCATCGCCGCCAGCGTATAGGAGGTATAGAGCGCGGTCGCCTCGATCGGCAGGCCGAAGCCGCGGCCGTAGGCGCCGATCGCATCGCCCGCCAGCACCTCCACGCCGACGTAGAGGAACAGGCACAGGACGCCCAGCATCAGGTGCGGATAGGCGGTCAGGCCGCGGCCCGGCGCCGCATCCGCGGCAGGCGCGCCGCGGCGGGCCGTCCGGATGTCGGGCAGCGGCGATTTCAGGATGAACAGCGCCAGCAGCGCCAGCAGTCCCGCCATCGCCAGATAGGGGGCGTGGATGCGTGCGGCGAACTGGTCGAGCAGCGCCTCGCGCGCCGCCGGATCGGCCGTGGCGCCGACCTGCGCCGCGAGCGAGCCGACGCCGGACAGCACCAGCGCGCCGATCGCCACCGGCGCCAGGATGCCCGCCACCTTGTTGCAGATGCCCATGATCGCGATGCGCCGTGCCGCGCTTTCGATCGGCCCGATCGCCGTCACATAGGGGTTCACCGCGGTTTGCAGCACGGCCAGCCCGGCGCCGATCACGAACAGTCCGGAGAGCGCGCCGGAAAAGACGCGCATCGTCGCCGACTGGCCGAAGATCGCCGCCCCCACCGCCATCGCGAACAGGCCGATCGCCATGCCGCGCTTCATGCCCGTGCGCCTGAGCAGCCACGCCGATGGCAGCGCCAGGAAGAAGTAGGACATGTAGAAGACCATCGGCACGAGGAAGGCCGAAACGTCGTCGAGCGTGAAGGCGAGCTTGACGAAGGCGATCAGCGGGCCGTTCAGCCACGTCACGAAGCCCAGGACGAAATACATGGCCGCGACGATCATCGTCGCGGCGGCGGCGCCGCGCTTGCCCTCTTCGTCCATGCCCGTCCCCCGGTGGCGCACCGTTCGCCGCCACCGCGGCAGGCGTCCGATCGGCGGTCAGCTAGGGGCGATGCGGCGAGGCTGTCAAAAGAATATTGCGATCATACGGCGGATCGGTGAACAAAGTGTTGCGTGTTGGTTCATCTGCTGATCTAACGGCTCTGCCTTAGTCGCGACGAGAGACGATGCTGACCGACGCCCACGCCACCGTGCTCCGCCTCATCAACCAGTCCGGACCGCTCAGCCGGACAGAGTTGGTCGGCCATCTCGGCGTGAGCAAGGCGTCCATGTCCGCGCTCGCCGCCGACCTCATGGAACGCGGCATGCTGACCGAGGCCGAAGCGGTCTACGGCGGCGGCCGCCCCTCCATCCGCCTGGCGCTGCAACCGTCGTCGGCGTTCTTCGTCGGCGCGTCGCTGGCGGGCGAGCGGTTCCAGCTGTGCGTCGCCGACCTCGGCGGGGATGTGACCGCCGCTTCGTCCGTCCCCGCCGGCGACGACCCGCGATCCGTCGCGGAGGCCATCGGCCGGGAAGTCGGGCGGCTGATCGAAGCGGACGGCGTGGATCGCAGCCGCGTCGCCGGCATCGGCCTGTCCGTGCCGGGGCTGGTCGATTCGGCGGCGGGCGTCTGCGTGCGCTCGACGCTGCTCGGCTGGCGCGATGTTCCGATCGGCACGATGGTGGGCGCGGCGACCGGCCTTGCCACCTTCGTCGAGAATGATGCGAACGCCCTGGTGCTCGGCCAGCATCTGTTCGGCGCGCTGCGCGGCAGCCGCGCCTGCACGATGATCGCGGTGGCGGACGGGATCGGCTGCGGCCATATCATCAACGGCGAATTGCACCGCGGCCACCGCGGCGGGGCGGGCGAGATCGCCCATGCCACGATCGCGCCGGGCGGCCTGCCCTGCAAATGCGGCAAGCGCGGCTGCCTCGATACGCTGGCCTCGACGCCGGCGGTGGCGAACGCCGCGCGCGAGGCGGGGCTACCGGGCGATTTCACGGCATTGGATGCGGCGGCGGCACGCGGCGATCAGGCGGCGATCACGATCCTGCACCACGCCGGCGCAGCCCTCGGCCTCGCCATCGCGCAGCAGATCCAGAGCCTCGATCCGGAACATATCCTGGTGGCGCTGGCGGACGGCCCGCTCGACGGCCTCTATGCGCGCGTGCTGCGCCAGACGGTGGAGGCCAACGTCATGCCGGGCGGCGGCCAGACCCAGCTCTCGATCATCGCGCTCGACGCCGATGCGTGGGCGGTGGGTGCCGCCGGCGTGGCGGCCGGCCGCGCCTTCTTCCGCCGGTGACGCCGGACCGGACCATTACAACGCGCGGCCCGCTCGAAGGCCGCCGTCATAACGAGCGGCACCGGCAAGGCGCCGCCATCTCGCGGGACAACGGGACAACGTCTCTTCCGTATCTGGGGGTCATCATGAAGTTCAGCCGAACCGTCGCCTTTTCCGTTTCGACCATCCTCGCCACCACCCTCGTGCCGATGACGGCCGCGGCCGGGCAGGTGGCCAGCGCCGCCGAGACCGGCCCCGATCAGGCCGCCGCCGGCGCGCGCTTCAACGGCACGTCCGACCAGACGGTCGACGATATCGTCGTCACCGGCGGGCGCATGTCGGCCAACGGCGTCACCAACCGCACGCCCGGCGGCGGCCTGATGGCGGTGCAGACCGGCACCAAGCTGCGCAGCACCGTGACGCGCGACTATATCGACAAGCAGGTCGGCACCTCGAACAGCTTCAACCTAATCCGCAACACGCCGGGCGTGGTGCTGGGCGCGGGCGATCCGTTCGGCGCCACCTCCAACCTCTCGCTGCGCGGCCTGTCGCAGACGTCGCTCGGCTTCAACTTCGAAGGCATGCCGATCGGCGACCAGCTGTCCTACGCGGCCTTCCCCGGCGAATGGGCGGATGCCGAGAACGTCGGCCTCGTCAACCTGACGCGCGGCTCGACCGACATCACCGCACCCGTCTACAATTCCGTGGGCGCGCTGTTGCAGCAGGAGCTGATCACCCCGTCCCGCCAGATGGGCGGCTATGCCAGCGTCGGCTTCGGCAATCACGATCTCAACCGCCAGTTCCTGCGGCTGGAAAGCGGCGAGATCGGCGGCACCGGCATCCGCGGCTTCGTCTCCGGATCGCGCACCTACAACAAGGTGTGGCGCGGGCCGGGGCGGGTGGAGCGGCACCACATCGACAGCAAGTTCGTGAAGGAATGGGGCGCCGGCAATTCCATCTCGCTGGTCGCCACCTATAACGAGGAAAAGTCGGATCGCGCCCGCAACCCCACGCTGGCCCAGTTCCGCCAGTTCGGCCGCGGCTTCAACTTCGATCCGGTCTTCACGCAGGGCAATGCCAATTACTATCGCCTGCGGGTGGCGGACCGGCAGAGCGTCTACGCCAGCGCGCCGTCGAACTTCCGGCTGACGGACAATCTGGAAATCGCCGTCACGCCCTACTTCCTCTACACCCACGGCATCGTCAACGGCGCCAGCAACCTGAACCTCACCACCGCCTTCCAGGGCGCACGGCCGGCCGGCCCGCTGACTGCGCCGGGCGCCGCGACCAATCCCGCGACGGTGATGAACGTCGATTTCTACGACCAGAAGACCTACGGCCAGAACAGCTATCTCAAGTGGGACGTGGGCTTCGCCCAGATCCGCGCCGGCTATTGGTATTCCGACTTCACGCATATCGAGCGCGCCGCCTTCCAGGTGGCGGATGCGCAGGGCAACGTGACCGATCCGTACGGCAAGCGCGGCTCGGTACTGACCGCGCAGGGCGAGGTGCTCCGCAACTTCCAGGCACGGATCAACCAGGACGTGCACGGCGCCTATGCCGACATCACCGCCAAATTGCTCGACGACCGGCTGCTGCTGAACGCGGGCTTCAAATATGTCTGGGTCGATCGCGTCGCGCGCAGTCCGCTGCCCGGCACCGCCCAGCGCACCGACAGCCTGAGCCAGAAGCCGTTGCCCCAGGCCTCGATCCGCTACAGCTTCGACGAGCAGAACCAGGTCTTCGCCGACGTGACGACCGCGTTCCGCGCGCCGTCCGCCGTCTCGTCCTACGTCAACATCTACAACGTCGCGACGGGCATCCCCTCCAGCACCCCGTCCGACAATTTCCGGCCGGAATATTCGATCGCGCAGGAGATCGGCTTCCGCCACAACGGCGATGTCGTCCACTCACGATCGCCGCCTTCAACTACGATCTGCAGGATCGGCTGGTGCAGGGCAGCCAGATCGTCAACGGCACCAGCGTCAACTTCGCCGTGAACGTGGGCGATCAGTCGGCACGCGGGATCGAGGCCGAGATCGGCCTCGT
>JAQIJD010000017.1:0-50649 GCA_036946415.1 Edaphosphingomonas fennica | reverse complement strand
CCCAGCCCCGGCACGCGCAGCAGCAATTCGCGCGGGGCGCGGTTGACATCGACCGGGAATTGCTCGCGGAACTTGAGCGCCCAGGCGAGCTTCGGATCGATGTCGAGCGGCAGCATCCCGTCGTCGCCCGCCGCCGCCACCACCTCGCCCGGCTTGAAGCCGTAGAAGCGCATCAGCCAGTCGGACTGATAGAGGCGATGCTCGCGCATCAGCGGCGGCCGCTTCAAGGGCAGGACGGCGCTGGCATCGGGGATCGGGCTGAACGCCGAATAATAGACGCGGCGCAGCGCGTAGCGATCGTAGAGATTGCTGGCGGCCGAGACGATCTCGCCGTCGCTGGCGCTGTCGGCCCCCACGATCATCTGCGTCGACTGGCCGGCGGGGGCGAAGCGGGGGGCGGATTTGTAGCGTTTGCGCGCGTCCCGCCCGTCCTCGATCGCATGCTTCATCGCCCCCATCGCCCCGGCGATCTGCGTTTCGGACTTTTCGGGGGCGAGCCGCTTCAGCCCGCGCGCGGTCGGCAGCTCGACGTTGATCGACACGCGATCGGCGTGGATGCCGGCCTGCCGCACCAGTTCCGGATCGGCATCGGGAATCGTCTTCAAGTGGATGTAGCCGCGGAATTCGTGATCCTCGCGCAGCGACCGCGCCACCTCGACCAATTGCTCCATCGTATAATTGGACGAGCGGATGATGCCGGAGGAGAGGAACAGCCCCTCGATATAATTGCGCCGGTAGAAGGCCAGCGTCAGCTGCACCACCTCCTCGGCGGTGAAGCGGGCGCGGCGGACGTTGCTGCTCTTGCGGTTGATGCAATAATGGCAGTCGAAGATGCAGCTGTTGGTCAGCAGGATCTTGAGCAGCGAGATGCAGCGCCCGTCCGGCGCATAGGCATGGCAGATGCCCATCCCCTCGGTCGATCCGATGCCTTTGGCCTTGCCCTCGCTCGATCTTTTGGCGGTGCCGGAGGAGGCGCAGGACGCATCATATTTGGCGGCGTCCGCCAGAATGGCGAGCTTTTCACGCGTGTCGAGCTGGGCCATCCGTTCGATATATGTTCGATGGGCGGCCGGCGCAACCGGCTGACGGAAAAGCCTATTGTTCGCCCGCCGCCGCCCGTCGGTCCTCCTCGCGCTCGGCGCGGGACTGGCGGAGGAATTGCTGCATGCATCCCGTCTGCCCGCCGCTGCCGATCACCGAGCAGCTGTTGGGCAGGCCCTGCTTGCTTACCCATTCCAGCGACTGGACGGTGTTCGCCCAGCTTCCCGAAACCGCCGCCGGCGCGTCCTTGCGGCCGCGGAAGCGCTTGGGCAAGCGATAGCGCTCGCTCTCCGGTTCGCGCCCGCAGATCACCACCTCGTCGCCCTCGCTCTTGGGGCAGGCATCCTGCCCATAGACGGTAAGCTGGATGATCTTCGCCGGCGGCGCATCGGCGGTCGAACCGTCCGCCCAGGGCGGGGCGGGGGGCGCGTCGGCGGGCGGCGCGGCGGCGGCCAGCGCCGCGGCGAGGAGCAGGGGGGCGATCATGCGGGAAAGGCTGCGCCGCGCCGGCCGAACGACGGGTGAACCGGATGGTCCACGGTCATTCGGGGCGGGCGCGTTCGGTGGCGGCGGCCTGCGCGCGCTCGGCCTTGCCTTCCTTCATCATCTGGTTCCAGCAACCGGTCCAGCTGCCCTGGCCCGAGGCGGCGTTGCACGAATTGACCCCGCCCGGCGCGCTGGTCGAGGCGCTCGCCTGATCGAGGGCTGCGGCGCGGTCCGCCCAGCGCTCGCTGGTGGGCGTGCGCGCGGGTTCGCGCAGGCCCTCGGGGATGCGGTAGCGCTGGCTCTCGGGCGCGCGCACGCAGATGTTGCCCGAGGGGCAGGGATCGTTGCCGAAGATCACCAGTGCCGATTCGTTGCGCGGCTGGGCCACGGCGGGCGCCGCGACCATCCCGGCCGCCCCGATCAGCAGGGTCGCCGCGGCGGACAGGACGAAGTGGCGCATCATAGGCTCCGGGTCAGAGGGCAGGGGACAGGATAACGCGGCACCGCTCGCTCATATCCGTTCGGACAGGCGGATCGCGGCGCGGCAGCCGAGGCGGATGACGGCGGACAGCAAGGGATAGCCCGGCGTCTGTTCCGCCCCCGCGGCGATCGCCTGGGCGTGATGTTCGGCCTCCTCGGCGCGGAAATCGGCGATGGTGGCGGACAGTTCGGGGTCGCTGTCGACCAGCCGGTCGAGCTGCTGGCCATAGTGGCGGTCGATCTCGGTTTCGACGGCGGCGGTGCAGGCCATCGCCGCGCGCGGCCCCATCAGCGCGGTCGCCGCCCCCAGCGCGGTGCCGGCGATCCGCCACATCGGCGCGAGCAATGTCGGCCGCACCCGCCGCTCGGCGATCATCGCGTCGAAGCGGGCGCGGTGGCGCGCCTCCTGTTCCGCCATATGCGCGATGCTGCGCGCCACCGGCCCGCGGTCGCCCATCACGGCGAGCTGCCCGTCGTAGATCAGCGTCGCGCCATATTCGCCCGCCTGATCGACGCGGATCATCCGCGCGACCTCGTCGGGCGTCGGGGGAAGGGCGGCAGGATCGGTCATCGGCGGTTCAACGCCAGCGCCAGCACGGTCGATCCGCCGAGGCCGGAGAAAAGCGCGTTCCACCCCGCCAGCGAGATGCCGAACAATGTCCATTGCGCGTCATCGCAGCGGACGAGCGGGGTCGCCATGATCTGCGCCAGCATATCCTCGCCCGATTCCGCCGCCAGCATCTGCGTGCAGCGGGTGATGCCCGCCCACCAATGATATTCGACGCCGGCATGGAACAGCCCGATCACGCCCGAGACGAGGATCGCGATCCCCGCCGCCACCACCAGCGGCCGCACGGCGCGCGCGGGCACGGCAAAGGCCAGCGCCGCCAGCACCACCGCCGCATAATGCGGCCAGCGCTGCCAGTGGCACATCTCGCAGGGGAACAGTCCGCCCCAGATCTGCGATCCCCACGCCCCTGCCAGCAGCGCGGTGGGCAGCGCCAGCGCCACCCACCGCGCGGCGGCCAGCGGCGGCGAGACGCGCGCCACCGTCAGCGGCGGGCGGTGGCGGTCGCGGCCGGGGCCGCGCTCGCCGTGCGCGCCGGGGCGGCGGCGGGCTTGCCCGACAGGCGGGCGAGCGTCTTCACCGCATAATCCAGCTGGAAATCGGTGATGCCCTGCTTCTTCAGTTCCTCCGGCGTCATCGCGAAGCGCGGATCGGTCTTGTCGTCGTCCTGCAAGATCTTGTCGTCCACCTTGGCCTCGTTGATGAGGTGGCGGCGCAGGTCGGCCTCGCGCAGGCGCGGCTTGGCGCGGAAATCGGGGTCGGTCAGCTGCGGCACGGGCAGATCGGGCTGGATGCCGCCCTCCTGCACCGATCGGCCCGAGGGCGTATAGTAGCGCGCCGTCGTCAGCCGCAGCGCCGTCTCCTCGGACAGCGGCAGCAGCGTCTGCACCGATCCCTTGCCGAACGTCCGCTCGCCCATCACGATCGCGCGATGCTGGTCCTGCAAGGCGCCCGCCACGATCTCCGCGGCGGAGGCGGAGCCGGCATCCACCAGCACCACCATCGGCTTGCCGTGGGTGAGGTCGCCGGGCTTGGCGTAATAACGCTCGATATCGCCCTTCTCCCGGCCGCGCTGGGAGACGATCTCGCCGCGATCGAGGAACGCGTCGGACACGTCGATCGCCTGGTCGAGCAGCCCGCCGGGGTTGGACCGCAGATCGACGACGTAGCCCAGCACAGTGCCGCCGGTCGCTTTGTCGATGCCGGCAAGCGCCGCCTTCACCGCATCGCCGGTCTGCTTGTTGAAGGCGTTGATGTTGACGATGCCGACGTCGTTCTTCACCTCCCACTTGACCGGCTTCAGCACCACGATCTCGCGCGTCAGCGTCACGTCGAACGGCTTGTCGCGGCCGGGGCGGACGATCGTCAGCCGCACCTGCGTGCCCGGCTTGCCGCGCATCTTGTCGACCGATTCGTCCAGCGTCGCGCCGTAGATGAGGTTGCCGTCGAGGTGGGTGATATAGTCGCCGGACTTGAGACCCGCGCGCGCCGCCGGCGTATCCTCGGTCGGCGAGACGATCTTGACCGCGCCGTCCTCCATCTGGACGGTGAGGCCCAGGCCGCCGTAATTGCCGTCGGTCTGCGTCTTCATATTCTCGAAGTCGCGCGTGTCGAGATAGCTGGAATGCGGATCGAGACTGGCGAGCATGCCGTCGATCGCGCCCTTCATCAGCGTCTTGTCGTCCACCTTGTCGACATATTCGGAACGCACGCGCTGGAACACGTTCATGAACTGATCGAGTTCGCGATAGGTGGCGCTGTCGGTCGCGGCGGGGGCCGGGGCGACCGTCAGCGCGGGCACGAGGCCAACGACGGTGGCGACGGCGAGGGCGGGGACGACCAGCTTGTTCATCGAAACGGCAGCTCCAGTGCGGCGGACGGGCCGACAGGCGTGATAGCCTGCGCCATGCGGTTACGCCACGCAAGCTTAGCGGTGGCTGACCAAAGCCACGATATCCGCCGGAATCTCGCCGCGGCGCAATTCCACGGTCACTGTCGGGCGGCCGGGGCCGGCGCGGCCGATCGGATCGCCCGCCGCCACCGCCGCCCCCGCCGCGACCCGCGTCTCGGCCAGGCCGGTCAGCGCGCTCGTCCAGCCGCGGCCGTGATCGAGGATGACGACGCGGCCGTAGCCGCCGAACGCGCCGGCGAAGGCGACGTGGCCCGTGGCGGGAGCGACGACGCGCGCGCGCGGCGCGGTGGAGAAGGTGAGTCCGCGGGTCGGCGCGCCGCCCTCGGTCAGTTCGCCCCGGCCGATCGCGAGCCGGCCGGCGACGGGCAGGCGATAGGCCAGCGGCGCGGCATCCGCGCGCGCCAGCAGCGGCGGCGGGGCGGGGCGGGGCGGATCGGGGCGGAGCAGCGGGCCGGGCAGCGCCGCCAGCCGCCGCCCGGTCGCGGCCCTGGCGGCGAGCGCGCCGATCAGCGCCTCGATGTCGCGCGCACGCTCCGCCAGCCCCAGCGCCCGGTAGCGCGCCTGGCCGGCGGCGGCGCCAAGGCCGACGGCGGCGGCGGCGGACCCCGCCTCCAGCCGGGCGAGCGCCGCCCGCCGCGCCAGCAGCCGTCGCTGTTGCGCGGCGAGCGCATCCGCGGCCGCCGCCATCGCCCGCCGCCGCCGTTCGGCCTGCGCCACCGCCGCCGCCAGCGCCTGCGTCCGCGCCGCGATCACCGGCGCGGCGGCGGCGAGCATCGCGCGGGTGTGGACGGCATCGCGCAGCGATCCCGGCTGGACGAGCGCCGCCGCCGGCGGGCGCCGCGCGAAGGCGGCAAGTGCGGCCATCAGCTGCACGAGCGGCCGGCGCCGGCGGCCAAGCTCGGCGCGTTCGGCCGCGTGCAACCGGCGGGCGAGCGCCAGCCGCTGCGCCGCGGCCTGCGTCGCCGCCTCGGCCGCGGTGACGCGTGCCGCCATCGCCGTGATCGCCGCGCGTGCCGCGGCAGCGCGGCCGGCGGCGGCCCCGGCTCCGGCGGCGAGGCGATCGGCGCGCGCCTCGGCGGCGGCGGCGGCGGCGCGCGCGGCGACATAGGCGCGCCGCTCCTCCGCCACCGTCTGGCCGATCGCGCCGGCTGCGGGCAGCAGCGCCGCCACGAGCGCGAGGCCCGCCCGCATCACCCCTCGCGGTGGTAGGGATGGCCGGCGAGGATGCTCGTCGCCCGCCACAATTGTTCGGCCAGCATCGCGCGCGCCAGCAGATGCGGCCAGGTGGCGGCACCGAAGCCGTAGAGCAGGTCGGCCTCGGCGCGCCCGGCCTCGCCATGGCCGTCCGCCGCGCCGATCAGGAAGCGTGCTTCGCGCCGCCCCTCGTCCCGCCAGCGGCCGAGCCGCTCGGCGAAGGCGGCGGAGGCGAGCGGCGCGCCGCGCTCGTCCAGCACGACGCGGACCATGCCCGGCTCCGCCGCCGGCACGCGCCCGCCTCGATCGGGCAGTTCCGTCACGCGCACCGGCCACACGATCCGCTTCAGATAGCGGTCGACCAGCTCCGCTTCGGGACCGCGCCCGATCTTGCCGCGGGCGACGATGTGGAGCAGCAAGGCGGCGGCGGCGATCGGATCAGGCGGTGGCGGGCGCCGGGGCGGGTGCCGCCGCCGGCTGGTCGCCGAAGCCCCACATCCGTTCCAGATTGTAGAAGCTGCGCACCTCGGGGCGGAACAGGTGGACGATCACGTCGCCCGCGTCGATCAGCACCCAGTCCGCGGTCGGCAGGCCTTCGGTGCGGACGGAACGGCCCGTCTCGGCCTTGATCCGCTCGGCCAGCTTCGCCGCCATCGAGGCGACCTGCCGGGTCGATCGGCCGCTGGCGATCACCATATAATCGGCGAAGCTGGATTTGCCGGCGAGCGGGATCGACACCGTCTCCAGCGCCTGATCGTCGTCGAGCGAGGCCATGACGAGGCGGTGTAGCGCCTCGACGGCGGCGACGCCGGTCGACGGGGCGGGGGAGGCGGCGGCGGGCGCGGATGCGTCGGCCGCAGGGGCGGGATCGGTCAAGAAATCTCCTGTGGGAGGGGGCGGCGCGTCACGCTGTCGCGCGGCGCCCGGTTGTGGGGGGCCAGATGCCAGTCGGGATCGCGCTGCCGGATCGCGGTAGCGGAGGTGGGATCGGGGGGCAGTCGCAACAGCACGATCGCCGGCAATCTCCAGCACGTCCAGCGGCGGGCCTGGGTCTGCGGCCGGACGGCGCGCCGCAGCCAGCCCATCGCCGGTGCGCGATGGGCGTCCGCATCATAACCCGGCCGGCCGACGACCGCAATCGGCACCGTCCGCGCGATCCGCCGCCACTGCCGCCAGCGGTGGAATTGCGCCAGATTATCGGCCCCCATCAGCCAGATGAAGCGGCGGGCGGGGAACCGGCGGACCAGCGCCGCCAGCGTATCGGCGGTATAGCGCGTGCCCAGCCGCTGCTCGATCGCGGTGGCGCGGATCGGCGCGCGCCGCGCCATCCGCGCGGCGGAGGCGAGGCGGGCGGAGAGCGGCGCCATGCCGGCGCGGGGCTTCAGCGGATTGCCGGGGGAAACCAGCCACCACGTCTCGGCCAGCCCAAGCGCGTCCATCGCGAACAGGCTGATCCGGCGGTGGCCGCGATGCGCGGGGTTGAACGATCCGCCCAGCAGGCCGGTGGCCATGCCCCGGCCGGGCGCGCGCCTCACGGCCGGATCTGGCCCGTGCCCAGCACCAGCCATTTGTAGGTCGTCAGCCCTTCCAGCGCCACCGGCCCACGCGCGTGCAGCCGCCCGGTCGAAATGCCGATCTCCGCCCCCAGCCCGAACTCGCCGCCATCGGCGAACTGGGTTGAGGCGTTCCACATCACGATCGCCGAATCGACCGCGGCGAGGAAGCGGTCGGCCACGCCCGCGTCCTCGGTCACGATCGCATCGGTATGGTGCGATCCGTGGGTGGCGATATGCGCGATCGCCCCCTCCACCCCGTCGACCATCGCGACGGCGCAGATCGCGTCGAGATATTCGGTGTCCCAATCCTCGTCGGTCGCCGCCTCCGCGCGCGGCTCGATCGCCACGGCTTCGGCGTCGCCACGCAGGATGCAGCCGGTATCGGCCAGCGCCTTCAGCACCGGTGCAGGATCGGCGAAGGCGCGGTCGATCAGCAGCGTCTCGGTCGCGCCGCAGATGCCGGTGCGGCGCATCTTGGCGTTGACGGTCAGCGCCACCGCCTTGGCCGGATCGGCGGCGGCATCGATATAGAGGTGGTTGATCCCGTCGAGATGGGCGAGCACGGGCACCCGCGCCTCGGCCTGCACGCGCGAGACGAGGCTCTTGCCGCCGCGCGGGATCAGGATGTCGATAAGCCCCGCCGCGCCCAGCATCGCCCCCACCGCGGCGCGATCGGGCGTGGCGACGAGCTGGACGGCATCGGCGGGCAGCCCCGCTTCCTCCACGCCGCGCACGAAGGCGGCGTGCAGCGCGTAGCTGGTGGCAAAGGCGTCCGATCCGCCGCGCAGGATCGCGGCATTGCCCGACATCAGGCAGAGCGCGCCTGCATCGACGGTGACGTTGGGGCGGCTTTCGTAGACGATGCCGACCACGCCCAGCGGCACGCGCACCCGGCGCAGCTTCAGCCCGTTGGGCCGCTCGCTCTCGTCGATCGTGCGGCCGACGGGATCGGGCAGCGCCGCCACCGCCTCCACCGCCGCGGCGATCCCCTCCAGCCGCGCCTCGGTCAGCGTCAGCCGGTCGATCATCGCCGCACTCAGCCCGTTGGCGCGGGCCTTGTCCGCATCCCCGGCATTGGCGGCGAGGATCGCCTGCGCATCGCCGCGGATGCGCGCCGCCGCCGCGATCAGCGCCGCCGCCTTGGCCGCGGTCGGCGTGGCGGCCAGCGTCGCGGAGGCGCGGCGGGCGCGGAGGGCCATGTCGTGGACGAGGGAGACGGCGTCGGTCATGCCGGCGCGGTTAGCAGGAAGGGCGGCGGCGGCCAATCCTATCCCGCCGCCTCCAGCGCCTCGCCCGCTTCCAGCCAGCGCGCCTCGGCCGCCTCCAGCGCCGCGGTCATCTCGGCGCGGCGGCGCATCAGGTCGCTCATCGGCAGTTTGGCGAGCGCCGCGGAAGCCGCCTTGGGATCGAACATCGCCAGGTCGATCTCGGATCGCTGCGCGGTCAGCTTCGCGATCTCGAGTTCCGCCGCCTTGACGGCCTTGCGGAGCACCTGCCCCTTCTCGCGCGCCTCGGCGGCCAGGCGGCGTTCGTCCTTGCGGTTGGCCTTGGCGGCCTTGCCCCCGCCGCCCGCCGGATCCTTGGCCAGCACCAGCGCAGTATAATCGTCCATCGATCCGGCGAACTCGCGCGCGGTGCCGCCGTCCACCAGCACCAGCCGGTCGGCGGTCGTCTCCAGCATGTGGCGATCGTGGCTGACGACGACGACCGCGCCCGAATAGCTGTTGAGCGCCTGGATCAGCGCCTCGCGCGAATCGACGTCGAGGTGGTTGGTCGGCTCGTCGAGGATCAGCATGTGCGGCGCATCGCGGGTGATGAGCGCCAGCGCCAGCCGCGCCCGCTCCCCGCCCGAGAGCCGCCGCACCTCGGTGGTCGCCTTGTCGCCCGAAAAGCCGAAGCGGCCGAGCTGGGCGCGCACCGCCCCCGGCGTCGCCCCCTTCATCTGGCGGGTCATATGGGCGAGCGGCGTATCCGCCCCGTCCAGCTCCTCCACCTGATATTGGGTGAAATAGCCGACCTTCATCTTGCCCGATGCCGCCATCTCGCCCGCCATCGGCGTCAGCTGCGCCGCCAGCAGCCGGGCGAGCGTGGTCTTGCCGTTGCCGTTGCGGCCAAGCAGCGCGATGCGGTCGTCGGGATCGAGGCGCAGGTTCAGCCGCTGGAGGATCGGCGTCTCGCCATAGCCCACGGTCGCCATGTCCATCGTGACGAGCGGCGGACGTAGCTCGTCCGGATTTGGGAAGTCGAAGGTCAGCGACGAATCCTCGGCCACCGCGGCGATCGGCTGCATCTTCGCCAGCGCCTTGGCGCGCGACTGCGCCTGCTTGGCGGTGGAGGCGCGCGCGCTGTTGCGGGCGATATAATCCTGCAACTTGGCGCGCTGCGCATCCTGTGCGGCCTTGGCGGCGGCCTGCTGCGCCATCCGCTCGGCGCGCTGCCGCTCGAACGCGTCATAGCCGCCGGGGTAGAGCGTCACCTTGCCCCGATCGAGGTGAAGGATGTGGTCGACCACATTGTTCAGGAAATCGCGCTCGTGGCTGACGATCACGATCGTCGCCCGGTAGGAGACGAGGAAATCCTCCAGCCACATCACCGCTTCGAGGTCGAGGTGGTTGGACGGCTCGTCGAGCAGCAGCAGGTCGGGCTGCGAGAAGAGCAGGGCGGCCAGCGCCACGCGCATCTTCCAGCCGCCCGAGAAGCTGTCGAGCGGGCGGCCCTGCATCTCCTCGTCGAACCCCAGCCCCACGAGGATGCGGGCGGCGCGGGCCGGCGCGGCATGGGCGTCGATCGCGTTCAGCCGCTCGTGCAGTTCGCCCAGCCGGTCGGGATCGACGCAGGTCTCCGCCTCCGCCATCAGCGCCGCCCGCTCCAGATCGGCGGCGAGCACCGTCTCGAACGGGGTGGCGGTGCCCGAGGGCGCTTCCTGCGCGATATAGCCGAGGCGGCTGCCGCGCGGCATCTCCGCCGATCCCTCGTCCGGCTCCAGCAGCCCGGCGATGACGCGGACCAGCGTGGACTTGCCGGCGCCGTTGCGGCCGATCAGCCCGACGCGCGACCGCGGCGGCAGCGCGGCACTCGCGCGATCGAGGATGGTGCGCCCGCCCAGGCGCACGGTGATGCCGTTCAGATTGAGCATAATGGCCGCGCGCCTATCACGCGCCGGCCCGCCACGGAACCGTCGGCGTTCGGTTGCGGCGGTCGTGGGTCGGAAGAAAGTTGTTCGCGCAGAGACGCGGAGGCGCAGGGAAGTCGCGTCCGCCGGGAAGCGGCTATCTCGGTCTTCGCGATAAATTCGCGATAAAGCGGCCCGGCCGCTCACGCCCAAAGGGGGACATTTAGCCGATCTGGAGCGCGTTTGATGTGAGCTTCTTGCCGCCTACGACCGGCGGAAAAGCGCCATCCGAGCGAGGCGTCTCCGCTGCGTCCAATCTACCGAGGCCGGGCCGAAAAATGATGCTCATCATCCGGACCAGGATCGGTATCCTGCATGACGCTGAGAAGCTGGCTGAGGCGCTGTGACAATTCGGCTTGTAGCTTTAGGTGGTTAGGCAACGACCATACCACCGCAGCAGTCTCGACCGCACCCGTCACACAAAAAATAAGCATGATAGAAGCGTGGCGAAGTGCTCAGCCAACCACAATTGATCAAAGTCTTCCGGAGTATTTGCAGCTTTATCACGACTGCCCTGCCAGAAGAGGTTAACGCCGTAATAGCTGCCGTGGAGCAGTTCGGACGCGGGCCGGTAGATGCCGAACACAGCTGAGCCGAAAGCTATGGCAGCTCGGCGGCTAACCTCGGAAATGGCTGCGATACGCTGCTCGATTGAAAGCGAGGTCCAGCTACGCTTTTCTCGCCCCTTAGGATCTGAGAATTCGTTTAGTGCCTCTTGGAGGCCAGGAAAGTCCGCAACTGTCTGCTCGATGTCGCGAGAGGTAGAGATGCGAAGATCAGCAATCGTTCCCTCCCTATTAAGGTCGCGCCAACGTTTCTGACGCATGTATCGGTAGGAGCGATTTGCCTCGTCGACACCACCTACGCATATAAAAGCTGCGTTAACCGTGGTCTCAACCGCAGATCGGCAGATACCAAAGCAGTCCCGAATGGCCATGCCGCGCGTCGTAGTCAAAGCCAGTACGCTGTGGACGGAAATGCCGACCGCCTGCAGCATCAGCATTGGGATCCGCAGCTCTAGCCGTTGCTGATCAGGGTCCAGTATCGACATGTCATGAATGACTGCATCGAGCGCGCGTGTCTGGGCAGTCAGGATAGCTCGCCCTTCCGCGTGGAAGTAATCTAGCACTTGCGCGCGTTCCAGGGGAGGCGAGACCGACATGATTGGCGTGTACATCGGGCGAACGCTAATGTCCCCAACCCTGACATGAGGGGGGACGCGGAAACTAGGAAACACGCGACGGCGCTGCGTTCAACGGGTAGGTGGAAGGTGCGGATGCGACCGTCAGTCGGTTGGCCGGACGGGCTGACCCGTCAGGGTCATGCCGGCTCACCACCAGAAGCCGACATTCAGCGCCCGCCAACCGTCGCCGCTCTACGGGATCACGGCTGATAGCGTGCCGTCCTCATTTGAGGTGCGCTGCCGCGCACGCTGCATCTCTGCGCCTCCGCGTCTCTGCGCGAAAACCTAATGCCCCCCCCGCCGGCGCCGCGGCACCTTTCCGCGGTTTCGGGATCAACCACACCAGCTGCGCCGCCGCGATGCACAATATGCCGACGCTGGTGAACAGACGATCGGCCGAGATCGCCGCCCCCTGCCGGTCGACCATCTGTTCCAGCATTCCGCGCGCCTGCTGGGGCGTGAAGCCCGCCGCCGCCAGCCGGTCGATCAGCGCCTGCCCGCCGTTGACGAGGCCCGCCAGCTCGGCGCGCATCGCCTCGGTTCCGTCCGCCCAGATCGTCGTCGAGGCGGAGGTGGCGACGGCGGTGCCGAGCGTGCGCAGGAACGCCATCAGCCCGGCGGCCGAGGCCACCTCGCGCGGTGGCACCGATCCCAGCGCCAGCACCATCAGCCCGATCATGAAGAAGGGCGTGCCGAGGCCCTGCAATATCTGCGGCCCGGCATAGGACCAGAAGCCGAGATCGGCCGACCAGCGCGCCCGCAGGAAGGAGACGACCCCCAGCCACATCAGCCCGAAGCACACCGTCCAGCGGATGTCGATCCTGCCCGTCAGCTGCCCCGCGACGGGCGCCAGCAGGATCGCGAACAGCCCCATGGTGGAGAGCGCATAGCCCGAATCCGTGGCGGTATAGCCGACGATCGATTGCAGGAAGAGCGGCACGAGGACCACCGAGGCGTAAACCGTGCCGAACCCGATTGCCAGCGCCACCGCCCCGGCGGTAAAGCCCCGGTGGCGCAGCACCCGCAGGTCCACGATCGGATGCGCCTCGGTCAGCTCCCAGATCAGGAAGGCGACGAAGCCGATCGCCGCGGCCACCGCCAGCCCCACGATCAGCGGCGATCCGAACCAGTCCCGCTCGCGCCCGAGATCGAGCATCAGCTGGAAGCAGCCGACCCAGAAGATCAGCATCAGCAGGCCCGTCACGTCGATCGGGTCCTTGCGCCGCCCGGTCTCGTACGGCCGCAGCAGGCGGGTGACGCCGATCAGGCAGACCAGCGCCACCGGCACGTTGATGAAGAAGATCCACGGCCACGACCAATTGTCGCTGATCGAACCGCCCAGGATCGGCCCGGTGATCGGCGCCACGATCGTCGTCATCGCCGCGACGGACATGGCGAGCCCCGCCTTGGCGCGCGGGAAGATGCGCAGCAGCAGGGTCTGCGAGAGCGGCATCAGCGGCCCGCCGCACATCCCCTGCACGATCCGCGCCGCCACCAGCATCCCCAGTGAACGCGAGAAGCCGCACAGGATCGAACAGGCGGTGAAGCCCGCCAGCGCCCAGGTGAAGGTGCGCAGCGTGCCGAAGCGCGCCGCCAGCCACCCCGTCAGCGGCACGCAGATCGCCTCCGCCACCGCATAGGAGGTGACGATCCACGTCCCCTGCGTGGTCGATATGCCGAGGCTGCCCGAGATGTGCGTCAGCGAGACGTTGGCGATCGTCGTATCGAGCAGCACGAGAAAGTTGGCAAGGCCGAGGACGATCGCCGCCAGCCACAAAGTGCCGCCGGCAAGCGGCGCCGGCTCGGCCGCCTCAGTCGCCAAGATCGACCTCGACGTCTATCGAGAGGCCGACCCGTAAAGGATGCGCCGCCAGTTCGGCGGGATCGAGGGCGATGCGCACCGGCAGCCGCTGCACCACCTTGATCCAGTTGCCCGTGGCGTTCTGCGCCGGAATCAGCGCGAAGGCCGCCCCCGTGCCGCCGCCCAGGCCCACCACGCGGCCGTGATAGACCACCGACCCGCCATAGAGATCGGCGGTCAGCGTCGCCCGCTGGCCGGGGCGGACGCGGCCCAATTGCCCTTCCTTGAAGTTCGCATCGACATACAGCCGGTCGATCGGCACGATCGTCATCAGCGGCGTGCCGGCGGCGACGCGCTGGCCCACCTGCACCTGCCGCCGCGCCACCACGCCGGAGACGGGCGCGCGGATCGCGGTGCGGGCGAGATCGAGCCGCGCCGCATCCACCGCCGCCTGCGCCGCCGCCACGTCGGGCGCGGTATCCACGGTCGATCCCCGCGTCAGCGCCGCATTGGCGGCGACGTCACCGGTCGCGGACGCCTGCGTCGACTTCGCCTGCGCCACCTGCGCGCGGGCCAGCGCCAAATTCGCGCGCGCCGCGGCGCGGGCGTTGGTGGCGGCGGTCAGTTCGTCGCCCGAAACGGCGCCGGTGCGGGCCAGTTTCTGGCGGCGCTCGTAATCCACCTCGGCGCGGTCGGCATTGGCTTCGGCGACGGCGAGTTGCGCCTCCGCCCCGCCGATGTCCGCCCGCCGCGCGGGCCGCCTCCGCCGACAGCGCGCCGCCCTGCGCCACCGTCTGGCGGAAGCGGCGTTGCGCGGCGGCGAGGTTCGCCTCCGCGCGGGCCAGCGCGATCCGCGCATCGGCATCGTCGATCTGCACGAGTAGGTCGCCCCGCGCGGACGACCGCCGTATCCTGCACCAGCACTTTGGCGACGGCGCCCGTCGTCAGCGGCGTCACCTGCGCCGCATCCGCGCCGACATAGGCATTGTCGGTGGAGACGCTGCGCCCGGCGAAGACCAGATACCATACGCCCGCCGCGAGCAGCGCCACCGCCAGCACGATCGCGAAGATCAGGAACAGGCGGCGGCGGCGCTCGGGGTGGCCGGCGGCGGCGGGGGCGGGGTCGGCGGGATCGGCCATCAGCGGGTTCCGGTATTGGGGGCGAACCCCCCCGCCCAGCGCGCGGACGAGGGCGATATCGAGGGTGAAGGCGCGCGCGGCGAGATCGACCGCGGCCCGGCGGCGTTCCAGCAGCGCATCCTCGGCGGTCAGCACGTCGAGATAGGGGCTGAGGCCCCCTTCGAACCGCTGGCGGGCGATGCGCCACGCCGCCTCGGCGGCGGCCAGCGCCGCCTCGGCCTGCGTCCGCCGCGTCGCCAGCGCGCGGATCGAGGCGGCGGCATCCGCCACCTCGCGCACCGCGCCGATCAGCGTCGCGTCATAATCGGCGACGGCGGCGGCGCGGTCCGCCTCGGCGCGGGCGAGGCCGGCGGTGAGCCGCCCCTGTGCGAAGATCGGCAGGCTGATCGCGGGGCCGACCGATCCGATCGAGGAGCCGCCGGCGGTGAGGTTGGACAGCCCCCAGCGACTGGACGCCGATCAGCGCCGTCAGGTCGATGTTCGGATAGAAGGCCGCGCGCGCCGCCCGGATGCGGCCGTCGGCGGCCACCGTCAGCGCGCGGGCGGCGGCGATGTCGGGCCGCCGCCCGACCAGATCGAGCGCGAGGTGCGGCGGCAGGCCGGCGGCGGGCAGAGCGGGCAGGGGCGGGCGGGCGATGGCGAGGCCGCGGTCCGGCCCGGCCCCCAGCAGCGCCGCCAGCCGGTTGCGGGTCAGCGCGATCGCCTCGTCCGCCGCCGCCAGATCGGCCCGTGCCGCGCCGCCGCGCGATTCGGCCAGCCGCTGCGCGCCGAGATTGTCGAGGCCGTTGGCATAGCGGTCGCGCGTCAGCGTCTCGCCCTCGGCGCGGACGGCGACGGCGCGCGCCGCCACGTCGCGATCGGCATGGAGGCGGGCGAGATCGGCATAGGCCTCGGCGATGGCGGTGGCGAGCGCCAACCGCGCCCCCTCCGCCTCGATCCGCGCCGCCTCCGCTTCCGAGGTGGCGGCGGCGAGCAGCGCGCGGTTGCGGCCCCCAGATGTCGAGCCCGATCCCGCCGCTCAGCGCCGCGCGGCCGGCGTCGTTCCAGCCCTGCGGCACGAAGGCGCGGGGGATGCCGTTATTGTAGCTCTGCTTGACGTAGGAGGCGCTGCCCTCGGCATCGAGCCGCGGGCCGAGCGCGGCGCCCGCCTCGCGCGCCAGCGCATCGGCGCGGCCGACGCGGGCGGCGGCGGCGGCCAGATCGGGCGCGCCCGCGATCCCCTCGGCGATCAGCGCGTCGAGCTGAGGGTCGCCGTAGCGCCGCCACCAGTCCGCCGCCGGCCAATTGGCTCTAGCGCCGGCGAAGCTCTGGTCGGCAGCCAGCGTCTCGGGCGCACGCGGCAGCGCCGAGGGCCGCAGCGGCGGCGCGCAGCCGGTTGCCAGCGCGGCACAGGCGATGAAGGCGAAACGTGCTTGGATTTTCCGTACTCCCCGGTACGGATGTGGCTGTGCGCTGTCATATCCTACAAGTCAATGGACAATACCGAACCGTATGGTATTTAAAGTTATGGACGATCCTCTTTCCGTTCGCGAGGCGCGCCGCCGTGCCCGCCGGGGCGCGATCCTGGCCGTCGCGCGCGCCGCCTTTCTCGAACAAGGCTATGCCGGCACCAGCATGTCGACGGTGGCGCAGGCGCTGGGCGGGTCGAAGGGCACGCTCTGGGCCTATTTCGCCTCCAAGGAGGAATTGTTCGCCGCGGTGCTCGATCAATTGGTGGAGGAATATGGGCCGCCCCCGGTCCTCGATCCCGCAGCCGCGGTCGACAGGACGTTGGAGGGCTATGCCGTCGGCCTGCTGACGACCACGCTGTCGCCGCCGATCCTCGCCCTCAACCGGCTGGTGATCGCGGAAAGCGCGCGCTTCCCCGATCTCGGCCGCCTGTTCTACGCGCGCGCCCCGGAACGCAAACTGGCCGTCCTCGCCGAATGGCTGGTCGCGCAGATGGCGCGCGGCGCGCTCCGCCCGGCCGATCCGATGCGCGCGGCGATGCATTTCCACCAGCTCACGCTCGGCCGCCAGACGCGCACGCTCTGGGGGGTCGAACCCTTGCCCGCCGATACCGAAACGATCGCCGCCGACGCCCGCGCCGCGACCGCGGTGTTCCTGGGCGGCTACGCCACCTAGCCCCTCCCCCCTCCTTCTCCCCTCCCTGAAAGGGAGGGGTCGGGGGTGGGTTCGCCGCTTGCCGGACGGGACGGGTCCGTCGCAACCAACCCACCCCCAACCCCTCCCTTTCAGGGAGGGGAGCAAACGCTCCCACCGGCGGCACGCGGAACCGGCCCCTCAAGCCCCCGCTTTCCCCGCCGCCGCCGAACCTCTACGGGGGGCGCCATGCCCCGCCTCCCCACCGTCGCCATCGTCGGCCGCCCCAACGTCGGCAAGTCGACCCTGTTCAACCGCCTCGTCGGCAAGCGGCTGGCGCTGGTGGACGATCGCCCCGGCGTCACGCGCGATCGGCGGGAGGGGGAGGCGACGCTGATCGGCCTCACCTTCACCATCGTCGATACCGCAGGTTTCGAGGATGAGGATCCCGATACGCTGCCCGGCCGGATGCGCCAGCAGACACAGGCCGCGGTCGATAAGGCGGACGTGGCGCTGTTCATGATCGATTCGCGCGCCGGCATCGTGCCGCTGGACGAGGAGATCGCCCGCTGGCTGCGATCGGGCGACACGCCCGTCGTCGTCCTCGCCAACAAGGCGGAGGGCAAGGCCGGGGAGAGCGGCCTGCTCGAAGCCTTCGGCCTCGGCTTCGGCGAGCCGATCGCCTTCTCCGCCGAACATGGCGAGGGGCTGGCCGACCTGTTCGATGCGCTGCGCCCCCCACGTCGACCGTCCCGACGACGAGATCGAGGCGGAAGGGGAGGGCGGGGAAGAGGACGAGAACGGCCCGCTCAAGCTCGCCATCGTCGGCCGCCCCAACGCCGGCAAGTCGACGCTCGTCAACCGCATGCTGGGCGAGGAGCGGATGATTACCGGTCCCGAGGCCGGCATCACCCGCGATTCGATTTCGATCGACTGGCAGTGGCAGGGCCGCCCCGTCCGCCTGATCGACACCGCCGGCCTCCGCCGCAAGGCCAAGGTCGAGGACAAACTGGAGCGCCTGTCCGCCGCCGACACCCGCCACGCGATCGACTTCGCCGAGGTCGTCGTCCTCCTCCTCGATGCCACGCGCGGGCTGGAGGCGCAGGATCTGCGCATCGCCGATCAGGTCTTGCAGGAAGGCCGCGCCCTCGTCATCGCGCTCAACAAGTGGGACGTGGCCGATAATCCGCCCGCGCTCTACCAGGGCGTCCGCGCCGCGCTGGACGAGGGGCTGGCGCAGGTGAAGGGCCTGCCCGTCCTCACCGTCTCCGCCATGACCGGGCGTGGCACCGACCAATTGTTGCAGGCCGCGTTCGGGACGCGCGAGGCGTGGAGCAAGCGCGTCTCGACAGGCCAGCTCAACCGCTGGTTCGAACGCGCGCTGGAGGCGAAACCCGCCGCCCGCCCCCGGTGGCAAGCGCATCAAGCTGCGCTACCTCACGCAGGCGCGCACCCGCCCGCCCAGCTTCGTGCTGTTCGGCACGCGCGTCGATCAGCTGCCCGAAAGCTACCGCCGCTATCTGGTCAACGGCATCCGCCGCGAATTGGGCTTCGGCGCGGTGCCGGTGCGGCTGACGCTGCGCGCCCCCAAGAACCCCTTCGGATGACGGACGCCGCCCCCCGCACGATCGATGCGCGGGGCATGCGCTGCCCGTGGCCGGCGATCCGCCTCGCCCGCGCGCTGCGCGAAGGCGGGGGGCCGGTGCTCCTCCTGGCGGACGATCCGGCCGCAGGCGGGGAGGCGCAGGCGGTGGCGGCGGCGGCCGGCTGGCGGATCGACACACCCGCATCCGCGCAATTCTTGCTCACCCGGCTCACGGGGTAACCAAGCCTTTACCCTGCCCGGCGCAGAGGATCGCTCTATCGGCCGCCGGACGAAAGGGGACACGCATCGCCATGACCGTCGTCAACGAGACGACCCTCGCCCGGCTGCGCGCGGAGACGGGGGCGAGTTTCGATCGCATCCTCGGCTATTACCGGGAAGACGGCGCCGCTTCGCTCATCGCGATCGAGCAGGCGGTGCGCCGTCACGATGCCGTCGCCATCGTCCGCCCGGCGCACACGCTGAAGGGCGAATCGCTGCAATTCGGGGCGGAGCCGCTGGCGGCGCTGGCGGCCGAGATCGAGCGCGGTGCGCGTCAGGCCGTGGAAGACCATAGCGGGCCGGACGATCTGATCGCCGCCGTCGTCCGTCTGCGCCCGCTGTTCAGCGAAACGCTGCACCGGCTGGAGGCGCTGTGCGCCCCGCTGCCGGCGCCGCCGCCGCCCGCCGCCGGCCTGCCGCACAATGTCGTGCCGATCACCGCCCGCCGCGCCCCCGGCGGCTTCGGCCGCCGCGCATCGGGGTTCGGCAACGCCTGATCGCCGGCCCCGCTGTCCGTGGATCGGGGGTCAGCGGAACGGCGGCTCGTTGAAGGCGCGCAGCTTGCGGCTGTGGAGGCGATCGCCTTCCTTCTTCAGTTCCTCGATCGCGGCGATGCCGATGCGCAGATGTTCGGCGATGGCGCGCTCGTAGAAACGGTTGGCCTGGCCGGGCAGCTTGATCTCGCCATGGATCGGCTTGTCCGACACGCATAGCAACGTACCGTAGGGCACGCGGAAGCGATAGCCCTGCGCCGCCAGCGTCGCCGATTCCATGTCGATCGCCACCGCCCGGCTCTGGCTGAAGCGCAGCGACGATTGGGTCGAGCGCAATTCCCAGTTGCGATCGTCGCTGGTGACGACGGTGCCCGTCCGCATTCTGAGCTTCAGCATCTCCCGCGTCTCGCCCGAAACGGTTTCCGCCGCGCGGCTGAGCGCCAGTTGCACCTCGGCGATGGCGGGCACCGGGATTTCGGGCGGCAGCACGTCGTCCAGCACATGATCGTCGCGCAGATAGGCGTGGGCGAGGACATAGTCGCCGATCCGCTGGGTGGGGCGCAGGCCGCCGCAATGGCCGATCATCAGCCACGCCTCGGGCCGCATCACCGCCAGATGGTCGGTGATCGTCTTGGCGTTGGACGGGCCGACGCCGATGTTGACGAGGGTGATGCCCGATCCGTCCTCGGCGACGAGATGGTAGGCGGGCATCTGGTGGCGCCGCCAGGCGCTGTCCGCCACCGCCGCCTCCGGGTCGGGATCGCCGGGGCGGATCTCCAGCCCGCCCGCGCCGGACAGCAGGGTATAGGGGCCGCCCTCTTTCAGCTGCGCGCAGGCATATCGAACGAATTCATCGACATAGCGATGATAGTTGGTAAACAATATATACTTCTGGATGTGCTGCGGCGGCGTGCCGGTATAGTGGCGCAGGCGGGCAAGGCTGAAATCGACGCGCGCCGCGTCGAACAGCGCGAGCGGGCGCGGGGTATCCCCGTGCGCCAGCCACAGGCCATCGGCGATCTCGTCGCCGATATGGGCGAGGTCGTTCGCCGGAAAGATACGCGCCAGTTCGACCGCGGCCGCCCCGGTAAGATCGACGGCGTGGCCGGCGTCGAGGACATAGGGATAGGGTATCTCGGATTTGCCGAGGCCGATCTCCACCGTCGCCCCGAAATCCTCGATCAGCAGATCGAGCTGCTCGGCCAGATAATTGCCGAACAGCGCCGGCTGGGTGACGCTGACGGCATAGTCGCCCGGCGTGTTGAGCCGGCCGTAGGCGCGGCCGAGAGGGCCGGGGTTCAGCCCGCCGTCATAGCGCAGCCGGATCTGCGGATAGGCGAAGGCACCCGCCGCCCGCGCCGCCGGATCGGGCCGCTCGCCCGTCTCGATGAAGCGGGCGAGAGCTGCCCGCAACGTCTCGACCGAGCGGCGGTAGAGCGTCTCAAGCTCCGCGACGAGGCGGAGGCTCTGTTCGCTGGGCATCCCAGGCGGCCTGCCGGTCAGAGCTGGCCGAGGAGGTGGTCGGCGCTGCTCACCTCGAAGCTACCCGGCGCCTCGACGTTCAGCTGCTCGACCACGCCGTCGTTGGCGACGAGCGAGAAGCGCTGCCCGCGCGTGCCCATGCCATAAGCGGAACCGTCCATCGTCAGGCCCAGCGCCGTCACGAATTCGGCGTTGCCGTCCGCCAGCATCGTCACCTTGCCCTCGGCGCTGCCGTCCTTTGCCCATGCCTTCAGCACGAAGGCGTCGTTGACGGCGGTGGCGGCGATCTCGTCGATGCCCTTCGCCTTCAGTTCGTCCGCCTTCTCGACGAAGCCGGGCAGGTGCCGCGCCGAACAGGTGGGGGTGAAGGCGCCCGGTACCGAGAATAGCGCCACGCGGCGGCCGGCGAAGAAATCGGTCGAGGACACGTGCTCGGGCCCGTCCGGCGTCACCTTCACGAAGTTGGTTTCGGGCAGCCTGTCGCCGATGCTGATCGCCATCCTGTCGATTCCTTTAGACGGAGTGTCACGGGGGCAGACTATGCGCTTCGCGCGCCCGGCGGAAGCCCGGGCGGTGGACGGCGGGGGATATGCATCCCTATGATGGTGCATGGACGCGGAAACCTCGCTGGCGGGGCGGCTGCTGCTGGCCTTGCCCGGCATCGGCGAGCCCGAATTCGATCAGGCGGTGATCGCCATGTGCCTGCATGACGAGGACGGCGCGCTCGGCATCGGCATCGGCCACCTGATCGAGGGGATCGGGCTGCACGGGCTGATGGCGCAGCTCGCCATCCCGCCCGGCCGCGTGCCGGACGTGCCGCTGCATCGCGGCGGCCCGGTGGAACGGCAGCGCGGCTTCGTCCTCCACAGCCGCGAATGGCAGGGCGAGGATACGATCGACGTCGCCGGCCGCTGGGCGCTGACCGGCACGCTGGACGTGCTGCGCGCGCTCGCGCATGGCACCGGCCCCGCGCGCTGGCTGGTCGCGCTCGGCTATGCCGGCTGGAGCGACGGCCAGCTCGAGGCCGAACTGGCGCGGCCCGGCTGGCTCGCGGCGGCGGGCGACGATGCGATCGTGTTCGATGCCGCTCCCGCCGATCGCTGGCAGGCGACGCTGAAGGGGGAGGGGATCGACCCCCGCCTGCTGGTCGGGGCGGGCGGCCACGCCTGAGCCGGGCGCGGCGTTAACCGTCCGCATTAACCGTATCGAGAGGACCGTCGGGCATCTTCACTCTCGTTCCCACCTATCGGGGTGCGGGGCGCGGGACGAGGATCGGCGATGCGGCGTTGGGTGCAGGGTGTGATGGCGGCAGCGGCGCTGGCGGCGGTGCCGGTCCAGGCGCAGGCGGCCTGCTGGGGGGCGGAGGATGCCGCCTCGGCGCGGGTCCGCGATCTGCAATCGATGCTGATGGTCGCGGCGCTGCGCTGCCAGGCGGCCGGCTTCGACATTTCGGGCGACTATAACGGCTTCGTGAACGACAATCGCGGCGCGATCGTCGCCGCCAACGATGCGCTCAAGCGCCGCTTCATCCGGCTGGAAGGGGCCGTGGCCGGGCAGGCGGCCTATGATCGCTTCACCACGCGGCTGGCCAACGCTTATGGCGCCGGCCGGTCGACCGCGGCGGATTGCGCCACCGCCGGGGTCATCGCGCGCGATGCGCGGATGATGGCGAACGATCGCGCCGGGCTGCTGCTCGTCGCCGATCATGCCGGCCTCGTCACCGACGTGGAGGGCGGGGCGTGCCAGCCGGTGACGATCGCGGCGGCCACGCCGGCGGCACCGGTGCTACTGGCCGCCGCCGGCCTCTCCGGCCCGCGCGAATAGGACGCGCGAACCATATAAAGAAATCTTTATGTTTGCCTTGGGCGCCCCCCGCGGCTAGGCGGGGCGGCATCGGGAATGGCCGCCGGCCGCCCGCCCGCCTTTGCGCCCAAGGAGAATTCAGCGTGGCCACCGCCCCCGTTTCCAGCTTCAACGATTATGTCATCGCCGATATCGGTCTGGCCGAATATGGCCGCGCCGAGATCCGCATCGCCGAGACGGAGATGCCCGGCCTGATGGCGCTGCGCACCGAATATGGCGCGTCGCAGCCGCTGAAGGGCGCGCGCATCACCGGATCGCTGCACATGACGATCCAGACCGCGGTGCTGATCGAGACGCTGGTGGCGCTGGGCGCCGAGGTCCGCTGGGCGACCTGCAACATCTTCTCGACGCAGGATCACGCCGCCGCCGCCATCGCCGCGCAGGGCATCCCCGTGTTCGCGATCAAGGGCGAGAGCCTGGCGGACTATTGGGATTACGTCGGCCGCATCTTCGACTGGGGCGACGGCCGCACCGCCAACATGATCCTCGACGACGGCGGCGACGCGACGATGTTCGCGCTGCTCGGCGCCAAGCTGGAAGCCGGCGGCACGCTGGGCGAGCCGGAGAATGAAGAGGAAGTCGAGTTCCACCGCGCGCTGAAGGCGTTCGTGGCGGCCAAGCCCGGCTACATCAGCGAGAGCGTGAAGGCGATCAAGGGCGTCTCCGAGGAGACGACGACCGGCGTCCACCGCCTCTACGAGATCGCCAAGAAGGGTGAGCTGCCGTTCCCCGCGATCAACGTCAACGACAGCGTCACCAAGTCCAAGTTCGACAATCTCTACGGCTGCAAGGAATCGCTGGTCGACGCGATCCGCCGCGCGACCGACGTGATGCTGGCCGGCAAGGTCGCCTGCGTGGCGGGCTTCGGCGATGTCGGCAAGGGCTCGGCCGCCTCGCTCCGCAACGGCGGCGCGCGCGTGCTCGTCACCGAGATCGATCCGATCTGCGCCTTGCAGGCGGCGATGGAAGGCTATGAGGTGGTGACGATGGAGGAAGCGTGCGAGCGCGCCGACATCTTCTGCACCGCCACGGGCAATGCCGACGTCATCACCGCCGATCACATGAAGGCGATGAAGCCGATGTCGATCGTGTGCAACATCGGCCACTTCGACAGCGAGATCCAGATTGCCGCGCTGTCCAACTACAAGTGGACCGAGGTGAAGCCGGGCACCGATCTGGTCGAATTCCCGGACGGCAAGCAGATCATCGTCCTCGCCAGGGGCCGCCTCGTGAACCTGGGCTGCGCCACCGGCCACCCGTCGTTCGTGATGTCCTCGTCCTTCACCAACCAGGTGCTGGCGCAGATCGAGCTGTACACCAAGGCCGGCGAATATGAGAACAAGGTGTTCGTCCTGCCCAAGCACCTCGACGAGAAGGTGGCCGCGCTCCACCTCGAGAAGCTTGGCGTGAAGCTGACGAAGCTGACGGCCAAGCAGGCCGGCTATATCGGCGTGTCGACCGAAGGCCCGTTCAAGCCGGATCACTACCGCTACTGAGCGATCGGTTCCGGAACGCGAAGGCCGCCGGGAGCGATCCCGGCGGCCTTGTCGTGCGTGCCTATCGCAAGGCGGCGATCGTCGCCTGGCGGGCGATGAGTTGCCAGCCCTCTCGGCGCTTGGCCCAAATGTCGGTGAAGGGACGCGTCACCTGCCGTCCCGCGCCCGGCCCCTTCAACGGCACCATCGTGTCGTAGCCCATCACCACCGTCACCTCCGGCTTCTCCCCGACGAAGGTGATGTGCTTGCGGAAATCCCGATAGTCGAGGAAATCGCGCTCCATCACCGCGATCACCTCCTCGCGGTGCAGGATGCCGTCATTGGGGGCGTTGACGACGAAATCCTCCGCCCACACCGTGCGCACGCCGGCCGCGTCGTGCGCCATCATCGCCTTGCCCAGACGGCCGTAGGCAGCAACGATCTCGGGCGGCACGCGGATGTCGGCGGCGGGCGGCGCGGCTACGGCTTTGATGGCAAGCAGGACGGCCGCCATTCCGATCGCGATGCGCATAAGCTGCCCCCCGCCAGAAAGCCGGCAGGATGCGCCCGATCCGTACGGCTGGCAATGGCCCGCCGCGGCCGGATCGATGCTGACGTCAGGCGGCCCGGCGCCCGAACCCGGTGCGCGCGAGACGCGGCGCTTCCGCAACGACCGGCGGCGGCGGCGGGGCGGCGCGGGCGGCGGCGGCGGAGCGGATGGCGTGATCGTAGAGCAGGCCGATCCGCAGCGGCGTATCGAAGCGGATGCCGAAGCGGTCGATCTCGGACCACATCACCCGGCCCTGCACCCAGCTGCCGCGATGTTCGATGCTGACGCGGGTGCCGACGGCGACCTCGTCCGCCTTGATCTTGGCGCCGGTCAGCGAAATGTCGATGATGACGACCGGAATGTCGGTTTCAAAGCCCGCCATCATCGTCGCTGTGAGATTGACCGCGACGCGGGGCGCCCGCCTGTTCTCCAATCCCACCGCCCGCACTCCCGTTCATCCGTGCGATGCCGGTGTGGCACGGATCGGTTAAGGAGTGTTTGACGACATCGCCGTTCAGGCGGCGCGGGTGCCGAAGCCGTGGGCGAGGAAGGCGGGAACGGGCCCGTGCCAGCGATCGGCACCCGGCTCGTCGACGATCGCCACCTCGACCGCCGAGGCCGGGGCGGGCGCGGCGGCGGGGCGGCGCGGCTCCGCTGCCGGGCGGTCATCGGCCGGAGCCTTGCGCGCGGGAGCCGCGGGCTTCGACGTTCCGGCGCCGGCGTCCCGTTTCGGGGCGGACGGGGGCGCGGCATCGGGGCGGGCGGTCGCGGCATCCTCCGCCCCCCCGCGCTTCGGTGCGGCGGCGGCCGGCGCGTCCGCCGGGCCCGCCCCGCGACGCCGACGGGCGGCGGGCTTCGCGGTATCGGTGGCCGGCGGCGCATCGGTGGCAGGCGCCGGGGCGGGTGCGCTGCCGCCGGCCCGCGGGATCGGCCCGCCGGTCAGTTTCTCGATCGCCTCGATCGCCTCGGCATCCTCGGGCGTCATCAGCGTGAACGCCTTGCCGGTCGCGCCGCCACGGCCGGTGCGGCCGATGCGGTGGACGTAATCGTCCGGATGCCACGGCACGTCATAGTTGAAGACGTGGCTGACGCCCTTGATGTCGAGGCCGCGGGCCGCGACGTCGGACGCGACGAGGATGTTGATGTCGCCGCTCTTGAACCGGTCCAACTCGCGTAGCCGCTCGGGCTGCTCCATGTCGCCATGGATCTGTCCCGCGGCGAAGCCCTGGCGGCGCAGGGTATCGGTCAACTCGCGTACCGTCGTCTTGCGGTTGGAAAAGACGATGGCGGTGCGCACGTCGTCGGCCTTCAGCAGGCGGGCCAGCGTCTCGCGCTTGCTCCGGCTGCTCGTTTCCACCACCGCCTGCTCGATCGCGGTATTGGCGGTGGCGGGGCGCGCCACCTCGATCTGCTTGGGGTTGGAGAGGAAGCGGTCGGCCAGCTTCTTGATCGGCGCGGGCATCGTCGCCGAGAACAGCAAGGTCTGGCGGACGGGCGGCAGCTTGGTGCAGATCTGCTCGATGTCGGGGATGAAGCCCATGTCGAGCATCCGGTCCGCCTCGTCGATGACGAGGATCGAACAGCCCGACAGCAGGATCTTGCCGCGGCCGAACAGGTCCATCAGCCGGCCGGGCGTGGCGATCAGCACGTCGACGCCCTTCTCCAGCGCCTTCAGCTGATCCCCCATCGAAACGCCGCCGATCAGCAGCGCCATCGAAAGCTTCTGGTGCCGCCCGTATTTCTCGAAATTCTCGGCCACCTGCGCGGCCAGCTCGCGCGTCGGCTCCAGGATCAGCGAGCGCGGCATCATCGCGCGGGCGCGACCATGGCTCAGCACGTCGATCATCGGCAGCACGAAGGCGGCGGTCTTGCCGGTGCCCGTCTGGGCGATGCCGATCAGGTCGCGGTTCATCAGCACCGGCGGGATCGCCTGGCGCTGGATGGGCGTCGGTTCGCTATAGCCGGCGTCGGAGACGGCGCGGAGCAATTCGTCGGATAAGCCGAGATCGGCGAAGGTCATGCACGGTCCGGTTGCCAGGGGTGCCGCCGGAAAAGCTGTGACGGCACGGTCGCATGACGTGACCGCGGCCCTTTTGTCAAGTCCGCCGGCCTACTTCCGCGGCACCAGCGTGCGGAAGCGTTCGATCTCGCATTCGCCGCCGGAGCGGGCGCGCACCGTATCGCGCTCGGCACAGACGCGGCCGTCGGCCGTCGGCAGGATGTAGAAGCCGCCGTAATAGTCGAGATCGGGGCAGGAGGAGGAGAAGCGCGCCCGGTAGCGCAGCCCGCCGCGGACGATGACGTCCACCGAGCGCGGCGCGTTGACGGCAGCGCCGGCGATCTGGTCGAGCGGCACGCACTGCGGGCCCTTCTTCTCGCGCCACGGCTGGCCGCGCTTGCCGCCCAGGAAGGCGGGCACGCGGATGACGACGCGTTCGCGGATGCCGACGATGGTGGTGCGGACCTGCGGCTGGGCGTGCGCGCCCTCCGCAGCGACGAGCGCGGCGATCAGGCAGGGCAAAAGGCGAGGGCTGTCCATCTTCGCCTTTCCCGATCACTTGAGACGCTTGAACTCCCCATGAACTGCGAGGCGCTTCAGTCGCAAGGCCGGAGCGGCTATGGCACCATTATGGATGTCGATCCCGCCGCCGCCGCAGCTTTGCCGCAACGCCTGGGCGAGGCGCTGGGCGGCGGGGCCGTCACCACCGATCCCGCCGAGCTCGCCCCCTGGACGACCGACTGGCGCGGCCGCGTCTCGGGCCGGGCGCTGGCGCTGGTCTCGCCTGCGGATACCGCAGGCGTCGCGGCGGCGGTGCGGCTGTGCGCGGCGGCGGGTGTCGCGATCGTGCCGCAGGGGGGCAATACCTCGATGGTGGCGGGGGCCACGCCGCCGGGGGAGGGGCAGGCGGTGATCCTGTCGCTGCGCCGGATGCGGGCGATCCGCGCGATCTCGCCGGCGGACAATGTCGCGGTGGTCGAGGCGGGGGTGGTGCTGGAGGATCTGCACCGCGCGGCGGCCGCCGGGGGACGGCGCTTCCCGCTGTCGCTCGCCGCCAAGGGCAGCGCCACGATCGGCGGCCTGATCGCCACCAATGCCGGCGGCACGCAGGTGCTGCGCTTCGGGCCGATGCGATCGCTGGTGCTGGGGATCGAGGCGGTGCTGGCCGACGGATCGGTGTTCGAGGGTCTGTCCGCGCTCCGCAAGGACAATCGCGGCTACGATCTGCGCCAGCTGATCGCGGGATCGGAAGGGACGCTCGGCATCGTCACCGCCGCCTCGCTGAAGCTGGTGCCCGAACCCGCGGCCCGCGCCGTCGCCTGGGCCGGGCTCGCGACGCCCGCCGCCGCGCTCGATCTGCTGCGCCAGCTGGAGGCCGAGACGGGCGAGGCGGTGGAAAGCTTCGAGATCGTGCCGGCGGACGCGCTGGCGCTGGTCCTCCGCCACATCCCCGGCACGCGGCCACCGCTCGACGGTGCCCACCCCTGGCATGTGCTGATCGAAGCGACCGGGCGCGATCCCGCCCCCGCGATCGAGGCCGGGCTGGCCGCGGCGATCGAGGCGGGGCTGGTCGCCGATGCGGTCGTCGCCGCCAGCGAGGCGCAGGCCGAGGCGCTGTGGCGGCTGCGCGAGAGCATCTCGGAGGCGGAGCGCGTCGACGGCGCCGCCGCCAAGCATGACGTGTCGGTGCCCGTCGGGCGGATGCCGGCGTTCCTGGAAAGCGGGCGGGCGGCGGTCGAGCGGGCATTTCCCGGCGCGCGGGTGCTCGCTTTCGGCCATCTCGGCGACGGCAACGTCCACTTCAACGTCCGCCCGCCGCTGGGCGACGATGGCTGGCTGGCCGCGCAGGGCGCCGCGGCAAGCCGGCTGGTCCACGATCTGGCGATGGCCGAGGGCGGATCGATCTCCGCCGAACATGGCATCGGCCAGACCAAGCTCGCCGAATTCCTGCGCACCGCCGATCCGGTACGGCTGGCGGCGATGCGCGCCATCAAGCGGGCGCTGGACCCGGCGGGGCTGCTCAATCCCGGCAAGCTCCTGCCCCTTGCACAGGCCGGCACCGGGCAATAGACCGGCCGCGCGGCGGGCCGGGGGGGCCGGCCGGACCTGCCCCAACCGGAGTCGACAGCCATGGCGAGCGCCGCCAACACCAACCTGCCCATCCTCTATCGGGAGATCGTGCCGCTTTCGAGCAACGATCATGCCGACTGGAAGGCGCGCCCGCTCACCCGTCTCGATTTCCTGCGCGGCGTCCACGCGATCCCGCTGACCGTCGAGGAATTCGTCGATGCGCAGCGCTTCTACCCGATCATCTTCTCGATCGGCGACGAGCCGGTGCCGCTGGGCCTGATGGGCCTGAACGAGGGCGTCAACGTGTTCGTCACCGATGACGGCGAGCTGAACACCGACATCTACATCCCGGCCTATGTCCGCCGCTATCCCTACATGCTGGTCCGCCTGCGCGAGGACAGCGACGAACTGTCGCTGTGCTTCGATCCCACCGCCGGTGCGGTCGGCCCCGATGTCGAAGGCGCGCCGCTGTTCGAGGACGGCAAGCCGACCGAGGACACGCGCCAGCTGCTCGGCTTCTGCGAGCAGTTCGAGGGTGCCGGCCAGCGGTCCGTCCAGTTCATGCAGGAGCTGAAGCAGCACAATCTGCTGATGGAAGGCGAAGTGTCGATCCAGCCCGAGGGGGCGGAGCAGCCCTTCGTCTATCGCGGCTTCCAGATGGTGGACGAGGCCAAGCTGCGCGAGCTGCGCGGCGACGTGCTCCGCAAGATGAACCAGTCCGGCATGCTCGCGCTCATCTTCGCGCACCTCTATTCGCTGCAACTGCTGCGGGTGATCTTCGCCCGGCAGCAGATGACGATCGCCGCTGCGCAGGAGGCCGCCGCCGGCGCGCCCGACACCGCCGAAACCGCGGCCTGAAAGCCACAGACAAGAAAATTCGATTCAGGCTTGAAAGCGCCGGCGCACTTTCCTATCTGGGTGTTGCACCGGGCTGTGTCCCCCCTTTCGCGGTTCGGTGCTTGCGTACCCTTCGGGTACGCTCCTCCCTGAACCTTGGCCGCTCCGTGCATCGCACGGGGCGGCTTCTTTTATTCGGCGGCCTGCGGCCAGGCCGTGGCGCGGGCGGCGTGGCCCGTTTCGGCCGTCAGGCGCGCCAGGAAAGCGGCGATCCGTGCCGCGCCTTCGGCATTGATCGTGCGCATGTCGGGGCGGAGATAGAGCGTGCGGTCGATCTCGACCTGCAAGGCATGCATTCCATCCATCGGCCGCCCGTGCCGTTCCACGATATGGCCGCCGGCATAGGGGCGGTCGATGGCGTGGGGCAGGCCGCAGGCGCGGGCGGCCGCGGTGGCGGCGGCGATGATCGCGGCATCGCAGGCGCTGCCTCCGCGCGTGCCGAACACGATCCGCGCGGCACCGCGGGGGCCGAGCGGCGGCATCGAATGGCAATCGATCAGCAGCGCCGCCCCCTCCGCCGCGGCCAGCGCCGCCAGCCGATCCGCGATCGCCGCATGATAGGGGCGATGCACCATATCGATCCGGGCGATGACGGCCGCCGCCGGGGCCGGCCGACGCCACAACTCGCCGGTCTGCACCAATCGCCGCGGCAGCAGGCCGAGGCCGCTGCGCGTGCGCGCGCCGGGGCGGGTAGGCCGTGGGAAGGCGCCTTCGACCATCGTCAGGTCGAGATCGCCCTCGTCGCGATTGAGGTCGATCGCGGCGCGCGCGACGACGGCCACGATCGCCCCCGCCGCCTGTTCCAGCGCCGGCCCGATCAGCGCATCGACATGCCGGTCCTCCAGCGCCTCCAACGCATGGGTGGAGACGCGCGCGGCACTCAGCACGCTTGCCGGATAGTGCCGGCCGGCGTGCGGCACGGACAGCAATACGGGCACATGGCCGACGCCGGGGTGGAACTCGAACGGGGCGGGCGCGTCCGTCATCATCGCCGATACCTCGCGCAACGGGCTGTGAACGTCAGGCTTAGCGGCAACCCGCACGCGTTCCAGCGAAAGGTTTAGAGTCTTTTAACGATTTGCGGCATAATCCAACGCGCGCCGCGCTACCATTCGATCGAGGATCCCATGATTCGCATCCTGCTTGCCGAGGACGACGATTCGATGCGCGAATATCTCGCGCGTGCGCTCGGTCGGGTGGGCTATCACGTCACGGCGGTCGATCGCGGCACCGCGGCGCTGCCGCTGCTGGAGCGCGAGACGTTCGATCTGCTGCTGACCGACATCGTCATGCCCGAACTGGACGGAATCGAGCTGGCGCAGCGCGCCGCGGCGATCGCACCGGGCATGCGCGTGATGTTCATCACCGGTTTCGCCGCCGTCACGCTGCGCGGCGGGGCGATACCGCAGGACGCCAAGCTGCTGTCCAAGCCGTTCCACCTGCGCGATCTGGTGCTCGAGGTGGATCGCATGTTCGAGGTGGGCGCGGCGACCGAACTTTGAGGGACAGGCGGTGAGCGACGGCCACGCCCACGGCGGATCAGGCCATCGCCACGCGCATGGCCACCACCACCCCGACGGCGGCCATCATCACGGCCACGCCCACGCGCCGGCCAGCTACGGATCGGCCTTCGCGATCGGCATGCTGCTGAACGGCGGCTTCGTCATCGCCGAGGCACTGGCCGGGTGGCGGACGGGATCGGTGGCGCTGCTGGCGGACGCCGGCCACAACCTTTCCGACGTATTGAGCCTCGGCATCGCCTGGGGCGGCCATGCGCTGGCGGCGCGGCGGCCGGATGCCCGCTTCACCTACGGGCTGGGATCCGCCTCGATCCTGGCCGCCTTGGCCAACGCCCTGCTGCTGGTGTTCGCCTGCGGGGTGATCGTGGCGGAGGCGGCGGGGCGGCTGATCGCAGGCGGTGCGCCAGCCGACGGGCGGGTAGTGATGATCGTCGCCGCCATCGGCGTCGCGGTCAACCTCGGCACCGCCTTGCTGTTCGTGAAGGGGCAGCACGACATCAACATCCGCGGCGCCTTCCTCCACATGGCGGCGGACGCGGGCGTGTCGGCGGGCGTTGTCCTTTCCGGGCTGCTGACGGTGGCGACCGGCGTGGGCTGGATCGATCCGGCGACGAGCCTCGCCATCGTCGCCGTGATCCTGCTGTCCGGCTGGGGCCTGCTGCGCGATTCGCTGCGCCTGTCGTTGCAGGGCGTGCCGCCGCAGATCGATCTGGCCGCCGTGACCGATCGGCTGGCGGCGCTGCCCGGCGTCGTGCGCGCCCACCACGTCCATATCTGGCCGACGAGCACCACCGGCATCGCGCTGACCGCGCATCTGGTGATGCCGGCGGGGGCGGACGATGCCTTTCTGGCGGAGACGACGGCGATGCTGGACCATGATTTCGGGATCGACCATGCCACGTTGCAGGTGGCGCGGGGGGACGCGGTGGCGGCGGAAGCGTGCGGCAGGGCCGTTACGTCAGCTCGCTAACCGTCTTCCGTTCATGCCGAGCGAAGTCGAGGCACATGCGCGGCATCTGTCCCGCGTGCCCCTCGACCCTTCGACTTCGCTCAGGACGGGCTTCGCTCGGGGCGAACGGAGGTCGCGATGGTGATGGTTCGGTAGCCAAGCGTCTTACCGCGTTTCCTCGTCGAACAGCGCCGCCAGTTGCTCGACCATCGTGCCGCCCAGTTGCTCGGCATCCATGATCGTGACGGCGCGCTGATAGTATCGCGTCACGTCGTGGCCGATGCCGATCGCGACGAGGCGGACGGGGGATTTCGTCTCGATCCAGCCGATCACCTGCCGCAGATGCTTTTCCAGGTAGCTGCCCGAATTGACCGACAGCGTCGAATCATCCACCGGCGCGCCGTCCGAGATCACCATCAGCACACGCCGCTCTTCCGGCCGGGCGAGCAGGCGGGCGTGCGCCCACAACAGCGCCTCGCCGTCGATATTCTCCTTCAGCAACCCCTCCCGCATCATCAGGCCGAGGTTGCGGCGGGCGCGGCGATAGGGTTCGTCGGCGCGCTTGTAGACGATATGGCGCAGGTCGTTGAGGCGGCCCGGCGCGGCGGGGCGGCCCGCGCCCAGCCAGCGCTCGCGGCTCTGCCCGCCCTTCCACGCGCGCGTCGTGAAGCCGAGGATCTCGGCCTTGACCCCGCAGCGTTCCAGCGTGCGCGCCATGATGTCCGCCGAGATCGCCGCGATCGAGATCGGCCGCCCGCGCATCGATCCGGAATTGTCGATGAGGAGGGTGACGATCGTGTCGCGGAAATCGGTATCGCGCTCCACCTTGTAGGAGAGCGAATGGGTGGGGTTGATGACCACGCGGGCGAGGCGCGCGGCATCGAGCAGCCCTTCTTCCTGATCGAACTGCCACGACCGCGCCTGCTGCGCCATCAGCCGCCGCTGGAGCCGGTTGGCGAGCTTGGTGACGGCGCCTTGCAAGTGGACGAGCTGGCTGTCGAGATAGGCGCGGAGGCGGTTGAGCTCCTCCTCGTCGCACAGCTCGGTCGCCTCCACCACCTCGTCGAAGGCGGTGGTGTAGGGTTTGTAGTCGAACTGGCCGGACATGTCGGCGGGCGGGCGGTTGGGGCGGACGGGCATCATCCCTTCCTCGCCCTCGTCCCCCAGATCGCCTTCGGTCTCGGCCTCCTCGCCGGGTTCGGACGATTCCTGCTCGCTCTGTTCGTCGCCCGTCTCGCCGCTCTCGCCGCGGGCATCGCTGTCGCTGGCGTCGTCGCCAGCGTCATTCTCTTCCTCGTCCTCGCCTTCGCCGCCCTGTTCCTGATCGTCGCCGTCCCCGCTTTCGGCTTCCTGATCGTCCGGCTCGGGGGCCATCTCGGCGTCGATCAGTTCGAGATCCTGCAACAGCCGCGTCATGGCGGCGGCGAAGGCGTGCTGGTCGTCCGCGGCGCCGGCCAGCGCCGCCAGCGCATCGTCGCCCTTCTCCTCGATCCATTCGCGGACGAGGGCGAGGCCGGGTTCGGCCGCGGCGGGGGCGCGCTGGCCGGTCAGCCGCTCGCGCGCCAGGAGGCCGAGTGCGGTCGAGAGCGGCACCTCGGCGCGGGTGCGGGCGCGGGCGATCGGATCGGAGCGGAGCCGCACCTCCAGCGCATGCGCCAGATTGTCCTGCATGCCCGCCATGCCGCGGCTGCCGACCGCCTCGACCCGCGCCTGCTCGACCGCATCGAACACCGCCCGTGCCACCGCCTCCGCAGGGGCGCCCTTTGCATGGATGGCCGCATCGTGGTGGCGCAGCTTGAGCGAGAAGCCGTCGGCGAAACCGCGCGCCTCGGCCACCTGCGCCGCCGGCAGGCTGCGCGAGGGCATCGGCACGCGCACCTGCTTGTAGGAGGCGGAAGGCGCATCGGCGGTGAAGCTCAATTCCAGCTCCGGATCGTGCGCGATCGCACGGGACGCACCGCCCAGCACCTGCCGGAAACTTTCGAGGGGAGAGCGATCCGCCATTACCACAACACCTTGCATCCGAATTTCGCGATCGCCGGATCGCGGGTGACGACGGTCAGGCCCTCGATCAACGCCTGCGCCGCCAGAATGCGATCGAATGGATCGCCATGGCGGCCGGGAAGGGCGCCGGCGCGTAGCGCGTGGCGCTGGTCGATCGCCAGGGTCCGGAAGCCTTCCAGCTCCAAATCCCTGCGGTAGCCGGCCATTCGTTCCGCCATGTCCGGCAATTTCCCGATCCTGACCTTGGTCGCGATCTCCCAGGCAGAGGAGGCGCTGACCCATATCGGGTCCGCCTCCGCGATGGCGGCGGCGGCACGCGTAGACAGACGATTGTTACCGAGCAGCCACCAGATGAGCGAATGCGTGTCGAGGAGAAGCCCGTCCACCTCAGCTGAAATCCCGGTGCTTGCCTTCCCACAGGTCAAGTTCCTCGTCCGGTAGCGGATCGAACCAGACGCTGTCGGGGATGTCGCCCAACTTCCCACGCCAGCGCCCAGGCTGGCGACGCGGCTTTTCGACCGGCGCGATCGGGACCAGCCGGGCATAAGGGACACCGGCCTTGGCGATGACGATCTCCTCGCCGGCATGAGCGCGATCGAGCAGGCGTGACAGATGCGTCTTGGCATCATGCACGTTGAATTCCCGTTTGGGATCGGCTTCGCCCATCGGACCTCCCGCACTCATGGACTAACTAGCTTAGTCCATGACGCGCATCAAGCCTTGCCCACCACGCTTTCCGGCAGTTCCTTGCCGAACACGCGCTGGTAATATTCGGCCACCAGCGCGCGTTCCGCCTCGTCGCACTTGTTGAGGAAGGAGAGGCGGAAGGCGAAGCCGACGTCGCCGAAGATCAGCGCGTTTTGCGCCCAGGAGATCACCGTGCGCGGGCTCATCACGGTGGAGATGTCGCCGGCGATGAACCCGTGTCGCGTCATGTCCGCCACGCGGACCATGTTCTCGACGGTCTTCTTGCCCTCGGGCTTGTCATATTCGCCGGACTTGGCGAGCACGATCCGCGCCTCCGTCGCGGCGGGCAAATAGTTGAGCGTCACGACCAGGTTCCAGCGGTCCATCTGGCCCTGATTGATCTGCTGCGTGCCGTGATAGAGCCCGGTCGTATCGCCCAGGCCGACCGTGTTGGCGGTGGCGAACAGGCGGAAGTACGGATTGGGCCGGATCACGCGGTTCTGGTCGAGCAACGTCAGCTTGCCCTCCGTCTCCAGCACGCGCTGGATGACGAACATCACGTCGGGACGCCCCGCGTCATATTCGTCGAACACGATCGCGGTCGGCGTCTGCAGCGCCCAGGGGAGGAGGCCCTCGCGGAATTCCGTCACCTGCTGGCCGTCCTTCAGCACGATCGCGTCGCGGCCGATCAGGTCGATGCGGCTGATGTGCGCATCGAGGTTGATGCGGATGCACGGCCAGTTGAGGCGCGCCGCCACCTGCTCGATATGCGTGGATTTGCCGGTGCCGTGATAGCCCTGCACCATCACCCGCCGGTTGTGCGCGAAGCCGGCGCAGATCGCCAGCGTGGTATCGGGGTCGAATACATAGGCCGGGTCGCTGTCGGGCACGCGCTCGTCCGCGGCCGAGAAGGCGGGCACTTCGAGATCGCTGTCGATGCCGAACAGCTCGCGCACCTTCATCATCCGGTCGGGCGCGTCGAGGATGGTGGTGGTGCGGGCATCGGTCTGGACGTTGGGCAGATCGGTCATCGGCAGGGGGCCTCGGAAAGCGGCGGGGACGGGTTGAACGCTCGGTAAAGGCTTGGGCGCCCGCCCGCAACGCCGCAGCGAACGGCTGGACGGGCGGCCGGTCGAAGGGGATCATGCCGATCTCGCGACTCGGTGGAGGGGAGCTGCCGATGACGATCACGATCACGGCCTTCGACTGGGTTCCGGATTTCGCCAAGGGCCAGGTGCGCGATCTGCGCGTGCGCTGGGCGCTGGAGGAGATCGGCCTGCCCTATGCCGTCCGCTATCTGCGGCAGGGGGAGCAGAAGGGCGCCGCGCACCGCGCGCTGCAACCGTTCGGGCAGGTGCCGACCTATGAGGACAGCGCCATCACCCTCTACGAATCCGGGGCGATCGTGCTGCATGTCGCCGGGCTCGGCCCCGGTCTGATGCCCGCCGATGCGGCCGGGCGCGCCCATGCGCTGGAATGGGCGGTAGCGGCGCTCAATACCGTCGAGCCGGTGATCATGAATTATGCGATCGCGACGCTGTTCGAGGCGGACCGGCCGTGGTCGGCGGCGCGCCTGCCCGCCGTCGAGGACCGGCTGCGCGGCCGCTTCGCGCAGGTCGCGGCGCGGCTGGCGGGGCGGGAATGGTACGGGCCGGCGTTCAGTGCGGGCGACCTGCTGATGATCTGTGCGCTTCGCACGCTGGCGGGCGAAGCGCCGCTCGCCGAACATCCGGTGCTGACCGATTACATCGCGCGTGGCGAGGCGCGGCCGGCGTTCGCCAGGGCGCTGGCGGAGCAGATGGCCGGGTTCACGGGCACGCCGCCGCCCGGCATGGCGAGGGAGACGGACGCATGACCTATATCAGCGGGTTCCTGGTGCCGGTGCCGACCGCGCGCCGCGAGGATTATCGGCGGATGGCGGAGGAGTTCGCACACGTCTTCAAGGATTATGGCGCGATCGAGATCGTCGAGGCGTGGGGCGAGAACATTCCCGACGGCACCGTCACCGATTTTCGCCGCTCGGTGCAGGCGACGGCCGAGGAATCGGTCGTCATCTCGTGGATAATCTGGCCGGACAAGGCGACCGCCGACGCATGCGAGGCGAAGATGCACGAGGACGAACGCTTCGCGCCGCCCGAGGATATGATCTTCGACGGCAAGCGGATGGTCTTCGGCGGGTTCGTGCCGATCGTCTCGATCAGAGCCTGAGGCGTCAGGCGAAGGCGGGGGCGCCCTTCAGCCGCGTATAGGCGTCGATCACGGCACGCAGCGCGGCCTCGTGGCTGCGATCGCCGCCGTTGCGATCGGGGTGATAGCGGCGGACGAGATCGGCATAGCGCTGGCGGAGCTGGCGGCGGTCGGCATCGATATCCAGCCCCAGCACCTTCAGCGCCTTCGCATCGCCGTCGCGCAGGGGCCGGCCGTCCTTGCGGCCGGCGGCGGCGCGGCCGAAGCGCTGGCCGATCGCGTCGAGCGGATCGGTGAAATCGGCCCAGCGCGGCGTGCCCCCGGTGGCGGTGGAAAAGGCGCGCGTCTCCCGCTCCCACCCCGCATAGGGGCGCTGCTGCGCCTCGATCTCCTCGGTCGTCATGCCTTCGAAGAAATTGTAGCCGGCGTTGAACGCGCGGACGTGATCGAGGCAGAACCAGCGCCACGCACCGGGGCCGTCGGCAGCGGTCCGCCGCCCTTCGGCCGGGGGTGCGCGGAACTCGCCCCCGGCCGCGCAGCCGGGATGGTCGCAGGTACGGCCATTGGCCTCCACGCGCCCGTGCCACCGCGTCTGCCGTCTCGTCCCCTCGCCCAAGCCGTTCGCCCCCAATCCGTTCGCCCGATCGCCTGCCAGCCGCTATAGATAGGCGATGGAAAGCATCGCAGAAGGCCCCGTCGCCACCGAAATCCGTCACGCGCTGGAAGCGGCGCTCGCCCCCACGCGCCTTGCCGTCATCGACGACAGCGAAAAGCATCGCGGCCATGCCGGCCACGACGCGCGCGGCGAAAGCCACTTCACGGTGGATGTGGAAAGCGCCGCCTTCACCGGCCTCTCGCGCGTCGCGCGACAACGGTTGGTGAACCATGCGCTGGGCGGGCTGCTGGCGGAGCGGGTGCATGCGCTGGCGATCCGCGCGCGGGCGCCGGGGGAGGGGTGAGGGCATCGGCCGGGCCTCCGTCTGTCCAGGCAATCGCGGCACCTGTTGTGCATGGTCCTCGACATCGCTCGGACCGAACGGAGGTTGGGCGGGCGGGCGGGCGGGACAGTCGGTGCGGAGGTCGGGAAGCGACGCGAGAACGCGCGGTCGGCCTTATCGCAGACGGCCTACTACCTCAGGCACCGTCCATCCCCCCCAACCCCCGTTCATGCCGAGCGAAGTCGAGGCACACGGGCAACATTTGCCGCGCATCGCCCAAGATTCGGCCCCACGGGGGGGCGGAGGGGAAAAGGTGCCTACACTTCGATCCGCACCGGCACCCCCCTTCGCCGCAGGAGTCTTCGACGCCTCGTCGTGATACCAGAGCGGGACGAGCGGATTGAGCTCGGGGTAATAGCCCCCGACGCAGCCGTCCGGCAGATCGAACGGCACCACCTCGAGATCGCCCACCGCGCGGCGCACGCCATCGCCCGCATCGCCCGCCAGCGTGACGAACTGGCCCGCCCGCAGCCCGGCGCGGGCGATTTCGGCCGGGTTGAGCAGCAGGATCATGCGCGAGCCGGAGAGGCCGCGCAGCCGGTCGTCATGGCCGTAGATGGTGGTGTTGAACTGGTCGTTCGACCGCATCGTGATGAGGTGGAAGCGCCCCGCCGCCGCGCCCACGCCCAGTGCGGACAGGGTGCCGGGATCGGTAAATTGCGCCTTGCCGCTCTCCGTCAGCCAGATCCGCTCGCGCGCCTTGTTGCCGCGGTAGAAGCCGCCCGGCGTCCACATCCGCGCGTTAAAATCGTGGAATTCGTCCGGATAGGTTTCGGCGATGGCATCGCGGACGAGGGCGTAATCGCCCTCCCACGCCGTCCACGGCATCCTGGGGTTGGGCGGCAGCAGCGCGCGGGCGATGCTGGCGACGATCGCCAGTTCGGATTTCAGGCCCTCCGCCGCCGGCGCGCGCTTGCCGATCGATCCGTGGATATGGCTGAAACTGTCCTCGATCGTCACCGCCTGCGGTCCGTTCGCCTGCGCGTCCGCCTCCGGGCGGGCGAGGCATGGCAGGATATAGGACTGCCGCCCGTGGATCAGGTGGCTGCGATTGAGCTTGGTGGCGATGTAGACGGTCAGCGCCTGCCGCGCCCAGGCCGGCTCCAGCGCCGCGCTGTCGGGAATGGCACGGACGAAATTGCCGCCGAGGCTGACGAACGCCTGCACCGATCCGTCGCGCACGCCTTCGCATACCTCCACCGTGGTGTGGCCCTTGTCGCGCGGCGGATCGAAGCCGAATTGTTCGGCCAGCTTATCCAGCGGCACCAGTTCGGGCTTTTCGGAAATGCCGACGGTGCGCTGGCCCTGCACGTTGCTGTGGCCGCGGACCGGGCTCATGCCCGTGCCCTGCCGGCCGATGTTGCCGCGCATCAGCATGACGTTGACCAGCATCTGCACGCTTTCGGAGCCGTGGACGTGCTGCGTCAGCCCCATGCCGTAGACCGCGATGGTCCGCTCGGCCGCGATATAGACCTCGGCCGCCGCCTCGATGTCCGCGCGGGCGAGGCCGCTTTCGCGTTCGATATCGGCCCAGCCGGTGCCGCGCGCCTTTGCCTCGAAGGCGGCGAAGCCGTCGGTATGCTGGTCGATGAACGCATGATCGATCACCGCCGGGCCGCCGGCCGCGCGGGCGGCGTCGTCCGCCTCCAGCACGCGCTTGGCGATGCCCATCAGCGCGGCGATGTCCCCGCCGGGCTTCACCTGATGATATTGGTGCGCGAGATCGGTCGGCGACTGGGTGAGCATCTGGATCGGGTTCTGCGGATCGACGAAGCGCAGCAGGCCGACTTCGCGCACCGGATTGAAGACGATGATCTTGCAGCCCCGCTTCACCGCATCCTGCAACGGGTGGAGGAAGCGCGGCGAATTGGTGCCGGGGTTCTGTCCGAAATAGAGGATCGCGTCGCAATGCTCGAAATCCTCGAGCACGCAGGTGCCGACCGGCGATCCGATCGCCTGCTTGAGCGCGACCGAGGTCGTCTCGTGGCACATGTTGGAACTGTCGGGCAGGTTGTTGTTGCCATAGGCGCGGGCGAGCAGCGCATAGAGATAGCTCGTCTCCAGCGATGCCTTGCCCGAGGCGTAGAAGACCACCGATTTCGGATCGAGCGGCTTCAAGGCGGCGGCGATGCCGGCGAACGCCTCGTCCCACGAACATTCGACATAGCGGTCGCTGGCCGCATCGTAGCGGAGCGGCGCGGTCAGGCGACCCTCGATCTCCAGATCGTAATCCGCCCGGTCGCGCAATTCGGTGACGGTGTGCTTGGCGAAGAAGGCGGGGGTGCAGCGATCCCGCGTCAGATCCCAGATCGTCGCCTTGGCGCCATTCTCGCAAAATTCGAACGTGTGCGGATTGGCCGGCTTCCCCCACGCGCAGGACGAGCACATATAGCCGCCCGGCTTGTTCTGTCGGGCGAGCGTCTCGGCGGTGCCGGGGTTGGCGAGTTCGCGCACGAACACCTTCGACATGCCCTTCAGCGACCCCCAGCCGCCGGCCGATCCCGTATATTCAACCACTTCGTCGCGCGTGTCGGCCATGATGGTTCCTTCGTCGGGCAAACCGGAAGCGTGCCGGGCGTGGCGTCTATCCGGGTCTCCGTTGCTGGAACGCGCATCGGGGGCAGGTGGTTCTTGCGCTCGATCAAGGAGATGGATTGATGCCGCTCACGCCCCCCGTCCGCTACAGCCCCGATCTGGAGACGATCCTGCCCGACGAGGCGGAGACGATCGCCAAGCTGAACGACACGTTCGATATCATCCTGAAGCGGACGGCGGAGGATTATGGCCATGCCGTCCGCTCGGTGCACGCCAAGTCGCACGGCATCCTGCGCGGCACGCTGTCCATTGAGGCCGGTCTGCCGCCCGAGCTGGCGCAGGGCCTGTTCGCGACGCCGGGCGAACACCCCGTCTACATCCGTCTGTCGACCAACGCCGGCGACATCCTGCCGGACACGATCAGCCTGCCGCGCGGGGTGGCGATCAAGGTGCTGGACGTGGCCGGCGAGCGGCTGCCTGATGCCGAGGGCGCGACGCAGGATTTCGTGATGGTCAACGGCCCCGTCTTCCAGGCGAAGACCGCGAAGGACTTTCAGGGCAAGCTCAAGCTGCTGGCCGGCACCACCGACCGGATGGAAGGGACCAAGGAGGTGATGTCCGCCGTGCTTCGCAAGGTGAACACGGCGCTGGGCGCGGTCGGCATCGAAAGCGCCAGCCTGCAATCGATGGGCGGGGCGCCGAACAGCGATCCGCTCGGCGAGACCTATTTCAGCGTCACGCCGTTCCGCTACGGCGATCATGTCGCCAAATTCTCGCTCGTGCCGGTATCGCCCGACCTGACCGACGAGACCGGCACGACGATCGCGGCGGACGGCGACCATCCCGATGCGATCCGGGACACGGTGCGATCGGAGATGCGCACCAAGCAGGCGGTGTGGGAATTGCGCGTCCAGCTCTGTCGCGACACCGAGAAGCAGCCGATCGAGGATCCGACCGTGGAGTGGAAGGAGGCGGAGGCCCCGTTCCAGACGGTCGCCACGATCCGCGCCGCCCCGCAGGACAGCTGGGCGGACGAGACTGTGCACGCGGTGGACGAGGCGATGCGCTTCTCGGTCTGGACGGGGCTGGCCGCGCATCGTCCGCTCGGCAACGTCAACCGGGCACGCAAGGCCCCCTATTGCCATTCGGCGGACTTCCGCGCCGGCTTCAATCGCTGCCCGATCCACGAGCCGGCCGGCTGATCGCCGATCCCGAACGCATGTTGTCGCGCCGGAGACCGGAGCGATGCATTCCATAGATCGACGCGGGCGCCCCGTGCGATCGTTCCGACCCTGCCGCCGCAGGGGCAGCGTGAAGGTATCGACCATCGACATGATCGCGCAACCACGGGCGGACGGCCCCTCCAGCGATACCGACCGATTCCTGCTCGACCAGAGCGCGGAGGCGATCCTCGTGACCGATCGCACGGGACGCATCCTCGATCTCAACCCGGCGGCGGCGGCGCTGGTGGGTCTGCCGCGCGACGATCTCCTTCGCCTGACCCTGGCCGACATCGCGCTCGACGGCGCCTCGCTGCCGGCTGAGGCGGATGCGTTGCCGCGGGAGGCGATCGTGCGGTTTCGCGGGCAGGGCGGCGGGATTGTCCCGGCGCGGCTGCGGCATGCGATCGGCGCCGATGGGCTGTGGCGCGCGATCGGCTCGGCGGACGGGCCCCTGCCGTTCGCCGATCCGGGCGAAGACGACCGGCTCCGCGCCTTCGGCGATGCATCGCAGGACGTGCTCTGGATCCGCGACGCCCGCACGCTGCAATGGCGTTACGTGACGCCCGCGTTCGATGCGATCTTCGGCCTCTCCCGCGAAACTGCGGCGGAGGGCGACGATTTCCGCGCCTGGCTCGATCTGATCGTGCCCGAGGATCGGCAGGCCGCCGCCGACGCGATCGAGCGCGTCCGCCATGGCGAACGCGTCACCTTCGAATATCGCATCTGCCGCCCGGAGGATCGGCAGGTGCGCTGGCTGTGCGACACCGCCTTTGCGATCACCGACGCTCGGGGCGAGGTGGCTCTGATTGGCGGGATCGGCCACGACCAGACGGGCACGCGGCGCACCGAGGACTGGTTGCAGACACTGATGGGCGGCATACCGCAGCTGATCTGGCGGGCGGACACCAATGGCGGCTGGACATGGGCGGGCCCGCAATGGACCGCCTATACCGGCCAGGCCGAAGCCGAAAGCCGCGGCGACGGCTGGCTCGCCGTCGTCCATCCCGACGATCGGGCCGGCGCCATCGCCTTCTGGCAGCGCGCGGTGAAGACCGGACGGCTGGAGATGGAAGGCCGGGTCCGCCGCGCCGCCGACAACAGTTATCGGTGGTTCAAGACGCGGGCCACGCCGGTCCGCGATCGGCAGGGCCGGATCGTCGAATGGCTCGGCACGTCAACCGATGTGGATGATCTGCGGCGGTTGCAGCAGCGGCAGCAACTGCTGGTGGCGGAGTTGCAGCATCGCGTCCGCAACGTGCTGACGGTCGTACGGTCGGTCTTCGCGCGCACGGTTGAGGCGGGGCGGCCGATCGAGGAGATATCGGGCCATTTCCGCGGCCGCCTGGACAATCTGGCGCGCACGCAGGTGATCGTCACGCAAAGCGCCAGCGGCCTCGTCGACCTCGACACGCTGGTGCGCGAGGAATTGCTGAGTGTCGGTGCGGTCGATGGCGCACGGGTGGCGATCGATGGGCCGGACATCGATCTTACCCCGGCGGTTGCCGAAACGATCGGCCTCGCTGTCCACGAATTGACCACCAATGCTTTGAAATACGGGGCACTTAAGGTAGATACGGGATCGCTCGAAATCCGTTGGGAAGTTGCGATGGATCAGGGCGGCAACCGCCATTTGACGTTTAGGTGGCACGAAAGCGGTGTTCCGGCGGTACCCGTCGGATCGGGCCGGGTCGGTTTCGGAAGCGAACTCATTCTCGAGGCGCTGCCCTACCGTCTGGGTGCGGAGACGGCGCTGGAACTGAGGGGCGGCGGGATAGTGTGCACAATCGCACTGCCGCTGCCACCGGAGGCAGAAATGCCGCCGGCAGGCTGAGAGGAATGGCTTCATGCAGCGCGTTTCCAGGCCGGCGGGCCCCGGTAGCCTCCGATGATCCGCCCGACCTTCTCGATCGTGATGCCGCGGCCGGCGCTGCGCCGCCTGGCGACGATCGCCGCGCTCGACAGCCCGGCGATCGTGGCACTCCGGTCGGCGATCGATCATGCGCAGCTGCTGCCGGTGCGGAGCGACCTGCTGGTCGAAGGCGCACCGGTCGCCGAGCCGCGGCTGATCGTCAGCGGCTGGGCGGCCCGCGTGCGCATCCTGGCGGATGGCCGCCGCCAGTTCCTGAGCTTCCTGCTGCCGGGCGACGTGATCGGCCTCAACCGCCACGCCAGGCCGGTGGCGGTGTGCACGGTGACGGCGATGACCGAGGTCGGCATCTGCCCGCTGCCCGACACCGCCGAATCGCCCGCGCTGGCGGAGGCCTATGCGGTGTCGCAGGCGCTGGACGAGGCCTATCTGCTTGCGCACATCGTCCGCCTCGGCCGGCTGAACGCGCAGGAGCGGATCGGCGACCTGCTGCTCGAACTGGCCGAGCGGCTGGCGCACGCCGGTCTCGCCGACAACGACAGTTTCCACATGCCGCTGACGCAGGAGATGCTGGGCGATGCGCTGGGGCTCACCTCGGTCCACATCAACCGCATGTTGCAGATCGCGCGGCGCGACGGGGTGCTCAGCCTGCGCGGCGGGCGGGTGACGCTGCACGATCGCGCGGCGCTCGCCCGCAGTGTCGGCCGCGCGCCGGTGCGGATCGCGGCGGCGCCACACTGAATCAACGCCGCCCGCCCGGGAAAATGGCGGATCGACAGACCCATATCAATCCGCGCGCGCCGCTGGCCCGACATGGTCCGCCCCGGATATGGGCGTTGGGGAGCGTGCGTGGATGAAGGGGGAACTGGCGGGTAGACGCATTCTGATCGTCGAGGACGAATATTTCATCGCCGCCGATCTCAAGGCGATGCTGGCCGAGACGGGCGCGCTGGTCATCGGCCCGGTCAGCGATCCGGCGACGGGGCTGGTGCTGGCGCATGAGGCGGCGATCGATGCGGCGGTGATCGACGTCAATCTGTGCGGCGAGCCGTCGTTCGCCATCGCCGATGCGCTCGCGGCGCGGGGCGTGGCCTGTCTGCTGGTCACCGGCTATGACGAATGGGCATTGCCCGAACGCTACCGCACCCTGCCGAGGCTGACGAAGCCGGTGCATATGGAGGTGGTGATCGTTGCGATCGCCAACTTGCTACGGTGACGGCGGGCGCCGCGCCGCCAGTGCGGCGTCGCTCGCGAGGCGATCGGCGCGTTCGTTGTCGGGATGACCGGCGTGGCCCTTCACCCATTTCCATTCGATGCGGTGGGGGGCGGCGGCGGCGAGCAGCGCCTGCCACAGTTCGGCATTCTTCACCGGATCGCGCGATGCGGTGCGCCAGCCGTTCTTCTGCCAGCCCTTGATCCACTTGGTCAGGCCATCCATCACATAGCGGCTGTCGGTGGACAGCGCCACGCGGCAGGGGCGTTTCAACGCCTCCAGCGCGCGGATCGCTGCCATCAATTCCATGCGGTTGTTGGTGGTGAGGGGTTCGCCGCCCGACATCTCCTTCTCGCGCGTGCCCGATCGGATCAGCGCGCCCCAGCCGCCGGGGCCGGGATTGCCCTTGCAGGCCCCGTCGGTCGCGATCTCGACCAGGGGCATCGCGTCTGCTGTGGTCACAGGCCGAGCATGGCGGGCGTCGCGCCGCGATAGAAGTCGAGCCGGCGGAGGAAGGCGCGCGGATCCTTGCGGACGACCAGCGCGTCGGCGGGGGTGGAAATCCAGTCCCAGGCGCGGGTGAGGGTGAAGCGCAGCGCGGCACCGCGCAGCAGCGCGGGGAATGCGGCATGCTCCGCAGCGGAGAGCCCGAACGTGGCGGCATAGCCCGCCATCAGCGCCGCCGCGCGTTCGGCGGAAAAGCCGGTGCCGTCCGCCTCGAAACACCAGGCGGCGTGGGTGACGGCGACGTCCCAGGCACGCACGTCGGTGCAGGCGAAATAGAAATCGATGATCCCGGTTAGCCGCTCGTCGAGCATCAGCACATTGTCCGGAAACAGATCGGCATGGATCGCGGCGTGGGGCAGGCCGGCCGGCCAGTGCGCCTCCAGCCAGTCCAGTTCGACGGCGATGCGCGCGGCGAAATTGGGTAGATCGGCATCCAGCCGCGTGCCGCACCGCGCGGCCAGATCGCGCCAGCCGGAAAGCCCCAGCGCATTGGGGCGGGTGCCGGCGAAGTCCGCCAGCGCGCCGTGCATCCGCCCCAGCGCCTCGCCCACGATCCGCGCCTGTGGCGTCGTCGGGTGGGTGAGCGACACGCCCGACAGGAATTCGATCAGGCAGGCCGGGCGCCCGGCGACGGCATTGATCTGCCGCCCCGCCCGATCGCGGATCGCGCGCGGCACGGGCAGGCCGCGATCGGCCAGATGATCGGTGAGCGCCATGAAGAAGGGCAGGTCGGCCGCATCGACGCGCTCCTGCTCGTAAAGCGTCAGGATGAACCGGCGCTCGCTCGTCTCGACCAGGAAATTGCTGTTCTGCACGCCCTCGGCGATGCCCTTGGCGGAGACCAGCGTGCCGACATCGTAGCCTGACAGGAAGTCGGCCATCTGCTCGGCCGAGACGGGGGTGAAGACGGCCATGGTGCGCGGCGGATCAGGCGACGAGGCTGCGGGGCAGCTTGAAGAGCATATTCTCGGTCGTCGCCTCTACCTCGCGCTCGGTGACGGCGTAGCGCTGGCCCAGGGTGGTGACGAGTTCGCGCACCAGCACCTCGGGGGCCGAGGCACCGGCCGTGATGCCGAGCGTCTCCACCCCGTCCAGCCATGCGAAATCGACCTCGCCGGCATTCTGGATGAGGCGTGCGCGCACGCCCATCCGCTCCGCGACCTCCACCAGCCGCAGCGAGTTGGAAGAATTGGGCGCGCCGATCACCAGCATCGCATCGCACATCGCCGCGATCGCCTTCACCGCCTGCTGGCGGTTCGAGGTGGCGTAGCAGATGTCCTCGCCGCGCGGGGCGGCGATGGCGGAGAAGCGGCGCTGGAGGATGGCGATGATAGCGGCGGTATCGTCCACCGACAGCGTGGTCTGCGTCAGGAAGGCGAGGTGGGCGGCGTCGGCGGGCACCAGCGCCTCGGCATCGGCCTCCGTCTCGATCAGCGTCATCGATCCTTCGGGCACCTGCCCGAACGTGCCGATCACCTCCGGATGGCCGCGGTGGCCGATGAAGAGGATATGGCGCCCCGCCTCGATCAGCCGCTCGGCCTGGCGGTGGACCTTGGAGACGAGCGGGCAGGTGGCGTCGAGATAATCGAGCCCGCGCTCCTCCGCCTTGTGCGGCACCGCCTTGGGCACGCCATGCGCGGAGAAGACCACCGGGCGTCCGTCCGGCACCTCGTCCAGCTCCTCCACGAAGATCGCGCCCTGCGCCTTCAGCGTATCGACGACGTGGCGGTTGTGGACGATCTCGTGCCGGACGTAGACCGGCGCCCCATATTTCTGGAGCGACAGTTCGACGATGCGGATCGCGCGATCGACCCCGGCGCAAAAGCCGCGCGGGGCGGCGATCAGCAGGTCGAGCCGGGGCAGGGCAGGCGGGGTCCGTGCGGCTATGTCCATGACGGCGGCACCTACGCCATCGGGCCGCGCTGCGGAAGCCGCTTCCTATGCGGGCGGGTGCCCTCTATCACGGCCGCATCCCACGACGCCGGAACCGATATGATGACGAACACCGCCCGCCTCCTGCCCCTCGCCGCGCTCGCGCTGCTCGGCGCGTGCGCCAAGGACCAGTTCGACGAGACCGGCGGCGTGCGCATCACCCGATCGACCTGCCCGGCGGTGGCGATCCCCGCCTATACGGGGGACGTGACGCTCTTTTCCCCGGCGCAGAGCCGCGACCTGCGCGCACTCGACGCGACCGCGACGCTGACCGACGTCTCCGTCGCCTGCCAGGAAGGCGGCGAGACGATCCAGGCGACGGCGAGCTTCACCGTGCTGGCGCGGCGCAGTTCGGCCAGCGGGGCACGGCAGCTGACCCTGCCCTATTTCGCGACGGTCATGCGCGGTGGCACGCGTATCATGTCCAAGCAGGTAGGGCAGGTGACGGTCGACTTCGCCGATGGACAGGTCCGCGGGCAGGCGCGCGGGCAGGCGACCGCATCGATCGCGCGTGCTCTGGCGGCGCTGCCCGCCCCGATCCAGGACAAGGTGACGCGGCGACGGAAGCCCTCGGACGCTGATGCCGCGATCGATCCGATGACCGATCCGGCGGTGCGCGCGGCAGTAACCGACGCCAGCTTCGAACTGCTGATCGGGTTCCAGCTGAACGAATCCCAGCTGGCCTACAACGCGACCCGCTGAGAATGATGCCCATTTTGAAGGCTCGTCGCTGATCATTTGATCGGCGGGCGGATCGCCGCTGCCCAAAGATTAACAATCGAATGGCCAACATTCGCGGTTGCAGAGAATGCAATTGCGAGTGCGACGGCTTGTTTGCCTAAATAATGCCCGCAAGGTCGCGATCGGCGATGCGGACGCGAGAGAAGCGCGCCGTATGCCGTATTGTGAGGCATTCGGGTGCTAAGGCATCCCGCCCGCGGAGGGGGCGGAAGAATGGGCCGGGCCGAGCGTCGCTCCGACGCCGCGGTTGTCGACACCTCACAGCAAGACGACCGTCGGCATCGGCGGGAAACCCCGACGAACAGCCGGCATGGTGCGGGAGGGCGCCTGGCAGACGGTTTCAAGGGGGATGAGCATGACGTTTCGATATGGGATTTCGACGGCGGCGATGATCGCCGCGATGGCGACCGTTCCCGCCATGGCGCAGACGACCGAAGCGGATTCGACCGAACAGGTGATCGTCACCGGCACGCGCACCAGCGGCTTCAAAGCGTCCGACAGCCCGGCGCCGGTGCAGGTTCTGGGGTCGGACGCGCTGAAGACGGTCGGCCAGACCAACCTCATCCAGGGCCTCGCCCAGCAGATCCCGTCGATCCAGGCGCAGGCATTCGGCAGCGATCAGGCGCAGTTCCACCCCTCGATCAAGCTGCGCGGCCTGAACCCCAACCACACGCTGATCCTGCTGGACGGCAAGCGCCGCCACGGCACCGCGAGCGTGATCGTGACGGGCGGCCCGTTCGGCGGCGCCGCCGCCGCCGACATCAGCCTCATCCCGCAGGATTCGATCGAGCGGATCGAGGTGCTGCTGGACGGCGCCGCGGCGCAATATGGCACGGACGCCATCGCCGGTGTGCTGAACATCATCCAGAAGAAACGCGATCACGGCGGCACCATCACGCTGACCGGCGGCAAATATTTCGACCAGGGCGGCAAGCAATATACGACCATGGGCAACATCGGCATGGCGCCGTTCGAGAATGCCTATCTGAACGTCACCGCCGAACACCGCTTCTCGGATTACAGCTTCCGCGGCGATCTCGATCCGCGCGTGGTGGATACGGGGGTGAACACGGGCGCGAACGTCGGCGCCAACGGCGGCCGCACGATCCTGCGGCTCTACCCCGAAGTCCGCAACTTTGAGAATTATCCGTACGTCAACCGCATCGCCGGTGACGGCCGCTTGCGTCTGACCAACGTCACCTACACCGCCGGCTGGCAGGTGGCGCCCGAGATCGAACTCTACGGCAGCGGCACCTTCTCGCGGAAGATCGGCACGTCCTTCCAGAACTACCGCCTACCGACGGTGATCTTCGGCCAGCGGCCGAATGCGGCGGCGCTGGCCCGCGGCGTCACGGTCGCACGGTCCGCGGCGGATTCGGCCGACATTCCCTTCCGGGGCGGCTTCAATCCGCGCCAGCAGGTGAAGGAAACCGATTATGCGCAAACGCTGGGCCTGAAGGGCGAAATCTCGGGCACGACCTGGGACCTGAGCTCGACCTACGGCCGCAACGACAGTGAGACCTACGTCATCGATTCCGCCAACGGTGCGCTCTATTACGATTCGTCGTCGGCCTCGGTGACGACGCCGCGCAACGGCGTGACCCCGCGCGAGACCTACAACGGCAAGTTCATCGCCTCGCAATGGACCAACACGCTCGACTTGACGCATCAGTTCGACGTCGGCTTCTCCGAGCCGCTGACGCTGGCCGGCGGCCTCGAATATCGCCGCGAGGTCTATTCGCTTAAGGCCGGTGAGGAAGCGTCCTATTACATCAGCCAGATCCCGAACTCGCCGGCGCAGGGCGGTATCCAGTCCTTCTTCGGCTATGCGCCGACGAACGAGAGCCGCAACATCCGCCACAATTTCTCGCAATATCTGGACGTGTCGGCCAAGCCGGTCGCGGAATGGTTGATCGATGCGGCGATCCGTCACGAGGATTACAGCGATTTCGGCCAGACGACGATCTTCAAGGTGACGAGCCGCTACGACTTCACCCCCGATTTCGGCGTGCGCGGCACCGTCTCCACCGGTTTCCGCGCGCCGACGCTGGCCGAGGGTTTCTACTCGGGCATCAACGTCGGTCCGGCCTCGCTCTCGGGCATCTTCGCCCCCAATTCGGTGGGCGCCCGCGCGCTCGGCATCTCCAACCTCGATGCGGAGAAGTCGACCAACTTCAGCGGCGGCTTCGTCTTCCACCCGATCCCGCGGATGACGCTGACCCTCGACGCCTATCAGATCACGATCCGCGATCGCATCGTCCAGTCGTCGACGTTCCTCGGCGCCTCGTCGGTGCCGGGTTCGCTGCTTTCGCCAAACGTGATTACCGCGCTCCGCGACAATGGCGTGCCGGTCGATGCCGTCATCGCCACGATCGCGACGGGCGCCAACGGCTCGGTGTCGGTCAACACCTTCGTCAACGGCGTGAAGACGCGCACCCGCGGCCTCGATGCGGTGCTCGATTATTCGAGCAACCTCGGCAATCTCGGCCGGATCAACTGGTCGCTGGTCGGCAATTATAACAAGACGACGATCCGCAGCGTCAACGCGCCGCCGTCGGGTATTAATCAGGCGGTCCAAGCTACTCGACGTCTATGCCCAGTCGCAGCTCACCAACAGCACGCCCAAATATCGCGTGACGGCGGGTGCGCTGTGGACCTTCGGCGATCTGACGGTGAACCTGCGCGAAAGCTACTACGGTTCGTCGTTCATCATCTCCTCGACCCCGCTCAATGGCCAGGCGCGCGAGCGGATCGCGGTCAGCCCGCAGTTCATCACCGATCTGGAAGTCGGCTACCAGATCCTCGATCCGGTCAAGATCTCGATCGGCGCCAACAATCTGTTCAACAATTACCCGACCAAGTGGCCCGAGTTCATCCGGCAGCAGCAGTTCAACGCCAGCTCGACCGCCTACATCACCCAATATCCGACCTTTTCGCCGATCGGCATCAATGGCGGCTATTATTACGCACGCGTCGG
>JAQIJD010000016.1:0-41478 GCA_036946415.1 Edaphosphingomonas fennica | reverse complement strand
TCGGCGCGCCCCATGCCGAAGCCCGCCCTTCACGAGAGCTTGCCGATCTGCGGCGTCGGCCAACCACAGCCCCTCGATCGGCTGGCCGAAGGGTATTGCGCAGCGTGCCGACCCCCGCCGGCTTCCAGTTCGACGACATCGGCCCGGCTTGAGGTGGAGATCGAGCTCCAGCGCGGAGCCGCGCCGCCCATCGTGCCCGATCCGATGACGTCGCCCGGTTGCAGATATTCGCCCGAGCGAGATGAAGGCCAGCACCTCGGCCACCTTCCAGAGTTCGCCGCCGCTGTGGCCCTTGCCCTTCACCTCGCCGTTCAGGCGGACTTCCATCGGGATCGAATAGAGATCGTCGAACTCGTCGATCGTGGTGATCCACGGGCCGATCGCGTGGGCGAAGTTCTTCGCCTTGGTGCTGCCCATACCGATCGGCAGTTCGTCGGCCTGGAGGTCGCGGCCACTGAAATCATTGTAGAGCGTGACGCCGAAGAGGGTGTCGAGCGAATTTCTCGGGCGTGAGGTTGGTCGCATAGCGGGCCGATCACCCAGCCCAGCTCGAGCTCGTAATCCAATGCGCTTGATATAGGCGGGCCAGTCCACGGTCGCATTTGTGGCCGATGACCTTCGTCGGGGAATTCTGGCAATATTGGGACGATCCGTTCCATCGAAATCCGGCACCTTGCGGCCCATCTTCTCGCTCCAGCCCTTGATGTGGCCGACGAAGTTTCAGGCCGTCGCGCAGCACGGGCGGATCGGAGGCCGGCAGCCATTCGACGCCGGCGATATCGGAGCGAGGCGTCGTCGGCCCGTCGAGGCCACCACGTCCGTGGCCCGGTCCTTCAGATGATCCGCCGAGCGAGAGCGCCCGCGGCCATGCTGCCGGGAAAAGCGAGGTTGGCGAAGCGCGCCGCAGCCTCGCTGCGGGCATGCTTCCTGACGAGATCGAGCGCTGCGGGCCCCGTGCCAGATCGACCACGCGGCCCTTCTCGGGCTCCACCACCACCAGCCGCGCGACGGGGCCGTCGGGGGCTGTCGCGCAGAAATCCGTCCGAACTTCATGCAATCCTCCCGCCATCTGTCTTAGGATACGACGCGTATCGTTATATGCTCGTAGAGCGTGGCGCAAATGGCTTATCCGGCTTCGCTGGCCGGGCATTCGCCCGCCGCGGCCGGATCGGCCCGTATATCCGGCGACGCGTTTCGACCGCGCGGCGCCCGCCAAGTCTCCCGCCACGGGTTCGCCGCCGGGTCGCCCGGCGCTACGGCCCGCCCGCCGGCGGGCACCCCGATCTTCAGAAGGCCCCTTCGAGCAGCGCATAGCCCTTGCGCATCAACTGCATGTTCTTGCCCTGCGTCGCCGCCGAGGGGTTCTGTTCGTTGATGCAGATCTCCAGCGAGGTTTCGAGGATCGGTTGCACGCGGGCCACGCGCTGCGTCTCATAGGCGAGCAGATCCTCTTTCCAGATCCCGCCCCTTCCGCCAGGGTGCGGGCCAGCACCACGGCATCCTCGATCGCCATCCCCCCCGCCGGAGGTGAGTTGGGGCGACAGGCTGTGCGCCGCGTCCCCGATCAGAAGCGCCCGACCCTTGTGCCACGGCCGCGGCAGCATCAGCACGTCGAGCGGCCGATAGCTGAGGGGAGAGGTTTTCGTTCACCGCCTCGGTCGCGGCGATCAGGTCGGGGGCGGTGAAGCCGGGCGACCCCGCTCCTTCCAGAGCGCCACCAGATCGGCGCTCGACTGGAAGCTGCGGGCGCGCGTCATTCTCCAGGATGAAATAATAGCAATGGTCCCTGCGACAGGGGGATCGCGCCGATCGCATAGCCCTGCGGCGAACGGTAGAAGGTGATGCCGTCCATACCTGCCGGCCCGCGCCGCCGTGTAGCGCAGGCAGCTCTGTCCGCAATATTTGGGGAATGTGGACCTGCCCCGAACAGCGCGGTGCGCAGCGCGGAATAGGCGCCGTCCGCGCCCCACCAGCAGAATCGGCGGAAAAGCGTTCGCCCGAGGACAAGGCCACATGCACGCCCGTGTCATCCTGCTCGAAATGCGTCAGGCTGGTCTGGAAATCGATCGTGGCGCCCCCGGTCGACCGCCGCCTCCTCCAGAATCTCGGCCAGCCTGGGACGCATGATCCCGAACGAACCCGGCCGATCGGGGCGGAAGTTGCGCGCCCATCGGCATCTCGGCGACGAGGTTGCCGGCGTAGTCGCGCGAACACGGACCTTGTCGAAACCGAAGCCGGCCTCGATGCAGCGGTCCGCCAGCCCGATCATGTCGAGCGCGCGCAAGGCATTGCCGAGCAGCGAGATGCCGGTTCCGAGCCGGGTCGCCCGATCGCCCTTTTCGATGATGCGGACGCCGATCCCGGCCCGTCTGAGCGCTGCCGCAAGGGTCAGCCCCGCGATCCCGCCACCCACGACGACGACGTTGTTGACGGACGCCATCCGTTCCTCTCCTCACTTTTTCTCACGGCCCGTTGCGGCCGGTTCCGCCATCGGGCGTGGGGACCACAAACCGGATCGGCCAGGCCGAGGCCAACGTGCCAGGCGCCCCACCGCCATCGTGCAGCCGGATCTTACTGATCGACTCGTTCAGAAACGTCAAGCGATGTCGGCGCTGCGATCGCCCGTGGCGATCCACATAACGGCGCGACTTATCAGCCATTGCTGACGAACGGATCAGCTTATATACGATCCGTTACGTTCAATTATGGGAGGGTGGCGACAATGGCGACACGGCGAGCGGAGGAGGGCGAACAGGCGGCGACGAATGGCGTGATCCGGCCGGTCAGGCGGATCGTGACGGGCGAGGATGCGGCCGGACGATCGATGATCGTCTCCGATGGTCCCGCGCAGAACATCTCCGCGCCGGCGGGCGGGGCGATCATCGGTCAGGTCGTGTGGGCGACCGGCGCCGGCGCCGCGCCCGGTGACGATCCCGCGCCGGCGGGCCATCCCTTCGGCTTCCATTCGGAAGGCGGCACGATCCTGCGCATCGCGGACTTCGCGCCCGACGAGAGCTGCGATGTCGGACAGCTTCACCGGTTCCTGGACGATTCCGGCGTCCGCGACGGCGCGGATCCCCGCCATTTCTGGTTCCACAAGACCGCTTCGCTCGATTATGCGATCGTTCTCGACGGCGAGATCTACGCGATGATGGATGAGGGCGAGGTGCTGATGCGCGCCGGCGACATTCTCATCCAGCGCGCGACCAACCATAGCTGGTCGAACCGATCGAACGCCCCTTGCCGGATGGCGTTCGTCCTCATCGCGCTGGACGACAGGCCGGACGTGTAAGACGCGCGGACCGGGCACGCCCGGCGGCATGATCGTGCCGATCGATCGCCGGCGCTTGCCGGCAACGCCGCCCCGCCCGCGGCGGTGGACCCGATCGACGCCTCGTTCGTAATCTATGTGAAATTCCGTCACATCAGATGAAGAGGCATGACATGAGCGTAGCGGTCGTCACCGGCGCGAGCGCCGGCATCGGGCTTGCCATCGCCGATCGGTTCGCCCGCGCCGGATGGCATGTCGCCATCCTCGCGCGCGATCCCGATCGGCTGGAGGAGGCGCGCGCCAGGCTGGAACGCCACGGTGGCCGCGTGCTGACGATCCCCACCGATGTCGCGGATGCCGCCCGGGTGGACGAAGCGGCGGCGCGCGTGGTGGCCGAGCTCGGCGGTATCGACGCCTGGGTCAACAATGCCATGTCGACCGTGGTCGCGCGTGCGCACGAGATCACGGCGGAAGAATATCAGCGCGTCACCGCCACCACCTATCTGTCGCAGGTCTACGGCACGCTGGCGGCGCTCCGGCCGATGCGGCAGGCGGGGCGCGGGGCGATCATCCAGGTCTCCTCCGGCCTCGCCTTCCGGTCGGCGCCGCTACAGGCCGCTTATTGCGGGGCCAAGGCGGCGGTGGACGGCTTCACCGATTCGCTCCGGTCCGAACTGATCGCGGACAAATCGGCGATCACGCTCAGTGTCATCTACCTGCCGGCGGTGAACACCCCCCAGCCGGAATGGGCGCGCAACCGCACCGGCCACGAACAGGTGCTGCCCGATCCGCTGTTCGATCCCCGCCTCTGTGCGGAAGCCGTCTGGTCGGCGGTGCAGGATCCGCAGCGCACGATCTGGGTCGGGCGGTCGACGGTGATGATGGCGCTCGGACAGGCGCTGGCGCCGGCTTTCTCGGATCGCCGCGCCGCCGGCATGATCGAAGCGCAGCAGGGCGATCCCGCCCCGCCCCGCGACGGCAATCTGGACGTGGCGGTGCCCGGCCCCGCCGCGATCGACGGCCCGGACGGCGACCGCGCCATCGGCACGACCCGCGAATTCTTCACCTCCCGCCAGCGCGACCTGCTGAAGCTGGGCGCGGCCGGCGGGCTGGTCGGCCTCGGCGCGCTGGCCGGGGCGGGCTTCTCGCGCCTGCGCGGGCGGCGGCGTTGAACCTGATCGACCGGCTGCGCCCGGCCCAAGCCCGGCCCGCGCCGTGGGAGCGGACCGACGGCTATCTCGCGCTCGAACATTATGGTGCGCTGGGGGACGGCCGCTCGGTGGCGCTGTCGGGCACGGACGGCTCGATCGACTGGTGGTGCGTGCCCAACATGGATTCGCCGCCGCTGTTCGACCGGCTGCTGGATGCGGATAACGGCGGCTGCTTCGTCCTCCGGCCGATCGAGCCCTTCACGGTCGAGCGCCGCTACCGCGACGACAGCAACGTGCTGGAGACGATCTTCACCACCGCCACGGGCCGCGCGAAGCTGACCGAATCGCTCAACAGCGGCACCGCCGGCCGCCTGCCGTGGGCGGAACTGGCGCGGCGGATCGACGGGCTGGACGGCCATATGCGCTTCTCGCTGCTGATGCGGCCGGGGCGGCGCGGCGATACCGTCAATCCCTATCACTCGACGATCGGCGACCATACCGTCTTCCACGTCGAACGCGTCCTCGGCCTGTTCGTCCACCATCCCGAAATCGACTGCCGCTGGGCGGACGAGGGGATCAGCGGCGAGATCCACGTCGCCGCCGGCGACCGGCGGACGGTGGCGATCGTCGCCGGGCGGGACGAGCCGCTGGTCGCCCCGCCGATCGATCAGATCGACCGGCGCATCGACGTTTCGGACGACGAATGGCGCGAATGGACCAGGCACCTGAGCTATGACGGCGCCGATCGCACCGCGTTCGTGCGGAGCGCGCTGGCGCTGAAGCTGCTGCTCTATTCGCCGTCGGGGGCGATCGCCGCGGCCGCCACCACCTCCGTTCCCGAAGGGATCGGCGGGGACAAGAATTGGGACTATCGCTACGCCTGGGTGCGCGACGCCGGCTATACGATCAAGGCGTTCCTCGCCGCCGGGGCCGAGGCGGAGGCGAAGGCCGCCTTCACCTGGCTGATCGATCGCCTCCGCAACGTCGGCTGCCGCGTCGTCTACACGCTGGGGGGCGAGGCGGTGCCCGCGGTGTCGCACTGGGCGATGCCCGGCTATCGCGGTTCGCGCCCCGTCGTCACCGGCAATCTCGCCACCGATCAGGTGCAGCACGGTGTCTACGGCGACATCTTCGAGACGGCGCACCGCTTCGTCGGCTGCGGCAACATCCTCGACGGGGCCAGCGCCGAACTGCTGTCGCGCCTCGCCGATCGTTGCGCCGATGCCTGGCGCACCCCCGACGCCGGCATCTGGGAGCTGGAGGACGAACAGCATTATACGATGTCCAAGATCAGCTGCTGGCAGGCGCTGGCGCGCGCGGTGGAGCTGGCCGACCAGGGCCAGTTGCCGACCACCTGCCGCGAACGCTGGGCGCGCGAGCGCGATCGGATCAAGGCGTGGATCGAGGCCGAATGCTGGTCGGAGAGCCGCCAGGCGTTCGTCATGCACCCCGGCAGCGACCGGCTGGACGCCGCGCTCGCCCTGTCGGTGCGCTTCGGCTTCGACGGCCGCGAACGGATGCGGCGGACGCTGGAGGCGATCGATCGCGAGCTGGGCGCCGGCCCCTTCCACTATCGCTACACGGGCATGGACAAGGAGGAAGGCTGCTTCCTCGCCTGCTCCTTCTGGATGGCCGAGGCGTGGGCGCTGCTGGGCGAACGCGATGCGGCGCGGGCGCGGATCGCGGCGCTGGAAGCGGGCCTGTCGCACGGCTCCGGCATACTGGCGGAAATGGTCGATCCCGCCACGGGCGCGTTCCTCGGCAACCTGCCGCAGGGCCTGAGCCACCTTGCGCACGTCATGGCGCTGTCCGTGCTGGCGGATGCGGACGGCTGCGGCTGAGCGCGGGCGGTTCGCCGAAGGCGAAGGCGATCAGCGGCCCGGTCGCCGCGAGCATGGTGGTGCCGTGGCCCTGCCCCACGATCGGCAGCGTCCGAACGTCGCCGCCGTGCGCCCGGATCGCGCCGGCGACGGCCTCGATCGCCGCGGGCGTATCGCCGCCGGGGCCACGCTCGGCGGTACCGGCGGCGAGGAACAGGTGCGCGGGCTGCGCGATGGCGGCCGCCTCGCGCGCCGCCGCGCCGTCGCCGTACCAGAGCGACGGGCTGATCGCGGCATGGCGCGCGAACAGGCCGGGGCGGGTGGCGGCGGCATGCAGGGCGAGCAGCCCGCCGAAGCTGTGGCCGGCGATGGTGCGGCGGTTCGGATCGGTCGGCCACTCGCCCGCCACCCACGGCAGCACCCTGCCCTCCACGAAGCCGAGGAAGGCGTCGGCCCCGCCGATCGCGCGGCCCGCGGCGGGCAGGCCGGCGGGGATCGCATATCCGGGGACGGCGGGCGTATAATCCAGCACCCGCCGCGCGACCGTGCCCGAATCGATGCCGATCACGACCCCCTCGGCGATCCCGCTCCGCCCGCCGCGCGCCATGCGCCGCAGGCTCTCCACCGTCACCGCGAAATTGTCCGCGCCGTCGAGCACCACCAGCAGCGGCCAGCCCGTGGCCGGCGGCACGCCATCCGGCCAGGCCGCGAACAGGCGGTAGGGCGTGCCGTCCGCCGCGGAGAGCGTGGTGACGGCGGTGCGTGGGATCACATACGGGGCGGCCGCCGGCGGCGGCGCCTGCGGGGCGGGCGCGGCGGCGGCCGCGGCGGCGAGGGCCGCCGCCGCCAGCAAGGCCGTCACCATCGATATTGCAGCCGCGCGGTCACGCTGCGCGCCTGGCCGTAATAGCAGGCGGCGACGCCGGTGCAGGTGGCGACGAACCGCTTGTCGGCGATGTTGCGGCCGTTGACCGACACGGACAGGCCGGCGAGTTCGGGGCGGGCGACACCGAAATCGTAGCGCAGGAAGAGATCGAACAGAGTGTAGTCGGGGATGGCGAGCGTATTCGCCGTGTCGCCGAAGCTGCGCCCCGTATAGCGCACGCCGCCGCCCAGCCCCGCGCCGGCCAGCGCGCCCGACCGGATGCGCTGGTCGACGAACAGCGAGGCGAGCCAGCGCGGCACCTGCGCCAGATGCCGGCCGAGCTGCCCGGCCACGTTCGTCTCGGTGATCTTGCCGCTGCTGCGCGTGCCGCTGGCGATGATGGCGAGGCCGAAGGGCAGGCTGGCCTTGCCTTCCACCTCCAGCCCGCGCACGCGCCCCTCCCCCGTCTGGACGAGGCAGGTGGCGGTGCCGCACAGCGGCGCCACCGTCGACGGGGCGATCGGCGGGGCGGGCGTGGTGATGTTCTGCTGCGTGATCTGATAGGCGCCCACCGTGAGGTAGATGTTGCGCCCGCGCTGGAAGCGCAGCCCGGCTTCATATTGCTGCCCGGTGGTGGGCACGAACAGCTCGCCGTTCAGGCTGGTGGTCGGATCGCTCACCTGCGGCTGATAGCTTTCGGCATAGCTGGCGTAAGGGGCGAGGCCGTTGTCGAACAGATAGACGCCGCCCACGCGCCAGGTGAAGGCATCCGATTTGTTGACGTAGCGCTGGCCGTTCAGCGGATTGAAGGTGCGATCGCGCGACCAGTCCTGCCGGCCGCCCACCGTCACGCGCAGCCGCCCCGCCTCGATCTGATCCTGAAGGTAGACGCCCTGCTGGCGGCTTTTCGTCTCGACATAGACGAGCGGCGACAGCGTCTCGAAATAGCCGGCGGTGCCGCGCGGCACGGGGGCGAAGATGTCGAGCACCGGCAGCACCCGCGCGTTGGCGACGCCGGTACGATAATGCTCCCACGCAGTGTGAAAGTAATCGACACCGCCGAGCAGGGTGTGGGCGATCGGCCCGGTGCGGAATTTGGCCTGGAGCTGCGTGTCGGTGGCGATGCCGTCGCTCGTCCCCGTGCCCTGCGTCGCGCGGCGGTTGACGGTCTGGCCGGGGATGCAGCCGGGGATCGTCGCCGGGCAGGCGGCGAGCGTATCGCCCAGCAGGATCGTCGCGCGGTAGAGCGTCTCGAGGCGGGTGTAGCGCGTATTGTTGCGGATCGTCAGCACGTCGCCGATGCGCTGCTCCAGGAACGATCCCGCCAGATACTGACTGCGCTCGAAGCGGTTGAACCCCGGTTCACCGAGGAAGGTGCGATTGTCGATATAGCGGCCGTTGGTGCGGACCAGCGCGCCCCGGCTCGGCAGGAACTGGAAGGTCGAGCCGCCCTCGTCGCGCTGATACTGGCCGAGCAGCGTCCACGTCGTGCCATGGCCGGGCCGCCAGGTGAGGCTGGGCGACAGATAATAGCGCGCCAGCCGGTTCCGATCGACCTGCGAATCCCCGTAGCGGGCGATACCGACGATCCGGCCGGAGAGCGTCTCCGTCAGCGGACCGCCGGCATCGGCCGCGCCCTGCTGGTTCCAGTTGGCGAGGCCGTTGAAGCCCACGCCCTGCAACAGCACTTCGCCATGCGCCCGCTCGGTCGGCCGCTTGGTGACGAGATTCACGACGCCGCCGGGCGCGGTCTGCCCGTAGAGCGCGCCCGACGGGCCTTTCAGCACCTCGATCTGCTGAAGGCCAAAGGGATCGAACCCCGGCCGCGTCCATTGCCCGCCCGACGGAAGGCGCAGGCCATCGACGAAATTGTTGTTGGAGGAGAAGCCGCCCGCGCCGAAGCCGCGCACCGTCACCTCGTCGGTGCGGCTGTCGGCGCCGAACGGATCGGGCTGGACGCCGGCGGTATAGCTCAGCGCATCCGAGATGGTCGGCGAGGCGCGCAGGTCGATCTCCTCGCGGCTGATGATCGAGATCGACTGCGGGCTTTCGATGATCGGCGTGTCGGTCTTCGTCGAGGAGGTGGCGGCGGACCGACCCGTCGCGACGACGACGATGTCGCTCGACGCCGCGGCCGCGGTCGTCTGGGCGCAAGCCGCTCCTCCGGCCGCCGAGCATCCGGCGGCCGCCACGATAAGACGTATCAGCAATGTCGATCCCCCATGGCGCCGCGCTCCGGCGGCAACGTCATTACCGCCGACTAATCCGGAAGGTAATGCGAGTCAATCGCATTAGCTTTTGGGTGTCTTAGTTGCACGACGCCTGACGGCTTTCTACGCGATGCCGATGGTTGCCAGCATCGATCCGTTCCACGCCATCGCGATCAGCCGGATCGCGCATCGCCTCGCCGTCGAGGGGCGGTCCGTGATCCATATGGAGTTCGGCCAGCCTTCAACCGGCGCCCCCCGGCCGGCGATCGCCGCCGCCCACCGCGTGCTGGACGAAGACGCCATGGGCTATTGGGAAAGCCCGCGGCTGAAGGCCCGCATCGCCCGATATTATGCCGAGACCTACGACGTCCCGGTCGATGCCGAGCGGATCATCCTGACGAGCGGCGCCTCGCCCGCGCTCGTCCTGGCGCTCTCCTGCCTGTTCGCGCCCGGCGACCGCGTCGCCATCGCGCGGCCCGGATATGTGGCCTACCGCAACACGCTGAAGACGCTCTACCTTGATCCGGTCGAGATCGGCTGCGGGGCGGCCGAACGCTACCAGATCACCGCCGCCGCGATCGAGGCGCTGGAACCGGCGCCTGCCGGGCTGATCGTCGCCAGCCCCGCCAACCCGACCGGCACGATCATCGCTCGCCACGAGATCGCCGCCATCGCCGCCGTCTGCCGGCGGCGCGGCATCCGCATCGTCTCGGACGAAATCTATCATGGCCTCAGCTACGTCGGCCCGGCGCGCAGCCTGTTGCAGGAAGCGGACGACGCGCTCGTCATCAACAGCTTCTCCAAATATTTCAGCATGGCGGGCTGGCGGCTGGGCTGGCTGGTGGTGCCGCCCGACCTGATCGGGGCGGCGCGGGCGCGGATGGGCAATCTGTTCCTGACGCCGTCGTCGCTGGCACAGCATGCCGGGCTGGTCGCGATGGATTGCCGCGACGAACTGGAGGGGCATCTTCGGACTTACGCGCGCAACCGCGATCTGCTGCTCGCCGCCTTGCCGGCAATGGGCCTCAGCGAGATCGCACCCCCCGACGGCGCCTTCTACCTCTATGCCGACATCGGCCACCTGACCGACGACAGCCTCGCCTTCTGCGAGGCGCTGCTGATGGAGACCGGCGTCGCCACCGCGCCGGGGATCGATTCGATCCCGTCGCCGGCCACCGCTTCATCCGCTTCAGCTTCGCCGTCTCGACGACGCTCGTCGAGGAGGCGATCGCGCGGATGACGCCGTGGTTCGCGGCGCGGGTCCGTAAGGTCTGATCCGGTCAGTCCGGATCAGACGGCGGCACCGGCCCGCTCCCCCACCCGGCCCCCCATTCAGGATACGCTGTGGGGGCCGGGTGGTGGAACGGGCCGGCGCCGCATCCATGTGAGCGGATCAATCTAACCCGCCGGCAGCGCTTCCAGCATCTCCGCCACGCGGTGGCGGAGGGCGGGATCGCGCGTGATTTCCAGCATGGCGCCGAGACTGGCGCGGCCGGCGGCGATATCGTGATCGATCAGCTCGAGCCGCGCCCGTTCCCACCAGCCGTGGGAATAGGCCGGGGCCATCGTCGTCATCCGCCGGTAGAGATCGAGCGCCCGGCGCCCGCGCCCCGCCTGTTCCGCGCGCGACGCCTGATTCCGCAGCAGGCGGACCAGCACGGCGCGGTTGGGCATCGTCGCGACGTGGCTGACGGCGCGGCCGGGCGGGGACGACGCCTCGACCAGAGCCGCCAGCCGATCGGCGCCGACCGTCGTGCCGCCCGCGAAGGGATCGACGATCAGCGGCGCCGCATCGGCCCCCACCACCACCAGCACATGGCCGGGCACGTCGAGCACGCTGGCGTCCCAGCCCAGCCGCCGCGCCATCGCCACCCACAGGATCGACAGGCTGACGGGCAGCCCGCGCCGCCGGTCGAGCACGCGCATCATGTCCGCATTGGCGGGATCGTCATAGGTTTCGGCGTCGCCGATGAAGCCGAAGTCGCCAGCCAGCACCGCCGCCAGCGCATCGGCGCGCGCGGCGGAGGTTGCGGCATCAGCGGCGACGGTCGCCAACTGGACCTCGATCAGGTCGAGCAGATCGCGATAGGCGGCAAGGTCGGCATCGGGATGGTCGAGGTGGGCGAGCGCCAACGCCGCCTCGTCGAGCGCGAGGTCTTCGTCGTCGATCAGGCCCAGGCGGACAAGCTCTTCGGTCATGCCCCCCAGATGGGGAGCCGGGCGATGGAATGGAACAGGGCCGGACCGTGTGGCGGCGCCGATCGTTGGCCGGGAATGGCGACCGCACCCGACACCCCGCCCGATCCCCGCGCCTGGCGGCCGCGGCGGCTGCTCGTCACGAGCGCCGCGATGGGTTTCGCGCACGGCCGCGCCATCGCGGGGCGCGCCGAGGCGCTCGGGGTCGAGGTCGTGGCGCTCGCCGGCGATCGGCTGACGCTGGACCTGCCCGACGATCCGCGGCGCGCCTATGTGGACGCGAAGGCGACGCTGGCGGCGGTGGTGGCGCCGCCCTCCAAGCGCCGCCTCCAGCCGATCGCGCCCAGCGCCGACTGGCGGGTCGATCTGGCCGAGGGCTGCCCGGCGCATTGCAGCTATTGCTATCTGGCGGGATCGCTGAAGGGGCCGCCGATCACGCGCGTCTACGCCAATCTGGACGAGATCCTCGATGGCCTGCCCGCCTATCTGGGGCACGGCACGATCACCTCGCGCAGCCGCGATCGCGCGGGCGAAGGCACGACGTTCGAAGCATCCTGCTACACCGACCCGCTGGCGCTGGAGCCGATCACCGGATCGCTGTCGGCGGCGGTCGCCTGGTTCGGGCGGTGGGAGGCGCCGGCGCAATTGCGCTTCACCAGCAAGTTCGCCGATGTCGGCCCGCTGCTGGCGATCGATCATCGGCGCGCCACGCGGATGCGCGCCTCGATCAACCCCGCCGCCTTCGCCCGCTTCGAAGGCGGCACCGCACCCGTCGCGGCGCGGCTGGCGGCGCTCGCCCGGATGGCGGCGGCGGGCTATCCGGTGGGGCTGACGATCGCGCCGATCATCGCCGCGGACGGCTGGCGGGACGCTTATGGCACGCTGGTGGACGATGCGGCCGCGGCGCTGGCCGGCGTCGCCGACCTCGATCTCACCGTCGAACTCATCACCCACCGCTTCACCGCCGGATCGAAGGCGGTGCTGGACGGCTGGTATCCCGGATCGGCGCTGGACATGAGCGGCGCCGGCCGCAGCGTGAAGCGCACGAAGTTCGGCAGCGAGAAACATGTCTACGACGCCGCGACGATGCGCGCACTGCGCGGTTTCTTCGAAGCGAAGATCGCCGCGTCGCTGCCGCAGGCGCGCATCCTCTACTGGACGTGACCGCCGGGCGGCCGGAGATCAGGTGTAGGAGAGTTTCGCCGGCGGCTCCGCCCGACAATCGACGGACGAGACATTCCCGACCCGCACCCGGACGCGCGGCTCCGGCACGTCGATCGTGAAGGCGGCCGGGACGCGGACCGGAGCCTCGCCGCACAGCGCGAGCGTGCGCCAGTCGAGATCGGGGGAGACGGGCTTGCCGCGGGCGGCACAGCGCGCGGCCATCATCCGGCGGGTTTCGGCGATCTGGCGGGCGGCCTCCTCCGCGCCGTGCGGACCCGCGAAGCGGGCGGCGATCGAGGCGCGGGCGGCGGCGGCGGCGGCTCTTCCGGCCCGCGCCGCGTCCGCCGGCGCGGTCTGGTTCGCCACGGCGGCGGCGCGCCCGGCCTCGGCATAGGCCGCCCGGCCCGCCACGGCCGCCGCGCGGGCGGCGTGCGCATCGGCCTCGGCCTGCGCGGCCCCGGCGAAGGCGGCGGCGCGCGCGGCCGATGCGGCTTCCACGCCCGCTTGTGCCTCGCGGCGGGCGCGCTCGGCCTCGACCCGCGCGGCGGCCGCGGCGCGAAGACCGGCGGCACGGGCGTCGTCCGCCACCGCCTGCGCGGCGGCGCGGGCGGCGGCGGCGCGGATGCGGGCCTGCCGGGCGCGATCCGCATCGATGCGGGCGGCGGCACGCGCCTCTTCGGCAGCGCGGCGGCCTTCTTCGGCAGCACGGCGGCCCTCTTCGGCGGCGCGCAGCCCCTCGGCACGCGCCGCCTCGGCCTGCGCGCGGATGGCGTCGCGCTCCGCCGGTGACAATATCGTGGCCGTGTCGATCACCATTGTGTCGCGCGCCTCGGCGTGGCCCGAGGCGGTGGCCGCCAGCCCCGCCGCCGTCGCGGCGATGGCGACGACCGCCCCCCGCCCGCACCCGGCGGGCGGCGAGGCGCGGCGCGGCCATCGCCTTCAGCCGGCGCTTGATCTCCTCCTTGTGGCTGAGCGCGCAGGCCACGCCCGGCATCCGCGCCGACACTGATTTGACGACGGCGCTGCCATAGGCATGCCGATCGCCGGCGGCGACGTCGGCCAGCACGGTCGCATCGCAGGCCAGTTCCTGATCGGCACGGAAAGCGCGATAGGCGCGGTGGGCGAGCGGGTTCCACCAATGCAGCGCCAGCACCGCCAGCGCCGCCAGATTGGCGAGGATGTCGCGCCGGTCGTGATGTGCGCCCTCGTGCAGCAGCGCCAGCCGCCGTTCCGACCGCGAATAGCGGCTGAGGAAATCGGCCGGCAGGAAGATACGGCGGTTGAGCACGCCGGCGGCGACCGGCCCGTCGACATCCGGCGTCACGAACACGTCGATCCCACACTCGTGGGTGAGCAGGGTGGCGGAGCGGAGCGCGCGGACGAGGAAGCGGTGGTAGCGCAGCATCTGCCAGCCGAACCACAGCAGCGCGCCGCCGAGCCACACGGCGAGCAGCAGCCCCCACCAGTCGATCGCCGTCTGCGCCACCGGCGCGACCGATGCCACGATCGTATCGCCCGCCGGCAGCGCCATCGCCGCGGGATCGGACGGGACGGCCGCCACGGCAGCGGACGCGGCCGGCAGGCAGAGGTCGAGCCCGCACCAGCCGGGCACGCTGGGCAGCACCGCGCGCAGCGCCGGCAGCGCCCACAAGGCATAGGCCGCGCGCGGCCCGAAGGCGGTGGCGACGGGCGTTCGCACGATCAGCACCAGCGCCATCAGCAGCGCGGTGGCGACCAGCATCTCGACGGCCCAGGCGTTCATGACCGCAACTCCTTCAGCAGAGCTTCCAGTTCGGCGATGTCGTCGGCGGTGAGGCCGTCCCCCTCGGCGAGGTGCGCGACGAGCGGTGCGGCGCGGCCGCCGAACAGCCGATCGACCAGCCGCCGCGATTCGCCGGCGACATAGCGTTCGCGCGGAATGGCGGGGCGGTAGAGGTAGCGGCGGCCATCCTCCTCATGCGTCAGCGCGCCCTTGGCGAGCAGGCGGGCGAGCATCGTCTTGACCGTCCGGTCGCTCCATTCCCGGCCTGCGGGAATGCGCGCGACGACGTCGGCGGCGGTCAGCGCGACGCCGGCCGACCACAGCACCTCCATCACCGCCAGTTCCGCCTCGCTGATCCGCTCCACCACATCCGACTCCAAGACTACGGATGTAATCCTATTCGCCTACAGATGTAGTCGTCAAGCCTGCCGGATGGGGCTCAGTCGCGCCCGGCAAGCTGGCGGTAGATGCCCGTCGCGATCAGGATATAGCCGGTGTTGATGATCGCGCCGATCAGCGCGGAGACGACCGCGATCAGCGCCATCGCCATGCGCGCCGCCCCCAGCAGCCGGCCGGCCATCAGCAGCACGGTGCCGATCGCGGCGTTGATCGCGAAGCCGATCACCTGCGCCAGCACGAGGAACAGCAGCGCGAAGGCGAGCAGCCGCCAGAAGCGCGTGCGCGTCATCCGCCAGCTCGCCTGCAGGCCGTCGACCGGCCCCAGCGGCCGATCCGCCATCAGCGGCACGAAGGGGGTAAGACGCGCCATCGTCACCGCCGCCACCGCCACCACCGCCGCCAGCGACAGTGGCTGGACGAGTGCTGCCCCGCCGCCGGCGATGGCGATGCCGGCCAGCACGAAGGCAAGGATCAGGAACAGGCCGACGATGACGAAGGCGAGCGCCAGGCCCGACAGCAGGATCGCGGGGAAGCGTCGCGCGGCGCGGCTCAGCGCCTCGCTTACGCTGATCGCGGGCGCCGTCGCCAGCGTGGCGATGGCGGTGAAGCCGAACAGGGTGCAGACGAGCAGCGGAGCGGACAGCGCCGTCAGCAGCGAGACGCGCGGATCGTCGCTCGCCAGCAGTTCGGCGACGGTGCCCATATCGTCGGGCAGGGCAAGCTGGAAGACGAGCGCGGGCAGCCCCAGGAAGGCGAGCGCGACCGGCGCCAGCAGCCGCCACTCCGCCCGCGCGAAGCCCTGCGCCCAGCGGATCGCCCGATCGATCGACAATGCCGCTGCCATGCTCGCTCCCTGACCGGACACCGCCGAACCGGCCTGGGAGCCGGGACCGGCACCGTCCTCCGCCCGCATATCGCCGCTCGGGCGGCGGCTTGCAACGGCGATCGGCCGGGTCCATTTGGGGGTCGTCACGATGGCCGAACCACCCCCGATCGAATGGCGGCTGAGCGCCGGTCCCGTCCCCTACGAGGAGGCCGTGGCGGCGATGGAGGCGCGCGCCGCGGCGATCCGCGGGGCCCAGGCGGCGGAGCTGGTGTGGCTGCTGGAACATCCGCCGCTCTACACCGCCGGCACCAGCGCCGATCCGGCCGATCTGCTGCTGGCGGACCGCTTCCCCGTCCACGCCACCGGGCGCGGCGGGCGCCATACCTATCACGGCCCCGGCCAGCGCGTGGGCTACGTCCTGCTCGACCTCGAACGGCGCGGGCGCGACGTCAGGCGCTACGTCCATGCGCTGGAAGGCTGGGCGATCGCGGCGCTGGCCGATCTGGGCGTCGCCGCGCGGGCGGTGGAAGGCCGCGTCGGCATCTGGACGGACCGGGCCGACGGACGCGAGGCGAAGATCGGCGCGATCGGGGTGCGCGTGCGCAAATGGGTGACATTGCACGGTTTCGCGCTGAATGTGGCGCCCGATCTGGCCCATTTCGCGGGCATCGTACCGTGCGGCCTGCCCGACTATCCGGTCACCAGCCTGGCCGATCTGGGCCGCGCGGGCGACATGGCGGCGCTGGATGCGACGCTCCGGCACCGGTTTCCCGCCTTTCTCGACGCGCTCTGCGACCAGCCGTTGAACCCTTGAGGCGATTGCGCATTGTGCTAAGTTCCACGTCGATTTGGGTATGAGGGCGGAACCACCCGGTCCAAATCGCCATCTAGGGAGTCTGGACATGCGTGACCTTTTCAAGAAGATGACGGCCGTTTCGATGGTCGCGGCCGCCGCCCTCGCGGTCTCCGCCTGCGGCAAGAGCGAGACGACGAACACCACCGACAACACCGCCATGACCGACATGAACACGATGGCGCCGATGGGCTCGATGAACGACATGTCCGCGATGGACATGGGCAACGACATGGGCATGATGAATTCGATGGACAACATGTCCATGGACAACGGCTCGATGGGCAACGCCACCTCGAACATGATGTAAGATCGCGCCTGCGATCGCATCCGGCAGGGGCCGCCCGCGCGTGACGCGGGCGGCCCTTTCTGTTTCGGGCCGCATTCATCCGCCGTTGCGGGCACGGCATCGGCCTATTCCCCGCCGAAAGGGGCTTTGCGAACCGCATCCCCGGCCTTACACCAAGCGGGCGTTCCAAAAGGGTCCCGTTACATGCTCAACCGCTTCCGCCGCCTCGGCACGATGGCCGCGGCCGCAGCCATGACGCTCGGTGCCGCCCCCGGCCATGCCTATCTCTACTGGACGATGCCCAATTTCGCCGGCGCCGCGGTGAAGGGCGACGAACCCGGCATCGGCCAGCCGATGCCCGGCGCCAGCACCAAGGAGTTGCAGGCGCACCTCATCTGGAACATGCGCGCCGGGCTGAACGTCGCCGCCCTCCAGTGCCAGTTCGCCCCGGCGCTGATGACGGTGAACAATTACAACGGCGTCCTCTACAATCACGCCAAGGAGCTGACCGCCGCTTACAACACGCTGACGGCCTATTTCAAACGATCGCAGCCCAAGGGCTGGCAGGTGGCGCTCGACCAATATACCACCAAGACCTACAACGGCTTCTCGACGCTCCACGCCCAGCGCGGCTTCTGCGAGGTGGCGGGCCAGATCGGCCGCGACGCGCTCGACCAGCCCAAGGGCAAATTGTTCGAGGTGGCCGAACAGCGGATGCAGGAATTCCGCAACAGCCTCGTCCCGCAGCCCGAGACCCTGTTCTACTTCCGCCAGGGGGTGCAGGTGGTGACGCCGGCCGACATGCTGATCTGCCGCGACCGGAAGGGACGGCCGACGCCCTGCGCGGCGTAAGGCGGCGGGGGGCAGCGCGAAACGTTCGTCGCGCGTGGGCCTCGACCCTTCGACGTCGCTCAGGACGGGCTTCGCTCGGCCTGAACGGACGTCGGGGGATCGGGAAGCTATTCCACCGATCTCCGTTCATCCCGAGCGAAGTCGAGGGACACGCAAAACCGTAGCCCCGCCCCCTACCGCACCCCGATCAGCTTGTGCGTCTGGATCGACAGGCGCCACGCCGGCCGCGCCATCACCAGCGCCAGCGCCGCATCCAGCGCGGCGGCGGCATCCGGCCCGTCCATCGGCTGGATGAGGCGGTGGCGGAAATCCCAGCGTTCGAGTTCGGTCACGTCGATGCCCGGCTGCGGCCAGACCAGCTTCAGCTCGTCGCCCCGGCGCTGGGCGATGGCGGTGCCGGCCTTGGGGCTGACGCAGATCCAGTCGAGGCCCTCGGGCGCCGCGATCGTGCCGTTCGTCTCCACCGCGATCGTGAAGCCCTCGGCCTTCAGCGCCGCGATCAGCGGGGTATCGACCTGCAACAGCGGTTCGCCGCCGGTCAGCACGACGAAGGGATCGCCGCCGCTGCCCTCGACCCCTGCGTCCCACAGCGCCCGCACCGCGGCGGCCAGCGCCGCCGGCTCGGCGAAGCGGCCGCCGCCGGTGCCGTCCAGCCCGACGAAATCGGTGTCGCAGAAACGGCAGTCGGCCGTCGCGCGGTCCGCCTCGCGCCCCGACCACAGGTTGCAGCCTGCGAAGCGGCAGAAGACGGCGCGGCGGCCCTGTTGCAGCCCCTCGCCCTGGATCGTCAGGAACATCTCCTTGACGGCATAGGCGGCCATCAGCGCGCCGCCTCCGCCGGCACCTCGGCATAGAGCGTCGGATCGGGCAGCCCCGCCTCGGCATAGCCGCGCGCGCGCAGGCGGCAGCTGTCGCAGCGGCCGCAGTGCAGATCGCCGACCGGATCGTAGCAGGACCAGCTCATCCCCGCGTCCAGCCCCAGCCGGTCCGCCTCGCGCGCGATATCCGCCTTGGAGAGGTGGAGGAGCGGCGTCAGGATGCGGAACCCCGCCCCCTCGACCCCGGCCTTCGTGGCGAGATCGGCGAGCTTGCGGAACCCATCGACGAATTCCGGCCGGCAATCGGGATAGCCCGAATAATCGAGCGCGTTGACGCCGATGGCGATGGCGCGCGCGCCCGATGCCTCGGCATAGCCCAGCGCCAGCGACAGGAAGATGGTGTTGCGGGCCGGCACGTAGGTGCTGGGGATGCCGGGGGCGAGGCCGTCCTTGGGCACGGGCAGGTCCGCCGTCAGCGAGGAACCGCCGAACCGGCGCAGGTCGAGCGGCAGCGTGACATGCGCTTCGGCGCCGGTGGCGGCGGCGACGCGCGCGGCGGCCGCCAGTTCGACCGCGTGGCGCTGGTTGTAATCGATGGTGAGCGCGAACAGGCGGTAGCCCGCCTCGCGCACCAGCCCGGCGACGACCATCGAATCGAGCCCGCCGGAGACGAGCACGACCGCCGCCTCGCCGGGCGCGGCAGGAGACATCAGGGGAGAGGACATGAGCGCCGCCATACCGCGCTTTGCCGGGCCATGAAACCGCCCCGGCACGCTGGCGGGAAGGGATCAGGCGGCGGCGGGCATCGCCAGCCAGCCGGCCAGCGCGGCATTGACCTGATCGGGCACCTCGCACGGCGCCATATGGCCGCTGCCGGAGAACACCACCAGCCGCGCGCCGGGCACCAGCGCCGCCATCGCCTCATGCTGGACGGGGGGGCTCCACGCATCCTGATCGCCGACGGCGACGAGCAGCGGCACGGTGACGCTCGCCAGCACCGCCTCCGCCTCGGGCCGGGCGAGGAGGGCTGCGATCTGCGCGGCGAAGCGATCGGGCGTCTGGCGGAGGACCATCGCCTCCATCGGCGCCATCAGCGCGGCGTCGGCGTGGCGGGCGGGGGCGACCATCGGCGGCAGCCATGCCGCGCACAGCGCCGCCATCCCCTCGGCCCGCGCCAGATCGACCAGGCGGTGGCGCTTGGCCGGCTCCCCGGCCGAGACGGGGTGGATGCCGGTGCTGACGAGGGCCAGCCGTTCGACCCGCTCGGGCGCCATCCGCCACACCTCCAGCGCGACGCGCGCCCCCATCGAATGGCCCATCAGCGCGAAGCGCGCGGGTGCCTGCGCCAGCGCCGCCGCCGCCATCGCCCCGATCGTATCGGCCATGCCGTAATCGGCCACGGTGACGGCGCGGCCGGGAAAGGCATCGATCTGGGCGGCAAAGACGGCATCGTCGCAGAGCAGGCCGGGCAGCAGGAGCAGGGGCGTATCCATGAAGTTTCGCATATATGGATCGGGCGCGGCTGAGAAGGGGCGCTTGCGCCGCCCCGCCCGGCGGAGGCATGAGGAGACAAGATCAACAGCCGAGGATGTTGCGCCGCGATGACCCCCTTCCTCACCCGCCGGGTCCGTATCGAATGGGGCCAGTGCGATCCCGCCGGCATCGTCTTCGCGCCGCGCTATCTCGACATGTTCGCCGAAAGCACGATGCAGCTGTGGGAGGCGGCAGGCTTTCCCAAGAAGCGGCAGATGACCGCCGAACTCGGCCTCGCCGGCTTTCCGATGGTGGACGTTTCCGCGCGCTTCCTGCGGCCGACGGCCTATGGCGACGACGTGGTGGTGGAGACGGCGGCGCCCGAATTCGGCGGCAGCAGCTTCACCATCGCCCACCGGCTGGTGCATGACGGCACCGTCTGCGTGGAATGTACCGAGAAGCGCGTGTGGACCGTGCCCGATGCCGGCCGCCCCGGCGGGCTGCGCGCCGAGCGCGTGCCGGACGATGTGCGCGCCCGCTTCCGGCAAGAGCCGCGCGCATGACCGCCACCCGCTCCGCCCCGGCCGATGCGATCGAAACGACGATCGACTATCTGGTGCCCACCTCGCGCATCAACCGCCGCTTCTGGGCGCCGGGGGGCCGAACATAATACCGGCGTCTACGACAGCTATCCGGTGACGATCGAGAACGGCCGGCTGGCGGCCGAACCCTTCACGCTCGATACGCACGGTTTTTGCCTGGCGCGTGTGCCGAGCGCGGTCGCCGACTTCACCGATGCCGACGCCGTGGCGCGCGACTATGCGCCCGAGGTCGGCCGGATCGTGCGCGAGCTGACGGGGGCCGGTCTGGTGGTGCCGATGGGGGCGCAGGTCCGCTCCTCCGGCGCGACCGGCAAGACGGTGCAGCCGCCCGCGGCGGAGGCGCATGTCGATTTCACCGGGCGCAGCGCGCGGATGCTGGCCGAGCGGCTCTACCCCGCCGGACGGCCGGGGTGGACGCGGTTCCTGGCGTTCAGCCTGTGGCGCACCTTCAGCCCCGCCCCGCAGGACTGGCCGCTGGCACTGGCCGACTTCCGCACCGTGAAGGAGGAAGACGGCGTGCCCAACGTGAAGGTGGACGTGGACGCGATCCCGGAAGGCGACGCCCTGTTCGCCGACATCCCCGGCGAGGACCAGATGATGGCCGCCACCATCTTCCGCCACGATCCGGCGCACCGCTGGTATTATTTCCCGGACATGGACCGGGACGAGCTGATCCTCATCAAATTCCACGATTCGGATCACGCGCGGGCGTGGCGCGCCCCCCACACCGCCTTTCGCGATCCGACGCGGCCGGATGCGGTGACGCGCGAGAGCATCGAGTTCCGGGGCATGGCCTTCTGGGAGTGAGGGGCGGGCGCGCCGGGAGCGCGGCGAAACGCCTCCCCTCCCTGAAAGGGAGGGGCTGGGGGTGGGTTCGTTGCGAGGCTCGGTGCCGCCCGTCACTGGCGAACCCACCCCCGACCCCTCCCTTTCAGGGAGGGGAGAAAGCGGAACGGTCTTCGACCACGCACGGCGAAGCGAGGCCGGTCGCGCCGCACATAGCAAAACCCGCCGGGGGAAGCCCCCCGGCGGGTCGGTTCGTCCAGGCCGCGGTGTGGAGGCCGCGGGCGCTGCCTCAGCCCTGGCGGGCCTTGAAGCGGCGGTTGGTCTTGTTGATGACGTAGGTGCGGCCGCGGCGACGGATCACGCGATTGTCGCGATGGCGACCCTTCAGCGACTTCAGCGAATTGCGGATCTTCATGGCCGGACGCCCATTCCCGTATATCTGTTTTGCGAAAGAGGCGTCCCCCTATGCGGCGCCCCCGGCAGAGTCAAGGCGGGCGGGCAGGACCGGTCAGCCTGCGTGCAGCGAAACGGGCGCATATCGGTTGTTCCGCCACCGATCGCCCGATGGAGCCCATCCGCCATGCCCGCCGCCGCCCGCCGCCTCGCCCCCCTCGCCCTCCTGCTGGCGCTCGGCGCCTGCGCCACCGCCCCCCCAGACGCGCGTCACCCGCTTCCACACGCCCGAGGTGCGATCGGCCGGCACGATCGCGATCGAACCGCGCGACCCCGCCTTCGCCAGCCTGGAATTCGATCTCTATTCCCGCGCCATCGCCGCGGAGCTGACGCGCGTCGGCTATACGCTGGGGCCGCGTGGCTCCACCCAATATGTCGCCGCGGTGGATATCGCGCGCGATTCGCGGGCCGGGCCGGTGTCGCCCCCGCCCTTCTCGATCGGCCTCGGCGGCGGCTCGTTCGGGCGGCGCAGCGGCATCGGCGGCGGGGTGACGCTGCCCGTCGGCAAGCCGCGCACCAGCGAACTGGTGGCGACCACCCTCTCCGTCCGCATCCGCCGCGCCGCCGACGATCAGGCGGTGTGGGAGGGCCGCGCCGAGGCGCAGGGGCGCGGAGGCCGGCCCGAGGTGGCGCAGGAACAGCTGGCGCCGCGCCTCGCCGCCGCGCTGTTCCAGGGCTTCCCCGGCGAGTCCGGACGCACCATAACCGTCAAATGACGATCAGCCTCTCCTCCGCCTTCGACGGCGGCAACATCCGTGTCCTCGCCCAGGACGGCGACCGCTTCGATCTCGAGATCGAAGCGGACCGCCAGTCCGATTTCTACCAATGGTTCCACTTCCGCCTGATGGGGGCGGCGGGACGCGCGGTGGAATTGCGCATCCTGAACGCAGGCGGCGCCGCCTATCCGGGCGGCTGGCCGAACTATCGCGCGCGCATCTCGACCGACCGCGAGACGTGGACGCTCACCGACACCGACTATGCCGAGGGCGTGCTGACGATCCGCGTGACGCCCGACAGCGACAGCTTGTGGCTGGCCTATTTCGCGCCTTATTCGATGGAGCGGCACCACGATCTGGTGGCGGAGATCGCCGGGCGGCCGGGCGTCTCCTACCGCTCGCTCGGCACCTCGCTCGACGGGCAGGAGATCGACTGCCTGAGCGCCGGCGAAGGGCCGCTTTCGATCTGGCTGTTCGGCCGCCAGCACCCCGGCGAGACGATGGCCGAACATTGGATGGACGGCGCGCTCGACCGGCTGACCGACGTCCACGATCCCGTCGCCCGCGCGCTGCGGCAGGCGGCGACCTTCCACGTCGTGCCCAACGCCAATCCGGACGGATCGCGCCGCGGCCACCTACGCACCAATACCGCGGGCGTGAACCTCAACCGCGAATGGCATGCGCCCAGCCCCGAACGCAGCCCCGAGGTGCTGGCGATCCGCAATGCGATGGACGCGACCGGGGTCGACTTCGCGCTGGACGTGCATGGCGACGAGGCGATCCCGCACGTCTTCGTCGCGGGCTTCGACGGCATCCCCTCGTGGACCGGGACGCAGGGACGCCTGTTCGACCTCTATCGCGATACGCTGGCGCGGGTGACGCCCGATTTCCAGACGACCCACGGCTACCCCAGGTCCGCCGCCGGCAAGGCCAATCTGTCGATGGCGACCAACCAGATCGCCGAGCGGTTCGGCGCGGTGGCGCTGACGCTGGAGATGCCGTTCAAGGACAATGACGACCTGCCCGACCCGGTCTACGGCTGGTCGGCCGAGCGATCGGCGCGGCTGGGGGCGGATTGTCTGGGCGCGCTGCACCTGATCGTGGGGGAATTGCGCGGGCTGCGGGGCGAGGCCGGATAAGGGAAGATTGGTTCGCGCGGAGGCGCGGAGACGCGGAGGTGTCGCGCGCGGGGCGGCGTGGCGGATAAGGCCGGGCGGCGGATGGGATGGGCCGCGGTGCAGCCGGGTTCGAGGATCGCCTGTCGTCGGGATGGCCGCGGGGGGCCCGTCTGGCCCGCGTTCGATACCCTGCGGGGCGGGAACTGGGCGTGCCGACGTGGCGTGACGATCGACACGGCGGGGCGGTGTAGGATTTCGCGGCGGATCGCCGGGGGATCGGGAGACGAGCGTTTCGACCGGCGCGTCCTGCCACGGGCATCCGGGCGGGACAGGCGATGCGCTGTCGCATCGCGGCTGGGGTATCGGCTTGCCCGGCCGAGACGGGGACCGACCGGCGGAGCTTCGCGCCTCGGGCCGAAGCACCGGGTGGCGTGCGCGACAGGATCGCGGCCGGATCGAACGAAGCGCTTCTCGAGAATGTCGCGGATGGCTCCGCGCCGGTCGTGCCGGCGGGGCGAACCCTGCCGGCTGCTGTGCCCCGCCGCCATGGCCTGTGGCGGATGAGCGGGGCGGCGTGTATACGGTTTGTTCCGGATTGTCAAGATGGACAGCCAACCCACCTGGCAATTGACAGATGGCAGTTGCGATAGGCTCAATGCGCCACGATGCGATATTGCATCGCTGGGGAGCATGAGTTCATGACAACGGGGGAAGAAGGGCGCGCCGGGCACCGGTTTGCGCGCCTGGTCGACAAGATGGAAAGCATATATCTGGCGGCGCTGCGGGTCTTGGCGCTTGGCGTGGCTACCATATTACTCGTCTACGCCGCCTGGCTCGGCGCATCTGGTCTATACAAGCTTTCCAGGGATGCCAGTTCGATCAAGGAGCAGCCAGCGGCCGTCGCCACGGCGGAGATCACTGGCATCGACATGAGCAAGCCACGGGAGGAAGCAAGTCCGCAGGTCGATCCGCTGCAACGGGAGCGTGCTTTCTACAAACAGTTCGTCGATCGCTATTTCGGTCTTTACCGGGCACGGTTCGAGCGCTTCGCGCAGCCGGATGACGCGAAAGTCAACCGCAGCCAATTTGAGCAGCGATTTGTCCAGATCGATACGAGGCTCCAGAGTATCGAGTCGGGTGACATCCGCTTCGACGCTGACCGCGCTGACCTCGAATCGCTTCTTGCAGGTATGAGCGCCGCCGCGGAAACGGACGTCACGAAGGCACGCCTTCAATCCTATCAAGCAGCCCGCAAGACGAAAGTGACGCGGACCATACGAGATACGCGAACGGAGCAATATTGCAGCTATTATGGATATTATACGGGGTCTTGTCTATCGTGGGATACGCGCCAAGTGCCGGTTAGCCGTCAGGTAAGCGAGCTCAGATTGCCGACTGGAATAATTGCGCCAATTGACCTCTTCGCGGCATACCAAAAGAAATATATCGAGACGTTGGCGACGCGTCGGGAAGAGAACGCCGCGAAGGCCGCCGATGCCCGGGCCGAGATCGAATTGGCGAATATCGTAGGCGCGGCAAATTTGTGGACGGCGGTGAAGATCATCGGCGTGTTCCTTGTGATGATGTTTCTCTTCCTCCTGATCGCGATCGAGCGGCATCAGCGCCGTCGGTCACGACGGGTGGTCGCGACAGACGCGTAAAAGGCCCCCGGCCCGTTGGCCGGGGCGGCGGGTTTCCCGCGCGGAAGCCCGCCGTGCGCGTGCGACGGACTTGGATGCCGCACGCCGAGCTTATTGGCATAACCAGCCGACGGCGGGGCGATCATCGCACCCGATAGGGGATGTGTATTGACGGGCGGCAATGGGCCGAACGTAACTCGACGCTAAATTCGCGCCCCTGGCTGCGGACACCATGGACGCAGTCGATGGAGAAAGCCCATCAGTGTGCCCGCCCGAAATCCGGCCGCCCGTCGTCCTGCCCCTGTTCGATGATCGAGCGGCGGACGGCGCGGGTGCGGGTGAAGAGGTCGAACAGGGCGTCGCCGTCGCCCCAGCGGATCGCGCGCTGGAGGGCGGTCAGGTCTTCGGTGAAGCGTTGCAGCATCTCCAGCACCGCCTCGCGGTTGGCCAGGAACACGTCGCGCCACATCGTCGGGTCCGAGGCGGCGATGCGGGTGAAGTCGCGGAAGCCGCCGGCGGAGAATTTGATGACCTCGGAGCGCGTCACCTCCTCCATGTCGGAGGCTGTGCCGACGATCGTATAGGCGATCAGGTGCGGCAGGTGGCTGGTGACGGCGAGGACCAGATCGTGGTGGCGCGGCTCCATCGTCTCCACCTCCGCGCCCAGCGCTTCCCAGAAGGCGCGGACGCGGGCGACGGCGCCGGCGGGCGCGTCGGCCGGCGGGGTGACGATGCACCAGCGGCCGGCGAACAGGCTGGCGAAGCCCGCGTCGGGCCCGCTGTTCTCGGTGCCCGCCACCGGATGGGCGGGAACGATCGTGGCGCCCGGCAGCGCCGCCGCCAGCGCCTCCAGCACGCCCGCCTTGGACGAGCCTACGTCGCTGACGATCGCCTCGGCCGGCAGATCGCCCGCGATCGCCTCAGCCACCGCCGCCATCGCGCCGACCGGCACGCACAGCACGACGAGATCGGCGTCCGTCACCGCCGCGCCCGCGCTATCGGTCACGTCGTCGAGGAAGCCCAGCTCCTCCGCCCGCGCGCGGACGGCGGGATCGGCATCGTGCCCGGCGAGCGCCACGGTCGGCATCCGTTCGCGCACCGCGCGCGCGATCGAGGAGCCGATCAGCCCCAGCCCGATGATCGCGACGCGCGCGAACGGCAGCATCAGCCGTGCCGCTCCGCCAGCGCCTTCAGCGTTTCGGCGACGGCGCGAATTTCCGCCTCGGCGCCGATGGTGATCCGCAGCGCATGGGGCAGCCCCTGCCCCGGCAGCCAGCGCACGATCAGCCCCGCCTCCATCAGCCCGCGATAGGCATCCTCCGCGGTCAGCCGCCCCTCGAACAGGACGAGGACGAAATTGGCCTTGGAGGGCACCGCGCGCAGGCCGTGGTTGCCGAGAGCGGCCACCTGCGCCTCGAACCACGTCCGCCACGCCAGATTGTGCGCGGCGCTGGCCTCGACGAAATCGTCCGCCCCCAGCGCGGCGACGGCGGCGGACTGGCCGGCGGTGGAGATGTTGAAGGGCGCGCGGATGCGGTGGAGGGCGGTGATGACCGGGGCGGCGGCATAGCCCCAGCCGATCCGCTCGGCGGCGAGGCCGTGGATCTTGGAGAAGGTGCGCGTGACGAGGACGTTGGGCGCCTCGCGCGCCAGATCGAGGCCGCCGTCGTCCTCGCCCTCCTGATATTCGGTATAGGCCTGGTCGAGCACCAGCAGCACGTCCGACGGCAGGCCGGCGTGGAGGCGCGCGATCTCGGCCCGCGGCGTGAAGGTGCCGGTGGGGTTGTTGGGATTGGCGACGAAGACGACGCGCGTCTTCGGCGTGACGGCGGCGAACAGCGCATCGACGTCGGTGGCGTAATCGCTGTCGGACGCCTCGATCGGCGTCGCGCCGACGCGGCGGGTGGCGATCGGATAGACCGAGAAGCCGTAGCGGACGAACAGGATCTCGTCGCCCGGCCCGGCATAGGCGCCGGCGGCGAGGTGGAGCAGCTCGTCCGATCCGGTGCCGTAGATGACGCGCGCGGGATCGAGGCCGAATTTCGCGCCGATCGCCTCGCGCAGCGCGGTCGCCCCGGCGTCGGGATAGCGCGAGAGGCTGCCGGCGGCGGCGGCGAAGGCGTCCACCGCCTGGCGGCTTGTGCCGAGCGGGTTTTCGTTGGACGAAAGCTTCACCACCGGCACGCCGGCATCGCCGGTCGAGCGGCCGGGGACGTAGGGGGCGATGGCATCGATCCAGGGCTTGGGGGCGGGCGCGGTCATGCCCCGCGCTTTACGGCGTGTGCGGGGGCGCGCCAAGGGGCGGTGGGACGACACCATGCCACCTCCGTTCGCCCGTGGTGGCCGGCGATGGCGTTCGCGTACGCGTGGGGAACCCCACCCAACCCTCCCCTTTCAGGGGAGGGCTATGGTTTTCCGGCATGGGCTATGGTCGCGATTGACAAGGCCGCCGTGCGCCGCCACTCCCGCCGGCCGATGTCCGACGACCCGCGTTTCGGCCTTGCCCGCACCGTCACCCTGCCCGGGCCGCTCGCCCTCGACGGCGGCGGCAGCCTGGCGCCGGTGTCGATCGCCTACGAGACCTACGGGCGGCTGGATGCGGACGGGGGCAATGCGATCCTCGTCTGCCATGCCCTGACCGGGGACCAGCATGTCGCCTCGCAGCATCCGATCACCGGCAAGCCGGGCTGGTGGTCGCGGATGGTGGGGGCGGGGCGGCCGATCGATCCGGCGCGGCACTTCATCGTCTGTTCCAACGTGCTGGGATCGTGCCTCGGCACCTCCGGCCCCGCCACGATCGATCCGGCGACGGGCACGCCCTATGCAATGCGCTTTCCCGTCATCACCATCCGCGACATGGTGCGCGCGCAAGGCCTGCTGATGGATCATCTGGGCATCGCCCGGCTGGCCGCGGTGATCGGCGGATCGATGGGCGGCATGCAGGCGCTGGAATGGGCCGCCACCTTCCCCGATCGCGTCGCGGCGGCGGTGGTGATCGCGTCGGCGCCGCGCCATTCGGCGCAGAACATCGCCTTCCACGAGGTCGGCCGGCAGGCGATCATGGCCGATCCGAACTGGCAGGCGGGCGACTATTACGGTTCGGGGCGGACGCCGGCCGCCGGCCTCGCCGTGGCGCGGATGGCGGCGCACATCACCTATCTGTCCGAAGCGGGGCTGACCGAGAAGTTCGGCCGGCGCCTGCAAGCGCGGGGCGGGGTGGACGGCGCCAAGAGCTTCGGCTTCGACGCCGATTTCCAGGTGGAGAGCTACCTCCGCCACCAGGGGATCAGCTTCGTCGACCGGTTCGACGCCAATTCCTATCTCTACATCACCCGCGCCACCGATTATTTCGATCTGGCCGAGGAACATGGCGGCCGCCTCGCCAACGCCTTCCGCGGCAGCCGCACCCGCTTCTGCGTCGTCAGCTTCGATACCGACTGGCTGTATCCGACCGCGGAATCGCGCAGCATCGTCCATGCGCTGAACGCGGCGGGGGCGGCGGTCAGCTTCGTCCAGCTCTCCTCCCCCTTCGGGCACGACGCCTTCCTGCTCGACGTGCCCGAGCTGGAAGCAGTGGTGGACGGCTTCCTGCGCGGCGGGCGGGCATGAGCCTGCGCCCCGACCTCGCGATCATCGCCGCCAACGTGGCGCCGGGCGCGCGCGTGCTGGATGTCGGCTGCGGCGACGGCGAGCTGATGGCGGCGCTGCGCGACGAACGCGGGGTGGACGCGCGCGGGCTGGAGATCGATCCCGCCAACGTCTCGGCGGCGGTGGCGCGCGGCCTGTCGGTGGCGCAGGGCGATGCCGATACCGACCTCGCTTATTACCCCGACGATGCCTTCGACTATGCGATCCTCAGCCAGACCCTCCAGACCGCGCGCGATCCGGACCGGGTGCTGACCGAGCTGCTGCGCATCGGCACCTGCGCCTTCGTCTCCTTCCCCAATTTCGCCTATTGGCGGGTGCGCTGGTCGCTGCTGTGGGGCGGGCGGATGCCGGTGACGGCGGCGCTGCCGGTGACGTGGTACGAAACCGAGAATATCCATCAGGTGACGATCGACGATTTCCGCGCCTTCGTGGCCGAACGGGGCATCAGGGTGGAACAGGCGTGGTTCCTGCGCGGCGCGCGGCGCTGCTCGCCCGCCGCCGCCAATCTGCGCGCCGAACATGCGGTGTTCCTGCTCAGGCGATGAGCGAGGCGCCCGCCCCCCTCGGCCATTCGGGCGAGCTGGCGATGCGCGCGCAATTCCCCAACGCGCCGCAATGGGATGCGCGGGGGCTGGCCCAGATGGTGCGGCCCGAGATCGGCGCCGGCCTCGCCCGCTTCATCGAGGGACTGCCCTTCTTCTTCATCGCCACCGCCAGCCCCGACGGCGCCTGCGATTGCAGCTTCCGCGGGCATGAGGAACGGGCCGACGGCACGCCGCTGCCGGCGCTGAAGGTGGTCGACCCCAGGACGATCGTCTTTCCCGACTTTCCGGGCAACGGCCTGTTCAACAGCCTGGGCAACATCCTCGTCAATCCGCACATCGGCATGCTGTTCATGGACTTCGCCCGCCAGCGCCGCGCGCGCGTCAACGGCCGCGCCGGCCTGCACCGCGCCAATCCGGCGGCGCGCGCGATCTGGCCGATGGCGGAGGCGGTGGTGACGGTCGAGGTCGTCGAGGCCTATGGCAATTGCGCGGCGCGGATCCCGCGGCTGGTGCCGGCGGCAGGGTGACGCCGGTGTGCGCCGCACACGCCCCACCTATCTTTCCCGCCGCACCGCCCTATATCGGAACCATCGCCCGGCACGGACCCCCGTAAGCGCCGGCGACTGCGAGACCTGTGCGCTCCCGCTTACACGGCCGGAGCCGGACATGAACCTCGATCAGCTACGCATCCGCCACCAGACGTCCCTGTCGCAGGCCGACGCCGCCGCCTGCCGCGCCAGCCGCCATACGCACCGCACGCTCGCCGCCGGCTATGCGCGGCGGATCGCGGTGCTGGCGCCGGCGGGGGACGCGTCGTGAGCGCGGAGGCGACCGCCCCGGACGCCGCCGCCGGGACCGCCCCGTCGCCCAAGCCGAAGCCGCGCCGCTTCGTGCGGAGCTTCGCCGCGTCCGGGCTCGATCCGGCGCTCGTCACCCGGCAGATGACGGTGACGACGCAGGCGTTCCAGGCGCTGGGCAGCGCCGAACGGGCGCGCGCCTTCCTGAACGCGGAAGACGATGCGCTGGGCGGGCGGCCGATCGACGTCGCCGGGGGCAGCGCCGAGGGGCTGGCGCGCGTGCTCGATCGCATCGCCGCCGATCGCGCGGCGTGACGCCGGCGGAGGACTGCCTCGCCGTCCGCCTTGCCGACGCGTTCCGCACCCGCTTCGGCATCGCCGCCCCGCACATGGCCGCCATCCGCCTCGATCGCGCGCTGCAACGCCGGTCGATCGTCAAGGCCGACCTGTTCACCGCGGTGACGGTGATCCTCGACGATCGCGCGGGCGTCTTCGCGCGGTCGCGCGGCGGGGGGATGACGGCGGGCCCCTGCTGGACATTCCCGCCCCCCGCTTCCGACATGGGGGCGATGACCGACACCTTTCTCGATTTCGCCGCCGGCTTCGTCATCCCCGCCCGCCACGCGCGCGGGCGGATCGTGCGGCTGGGGCCGGCGCTGGACGGCATCCTCGCGGCACATCGCTATCCCAGGGCGATCGAGCGGTTGCTGGCCGAAGCGGTGGTGCTGGCGGCGCTGTTCGGATCGACGCTGAAGGAGGCGGGCGGCCGCCTCACCCTTCAGGCGCAGACCGAGGGCGGGATCGTCGACCTGCTGGTCGTCGACTATCAGGGCGGCGCCTTGCGCGGCTACGTCCGCCACGATCCGGTGCGGCTGGCCGATGCGGCGGCGGCGCCGACGCTTACCACCCTGCTCGGCCAGGGCTATCTCGCGATCACCTTCGACCAGGCGGCGACGGGCGAGCGCTATCAGGGGATCGTGCCGCTGGAGGGCGGATCGCTGGCGGAGGCGGCGGAAAGCTACTTCGCGCAATCCGAACAGATCCCCAGCCTCGTCCGCATCGCGCTGGCCGGCGGGGCGGACGGCGGCCATGTCGCGGGCGGCCTCCTCATCCAGCATCTGCCCGAAGGCGAGGAAGGGCGCGATCGCATCCATACCCGGCTCGACCATCCCGAATGGGACCATGTCGCAGCGCTCGGCGGCACGGTGAAGGGGGGCCGAGCTGACCGATGCCGGCCTCTCCCCCGAACATCTGCTGTGGCGGCTGTTCAACGAGGAGGCGGAGCTGCGCGTGCTGCCGCAGACCGATCTCGCCTTCGCCTGCCGCTGCGACACGGCGCATTTCCAGTCGGTGATCGCCCGCTTCCCGCCCGAGGAACAGGCCGAGATGGCGGGCGACGATGGCGTGATCACCGTCGATTGCGAATATTGCGCGCGCCGCCACGCCATCCTGCCCGCCGCCGCCGGGGTGTGAGGCGATGGCGTTAAGGCCATGTTTACCTCGATCGATATAGGAGGATCGAAGCCGGCCGGTGGTCGTGCTTCCTCCCTAGTGGCTTCCATGCCTGAACTGGGCCGTCCTTCGGGGCGGCCCGTTTTTTATCGGCGGCCCGGCTCCAGCGCGGCGGCGACGGCGGGCGTGATGCGGCGCACGATCACCGCCACGCCCCGCGCGTTGGGATGCAGCCCGTCCGCCTGCACGAGCGCGCGGTTGCCGGCGACGCCATCGAGGAAGAAGGGGTAGAGCGGCACGCGGTGGCGGCGGGCGAGGGCCGGATAAAGGCCGTCGAAGGCGCGCACATAGTCGGCCCCGAGATTCGGGGCGGCGCGCATGCCGGCCAGCAGCACGGGGATGCCGCGCGCCTTCAGCGTGGCGACGATCCAGTCGAGATTGGCGGCGGCCTGCGCGGGCGGCAGGCCGCGCAGCATGTCGTTGGCGCCGAGTTCGACGATCGCCAGATCGGGCTTCGCCCGCAGACCACGCAGGCCCCACAGCATCCGCGCCCGCCCCTGCGCGCTCGTATCGCCCGAGACGCCGCCGTTGCGGACGGTGGCGGCGATCCCCCTCGCGCGCAGCGCCGCCTGCAATTGCGATGTGAACCCCTGCGCCGGCGGCAGGCCGTAGCCCGCGGTCAGGCTGTCCCCGAACGCCCAGACGAGCGGCGCCGCCACCGCCGCCGCCGGCCCTGCCCCGAGCCACAGCAGGAGCAGCAGGTGGACAAGCCGCCGCCGCGCCCCATATCGCCGTTTCCGTGCCATCCGATCCCTCCTCGCCCGCGCCGCCCGACCCCGCCACCGGTAGCGTGGTGATCCGGGCGCGCAACCTCACCCTCTCCTACGGGCGCGGGGCGGCGGCGGTGGCGGTGCTGCGCGGCATCGACCTGGACGTGGCGGCGGGCGAGAGCGTGGCGCTGCTCGGCCCGTCGGGTTCCGGCAAATCCTCGCTGATGGCGGTGCTGTCCGGTCTAGAACGCGCCGACGGCGGGACGCTCGCCGTCGCCGGCCTCGATTTCCGCACGCTGGGGGAGGATGCGCTGGCGCGGGCGCGCACCGGGCGGATCGGCATCGTCCTCCAGGCCTTCCACCTGCTGCCGACGATGACCGCGCGCGAGAATGTGGCGGTGCCGCTGGAACTGGCGGGCGCCACCGATGCCGCCGCCCGCGCCGAGGCGGAACTGGCGGCGGTCGGCCTCGGCCACCGGCTCGATCACCATCCGGCCGAATTGTCGGGCGGCGAGCAGCAGCGCGTCGCCATCGCCCGCGCGCTGGTCGGCCGGCCGGCGCTGCTGTTCGCCGACGAGCCGACCGGCAATCTCGATGCCGCGACCGGCACGCGGATCATGGACCTCTTGTTCCGCCGCCATGCGGAGACGGGGGCGACGCTGATCGTCATCACCCACGATCCGGCGCTGGCCCGCCGCTGCCGCCGGATCGTGACGCTGGCCGACGGGCGCATCGGTTCGGACGAGCGCCGGCCTTGAGGGTCGCCTTCGCGCTCGCCCGCCGCGATGCGCGCAGCGGCGGGCGCGGGCTGCTGCTGCTGGTGCTGTGCCTGTTCCTCGGCACGGCGGCGCTGGCCGGAATCGGCAGCCTGTCCTCGGCGATCGTCACCGCGCTCGATACGCGCGGGCGGCAGATGCTGGGCGGCGATCTGGAGATGCGCGTCTCGCAGCGGCGCGCGACGGTGGAGGAGGATGCGGCCTTCGCGGCGATCGGCAGCACCTCAACGATCGTCGGCCTGCGGGCGATGGCGCGCGCCGGCGGCGCCCCGCCGACCCTCGTGGCGCTGAAGGGGGTGGACGCGCGCTGGCCGCTGGTCGGCCGGCTGCGGCTGGCGGACGGCGCGCTCGCGGACCGGCCGCGCGGACGGCAGGTGGCGGTCGCCCCGGCGCTGGCCGACCGGCTGAGCGTCCGCGTCGGCCAGAGCCTGTCGATCGGCGCGGCGCGCCTGCGCATCATCGGCCTGATCGCCGACGAACCGGATGCGGGCGGCGAAGGCTTCGCGCTGGGGCCGCGCGCGCTGGTCGACATGGACGGGCTGGAGGCGACCGGGCTGATCCAGCCGGGCAGCCTCTACGACAGCCGCACCCGCCTGCTCCTCCCCCGCCCCGCCGCGGCGGAGGGCGTGGGGGCGGCGCTGGTCCGGCGCTGGCCGAGCGCGGGCTGGACGGCGCGCACGCCAACGGATGCGGCGCGCGGGCTGCGGCAGGGGATCGAACGGCTGGGGCAGTTCCTGCTGCTGGTCGGGCTGGCGGCGCTCGCCATCGCCGGCATCGGCGTGGCAGGCGGCGTTTCCGCCTATCTCGCCGGGCGGAGGCGGGCGATCGCGACGCTAAAGGTGCTGGGGGCGACGAGCGGACGGATCGCGGCGATCTTCGCGATCCAGATCGGCGCGGTCGGCGGCCTCGGCATCGCGGCGGGGCTGGCGATCGGCGCGGCGCTGCCGGCGATCGTCGGCCGGGTGGCGGGGGCGGCGCTGCCGGTGCCGCTCGCCCCCGGCCTGCACCCGCGGCCGCTGATCGTCGCCGCGGCGCTGGCGGCGCTGGTGACGGCGCTGTCGGCGCTCCCCGCGCTCGCCGCCGCGCGGGCGGTGCCCGCCGCCGGGCTGCTGCGCGGGGCGTTGATGCCGCCCGCCCGCCCGGGCCGGGGCACGCTCCTGGCGATGGCGCTGCTGGCCGCCGCGATCGGCGCGCTCGCCATCCTGTCCGCCACGGACCGGCTGCTGGCGGCGGGCTTCACCGGCGGCGTCGCGCTGACCGCGGGCGGGCTGTGGCTGCTCGGCCGCGCGATCCGCGCCGGCCTCGCCCGCCTGCCACGCGCGCGGTCGCCGCTCGTCCGCCTCGCCGTCGCCAACCTGCACCGGCCGGGCGCGGGGACGGACCGGCTGGTGGTGGCGCTGGGCCTCGGCTTCGCGCTGTTCGTGGCGCTGTCGGTGATCGACACCAGCCTGTCGCGGGCGATGACCGAGGCGGCGCCGGCGCGCGCACCACGCTTCTTCGCGATCGATCTCCAGCCGGGCGATGCCGCCGCCTTCACCCGCGCCGTCCGCCACGCCGCACCGTCCGCGACGATCGAGCAGACGCCCTCGCTGCGCGGCCAGATCGTGGCGCTGAACGGCCGGCGGCTGAGCGCGGCCGATGCCGAGGGCGAGGGCCGCTGGGTGCTGCGCGGCGACCGGACGATCACCTGGGCGGCGACGCTGCCGCCGCGCAACGCGATCGCCGCCGGGCGCTGGTGGCCGGCGGACTATCGCGGCCCCCCGCTCGTCTCGATCGAGGATCGCGCGGCCAAGGCGCTGGGCCTCCGCGTGGGCGATACGATCACCGTCGCGGTGCTGGGGGTGGACGTGGTGGCGCGGATCGCGGCGCTCAGGACGATCGACTGGAGCGGCCTCGGCCTCAATTTCGCGATCGTCTTCTCCCCCGGCCTGATCGAGGAGGCGCCGCACGGCCTGCTCGCCGCCGTCTATGCGCCGCCGGCGCGCGACGGGGCGGTGGCGCGGGCCGTGGCGGAGGCCTTGCCCTCCGTCTCGCTGATCCGCACCGGCGACGTGATCGGCCGGCTGACCGAGATACTCGCGCAGGTCGGCTGGGCGATCCGCGCCGCGGCGGGGGTGACGGTGGCGGCGGGCATCGCCGTCCTGGTCGGCGCGGTCGCCGCGACGGCGCGCACGCGCCTCGGCGATGCGGTGATCCTGTCGCTGCTGGGGGCCAGACGGCGGCAGCTGCTGGCGGTGCAGGGGATCGAATATGGCATCCTCTCCGCGATCCTGGCGGCGGTGGCGCTGCTGGTGGGCGGCGGCGCCGGCTGGGCGGTGACGGCCTGGGTGCTGGCGCTGCCCTTCGCCCCCGATCCCGTGAACATCGCGCTGGTGCTGCTGGCGGCGGCTGGGGCGACGATCGCCCTGGGGCTGCTCGGCACGCTGTCCGTGCTGAAAGTCCGCCCGGCCGAAGCGCTGCGGCGGGTGTGAAGCGGATCGCCGGGGCGATCACCCCAGCGGCAGCGGTTCGCCCGGTTCGGATCGCAGCGCCTGCACGCGCGTGCGGATGCGGGCGAGGATGTCGAGGGCGAAGCGCAGTTCCGCCTCGCTGACATCCTCCAGCACCGTCGTGCGGATCGCGCGGACCTGTTCGGAGATCGCCTGCACGATCGGCCCCGCCTCGGCCGTCAGGTGGATTTCCTTCACCCGCCGGTCGTGCGGATCGTCGCGCCGCTCGATCATGCCCTGCGCCGCCAGCCCGTCGAGGATGCGAACCAGGGTCGGCCCGCTGATCGCCATGCGCTGGGCGAGATCGGTCTGGGTGATGCCGGGCACCAGCCGCGCCCAGGCGAGCACGCGCCAGCGCGGATGCGTCTGCCCCTGCCCTCGCAGCCGCTCGTCAAGGAGGCGGCGCCACATCCGGTCGGTCGTCCCCAGCCACCAGTGGAGGCTGAGCCGCAGCCCTTCCGGCGAATCCGGATCGTAGGTCTGCGGCACGAAGGCATAGCCGCCGTCGTCCGTCGCACCTGCGTTGCCGCCGCCCGCCGTCTTCCTGCCCGATCCACGCATCGTCCACCGCCTTCGAGGGAGCCGGCCCCGGCTCGTCACCGCCGATAGGGCCGGATGCGGCGCTTGACCACCCCGGCCCTAATCATTAGGGCACTAACAAATACGGAGATTGATCTGTCAAAGATTTAGCGGTCGCAAGAGCCGCCGTCAGAGGAGAGGATGATGCCGAGCTTCCCCCGCCCCGCCCGCCTGACCGCGCGCTGCGCGCTGCTGATCGGCGCCGCCATGCCGGGCATCGCTTTCGCCCAGACCACGACCGGGGCGGACAGCGCGACCGCGACGCAGGAGATCGTCGTCACCGGATCGCGCATCGCCCGCGGCGGCTTCACCGCACCCACGCCCGTCACCACCGTCGGCGCGGACCGGCTGAACGAGCTGGCCGCCACCAACGTCGCCGACGTGCTCAACCAGCTGCCCGCCTTCCGCGCCTCGACCAGCCCGTCCGCCACGCAGACCACGCCCGGCAACGCGCTCGGCTCGCGCATCCTGGAACTGCGCGGCCTTGGGCCGGCGCGCACCTTGCTGCTCGTCAACGGCCGCCGCCACGTGCCGACGACCGCGCAGGGGACGGTGGACGTCAATTTCATCCCGACCATCCTCGTCAACCGCGCCGACGTGGTGACGGGCGGCGCGTCGGCCGCCTACGGTTCGGACGCCGTCGCCGGCGTCGTCAACCTGATCCTCGACACGGGGCTGAACGGCATCCGTGGCGAGGTGCAGACCGGCGTTTCGCAACAGGGCGACGACCAGAATTACCGTGCCGCGCTCGCCGCCGGCACGGGCTTCGCCGGCGGCCGCGGGCATATCGTGTTCGCCGGCGAATATGAGGACAACAAGGGGATCGGCGACTGCTATTCGGCGCGCACCATCTGCGCGCAGGAATGGTCGCTGCTCGGCAACACGCCGGCCGGCCGGCTGGGGCTGCCCGCGCTCAACATCCTGCCCGACATCCACACCGCCTCGCTGGCGCCGGGCGGACTCATCACCAGCCCCGGCCCCTTGCGCGGCCTGACCTTCGACGGCAACGGCCAGCCCGTTCCCTATCAGGCGGGCCTCCTGCCCGGCCTGTTCCAGCAGGGCGGCAGCGGCCATGGCGAGAATGCCTTTCTAGCCGGCCTGCTGCTCAAGGTGCCGGTCGAACGCTACAGCCTCTACGGCAACGGCTCGTACGAATTCAGCGATGCGCTGAAGGCGACGGTCGAGGCGTCCTACGGCCGGGTCGAGGCCTTCGCCCCCAGCGCCCAGCTACGCGACACGGGCGCGCTGGTCGGCCCGATCCGCCGCGACAATCCGTTCCTGCCCGCCTCGATCGTCCAGACGATGGCGGCCAACAACATCGCCTCCTTCACGCTCGGCCGGTCCGGCCTCGACATCGGCAATGCGCTCAGCCGATCGCAGAGCACCACCTGGCGCGGCGTCGCCGGCCTCGAAGGCGCCATCGCCGGCAGCTGGAAGTGGGATGCCTATTACCAATATGGCCGCAGCGAATATCGCCAGCAGGCGAGCAACAACATCATCCGATCGCGCCTGCTGCTGGCGGTCGATGCGGTGCGGGCGCCCGGCGGGCAGATCGTCTGCCGCTCCGCGCTCACGACGCCCGGCAACGGCTGCGTGCCGCTCAACATCATCGGCCCCAACCGCTTCAACCCCGAAGCGAAGGCCTATGTGACCGGCGCCTCCACGCTCGCGCTCGACATCACGCAGCAGGTGGCGGCGCTGAACGTGCAGGGCGATCTTTTCGCGCTGCCCGGCGGCCCCGTCACCGTCGCGCTGGGCGCCGAATATCGGCGCGACAAGGTGTCCGGCACGGTCGATCCGATCTCGCAGGCGGGCGGCTTCTACGTCTCCAACTTCGCCGCCTCCAACGGCCGGGTGACCGTGAAGGAGGGCTATGCCGAAGTGGTGGCGCCGCTGCTGCGCGGCGTCTCCTTCGCCGAGACGCTGGAACTGAACGGCGCCGTCCGCCGCACCGATTATTCGACCAGCGGCGCCGTCACCACCTGGAAGGGCGGCGCGGTGTGGGAGCCGGTCCGCCAGATCCGCCTGCGCGCCACCCGCTCGCGCGACATCCGCGCGCCCAATGCGGCCGAGCTGTTCGGCTCCGTCACGCGCAGCTTCTCCTCCTTCACCGATCCGCAGACCAGCCGGCAGGATCTGATCGAGGTCGTCTCCGGCGCGAACACCGAATTGCAGGCGGAGCGCGCCGACACCGTCACCGCGGGCGTCGTGCTGCGGCCGGACTTCTCGTTCCTGCGCGGGCTCAACGTCTCGGTCGATTATTATCGGGTCAAGGTGGACGATGCGATCGGCGCGATCGGATCGCAAACGATCGCGCTGCGCTGCGCGGGCGGCGCGACGGAGTTCTGCCCGCTCATCACCCGCAACGCCGCCGGCGTCGTCACCGCGATCAACGACCGGTTGCAGAACGTCAACGCGCTCAGGACCAGCGGCCTCGACATCGAGGTGCAATATCGCACCGCGCTGTTCGCGGACACCTCCGCCGATTTCCGCTTCCTCGCCACCAAGACGTTCAGCCTGACGACGGTGGACAGCGCCGGCGCGGTCGATCGCGCCGGGCAGACCGGCTTCCGCGCCAGCACCGTGCCGGGCGTGCCCGACTGGATCCTCGACGGCATCGTCAACCTGCGCCACGGCCCGGTGACGCTGACCACGCACGGCCGCTACATCCCGCGCGGCAAGTTCAACGTCGACTATATCGGCCCCGAGGATGCGGGCTACAGCCCGACGCTCGTCAACAGCATCAACACCAATCGCGTCGCCGGCCGCTTCTACGCCGACATGACAGTGACGGTGGCGGTGAAGCAGGGGCGGACCGACGTGGAGCTGTTCGGCGCCGTGACCAACCTGTTCGATCGCGATCCGCCGATCGCGCCCAGCGCCGTCGGCATCACCAACCAGGTGCTGTTCGACCAGATCGGCCGCGCCTTCCGCGCCGGCGTCCGCTTCCGCCGCTGACAGGAGAGAGGACGATGGCCAGCGCCGCCGCCGCCCCCGCCGCCGACGCCCCCTACCCGCCCCGGCGGCAGGCCTGGTACACGATCTGGCTGATCGCCGCGGTGACGATGCTGTCGAACGTCGATCGCAGCATCATCAACCTGCTCGTCCAGCCGATCAAACGCGATCTGGTGCTGAGCGATACCGAGATCAGCCTCATCATCGGCACCGCCTTCTCGCTGTTCTACATGCTGGTCGGCCTGCCGATGGCGCGCGTATCCGACGTGCGCAACCGCAAGGTGATCCTGGCGGGCGGCCTCACCGTCTGGAGCCTCGCCACCGCGGTCTGCGGGGCGGCGCAGAGCTTCGCCGCGCTGTTCGTGGCACGCGGCGTGGTGGGCGGCGCGGAATCGGTGGCGGGGCCGGCGTCGATGTCGCTCATCTCCGACATCGTCCCGCGCGAGAAGCTGCCGCGCGCCTTCGCGGTCTATCAGCTCGGCATCAGCGCCGGGCAGGCGGTGGCCTTGTTCGCGGGCGGGGCGATGCTCGCTTACTTCGTCCGCGTCGGGCCGCTCGACGTGCCGCTGCTGGGCCTCGCGCGCGAATGGCAGCTGACCTTCCTCACCTGCGCCATCCCCGGCCTGCTGCTGGCGGTGATCTTCTTCCTGACGGTGCGCGAGCCGGTACGCCGCAACCGCCGGGTGGTGGGCGCGGTGCCGATCCGCGAGGTGCTCGCCTATCTTGGCCAGCATCGCGCGCTCTATGTGCCGCTGCTCCTCTCGATCGCGATCGGATCGATCGAGACGGTCGGCCTCCAGACGTGGCGGCCCGCCTTCTACGAACGCACCTACGGCTGGGGGCCGGCGCAGATCGGCCCGCTGCTGGCGCTGTCGCTGCTCGTCTCCACGCCGATCGCGATCACCAGCGGCACCTGGCTGGCGGAATATGTGGCGCGCAAAGGCTATCCGGATGCGATGGTCCGCACCTGCGTCATCACCCAGGTGCTGGCGATCCCGTTCGTGATCGCGACACCGCTGATGCCCAACCCGTGGGCGGCGCTGATGTGCGGCACCACCGCCAGCACCTTCGGCCTGATGAGCGCGCCCGCCCAGAACAGCGCCATCCAGCTGGTGACGCCCAACGAGATGCGCGCGCAGGTGAGCGCGCTCTACCTGTTCACGATCAGCGCCGTCGGCACCAGCCTCGGCCCGCTGGTGGTGGCGCTGGTGACGGACCTGCTGCTGCAGGACGAAAGCCTGCTGCGCTATTCGATGAGCGGTTTCGCCGCGGTGGTGGCGCCGATCGGCGCGCTGCTGATGTGGCTGGCGATGCGGCCCTACGGCCGCGCCGCGGCGGCGGCGGCGTAAGGCGGGCGGCGTATCGCGCGACGCCCGATCGCGATGCGCCGGCCGGCGCCGCTACGACGCGCGCTTCAGGATGCGATCCCACAGGGCGAACGTCGCCGCCCAGTCGGGCTTCAGACGATCCCCGACGGTGTCGCGGCGCGGGGCGGGCCGGGCCTGTGTCATGGCGTTTCGATCGGGCCTTCGCGCAGATCGTCGGGCGATCCCATCCGGTTCATGATCGCAGCGCCACCCGCCAGGCCGAGCAGGCGGCTCATGCGGAGCGCCACCTCCGCCGTCATCGCGGTGACCCGGCCGCCGACGGTCTGCGCATAGACGCGATCCCCCTCGACCCACACCCGGCACTGCCTCTCGTCGTCGGCGACATCCATAATGGATCGGTTAATGGCGGGGCGGGCGACCCGGTAGCCGTGGTGCAAATTTGACACCGGCTGGAGGGCGGGTGAGCGGTTGCGGGCGGTGCGTGGCTACAGCGGCGGAGGGGGTTCGTAATAAGGGGGGGTCGGTCGTTGTCGGCCGGTAATTTCTGAGCGGCTACAACCGGGGCGTTCGCCGGCACCATCTCACCACCGTTGCAGTTGGCCCGCGATCTCTGAGCGGCTACAACACCCACTGCGCAGCGTCCCGCGCGCCGACGGTTGCAGTTGGCCCGCGATCTCTGAGCGGCTACAACCCCGCGAGGCGCTGCGCTCGTCGAAGGGACCGTTGCAGTTGGCCCGCGATCTCTGAGCGGCTACAACGGGGCGGTTCCTCAAGTGCTACCTGCCCAGGTTGCAGTTGGCCCGCGATCTCTGAGCGGCTACAACCCCTCGAGCGCTTCACCGACGCCTCCGGCAGTTGCAGTTGGCCCGCGATCT
>JAQIJD010000015.1:10000-37646 GCA_036946415.1 Edaphosphingomonas fennica | reverse complement strand
CGCGCCCTGCTTGTTGCGCTTCAGCTCGTAGCCGGCACCCACATCCAGAACGAAGTGGCGCACGCCCGTCGACAGATGCTGGAAGAAGGCCCAGGTGAGGCCGAAGGCCGCCAGCCGCGCCACGATGTTGACGATCGTCGGCAGCAGCGCCCCGTCCGTCGCGCGATAGATCCAGTAGGAGAAGCGATCATAGGCGGCAGGCCCGCTCGCCGCGGCGGCCAGCCACCACACGAAGATCGAAACGCCGCCCAGCGCCATCGCCGTGCCCGTGGCGCGGTGCAGGATCGAAACGATCGCGTGCGGCCCCCAGCGCCAGATGGTGAGGTGCGGCGACAGCGGCCGTGCGGGGTTTCGCGCCATGATCGGTTCCGTCATCCCTTGAATTCCGCGCTTTCCTTAAGGGCCGGCGGCCACGCGGGCAACCGCCGCGTTTGCATGTGCAGCACGGCTAACCGACTCTTTACCATTCCGGTCCTATCTCGGCCGCCGACGCGAAACGGAGGAGCGGCATGCAGGATATCGTGAACCGGGACGTGATGGACCGTCTGCCCCCGCTGCCGGCGGCCGACGTCGAAACACGTATCCGCGTATACGATCCGGCCACGGCGTTCCGCCGCGAGCTCGATTTCGTGTGGAGCAAGGCAGCCGATGTGCTGCGCCCCATCTACCTGGAATATTGGACGCAGCAGCTGACGCTGGCGTTGCGCCTGCCCGCTTCGAGCCCCCTTGCCCCCTATCAGCAGCAGGAATGGGTGCAGGCGATGCTGGCGCATACCGAGAGCATCTTCGTGGAACCGATCGACGCCCGGTGGATCGATCGCATCGCCAGCCACGGCCGCCGCATCCATGCGATCGGCGCCGAGCCGGCCGTCGTCGCCGATTCGATCTCGCGCCACGCGACGGTGCTCGTCCACGCCCTCCGCTCCGCCTTCGCCGCCGATCCGGAGACGATGCGCCGCTGTATCGATACGGTGCAGCGCCTCAGCGTGATCGAAGTCGAACTGATGATGCACCAGGTGGCGATCATCCGCAGCCACGAATCGGCGGCGCAGCGGCTCGACACCACCGGCGCCTTCCGCCACGCGATGGTCGATACGCTGCGCAAGACCGTGGCGGACGCGAGCGCGCTGCGCGTCCAGACCGTGACGACCGCCGCCTCGGCGCGCGGCATGCTCGACAAGACGTCCGAAGTCGCCGCCGCCGCCGAACAATCCGCCGTCGCCATGCGCGAGGCGGCGCAGACCGCCGCCGGCCTGATCCGCGCGATCGAGGAAGCGCGCGGGCAGGTGGAAGTCGCCGCCACCATCGCCACCCGCGCCGCCGGCCAGTCCGCACAGGCGGTGGAAGTGTCGGGCGTGCTGTCCGAACATGCCAAGGCGATCGAATCGATCCTAGGCCTCATCCGCGACATCGCCGGGCAGACGAACCTCCTCGCGCTCAACGCCACGATCGAGGCGGCCCGCGCCGGCGATGCCGGCCGCGGCTTCGCCGTGGTGGCGCAGGAGGTGAAGAGCCTCGCCAGCCAGACGGCGCGCGCGACCGACGACATCGCCGCCAAGATCGGCGCGATCCAGGCCGCCACCCGCCAGACGGTGGACGCCAACGGATCGATCCGCGACACGGTGGGCGAAGTGCAGACCGCCGCGCAACGCATCCGCCGGGCGATGGAAACGCAGGCGCAGACCGTGACCGCGATCACCGCCGCGGTGGACGAGACCGCGCTCGCCGCCGATTCGATGTCCTCCACGATCACCGCGATCCGCGCCGATACCGAAGGCGTGGCAGGCGAGATCGACCGGCTCGACAGCGGCTTCCGCGTCGTCGACGAGCGGCTGGGCGAGCTGGAGGCGATGACCGGCGATTTCGCGAGCCGCATCGCCGCCTGACGCGCCGCGATCGCCGACCCGGCTTTCCCCGGCGCGCCCGAGCCCCTATCGGCGGGGGCATGACGCCCCACATCCTCTGCACCGGCACCAGCCGCGGCATCGGCCGCGCGATCGTCGCGGCGCTCGGCCGCGATGCGCGGGTGATCGGCCACGCCGCCCGCCCGACCGCGGCCCCCGACATCGTGCCCGCCGACTTCGCCGAACCCGGCGCCGCCGCCGCACTCTGGGCGGAGGCGCTCGACCGGCTGGATGGCCGGATCGACGTGCTCGTCAACAACGCCGGCATCTTCGAGGCGGCACCGATCGCCGCGCCCGATGCCGACTGGTCCGCCGCCTGGGGCCGGACCATGCAGATCAACCTCACCGCCGCCGCGGAGCTCAGCCGCCGTGCGGTGGCGCATATGGCCGGGCACGGCGGCGGTCGGATCGTCTCCGTCGCCAGCCGCGCCGCACACCGCGGCGATTCGCCCGATCACTGGGCCTATGCCGCCTCCAAGGCCGGCCTCGTCGCGATGACCAAGACGATCGCCCGCGGCTATGCGCGCGATGGCGTGCTGGCCTTTGCGATCTGCCCCGGCTTCACCCTTAACGGCCCGGCGGACGACTATGTCGCCAGCCGCGGCGGGCCGGCGCTGCTGGCGGACATACCGCTCGGCCGCGTCACCGAGCCGGAGGAGGTCGCCGCCGCGGTCCGCTTCCTCGCGCTCGACGCACCTGCGGCAATGACCGGCGCGATCCTCGACATCAATGGAGCCAGCTATGTCCGCTGAATGGCAGACGCAGGCGGCGGAGAGCTGGAAGCTCACCCTCCCCTGCACGAAGGAGGAGGCCGAGCGGCTGGCCGGCGACGTGCCCGAGATCGAGGCGATCGATCCGCCGCCGGTGCTGATGACGAGCGAACCCGATCCGCATGCGCCCGACGACTGGCGGCTCGACGCCTATTTCGAGGGGCGGCCCGACGACGCGGCGCTCGCCATCGTCCGCGCGCTGGTGCCGAGTGCGGCGGGCCACGACGCCGCGCCCGAGCGGATCGCTGATGCCGATTGGGTGACGATGAGCCAGGCCTGGCTGGAGCCGATCGCCGCCGGCCGCTTCCACGTCCATACCGCGGCGCATGCCGGCCGGGCGCCGGCGGGCAGCATCGCCTTCCATATCGAGGCGGGACGCGCCTTCGGTACCGGGCACCACGAGACCACCACCGGCTGCCTCGAAATGCTCGACCGGATGGCGCGGCAGGGCCTCGCCTTCGCTCATGTCGCCGACATCGGCACCGGCACCGGCCTGCTCGCCTTCGCCGCCCGTGCCCTCTGGCCGACGGCGACCTTCGTCGCGTCCGACATCGATCCGATCTCGATCGAGGTGACGGCGGAGAACATGGCCGCCAACGCGATTCCGGCGGACGCCATCGCGCTCGTCGCGGCGCCGGGCGTCGACGATCCCGCGCTGGCCGGGCCTTATGATCTGCTCATCGCCAACATCCTCGCCGGCCCGCTGATCGATCTCGCCCCCGATTTCGCGCGCGTGCTGGCCCCCGGCGCTTCGGTGATCCTGGCGGGCCTGCTCGCGACGCAGGCCGATGCGGTGATCGCCGCCTATGAAGCGCATGGGCTGACCGCCGCGGACCGGATCGACCGCGGCGACTGGCCGACATTGCGCCTGACGCGCGCCGCGTAAAATCTGATTCGGTAACGTAGGTGCGGCACCGGCCCGCTCCCCTACCCGGCCTACCACAGAGTATCGTGTTTGGGAGGCCGGGAGGGGGAGCGGGCCGGTGCCGCCGCCTGAGCCGGCTTTGCCGGATCAGGCTCCAAGGTCTCCCTTAGAAGCGCGGTTTCGGCGGCGCCCAGTCGGGGCGGTATTTGCGCATCTGGCGGGCGTCGTCGCGCGCGCGGATCGTCGTCGCCCGGAACGCCGCATGGCCGCGGGCGAGGGCGGCGCGATCGAGGTCCACCCCCAGGCCCGGCGCATCGCCGATCGCGATGGCGCCGTCGGCGAAGGCGATCTTGCCGCCGGCGATCACCTCGTCCTCCGCCTCCACCCACGGATAATGGGTGTCGCAGGCGTAGGCGAGGTGGGGGATGGCGGCGGCGACGTGGCTCATCGCCATCAGGCTGATGCCGAGATGCGAGTTGGAATGCATCGAGAGGCCGAGGCCGAACGTCTCGCACATCCGCGCGAGCGCCTGCGTGCGGCGCAGGCCGCCCCAATAATGATGGTCGGACAGCACGATCTGCACGCTGTCCTGCGCGATGCTCCGCCGCAGTTCGTCGAAATCGGTGACGACCATGTTGGTGGCGAGCGGCAGGCCGGTCCGCCCGTGCAGCTCCGCCATGCCGGCGAGGCCCGGCGTCGGATCCTCATAATATTCGAGGATGCCGCGCAATCCCTCCGCCGCGCGGAGCGCCGTTTCCAGCGACCAATTGCCGTTGGGGTCGATCCGGAGCGGCATGCCCGGAAAGGCGTCCGCCAGCGCGTGCATCGCCGCTACCCTCGATCGCCGGCTTTAGCGCGCCCGCCTTCAGCTTGATGCTGCCGAAGCCGTGCAGGCCGATCATCCGCCGCGCCTGCGCGACGATGCCGGCGGGATCGACCGCCTCGCCCCACGGATCGGGCGGATAGTCCGCATCGATATGCGTCGCATATTTGAAGAACAGATAGGCGCTGAACGGCACCGCATCGCGCGCCTTGCCGCCCAGCAGCAGCGCCAGCGGAATGCCCAGGTGCCGCGCCTGGAGATCGAGGAAGGCGACCTCGAAGGCGGAGAAGGCGTTGGCGAACTGCTTGCCCGGATGCGACCCCGGCGCCAGCTCGGCCCCTGCGGCAGGCGGCGTCAGCGTCGCCAGCGTGTCGCGCACCACGCGCTCCAGCCCGTTGAGATCGAAGGCGTCGAGGCCGACGAGCGCGGGCGCCACCGCCTCCAGCGCCGCCAGCACGGGGGCGTCGCCATAGGTTTCGCCGAGGCCGATGGTGCCGTCCGCCCCCTCGACCTCGAGGATCGATCGCAGCGCCCAAGGCTCGTGGATGCCACTGGCGTTCAGCAGCGGCTGATCGCGGAAGGCGATCGGGGTGACGGTGACGCGCGCGATCTTCATCGGCTCAGCCCTCCGCCGCCACACGGGGCGGGATGCGTTCGATCTTTCCGACGATCAGCAGGAAGCTGAGCGCGGCGAGCAGCGCGTTGGCCGCCACGAACACCAGCGCCAGCCGGAACGATCCGGTGCTCTGGATGATGCCGCCGATCACGATCGGCGTCATGATCGAGGACATGTTGCCGAACATGTTGAACAGCCCGCCCGACAGCCCCGCCGTCTCGCGCGGGGCGACGTCCGCCACCACCGCCCAGCCGAGCGCGCCGACGCCCTTGCCGAAGAAGGCGAGGCTCATGAACAGGATCACCAGCGCCTCGCTCGACACGTAATTGCACAGGATGATGACGATCGATCCCAGCATCCCCGCCACCACCGGCACCTTGCGCGCCATCGTCAGCGAATAGCCGCGCCTGACCATCCAGTCCGACCAGACGCCGCCCGTGATCCCGCCGAGGAAGCCGCAGATCGCCGGCGCGGAGGCGAGCAGCCCCGCCTCAAGGATCGTCATGCCGCGTTCGTGGACGAGATAGACCGGGAACCAGGTGATGAAGAAATAGGTGAGCGTGTTGATGAAGAACTGGCCGGCGTAGAGCCCCCAGAGCGTGCGGTAGGACAGCAGATGGCGGATGTCCGCCCAGGTGGCACCGCGCGCGCGCGCCACGGGCTTTGCCGCATCCATGTCGATCAGGCCGCCGCCCGCCGCGATATAGTCCAGCTCGGCCGGCGTGATGCGGGGATGTTCGCGCGGGCGATGCGCGTTCCGCCACCAGCCGAAGGCGGCGACGAGGCCGACCGCGCCCATGAAGAAGAAGGTATAGCGCCAGCCGAAGCTGTAGGTGATCCAGCCCATCGCCGGCGCGAACAGCACCGTCGCGAAATATTGCGCCGAATTGAAGATCGCCGAACCCGTGCCCCGCTCGCTCGCCGGGAACCACGCCGCCACCATCCGCGCATTGCCGGGGAAGGACGGCGCCTCGGCGATGCCCACCAGGAAGCGCAGCGCGAACAGCACGCCGGCCGCCGCCAGACCCGTGACGCCCGCCACCAGCCCCTGCATCGCGGTGAAGATCGACCACAATGCGATGCCGGCGAAATAGACGCGCTTGGTGCCGAACCGGTCGAGCGCCCAGCCGCCCGGGATCTGCGCCGCGACATAGGCCCAGCCGAAGGCGGAGAAGACGACGCCGAGCTGGAAGGGGGAGATGCCGAGGTCCGCCGTCAGCGCCGGCGCCGTCACCGCCAGCACCGCGCGATCGGCGTAATTGACCAGCGTCACCGCGAACAGCGTGGCCACGATGCCGTACCGCACCCGGCCGATCCGTTGCTGCCCGTCCGCCATCCCCATCTCCGTCTTCGGCGGTCTTCGTGCCCGTCCGTCCTTTGTGGAATGTCGCAGCAGTGGCGGGCGGGAGCTAGCCCGAAGCCGGCATGGTTCGATCCATGTCGCGCATCGATCGGCGGCGCGCTAGGATCGCGCCATGATCGAGCTCAACCAGCTGCGCTGCTTCGTCGCCACCGCCGAGGAACTGCATTTCGGCCGCGCCGCGCGGCGCCTGAACATGACCCAGCCGCCGCTCAGCCGGCAGATCCAGCTGCTCGAACGCGTGATCGGCGTGCGCCTGCTCGAACGCACCAGCCGGCAGGTGCAGCTGACGCCCGCGGGGCGCGTGTTCCTGGTGGAGGCGCGCCGGATCGTGCGGCTGGCGGAAGCCGCCACTTATGCGGCGCGGCAGGTGGGTCAGGGCAATGTCGGCCGGCTCGGCATCGGCTTTACCGCCGTCTCCGGCTACAGCTTCGTGCCAAAGCTGGTCCGCCGCGCGGGCGAGACCTTTCCGATGCTCGAACTCGAACTGTTCGAGATGGTGTCCTCCGCGCAGGTGGAGGGGCTGATGAGCGGCCAGCTCGACGTCGCCCTGCTGCGCCCGCCGGTCGAGCAGGCGGGGTTCAACGTCCGCCCGGCGCTGCGCGAGCCGCTCGTCGCCGCCCTCCGCCCCGAAGACCCGCTGGCGCTGCGCGAGACGCTGACCTTGCAGGACTTCGATTCGCGCCCGCTCATCATGTATGCACGGCTGGGCGCCGGCTATTTCCATTCATTGCTGATGCGGCTGCTGGAGGAGGCGGGCAGCCGGCCGCGGCTGGTGCAGCATGTCTCGCAAATCCACTCGATGCTGGGGCTGGTGCACGCCGGGCTGGGCACGGCGATCGTCCCGGCCTCGGCGGTCGACATCCATTTCGGCGATGTCGTGTTCCGCCCGATCGACACGAATCCGGCGACGCCCGTCGAACTGTGGGTGGTGTGGAAGATCGACAACGACAATCCGGCGCTGGGCGATCTGCTGATGCTGCTCGACTGAGCGGGCCTAGCCCGCCGCCAGCCGCAGGCCGAGGGCGGCGACGAGCGCCGGGATCATCGTCACCGCGCCGACGCGCAGGAAGCGCAGGAAGCCGATGTCGCCGCCCTCGCGGCGGATCGCCTGCAACCAGAGGATCGTCGCCAGCGAGCCCGTGACCGAGAGGTTGGGGCCGAGATCGACGCCGATCAGCAGCGCATCCACCACCAACCGCGGCGGCTCGGCCAGCGTCACGGCGCTGCTGGCGATCAACCCGGCGGGCAGATTGTTGACGAGGTTGGCGGCGAGGGCCAGCACCGTGCCCGCCACCGCCCCGCCGGCGAGCGGATCGGCGGACAGGCGGCCGAGCGCGGCGGCGACGGCGGCGATCGCGCCGGTCCGCGCCAGCGCCTCGACCAGCACGAACAGCCCCGCCACCAGCGGCAGCACGCCCCACGCCACGCCGCGCACCACGGCCAGCGGCCGGTCCCGCCCGATCGCACAGACGATAAGCGTGGTCGCGATGCCGGCGGCGGCGGTCGGCAGGCCGAGATCGGCGCCGATGGCGGAGGCGGCGAGCAGGACGAGCGCGGTCGCGGCGATCCCCGCCAGCGCCGCCCGTCCGCCGGCCGGCAGCGCGGCGCGGTCCGCCGGATCGGCGCAGCGCCCCGCGATCCGCCGGCGCTCCGCCCAGCGCAGCATCGCGAAGGTGACGAGGATCGACGCCAGCGACGGCCAAGCGAAGGCGGCGAGCCATGCCCCGAGCGGGGGCGGCGTGCCGCCATAGAGGACGAGGTTGGCGGGATTGGAAATCGGCAGCACGAAGCTGGCGGCATTGGCGACGAGCGCGCAGGCGAACAGCAGCGGCAGCGGGTCCGCCTCCGCCCGGCGCGCGGCGGCGTAGACGGCGGGCGTCAGCACCACCGCGGTCGCGTCGTTGGACAGGAACACGGTGATCGCGACGCCTGCCGCATAGACCAAAGCGAACAGCCGCGGCGTCGATCCGCGGGCGCGCGCCACCGCGGCGGCGGCCACCCAGTCGAACAGGCCCTGCCGCTGCGCCGTCTCGCTCAGCAGCATCATGCCCGTCAGAAACAGATAGACGTCGCCGCCCCGCGCCGCGGCCGCGACCGCCGCGTGCCATGGCACCAGCCCCGCGACGACGAGCGCCGCCGCCCCCAGCATCGCCCACACCGCCTCCGGCCAGCGGAACGGGCGCACGATCACGCCCGCCGTGGTGACGGCGCAAACTCCCCAGACGGCGGCGGTGGCGAGAATCATCGGCGGCGCTTAGCGGCTCGCCGGCCGGCGGGGTAGCGGCCCCTTATTGCAGCCGGTAGCCGAACCGCCCCGTCACCCGCGTCTCCGCCGGCACCCATGTCCCGTGGAAGGTGGCGCGCACCTTCACCGGCAGGCGGATGGTGCAGACCGGCCCCGCCGCCACGTCCTGCGCATCGAGAATCACCAGATCGCTGCGGTGGCGGGAGACGCGCGAGACGGGCAGGATCAGCCAGCCGTCGCCCTCCGCCGCATCGGGCGTGCGCGGCACGAACTGCGCTTCCTGCACCGTATCTCCCGGCCCCGGCGACCAGACGTCGAGTGCGCCCGTCTCGTGATCGATCCGGCCGATCGCGCTCGATCCGTCGGCGGAGCGGTAGACGATCTCATAGCCGTAGCGATAGGGGCGGCCCTGATAGCGATCGTCGGTGCGCGGCATCTCGCACGAGACGGGCATCAGCCGGCGCTTGTCGAAGCCCTGATCGTTGCGCGCCAGATCGAAGGTCAGCCGCGTCAGGAAGGGCGGCACTGCCGGGGTCGTCTCGCCTTCGGGCGTGGTGAAGAAGGGGAAACAATTGCCCTCGTAGAGGCAGAGGTCGAGATGGACCTGGTCGCCCTCGCGGAAGGCGTTCATCATGTGGCCGGCGCTGGTGGCGGGGCCGCGGAACCAGCGGATGCCGTCCGCCGTGCCGTGGCGCGGCACGAGGGCGAAGTACGTCTCCTGATCGGGGTTCCACTGGAAATAGGCGCCGCCCTTCTTCACCACGTCCATGTCGGTGATGAGCGGGAAGAAGGGGAAGACGATCCACTCGTCCGTCACCGCGAAATCATGGACGCAGGCCGCATAGGGCATCTCGAACCAGATCTCGTTGACGAGCTTCCGGTCCGCATCGAACAGGTAGAAGGCGATGTCGCGCGTCCCGTCGCCCTTGGCCTGATAGGAGAAAGCGAGCAGCTCGTCCGTCACCGGATCGACCTTGGGGTGGGCGGTGAAGGTCTTCGCCCGCAGAAGCCCGTCGAAATCGGTGCGGCCGATCGTCTCCAACGTGTCCGGGTCCAGCTCGTAGGGGAGGTCGTCCTCCTTCAGCGCATAGAGGTGGCCGGCGTGGAACATGGCGGTGGTGTTGGCCGTGCCCATCGACACGCCCTCGACCGAAGGATCGTTGGTATAGCGGTTGCGGTAGCGGCCGAAGAGGTTGCGCCGCGCCGCCGCCTGCCGGGCGTAGCGCTCGGTCCGCACCCAGCGACTGCGATAGTTGACCTGGCCGTCGGTGAAGCGGAACATGTGGAACATGCCCTCGCCGTCGATGAACACGTCGTCGGTGCGGCCCGAGGGATATTGGCGGTCGGCGCCCAACCGGTAGAGCGTCCCTTCCAGCCCCGCCGGCACCGCGCCTTGCGTGATCTCCAGCCCCTGGATGGTGGATTCGCTGCGCATCGGCTCGCCCCAGCCTTCGTAGAGCGCAACCTCCGGAAACCGAACCGGCTCGACCATCGTCTCTCTCCTCAATCGCCGGCGGTGGCGGTGCGGACGAAATCCGCGATCCGCCCGCCCACGTCGTCCTCGCTGGTGCCGATCGACAGGACCGGCGTGATGTGGTTGTGGCCGGCCAGATGCAGCATCCGCGGGTAACGGCCGTGCGCCGCCGCATAAGCGGTGACGAAGCCCGCCGCCTGAAGCTGGAAATCGGCGATGTCATGTTCGGAGACGCCGAGCAGCAGCGGCACGTCGCTCGCGATCAGCCCGCCGAGCGTGGAGGCGGCGGGATAGGCGGCCGCGTCCTCGCCATAATAAGCGCGGTGGAACGGGTTGGCGTGCGCTGCCGCCACGTCGTAGATGCCCGACAGCAGCACCGCGCCCGCCAGCCCGCTGCCGCCCCGCCCATGGAAGCGCGGATGCGCGACATAGCTGGCGACATGGACCGCGCCGGCCGACTGGCCCGTCCCGACGATCGCGGCCGGATCGCCGCCATGCTGCGCAGCATTTCCGCGCAGCCAGCCGATCGCGCGGCCGACATCCTCGGCGCCCGCCGGCCACGGATGGGCCGGCGCCAGCCGGTAGGTCATCGTCACGCCGACGAAGCCGGCCGCCGCGGCGAAGGCGCCGACATTGTCGTAGAAGGGCAGCGTCTCGTGGCGCTTGTCCCCCATCACGAAGCCGCCGCCGTGGACGAACAGCAGCACCGGCGCATCGCGCGTCCCGGCCTTGCGGAAGATGTCGATCCGGTGGCGCGCGTCCGGCCCGTAGGCGATGTCGCGCGCGACGACCAGGTCGCCCGGCAGCGGCGGCACAAGCGGCGCGAACAGTGCCTGGCTTCCCCCCATCATCGCGGGTGACAGATCGGGGCCGAGGGCCCGGATCGCGCGGGTGAGCGCGGGCGTCATGCCGCCATCCCCGGCATCAGCAGCACGGGCTTGATCGCCCGGCCCGCGGCGGCATCGGCGAAGGCCGTGGCGATGTCGGCGAAGGGGTAGAAGCTCAGCAGCCGGTCGAACGGGAAGCGGCCCTGCCGCCAGTAATCGATCAGCATCGGCACGAACCGCTGCGGATCGGCCGATCCGCCGAGGATGCCGGTCAGCGTCCGCCCGCCCGCCAGCAGCGGCAGCATCGCCGGCGCCCAATCGCCGCGCGGGGCGGAGACGAAGCCCGCGGTGCCGTGCATCGCCAGACAGTCCAGCCCCGCCGCATGCGCCGAGGCGACCGTGGTGGTGTTGAGCGAAAAGTCGATGCCGTTGCCGCCGATCGCGCGCACCGCCGCCGCCAGATCGGGCGCGTCGCCCGGCAGCGTGTCGGTCGCGCCCAGCTCGCGCGCCAGCGCCAGCCGTTCGGGGTTGAGGTCGATCGCGACGATCCGGCGCGCGCCGACCAGCTTCGCCGCCATGACGGCGCTCAGGCCCACGCCGCCCGTGCCGAAGATCGCAATCGTCTGGCCGGCGCGCACCCGCAGCGCCTCGATCACCGCGCCCGCCCCGGTGATGACCCCGCAGCCGAGCACCCCCAATTTCTCCAGCGGCACGTCGCTCGGCACCTTCACCGCCGTCCGCTCGGGCACGATCGCGTGCGTGGCGAAGGAGGATTGGCCGAAGAAGTGCGAATGGATGCGTTCCCCGTCGCGGCCGGCGAGCGCGGTCGATCCGTCCGGCCGCTGCCCGCCGAAGCTGAGCGCCATCGCGTCGTCACAATAGGTCGGCTGGCCTGTGGTGCAGCCGCGGCACGCCCCGCAGGAACTGCCGCTCAGCACGACGTGATCGCCGACCGAAAAGCCGCGCACCCCCTCGCCCAGCGCCTCGACCACGCCCGCCCCCTCATGCCCCAGCACGATCGGCAGGGGCGAGCGGCCGCCGGCATGGGCGTGGACATCGGTGTGGCAGATGCCCGCCGCCACGATGCGGACGCGCATCTCGCCGGGCCTCGGCGCTTCCTGCACGATCGTCTCGGGCAGCGGCGTCGCGGCGCCGGCGCGGCTGACGGCGGCGGCGATCTCCATCAGCGCGGGTCCGCCGGACGGCCGGCGTTGGGGCGGCCCTTCATCACCACATTGCCCTTCCACGGCACCTGATCGGCCTCGGTCCAGGCGTTGACGGTCAGCGTCTTGAACAGCCACCGCCCCGTCTCGCGCGAGAGGATGTCATCGCGCGTGCCGATGCCGAACACGAAATTGGTGCGGTAATCGGTATTGAACTGGAGGATCTGGAAGAAGCAGCGCACCCGCGCCGTCCCTTCGTCCGCCAACGGGTCCATGATGAAATGGTTCATCATATGCTGGCGGCCGTACCACCAGCTCTGCCGATCGTACCACAGCGACTTGAGGTTCTCGGCGATGGCGGCATGGCCCTGCACGCGCCCCTGCCAGAGATGGTCGAACCACGCATCCTCGGCGAAGGTGGACAGCGCCATCTCCATGTCCGCCAGGTCGATCCCCCAGGCGTAGCGCGCATAGAGTTCCTGAATCTCGAGCCGGTCGAGCGCCGAGAGCGTCCAGCCGGCCATGTCAGGACGCCGCCACGAGCGGCGCGCGGGCGAGGTGATGATCGTCGCGGATGTCGGCGACGGCGCCGTGATTGGTCATGATCGCCTTTCTGCGGACGAAACGGAGGATCGATTCCGGCCCGGTGCGGCAGCCGCCGAGGCCCGAGACGCCGAAACTGTGTGTGCCGACGGTGCGGTTTTTGGCGAAGGTGAGGAACGTGTCCTGCACGAACACCGCGCCGGCATTCAGCCGCGCCGCGATCGGCAGCGCCTCCGCTTCGTCGGCGGCGATCACCGAGGCCGTCAGGCCGAAGACGGTATCGTTGGCCAGCGCCACCGCCTCGTCCACGCTGCGGTAGCGCATCACCGGCACGATCGGCCCGAACGTCTCCTCGCGCATCAGCAGCATGTCGTGCGTCACGTCGGTCACGATCGTCGGCCGCATGTAGAGGCCGCCGCCGATCGTCTCGACGATGCCGCCGGTCAGGATGCGCGCGCCCTTGGCGACGGCATCGGCGAGGTGCGCCGCCACCGTTTCCGCCTGTGGCGCGAAGGTGAAGGGGTGGAGGTGGCCGGCACGCGGATCGCCGCTGTTGAGGCGCACGTCGCCGGCCCGTTCCACCAGCCGCGCGACGAGATCGTCGTGGATCGCGGCATCGGCATAGACGCGCTCGATCGAGAAGCAGACCTGGCCCGACGCGTGCACCGCGCCGCGCAGCACGGCGGTGGCGGCGCGATCGAGATCGGCGCCCGCCGTCACGATCGCCGGATCCTTGCCGCCCAGTTCGAGGAAGCAGGGGATCAGCCGTTCGGCGCAGGCGACGGCCACCTGCCGCCCGGTCGGCACGCTGCCGGTGAAGCAGACCAGATCGGCCTCCGCCACCAGCGCGCGCCCCGTCTCGGCATCGCCCAGCACATGATCGAAGACGGCGGCCAGCTCAGGCACTTCGGCCACCGTATCGAACAGCGGGCCGCAGAAGCGGGGCGTCACCTCGGACGGTTTGAGGAGGACGGCGGAGCCCGCGAACAGCGCCGGCACCGCGTCGATCAGCGCCAGCATCATCGGCGCATTCCACGGCGCGATCACGCCCACCAGCGGATAGGGCACGAGCTGCGAGCGCACCTCGACATCGGGCATGGAGCGCGACCGGCCGGAGACGGCAGCCGCCGCCAGCGCCGCCTCGGCATCCTCCACCCATCCCTGGATGTTGCCCATGGTGATGAAGCCCTGGAGGTAGGAGGTGTGGCACCCGCCGGTGTCGGCCGCATCCGCCTCCGCCAGCCGCCCGGCGGCCTTCGCCACCGCCCCCAGCCAGCGCCGCATCACCGCGATCCTCCCCTCCAGCGGCATCGCCGCCCAGGCCGGCTGATTGGCGCGCAGCCGCCCGGCCTTTTGGGCCACCGCATCGGCCGAGGCCACCGGCATGTGGAGGTCGATCGCGCCGGTGCGGGGGTTCCGCACGGGCAGCGTCCTGAAGCCGAGGTCCGCCATCGCTCTCCTCCTGACGGGGGCGTCAGCGCCCTCCTTAATCGTCAGACGTCACTGTATCAGGCTGGGGCTTCCGGTCAAGTCCGCGGGATAACGGGATAATCGCCGGGATAGCGCAGGTGATGGCCAAGCGCGTGGATGATCGTCGCCAGCGCGTGCGTCAGGCCGCGCACCGCCTCCGGCGGCTCGCCGCGCAGCAGGGCGCGGGCGGCGCGATCGACGGCGGGTCGCGCCGTGTCGAACAGCGCCTGGCCCTGGGGCGTGATCCGCCACACGAAGGCGCGCGCATCCCCCGCCATCGGCTGCCGGGCAACCGCCCCGCGCCGGGCGAGGCTGCGCAGGATCACGCTGCAGGTCGACGGATCGAGGCCGAACATCCGCGCGAAGCCAGCCTGGCTGAGGTCCGGCCGCTGCGTCAGGATGAAGAGCAGTGAGAATTGCCGCGACGTCAGCGCGCGATCCGGGGTCGCGGCGGTCAGCTGCGCCTGGAACACCTGCGTCGCCCGGCGGCAGAGGAAACCGGGGGCGGCATCGGGCACGCCGCCCGACGGGCGCCACAGCGGCGCCGGCGCCAGCGGATTGGCGGCGATGCGATGGAGGATCGCGCGGAAGCCGGCGCGATCGGCGGGCGCGACGGGGGCGATCAGCGCCGCCTGCAATTCCGCATAGGCCGCCCCCACCCCGGCCACCACCGCCCGCCCCGCCGCCGACAGCGCGACGCGGGCGCGCCGCCGGTCGTGCGGGTCGGGCTTCCGATCGATCCAGCCGCGCGTCGCCAGATTGGCGAGGACCAGCGCCGTCGTCGACGTGTCCAGCCCCGCCGCCTCCGCCAGCTCGACCTGCGCCGCCCCCGCCATGCCGGCCGCCAGCAGCAGCATCTCGGCCTGCGCGATCGTCTCCCCGGCGGCACCCTCGCCCCATAAGGCGGTGGCGATCTGATCGGCGCGCGCCAGCAGGAAACCGGGCTGCCGCGCGAAATGCGCCATGATGTCGGCGCAGCTCACGCCGCTGTCGTCGATCATCAGACGTGCTTGTTTCCCGGCCATTCCCCGGCTTGCCGCGAAACCGCCCGGCGATCAATCATAGTCGCTGGCCGGGCCGTTGTAGCGGGCGACGCGGATGCGGTGGATCTGCCCGTCCTTCAGCCGATAGAAAGCGAAGGACACCAGCCGCCGCTCCTGCCCGGCCAGGAATTCCAGCCCGTGCTTGCGATAGTCGCGGAACGGGCCGAACCACGACGGGATCGAGACGGCGATCGTGTCCCCGTCCATCACGAAATCGGCGATGCGGACATGCTCGTCCGAATAGGTGTGGAAATCGGCATAGAAGTCGCCGATCGCCTGTGGGCTCGATAGCGTCAGCGTGCCGACCTTATATTCCACGTCGGGCGCGTAATAGCTGATCTGGCGGGCATAATCCTTGGCGTTGAACGCGCCGACATAATCCTCCAGATCGGCACGGCCCCGGATGCGGCGGATCGTCATATCGTCTCTCCCATATCGGATGGCGGCAGCTGGCCCATGCGTTCGACCTGCTGGGCGATGCGGAGCAGCGCGCCGTCCAGCGCGGCCGCCTCGTCCGGCGTGAAGCCCTGCATCACGGTGGCGAAGAAGCCCAACCGCGCCGCCCGCGTCGCCGCGAAGCGCGCGCGCCCCGCCTCGGTCAGCGACAGCAGGCGGCTGCGGGCATTGGCGGGATTGGGGCGGGCGTGGACCAGCCCGTCGGCGGTCAATCGCGCGACCGCGCGGCTGACCTCGGACCGTTCGACCAGCGCCGCGGCCGAGACCGCGCTCGCGCTCCGCTCCCCCATCTGCGCCAGATGCGCCAGCACGCGCCATTCGGCGACGGCCATGTCGCCCACCGACCGCACATGCTGCGCGGTCAGCCGATCGAGCATCCGGCCGAGCAGCAGGATGCGATAGGGCAGGTGATCCGGCCCGAACAGGCCCCAATGATCGGCAACGGACAGGCCGCCCGTCCCCTCCCCCATTCCGCCGCGTGCCACGATCCGATCCTCTCCCTGGCCGCCGATGCTATCCGCCGGCCTCGCACTTGTCAGCCACAATACTGTTGATTATTCAACACTTAAGATCGGCACGCCCGCCGGCCGGATGAGAGGATCGACGATGGCGGCACCCGCATATCCCGTGCTGATGCGCGACGGGCGCGACCCGTTCACCGCGCCGGGCAAGCCGCCGCTGCTGCCGGCCGACCCGCGACGGGTGGAGGCGGACGGCCTCGTCAGCGACTATAACGTCCCGATCCGGCTGGCCGACGGCGTGACGATCTTCGCCGATCTCCACCGCCCGGGCGGGCAGGCGACGGACCTGCCGACCCTCCTGTCCTGGAGCCCCTATGGCAAGCACGGCCGCTCCAATCAGGTGTTCCGGCCGCATTCGGGGGTCGAGCCGGAATGGCTGTCCCCGCTGACGCCGTTCGAGGGGCCGGACCCCGTGGCCTGGGGCGCGATCGGCTATGCGGTGCTGGTGGTCGATCCGCGCGGCGCGTGGCTGTCGGGCGGGGATTTCCATCACAACGGGCCGCAGGAGGCGGCCGATTGCGCGGACGTGATCGGCTGGATCGCCGATCAGCCCTGGTCCAACGGCAAGGTGGGGATGACGGGCGTCTCCTATCTCGCCGCGATCCAATATCTTGTGGCACCCCTCCGCCCGCCGGCGCTGGCCGCGATCAACCCGTGGGAAGGCTTTTCGGACTGGTATCGCGAATTCGCGATGCACGGCGGCATAGCCGAAACCGGCTTCCTGCCGCGCGCCTCGGACAATATCGCCTTCACCCTCAATCGCGCGGAAGACACCGCCGGCAGCGTCGCGGCGCATCCGCTGATCGATGGTTACTGGCAGTCCAAGGCCTTCGACCTCGAGGGGATCGAGGTGCCGGCCTATGTCGTCGCCAGCTGGTCCGATCACGGCCTGCACAGCCGCGGCACGATCGCCGCGTTCGAGCGGATGCGATCGGCCGAGAAATGGCTGGAGGTGCACGGCCAGAAGAAATGGGCGCATTATTACCGCCCCGAATCACAGGCGCGGCGCGCGGCCTTCTTCGATCATTTCCTGAAGGTGCCGCCGGCCGCGATGCCCGCCTGGCCGCGCGTGCGGATGGAGATTCGCGATCGGGCCGGGATCGCCGACGAGCGGACCGCCGCCGCCTGGCCCCCGCCCGAGACGGAATATCGCACGTTCCACCTGGCGCCGGGCGCCCTCGCCGAGGCGGCGGGGCCGCCCGCCACCGTCCGCTACGACGCGCGCGATGGCCGCGCCGTGTTCGATCACGTCTTCACGGAAGAGACGATCGTCGCCGGCCATGCCGCGCTGCACCTCTGGGCCGAGGCCGAGGGGGCGGACGACATGGACCTGTTCGTGGCGCTGGAGAAGCTGGACGCGGCCGGCACCCGCATCGGCCAGACCTTCTATGCCTTCTTCGAGAACGGCCCGGTGGCGCTGGGCTGGCTGCGCGCCAGCCACCGCGCGCTCGCCCCCGGCAGCACGGCGGAACGCCCGCTGCACCCGCACGACCGGGAGGAGCCGCTGCCCGCGGGCCGGCCGGTGCCGCTGGCGATCGAGATCTGGCCGTCCGCCACCCGCTTCGCCGCGGGCGAGACGCTGCGCCTGATCGTGCAGGGGCACGACGTGGAGGAGGAGGGCCTGCCCAACCTCCCCTTCGCCCGGCACGAACATACGCGCAACGCCGGCACCCACATCCTCCACCTGGGTGGCGGCCATGACGCCCGCCTGCTGCTGCCGATCCTGCCGCCCGGCTGAAAAATCGTTCCAGCGATAGCGCTTGCAAGCGCCCCCCGATGATTGTTAAGTAATCAACAAACGGCCCGATACAGAGCCGGAAATGGGGAGACACGCGATGCCGCAGTTTCGCACCACGATCCGCCGCATGAGCGCAAGCGCGCTGGCGCTGGCGGCCGGCACGATCGGGGCCGCCGCCGCCGCCCAGACGACACCGGCCACCACCTCCGCCCCGCCGCCCGCCGAAGCGACGACCGAGGAAGTCGTCGTCACCGGGTCGCGGCTCGCCTCCAGTGGCTTCACCGCCCCCACCCCCGTCACCGTCGTCGGCGAACAGGAGATCGCGCGTCAGGCGGCGCCCAACATCTCCGAAGTGCTAAACCAGGTGCCGGCCTTCCGCCCGCAATCGACGCCGTCGACCAGCGCGATCTTCGTCTCCAACCTGGGCGCCGCCACCGCCGATCTGCGCGGGCTGGGTGCCAACCGCACGCTGGTGCTGATCGACGGGCGCCGCGTCGTCGCCTCGACGGTGCAGGGCGGCTCGTTCACGCCCGCCAATACGGTCGATCTCAACCTCGTCCCCACCTCGCTCATCCAGCGATCCGAGGTGGTGACCGGCGGCGCGTCCGCCGCCTACGGGTCGGATGCTGTGGCGGGCGTCGTCAACCTGATCCTCAACAAGACGCTCGAGGGGCTGCGCGGCAATCTGCAATATGGCCTGACGCAGGCGGGCGACGCGCAGGAACTGGTCGCCTCGCTGGCCGGCGGCGTCAAGTTCGCGGACGGGCGCGGGCGGATCGTCGCCGGCATCGAATATGTCGACAACAAGGGCAGCGGCGATTGCTACACGCGCGGCTGGTGCGCGGAAAGTTTCAACACGATCAGCAACCCCGGCCGCCAGAACGGCCAGCCCGCCACGCTGATCCTGCCCAACGCCCGCACCGCCACCGCCACGCGCGCCGGCATCATCAATTCCGGCCCGCTGCGCGGCACCGAATTCGGCCCCAACGGCACCACCTTCCGCCACGATTACGGCCTCTACCTGCCGACCGGGGCGGCGCAGGCCAATGGCGGCATCTTCCAGTCGGGCGGCGGCGATCCGCAGCTCGCCTTCTACGAAAATTACCCGCTGTCGGCGCCGGTCGAGCGGGTCAACGCCTTCACCCATGCCGAATTCGAGGCGGCCGACGCCATCACCCTGTTCGCCGAGGGCAGCTACGGCCGCGTCGAGGGGCGCATCCCCGGCGCGCAGCGGCGCGATCTCAACACCGTCACCATCCGCGGCGAGAACGCCTTCCTGCGCAGCCGCTACCCGCAGGTGGCGGCGGCGATCGGCGCCGGCACCGTTTCCTTCGGCAAGATCTACAACGATCTCGGCCCCCAGATCGGCGAGGTGAAGCGCGAGACCTATCGCGGCGTCGGCGGGTTCGACGCCGAGCTGACCTCGCGGCTGAAGCTGGACGGCTATTACCAATATGGCCGCACCGATTATGCCCAGCGCGGCTACAACACCACCATCACCCCGCGCCTCAACTTCGCGCTGGACGCGGTGCGCAACGCCGCGGGGCAGATCGTCTGCGCCGCCACCATCCCCGGCGGCCCGCGCTTCAACGCCGCCGCCGCCGGCTGCGTCCCCTACGACGTGTTCGGCGAGGGCAATTTCTCCCCCGCCGCCGCGGCCTATGTGACGGGCACGGCCCGCCAGGATACGCGCCTGACCCAGCAGGTGGCGGCCCTCACCCTGCGCGGCGACCTGATCGACCTGTGGGCCGGGCCGCTCTCCTTCGCCACCGGCGGCGAATATCGGCGCGACCGGGCGAACGGCACGACCGATCCGATCTCGGCGGCCAACCAATTCTACACCAGCCCCGGCGCCGCCATCGCCGGGCGCATCACCGTGAAGGAAGCGTTCGTCGAGGCGGGCCTGCCGCTCGCCCGCGACATGGCCTTCGCGCGCACGCTGGAGCTGAACGGCGCCGCCCGCTACACCGATTATTCCACCACCGGCGGCGAGACGACGTGGAAGGTGGGCGCGGTGTGGGAGCCCGTCTCGTGGCTGCGCTTCCGCGGCACCCGCTCACGCGATATCCGCGCGCCCAACATCTTCGAACTGTTCGGCCCGGCGCAGACGTCGTTCCAGACGGTGATCGATCCGCTGAACGGCGGCACGCAGAGCCTGCCGCAGGTGTTCCTGGTCGGCAATTCCGGCCTCCGTCCGGAGCGCGCCGATACCTATACCGGCGGCATCGTCTTCCAGCCCGGCCCGGTCGCGGGCGGGCGGCTGCGCTTCTCGGCGGACTGGTTCGACATCTCGCTGGAAGGCGCCATCTCGACGCTGGGGGCGCAGGTTATCGTCAACCGCTGCGCCACGGGTTCGCTCGCCAGTTGCAGCAGCCTGATCGATCGCGGCGGCACGCCCAACGGCGCGATCGTCTCGGTCAGCAACGCCAACCTCAACCTGAACCGCCTCATCACCCGCGGCGTCGATTTCGAAGGCTCCTACAGCCTGCCGCTGTCGCAGGTGGCATCGTCGATGAACGGCAGCGTCTCGCTGCGCGTGCTGGGGACGTGGGTGAAGGATCTCATCACCGTCGATTCGGCGGGCGTCGCGGTCGATCGATCGGGCCAGAACGGGGCAGGCGTCAGCCAGCCGTCCGGCGTGCCGCGCTGGGCGCTGAACGGCTTCGTCACCTATGATGCCGAACCCTTCTCGGGCCAGATCCAGCTGCGCTACATCTCGCGCGGCCGTTACGACCGCACACGCATCGGCCCCGACGAGGCGGGCTATACGATCGCCGCCACCAACAGCATCAACGACAATTCGGTCGGCGACGTGCTCTACGTCAACGTCAACGGCCAGGTCACGATCGCGGAGAACGGCACCCGCCGGGTCGAGCTATACGGCGCGATCAACAATCTGTTCGATCGCGATCCGCCCAACGACATTCCCTCGAGCTTCGGGCCGACCAACAACGTCCTCTACGACGTGCTGGGCCGCACCTTCCGCATCGGCGTGCGCTTCGCGATCTGAGGAGGGGGCGGCCGCCGTCGCCGCGCTGTCGAAATACTGGAGGCCCGACCGGGAATCGAACCCGGGTGCAAGGATTTGCAGTCCTCTGCGTCACCACTCCGCCATCGGGCCTCGGCGGAGCGGCGAATGCGGCCTTGCGCCCCTCACGTCAAGCATTTTGGCCCCGCCGGGATCAGCGCTTGGCGGGTGCCGATGCCCACGATATGACCTTGAGCGCTGCACGGGTGTATTGTATCGCTAGGACAGTCGAGGGGGCGAGAGTGACCGAACAGAGCGTCGAGACCGAGGGCTTCGAAGGCCTGCGCCGCGCGATGGTGGCCAGCCAGCTGCGCACCACCGCGGTCAACGACCCCCATGTCGTCCGCGCGATGGGCGAGGTTCCCCGCGAACGCCATGTGCCCGCCGATCGCGCGGCGATCGCTTATGCCGACATCGCCGTGCCGCTCGGCAAGGGCCGCGCGATGCCGCAGCCGATGGTGACGGGCCGCCTGCTGACCGAGGCGCACGCGCAAGCGGGCGAGCGCGCCTTGGTCGTCGGTTCGGCCACGGGTTACGCCGCCGCCGTGCTGGCCGAGATCGGCGCCACCGTGACCGCGCTGGAGGAGGAGGCCGATCTCGTCGCGATCGCCGCCGCCGCCGGCCTGCCGCGGTCGGTGACGCTCGTCACCGGGCCGCTCGCCGCCGGCTGGCCCGCCGCCGCCCCCTACGACCTGATCGTCATCGATGGCGCGGTCGAACGGGTGCCGCAGACATTGGTCGACCAACTGGCCGAGGGCGGGCGGCTGGCGGCGCCGATCGGCGTCGGCGGCGGCATCGCGCGCCTTTCGATCGGCCGCAAGGCCGGCGGGGCCTTCGGCATGGTGCCGTTCGGCGATGCCGGCGCGCCGGTGCTGCCGGGCTTCGCCGAACCCCCCGCCTTCCGCTTCTGACGCTGTCGGGGGGCCGGATGATCCTGCGTCGCCCCGCCGCATTGCTGGCCGTGCTGCTGGCCGCGCCCGCCGCCGCGGAGACGCTGCAGGACGCGCTGGCCCGCACCTATGCAACCAACCCCGATCTCACCGCCGAGCGCGCCGACCTGCGCGCGATCGACGAAGGCGCCGCGATCGCCCGCGCCGACAATCGCCTGCAGGTGACGGGCGTCGCCGGCGTCACGCAGGGCTTCAACGGCATCGGTACGCTCAACCAGAACGGCCGTTCGCTGACCGGCGGGCTGGAGCTCGCCTATCCTTTGTTCAACGCCGGTCGCGTCCGCAACGCCGTGCGCGCCGCCGATGCGCGGGTCGCCGTGGGGCGCGCCGACCTGCGCACCACCGAGGGCAATGTCTTCACCACCGCGGTCGGCGCCTATATGGACGTGATCCGCGACGTTTCGATCGCCAGTCTCAATGCCGGCCAGGTCCGCGTCCTCGAAACCAATCTGGAGGCGACGCGTGATCGCTTCCAGGTCGGCGACCTGACCGTCACCGACGTCGCCCAGTCCGAAGCGCGCCTCGCCAATGCGCGCAGCCAGCTTGCCATCGCGCAGGGGCGGCTGACGGCCAGCCGCGAGGCGTATCGCCGCATCATCGGCCAGTGGCCAGGTGATCTCGCCCCGCCGCCGCCGCTGCCGCGCCTACCCGCCACGCCCGACGAAGCGGTCGCCATCGCCGAGGGCAATACGCCGAGCCTCGCCGCGATCGGTGCGGGCGTCCAGGCGGCGCAATATGACGTGCGCGTCGCCCGCGCCGCGCGCCTGCCGACCCTGTCGGCAGTGACGGGTGCGAACTACAACAATTATCTCGGCACGCTGAACCGCGCGGTAGGGGCTCCGGCGGGGGTCCAGCTCGATCAGGTGCAGACCAACAGCACGATCGGCTTGCAGGTCCGCATGCCGCTGTATCAGGGTGGCGCGGCGGGTGCGCGGATCCGCCAGGCGCAGGCGCGGGAGCAACAGGCGCTCGAACAGGGCGTCGGGATCGAGCGCCAGGTGATCGCCACCGCCCGCGCCGCCTTCGCCAGCTTCCGCGCCGCCGGCGAGACGATCGCGGCGAGCGAGGCGGCCGTTTCCGCCAACCGGCTGGCGCTGGAGGGCGCCCGCGCCGAACAGGGCGTCGGCCTGCGGCAAATCCTCGACGTGCTCAATGCCGAACAGGAATTGCTCAACAGCCAGGTGACGCTGGTGACGGCGCGGCGCGACCAATATGTCGCGGGCTTCGCGCTGCTGAACGCGATGGGACGGGCCGAGATGGGCGCGCTCGATCTGGAAAGCGGCGCGCTCTACGATCCGGTCAGCAACTATCGCCGCTCGACCGGTTCCCTGTCCGACTGGCGCGAATCGCGCGGTGCCGGCCCGCAGGCGACGCGGACGCTGGGGCCGACCCCCGCCGAGCCCGCACCTTCCCCCTCGATCGGCGGCACGCCGGCCGATGCCGTGCCCCGCGCGCCATCTCCACCCGTGACACGGCCGCCGAACTAGGCCATCGTGCCGCCCCATGGACAAGGGCAGCCCCGAAGACGGCAAGGACCAGTCGATGGACGACATTCTGGCGTCCATCCAGCGGATCATCACCGAGGATCCATCGGGCCTCGGCACCGGTCGGCGCGCGCCGCCGGCCAAACCCGTCCCGCCTCAGGCGCCGTCGAGCGCCGCCGCCGACGAGGAGGAGGATGTGCTGGAATTGACCAGCCCCATCGATCCGCCGGCCGTACCGGCGCCGACGCCGCCCCCGCCGCCCCCTGCCGAGGCGCCTGCCGCGGAAGCGCCGCCGGCGATCGATCGCACGGCCGAATGGCCCGCCTTTCTGGCCGGCCCCGTGCCGGCGACCGCCCCCTTCGCCGCGCCGGTCGATACGCCCCCCGCCGCGCGACCGACGGTCGCCGCCGGCCCCGCCCCCCGGTCCCACCCGCGCGAACCGCTGCTGTCGGATCGCACCGCCCGCGCCAGCCGTGAGGCCTTGGCGTCCTTGTCGTCGGTCGTCGCCCCGCCCGTCGCCGCACCCGCCCCCCCGGCGGCGTCGGTCACGCTCGAGGAGATGGTGCGCGACATGCTTCGCCCGATGCTGAAGGACTGGCTCGACGAACGGCTGCCTGTATTGGTGGAGGATATGGTCGCGCGCGAGATCGCCCGCATTACCCGCGGCGAGGGCTGACCGGGCCTTCGCTCGTCAGCCGGCCCGATCCGAGGATGCGCGGCGCGCCGAAGCTGGCGCCCAGCCCGCGTTTAACGGTCCAAGTCGTCAAACCCGGCCTCGCCTCCGGGATAAGGCGTGACTGCATCGCTCGCTTGCTGAGGCGAGACGGATCGCCGAGATGGCGAACGGACGACGACGCTGTAGACGCAGCAGCCTTGGCGGCATCGCGGCCACCACGTTCGACAACCACCCCTCGGGGGCAGGGGGTCGGCACCCGTAGCTCAGCTGGATAGAGCGCTGCCCTCCGAAGGCAGAGGTCACAGGTTCGAATCCTGTCGGGTGCGCCATTTCCTGCATCGTCGACGCGGCACGGACGCGAAAAACCCCGCGGGCTGGTAGCCTGCGGGGTTTTTGTGTGATGTGGTATATTGGTTGCGGGGACAGGATTTGAACCTGTGACCTTCAGGTTATGAGCCTGACGAGCTACCGGGCTGCTCCACCCCGCGGTGAGGTGCGTGCCGCACGGGTGAGGTGCGGTGACAATGTGAATGGGTTTATGCGGGGCTCGCGCCGGCTGCAAAGCCTGGCGGCGACCTACTCTTCCGTTGCTTGAGCAACAGTACCATTGGCGCAGTCAGGTTTCACGGCCGAGTTCGGGATGGGATCGGGTGGGTCACTGACGCTATGGCCACCAAGCTATGGGGCCGGCGCGGGTCCGCTGGGGTGAAATCGATGCATATGGTCTTGGATGCTGTGCGTGCGACAGCCTCACATCAGCCGTGTTGGTGATGGTGGGGTTCTCGTGTTCCCATGAAGCAAGCTTCACGGGGACCCGTTCAAGCGCGAATAGAGCGATTAGTATCGGTTAGCTCCATGGATTACTCCACTTCCACATCCGATCTATCAAGGTCGTGGTCTTCGACCGCTCTAAGATATCTTATCTCGAGGGAGGCTTCCCGCTTAGATGCTTTCAGCGGTTATCCCGTCCATGCATAGCTACCCTGCTGCGCTCTTGGCAGAACGACAGGTGCACCAGAGGCATGTTCAACCCGGTCCTCTCGTACTAGGGTCAACTCCTCTCAAATATCGACGCCCACGGCAGATAGGGACCAAACTGTCTCGCGACGTTCTGAACCCAGCTCACGTACCACTTTAATTGGCGAACAGCCAAACCCTTGGGACCTGCTCCAGCCCCAGGATGTGATGAGCCGACATCGAGGTGCCAAACAACCCCGTCGATATGAGCTCTTGGGGGTTATCAGCCTGTTATCCCCGGCGTACCTTTTATCCGTTGAGCGATGGCCCTTCCACGAGGGACCACCGGATCACTATGACCGACTTTCGTCTCTGCTCGACTTGTCAGTCTCGCAGTCAGGCTGGCTTATGCCATTGCACTCTAACAGCCGGTTTCCAACCGGCCTGAGCCAACCTTCGCGCGCCTCCGTTACTCTTTGGGAGGCGACCGCCCCAGTCAAACTACCCGCCACAGAGGGTCCCTCACCCGGCTAACGGGTGCAGGTTAGACATCAGAAAACGACAGGGTGGTATTTCACCTATGGCTCCACACCGGCTGGCGCCGATGCTTCAAAGCCTCCCACCTATGCTACACAGTCTTTTCCTAATGCCACTCTGAAGCTGCAGTAAAGGTGCACGGGGTCTTTCCGTCTAACCGCGGGTACTCCGCATCTTCACGGAGAATTCAATTTCGCTGAGCATGTCCTGGAGACAGTGGGGAAGTCGTTACGCCATTCGTGCAGGTCGGAACTTACCCGACAAGGAATTTCGCTACCTTAGGACCGTTATAGTTACGGCCGCCGTTTACCGGGGCTTCATTTCAGAGCTTGCACTCCTCCACTTAACCTTCCGGCACCGGGCAGGCGTCAGACCCTATACGTCGTCTTGAAGCCGACTTAGCAGAGCCCTGTGTTTTTGCTAAACAGTCGCTACCCCCTGGCCTGTGCCCCCGGCGAGTGCTTGCGCATACGCCGGGCCTCCTTCTTCCGAAGGTACGGAGGCAATTTGCCGAGTTCCTTCAGGACACTTCTCTCAAGCGCCTTGGTATGCTCTACCAGACCACCTGTGTCGGTTTCGGGTACGGTCTATACGGTGGGGCTATTTCCTGGAACAGTTTCGAAGCATGGCCAATCCGATAAGGCCATACAACACACACCATCCGTCACACACCACCAGGCCCACGAATATTAACGTGGTTCCCATCGACTACCCCCTTCGGGCTCGTCTTAGGGGCCGGCTCACCCTGCGCGGATTAGCCTTGCGCAGGAACCCTTGGTCTTTCGGCGACAGGGCATCTCACCCTGTTTATCGCTACTCATGTCTGCATTCGCACTTCCGATACCTCCACGGCCCATTACCAGACCGCTTCACAGGCTTACGGAACGCTCCGCTACCGCGTGGATAAATCCACACCCAAAGCTTCGGTGTATCACTTGAGCCCCGTTACATCTTCGCCGCAGGAACCCTTGATTAGACCAGTGAGCTGTTACGCTTTCTTTAAAGGATGGCTGCTTCTAAGCCAACCTCCTGGTTGTTTTGGGATTCCCACATGCTTTCCCACTTAGTGATAACTTGGGGACCTTAGCTGTTGGTCAGGGCTGTTTCCCTCTCGACGACGGACCTTAGCACCCGCCGTCTGTCTCCCGTGCTGCACTCGCTGGTATTCGGAGTTTGGTTAGGTTTGGTAGATCTCGCGACCCCCTAGCCCATCCAGTGCTCTACCCCCAACGGTGATCACACGAGGCACTACCTCAATAGTTTTCGCGGAGAACCAGCTATTTCCCGGCTTGATTGGCCTTTCACCCCTAAACACAACTCATCCGGTACCTTTTCAACGGTAATCGGTTCGGACCTCCAGTGGGTGTTACCCCACCTTCATCCTGGTCATGCCTAGATCGCCGGGTTTCGGGTCTAATGCATCTAACTCAAGGCGCCCTATTCAGACTCGCTTTCGCTACGCCTCCACCTATCGGCTTAAGCTTGCTAGATACATTAAGTCACAGACCCATTATGCAAGAGGTACGCCATCAGGCCCTAAAGACCCTCTGACTGCTTGTAGGCATTCGGTTTCAGGTACTGTTTCACTCCCCTCATCGGGGTGCTTTTCACCTTTCCCTCACGGTACTTGTTTACTATCGGTCATGCACGAGTATTTAGGCTTGGAGGGTGGTCCCCCCATGTTCAGACAGGATTTCACGTGTCCCGCCCTACTCAAGTCCGATGAACTAGGTTTCGCATACGGGGCTGTCACCCGCTCTGGCCACTCTTTCCAAAGTGTTCTGCTACCGTATCCACCGGCACTGGCCTGGTCCGCGTTCGCTCGCCACTACTAACGGAATCTCGGTTGATGTCTTTTCCTCCGGCTACTGAGATGTTTCAGTTCGCCGGGTTCGCTTCACCAAAGCCTATGTATTCAGCTTAGTGATACCCTCGTCCCAATTACTCTAGCTGAGCCGCTCGGCGGCACGCTTCACGCGTGCCGACGCTCGAGCTCAACTGGAGTAATTGGTGAAGGTGGGTTTCCCCATTCGGAAATCGTGGGATCAAAGGTTGCTCACACCTCCCCCACGCTTATCGCAGCGTGCCACGTCCTTCTTCGCCTGTGCATGCCAAGGCATCCACCAAATGCCCTTACCTCACGCTTGAGAACCCGCACCACCAGCAACACGGCTGACGCCATGCCACCGATGC
>JAQIJD010000015.1:0-7500 GCA_036946415.1 Edaphosphingomonas fennica | reverse complement strand
GATGCCGATGTAGCGGTGAACCGCGTTTCGCCGTGGCGAAGCGCCGTTGACGAGGGGCTATCTATGCGGGCCGCCCCGGCCCGTCAACACCGCTTTGCAATTTTATTTCAGCGTAGCGGGAACCGGCGGAAAAGCGTGCTTTTTGGACGGGCGCCGCGGCGCGCCGATCGATCGTGGCCCACGCCGTCGCGCGAATCTCCCGTGCGATTCGCCATCGGGCTTGCCGCCGCGACGGGCAAAGGCCACCTTGCCGCCATGGCCCGCCCCTCCCTCGACGATCCCGAATACGCCGCCTTCGCATGGGCGCGATACCGGCGGCTGATGATATGGATGGGCGGCGTCGCGCTCGTCACCGTGATCGCGGCGCTCGGCTGGCTGCGCTCGCAGGGGCCGTTACCCATCCATATGGCGATCGCGACGATCCTGGGCGTCGGCCTGTCGGTCCTGCTCGCCGCCGCGCTGATGGGCCTCGTCTTCCTCAGTTCCGGCACGCATCATGACGAGGACGCCGACGCCTTCGTCGATCGTCCGGACGATCCCGCCAGCCGCTGAAACGCGAAAGGGCGGCGACCCTTCGATCGCCGCCCTCCGGTTCCGCTATCGGTCTGTGCCGCTCAGGCGTCGGCCGTCACCGCATCGGTGCGCGGGCGGCGCGTGCGACGGCGCGGCTTCTCGTCGACGGACTCTTCGGCGACCGGAATCTCGGCCTCGGCGCGCGGCTCGGGCGCGAAGGCGGGCGGGAGCCGGTCGATGTCGAGCCGCTCCTGCGCCGGCTCGGCCGCCTCTACCGGGCGCGTCCGTCGGCGGGGGCGGCGCTCCGCGCGCTCCTCCTGCACTGTGTCGGCGATTTCGGCCGGGGCCGCCGGCTCGGCCGCGATCGGCGGTTCGCGACGCGGCTCCTCCCGGCGGGGGCGGTCGTCGCGCTGGCGATCGTCACGGGGGCGATCGTCCCGGGCTAGGTCGTCCCGGGGGCGATCATCGCGCTGGCGGTCCTCTCGGGGCCGCTCTTCGCGGCTGCGTTCCTCGTCCCGGCGGGTGCGATCGTCACGCGGCTGGCGATCGTCGCGATAGGGACGGTCGTCCTGGCGGGGGCGTTCCGCACGCGGCGCGCGGCGCTCGTCGCGGCGGCCGTCCTCGGCCTCACCCTCGTCCTCCATCTCGGCACCGTCGTCGGGCTCGCCCTCCTGCCCGAATTCGTCGCGATAGTCGTCGCGGCGCGGGCGCTGTTCCTCGAACCGGGCCCGGCTCTCGTTGAGCACGCGGAAATAATGGTCCGCGAACTGGAGATAATATTCGGTGTTGACGCGGTCGCCGGCCATCTGCGCGTCGCGCGCCAGCGCCTTGTATTTCTCGTGGAGCTGGCTGGCGTTGCCGCGCGCGCGGTTGTCGATGCGATTGCCGCGATCGCCGCCGGGCTGGCCGTTCCGCTGCGGCTGGCCGTTGCCCGTCCGGCCGCGCCGGCGGCCGTTCTGCCGGTTGTTCATCAAAGCGCCATGATCCTTGTCACGATGTCTGTCACCTGGGGACGAAGCCGCCTTGGCCGCACGAAGGGCCGGCCGCCGCGGCCGCCCGCCCCGGCAGGCCGCAGGCACATGCCCGATCGCTCCGTGATCCGCGCCCGCCGTCACCGGGGCCGCACGACCATCCGCTATCCGATCGCACCACCGGCCCGCTGGGGCGGCGGCAAGCTCATCGAAGGATCGGCTTCCCGGATCGCGGGGCCGCATTCGGCCGCGGTTTCCGGGACGGTCCGTCATGTAGTGGCGCGCATGGGCGATTCCAAGCGGAATGTCGCGGCCGGCGCTCAACCCGTCACGATCAGGCAGCGATCATGCCCGGCGAGATCGCGCCGGACCGAGACGCCCAGCCCCGCCGCCGCGAACAGCGCCGATACCGCCGCCGCCTGCTCCCGGCCGATCTCGACGCAGCCGACCCCGCCCGGCGCCAGCATCCGCGGCAGCAGCGGCGCGAGACGGCGGTAATCGTCCAGCCCGTCCACCCCCGCGAACAGCGCGGCGGCGGGTTCGTAGCGCGCCACGTCGGGCGGCAGCGCGGCATCCGTCTCGACATAGGGGGGATTGCACAGCAGCAGGTCGAACCGCGCCGGGCAGGCCGCATCCCAATCCCCGTGGAGGAAGCGGGCGCGCGGGGCAAGGCCCAGCCGCGCCGCATTGTCCGCCGCCACCGCCAGCGCCGCGGCGGAGGCGTCGACGCCGGTCCCCGTCGCCTGCGGCCACTGCGCCAGCGCCGCCAGCAGCAGCGCGCCCGATCCGGTGCCGAGGTCGAGCACGGTCGCCGGCGCCCGCGCGCCGAACCGATCGATCGCCGCCTCGATCAGCGTTTCGCTGTCCGCGCGCGGGATCAGCACCGCCGGGGTGACGGCGAGCGTGATCGTCCAGAAATCGCGTTCGCCCAGGATATAGGCGATCGGTTCGTGCGCCAGCCGCCGGTCGATGAGCGCGGCGAAGCCGGGCGGCACCGCCGCGCCACCGCGCGCCAGCAGCATCGTCTCGCGCGTGCAGCCGAGCGCGGCGGCCATCAGCAATTCGGCGTCCAGCCGGGCGGTATCGCTGACGGCGGCGAGCGCGCGCGTCGCCCCGGCCAGCGCGGCGGTGACGGTGGCTCCGCTCACTGCCGGCCCCAGCCGAGGCCCTGCGCGCGCCGTTCCGCCCCCCAAGCATTGGCGGCCCCCAGCGCGCACCCCGTCTGCCCCGCCGATCCCACCGCCGAGCAATCGCCCGAAGCGAGCGCCTGCCCCGCCCCCAGGCCGCCCGCCTCCGGCCGGTCGCCGCGCGCGGCCTTCTCCAGCCGGGGATCGATCTTGGGCAAGCGGTATGCCTCCGCCACGCCGCGATCGCGCGAGCAGACGACGATCTCGTCGGGCGTCTTGGGCGTCGGGCAGTTGCGGATCGCGCGCACCACCACCTGCCGCTGCCGTTCCACCGCCACCTTGGGTTCCGGCCGCTCGGTCGTCACCGCCAGCGACGGCTCCGGCTCGGGTTCGGCCAGCGCCGGCGCCGCCAGCACCGCGCACAGGATCGCCGCTGCCGCGCGCCGGCCCATCGTCAGCCGTCCAGTTGCGCCAGCCGCGCCGCCTCGTCCTCGGCGATCAGCGCGGCCACCACCTCGTCCAGCCCGCCGCCTTCCATGATCTCGGGCAGGCGATGCAGCGTCAGGTTGATGCGGTGGTCGGTCACGCGGCCCTGCGGGAAATTGTAGGTGCGGATCCTTTCGGACCGGTCGCCTGAACCGACCATGGATCGGCGCGCACCGGCGCGTTCGCCCGCCAGCCGCTCGCGCTCCGCCTCGTAGAGCCGGGCGCGCAGCACCTTCATCGCCTTTTCCTTGTTCTTGTGCTGCGATTTCTCGTCCTGCTGGATGACGACGGTGCCGGTCGGCAGATGGGTGATGCGCACCGCCGAATCGGTGGTGTTGACCGACTGGCCGCCCGGCCCGGACGAGCGATAGACGTCGATTCGCAGATCCTTGTCCTCGATCCGCACGTCCACCTCCTCCGCCTCGGGAAGCACCGCGACGGTGGCGGCGGAGGTATGGATGCGCCCGCCACTCTCCGTCACCGGCACGCGCTGGACGCGGTGGACCCCGCTTTCGAACTTCAGCCGCGCGAACACGCCCTGGCCGGAGACCGCGACCACCGCCTCCTTGTAGCCGCCCAGCTCCGCGGCGCTGGCGGAGATCGGCTCGACCCGCCAGCCGCGCTCCTCGGCATAGCGGCTGTACATCCGCAGCAGATCGCCCGCGAACAGCGCCGCCTCATCGCCGCCGGTGCCGGCGCGCACCTCCAGGATGGCGGACCGTTCGTCGGCGGCGTCGCGCGGCAGCAAGGCCAGCGCCAACGTGCGATCCGCGGCGGCGAGCTGGTCGCGCAGCGCCGCCTGCTCCTCCACCGCCATCGCCTTCAGCTCGGCATCGCCCTCGCCGTCCTCGATCATCCAGGCGAGTGCGCCGATCTCCTGCCGCAGCCGCCGCACCTCGCCGGCGGCCCGCGCCACCGGCTCGATCTCGGCATAATCCTTGGAAAGTTTGACGAAGGCGTCGGCTGCGAGATCCGGCCGCGCCATCGCTGCCGACAATTCGTCGCGCCGCGCCTCGATCTGGGCGATACGCGCGTCGGGGATCGTCGCCGTCATGCGCCCGCCGCCAGCGCCGCCTCGATCGCCGCGCCATCGGTGCCGCCGAAGGTCTTGAGCCGGTGGCCGCTGCCATCGACCGAGAGGATCGCCGGCGGCGCCAGCTTCACCGCCTTGTCGAACCGTTTGCGCGGCGATCCTTCCGCCACCAGCTGCGCGGCGTGGCCAGCGCGCCGCAGCCGCGCGACGGCGGCGATACCGGCGGCCCGCGCCGCGTCGTCCTCCACCACCACCACGATCGCCGGCGGCTCGGCGGCGGGCGTCTCCAGCAGCATCCCCAGCCGCTCGATCCCCGCCGCCCAGCCGACCGCGGGGGTGGGCGCACCGCTTAGCGTCTCGATCAGCCCGTCGTAGCGGCCGCCGCCCAGCACCGTGCCCTGCGCGCCCAGCCGGTCGGTCACGAACTCGAAGGCGGTGTGGCGGTAATAATCGAGGCCGCGCACCAGCCGCGCATCGCGCACCCAGGCGACGCCCGCCGCCTCCAGCCCGCGCGTCACCGCCGCGAAGAAGGCGCCGGCTTCGGAAGAGAGATAGTCGTCGATCGCCGGGGCCGCCTCCGCCACCGGCCGGTCGCGCGGATCCTTCGAATCGAGGATGCGCAACGGATTGCGCTCCAACCGGGCGAGGCTGTCCTCGGACAGCGCATCGCGGTTCGCGGTGAAGTGGGCGATCAGCGCCGCCCGCCACGCATCGCGCGTCTCGGCATCGCCCAGCGTGTTGAGGTGCAGCGTCACCCCATCGGCGATGCCCAGTTCGCGCAGCAGCTGGTCGGCAAAGGCCAGCAGCTCGACATCGGCCAGCGGATCGGCGCTGCCGATCACCTCGGCGTCGATCTGGTGGAACTGGCGGTAGCGGCCCTTCTGCGGCCGCTCGTAGCGGAACAGGCTCCCGTGCGTCGCCACCTTCAGCGGCGCGAATCGCTGCCAGCCCTCGGTCAGATAGGCGCGGGCGATGCCGGCGGTGAATTCGGGACGCAGCGTCAGCGAATCGCCGCCGCGATCCTCGAAGCTGTACATCTCCTTGGAGACGACGTCGGTCGTCTCGCCGAGCGATCGGGCGAACACCGCGGTCGGCTCGAACACCGGCATCTCGATGCGGCCGAAGCCGTAGAGCCGGCGAACGCGCTCGAACGTCTCGACCACGCGGCCGAATCGCGCCGCTTCCTCCCCGATCATGCTCTGCGTGCCGCGGACGGGGCGCGGCGTCTCGATCCTGCTCATGCTGCGCCCGCCCCTAGCCGATCGCGCGGCGGATGTCCTACATTAGGACGTCCGGGCAATCGCTTCGCAGGCGCAGCAAAAAGTCGGGCGGCAGGCTTGACCCGAAACGGCCGGAAGGTCATGCCCGGCCCCCATGAACATCGATCTCATCCCCACGGGCAAGAACCCGCCGCACGAACTCAACGTCATCATCGAGGTGCCGGTCGGCGGCGAGCCGGTGAAATATGAGTTCGACAAGGCCTCCGGCGCACTGTTCGTCGATCGCATCCTGCACACGCCGATGCGCTATCCGGCCAATTACGGCTTCGTGCCGCACACGCTGTCGCCCGATGGCGATCCGCTCGATGCGCTGGTCGTCGCGCGCTCGCCCTTCATCCCCGGCTCGGTGGTGCGCGTGCGGCCGATCGCGGTGCTGAAGCTCGAGGACGAGGCCGGCGGCGACGAGAAGCTGCTGACCGTGCCGGTCGACGCCACCTTCCCTTATTACACCAAGATCAACGAAAGCTCGGACCTGCCCGAGATCGTGATGCAGCAGATCGAGCACTTCTTCACCCACTACAAGGATCTCGAGAAGAAGAAGTGGGTGCGGATCGGCAATTGGGGCAATGTCGAGGAAGCCAAGCAGATCATCGTCGAGGCGATCGCCGCCAACGATCGCGCCAAGGGGGAACAGAAGACCAAGCTTACCGACTGATCGGTCCGCACTGGCCGCAGCCGGATCGAAAGGGCGCGGAGGCCATGGCCCCCGCGCCCTTTCCGTATCCCGAATACGTCAGCCGCGGCGGCGGTCGTCCTGCGGGATGGTGATCCGCAATTCCTCGCCCGAGCGGCCGGGGAAGTCGGTGAACATAGCATCGACCAGGTTCGGCACGATCTGCGGCAGGCTGTCCGTCGTCGAGCGCGCCCGCGCCCGGCCCTCGAACACGCGCTGGCCATCGCCCGCGCGGCTGATCTTCATGTCGAGGAAGCTGGTGTAGACGGTGTAGGAGCGCACGTCCGGCCCCCAGCCGCCGCCGAAGAACGGATCGTTCCAGCCCCAGCCCCAGCCGCGGCCATAACCGATGCCGCCCCAGCCGAAACCGCCGCCGCGCCAGCCGCGGCCCCAGCCGCCGCCCCACCCCGGCCCCCAGCCGCCACCCCAGCCGCCATAGCCGAGGCCGGGCGTCGTCACGACCTTCTCGCTGCCGTTGTCCACCCCGTAATCGAGATTGACGACCAGCGAGGCGTTGCGCCCGCCCGCCGCCGGCTGATAGCCGAGCGCGGTCAGCCGCTGGGAGACGAGGGCGGCATATTGGGCGAACTCCAGCCCGCCCTGCAACCGCGGATCGGCAGCCTGGATGGCGAAGCTCTGCCCCTGCGGTGCGGGCATCTGCTGGAAGCGTGCCACGTTGGCGCGGAACGGGGTGGCGCAGGCCCCCAGCGACAGGAGCAGCGCCGGTGCGGCGAGGAGCGCCGCCTTCTTGACGATGGACCGGAACGGAACGGACATTTGTTGAACCTTCCTGGAACGGAATGGCTAGGGGGTTAGCGCTTCCGTGCTGAATGGCCTTTGAACGCTCTGCCCACCGCCCGGTTGCCCCGGCCCGTCCCGATGCGTCTACAGGCCGAGGGCGCGATAGGCCCCGGCCAGCGTCGGCGCCGCCGCCTCGCGCGCCTCGGCCGCCCCTTCGCCCAGCAGCCGGTCGAGTTCCCCTCCGTTCTCGGACAGTTCGGCGATCCGCCTGCCGATCGGCGCCAGCGCCGCCACCGTCACCTCCGCCAGCCACGTCTTGAAGGGGCCGAAGCCCTGCCCGCCGCGGTCCGCCAACACCTGCGCCGGGGTCGAATCGGTCAGCGCCGCGGCGATGCCGACGAGGTTGCGCGCCTCGGCCCGCCCCTCCAGCCCGGCCGGCTCGGACGGCAGCGGTTCGGGATCGGTCTTCGCCTTCTTCACCTTCTGGGCGATGGCGTCGGCATCGTCGGTCAGGTTGATGCGGCTCATGTCCGACGGATCGGATTTGGACATCTTGGCCGCCCCGTCGCGCAGCGACATGATCCGCGCCGCGGCGGGCGGGATGATCGGTTCGGGCAGCACGAACAGGTCGGTGTCGTAATCCGTGTTAAACTTGGTGGCGATGTCGCGCGCCAGT
>JAQIJD010000014.1:0-62114 GCA_036946415.1 Edaphosphingomonas fennica | reverse complement strand
CTGACGGACGGGAGGCTATGGGGTTTTGCGCAGTGCAGCAAGGGGGCGGGGGCGGATCGGAAGCGAGCATGAGCTTCGAGCAGAACGGTCCGTTCGGCCTGAGTAGCCGCGGCAGCGGCGTATCGAAGGGCGGCCCCGCGCGCGGCCATGCTTCGATACGGGGTTTCGGCAGGCGCAGCCCCTACTCAGCACGAACGGGGGAAAAGGGGGCCGGCGCCGGGCTATTCGGGCGCGCAGGGACGCATCCGTTCGTCCTGAGTAGGTGCGCCAGCACCGTATCGAAGGCGACGCCGCGCGCGGCCATGCTTCGATACGGGCTTCGACTTCGCTCAGCCCTACTCAGCACGAACGAATATATGAGGTGGATTAGCGCAGACCGATCCTACACCGCCCGGATCACATAGCCTCGCTCACCCAACGCCTCCGCCACCGGCAGCACCCCGCCCCCCGGCAGGGACAACGCGGTATCGCCCCACCAGTCCGCCGGCACGACCGGTCCGTCACCCGCCGCGAACGCCGCCGCCACCCGCAGCGGCACCGCCACCAGCAGCGCCCGCCCTTCCAGCCGGCGGACGAAGGCGAACAGATTGCCCGCACGCACGCCCGTTCCCGCCACCATCTCGAACCCGCCGTCCGCGAACAGCGCCGGATCGTCGCGCCGCGCCGCCAGCGCCGCGGCGATCGCCCCCTGCTTCGGCGCCCCGCTCCGCCAGTCGCCGCCGTCCGCCAGCAGCGCGCGGCGGCGGGCGTAATCGACCGGGCGGCGGTTGTCGGGATCGACCAGCGAGAAATCCCACAATTCGCAGCCCTGGTAGCAGTCGGGCACGCCCGGCAGCGTGCAACGCAGCACCGCCTGGGCGATGCCGTTCGCCGCCCCCGCCGCCGCGATCCGCGCGACGAACGCGTTCAGTTCCCCGGTGAACGCCGCATCCGCCAGCAGCGCCCGGATCGCATCGGCGACCCGCCCCTCATAGGCTTCGTCGGGTGCCGTCCACGAGGAGCGCAGCTTCGCCTCGCGCAGCGCCTTGCCCGACCAGCCGACCACCCGGTCCGCCAGATCGCCGCGCGCGGCATCCTCCAGCGGCCACGCCCCGACGAGGGTCTGCACCACCTGATAGGCGTCGGCCGGATCGACCCCGGCGAACGCCGGATGCGCCAGCCAGCCGCGCGCCGCCGCCGCCCATGCGTCAGGCACCTCGCTCAGCGCGGCGAGCCGCGCGCGCACGTCCTCGCCGCGCTTGTGATCGTGGGTGGCGGTGGTGAGCATCGCATGGGGAAAATCGCGCGCCCGCTCGGCCGACAGCGCGGCGAAGCCGGCCGCGTCGAGCGCGAACGTCGCCGGATCGAACCCCACGTCGGTGCGCGAGAGCAGGCGGCCATAGCGATAGAAGGCCGTATCCTCGACCGCCTTGGCGGAGAGCGGCGCGCTCAATTGCTCGAACCGGCGCACCGCCTCGGCGCGCTCGGGCCGGTCGCGGTCGGCACGGCCGGCGATCCAGTCGGCGATGCGCGCGATCAGTGGCCCTTCGCCGGGGGCGGGTTCCGCCTGCGCCACCGCGGCGTCGAGCGCGGCCGGTTCGGCCTCGCCCGCGCCGTAGCTGCGATAGGCCGGGAAGACTTCCAGCAGCGCGGCCAAGGCGCGCGCCACCGCCGCCTGCGTCACGTCCCCGCCCGGCTCGACGGCCTCGGCCAGCCGGGTGAAGGCGGCGGCGGCCGCGGCATGCTGGCCGGGGAAGGTGCGCGCCAGCGTCTCGATCCGCGCCTGCCGTTCCTCGGCATGGAAATCGGCGGGCCGCCCGCTGACGTCGGCCCACAGGGCATCGAACGCCGCCTGCCCCGCCGGATCGTGCTGGAGGGCGGACACCTCGTCCATGAAATCGTAGCCGCTCGTCCCGTCCGTCTCCCACGCCGGATCGAGCCGTTCGCCCGGCCCCAGTATCTTCTCGACCACCAGCCAGGCCGGCCCCGGTGCGGCATCGGCCGGGCGCTGCGGTTCGGCCGCCGCCAGCGCCGCGCGCAGCCGCCGGCAATAGCCGCCCGGATCGGCAAGCCCGTCGACATGATCGACGCGCACCCCGTCGATCAGCCCCTCGGCATAGAGGCGCAGGGGCAGCGCGTGGACGGCATCGAACACCGCGGCATCCTCCACGCGCAGCCCGGCCAGTTCCGTGATGTCGAAGAAGCGCCGCCAGTTGATCCGGTCCCCCGCCGTCCGCCACCACGCCAGCCGGTAATGCTGGCGATCGTGCAGCGCCGAAAGCGCGGCCCGGCCCGCCTCCGTCGTCCCGTCATAGCCGGCCGGATCGGCCAGCACCGCGGCATGATCCTCCGCCCGGATCGGGAAGCGATGCGTATCGTAAGCGACCAGCGCCGGCCCGCCCGGCCCCTCGACATCGACGACGAGATCGCCGCTCCCCAACACCTCCGCCAGCGGCGCGCCGAGGAACGGGGCGAGCAGGCGGCCGTCCAGCGCCGCATCGCCGCCGGCACGCCAATCGATGTCGAACCAGCGTGCGTAGGGGCTGGCCTCGCCCTTCGCCAGCACGTCCAGCCACCATGGATTGTCGGCATGGCCGACCGCCATGTGGTTGGGCACGATATCGACGATCAGCCCCAGCCCCTCCGCCTTCAGCGCCGCCGCCAGCGCCCGGAACCCCGCCTCGCCCCCCAGCGCCGGATCGATCGTGCCCGGATCGACCTGATCGTAGCCGTGGGTCGATCCCGCCCGCGCCGTGCCGATCGGCGAGGCGTAGACGTGGCTCACCCCCAGCGCCGCCAGATAGGGGGCGAGCGGCACCGCATCGGCGAACGGGAAGCCGGCGTGGAATTGCAGGCGATAGGTGGCGCGGGGGGTCGTCATCGGGATCTGGCCTCGGCAAGGGTGGCGGCGCGCGCGGCGACTTGGGCGTCCGCGAAGGGGTCGGGCGTCCGGCAGGCGGCGGCGCCAGTTGGGATGTTCGTCGATCGTGCCGGGCAGGTTGGGCGCCTCGTCCAGCCCGATCATGTCCTCCGCCGGCACGATCGCGAGATCGCAGGCGGCGGCGGCGACATAGGCGATGGCGGCATCCACCGCGGGGCGCAGGATCGGCCGGCTCCGGCCCCGCGGCGACGCCGGCGGCGACCGCAGCCGTCCAGAAGGCGGCGCGGTCCGTCGTGCGATCAGTGCGTTCGGCGGCGCGGTCGCCCTCCGCCCCCAGCCGCTCACGCCAGGCGATGTCGCGCCCCTGCCACCAGCCCGAAACGGTCGGCAGGTCGTGCGTTGCTCGTCATCGCCGCCGCCGCCGGATCCCAGTCGTCGGGCGGGGGTGACGGCGCCGTCCGCATCGCGTTCGAACGGCAGCACCCGCATCCCCATCAGACCACGCGCGGCGAGGCCATCGCGAAAGCCCGGCGGCACGACGCCCAGATCCTCGCCGATCGCGGACCGCACCGGCGCGATGCGCCTCCAGCGCGATCAGCCGCAGCAGATCGGCCTCGGGCATTCGCAGATAGACGCCCTCGCGTCCGTCCGCGCCCGCCGGCACCACCCACAGCCGGCGCAGGCCCAGCGCATGGTCGATACGCAGGCCGCCGGCATGGGCCAGCGCCGCGCGCAGCGTATCGATGAACGGCGCGAAGCCGCTCGCCGCCAGCCCTTGCGGCGAGAAGCTGGTGATGCCCCAATTCTGCCCGGCCGGCTGGATCGCATCGGGCGGCGCGCCGATGCCGATGCCGGTCAGCAGATCGCCGCGCCGCGCCCAGGCGTGGCTGCCGCCCGCATCCAGGCCCACCGCCAGATCGGCGACGAGGCCGATCCGCATCCCCGCCCCCGTCGCCGCCGCCTGCGCCGCCGCCAGCGATCGATCGGCCGCCATCTGCGCGAAGAGATGAAAGCGCACCTCCGCTTCCTGCTCGGCGGCGAAGCGGGCGACGGCGGGGCCGGCGGGATCGTGATAGTCCGCCGGCCAGTCCTGCCAGCCGTGCCCACCGAACTGCGCGTGAAGCGCCTCGAACAGCGCATGGTCGCGCAGGTCCGGCCCGCCGGCCGCGGCGAACGCATCGATCGCCGCCGGATCGGCCGCGGCGAAGGCGTGGCGGAGGGCGACGATCTTGGCCGCCGCAGCGGCGGGCCAGTCGATCAGCGCCGCGCCGTCGTCGGGCAGCGGCCCGGCATCGGCATAGAGCGGGTTGAGGAACCGCCGGCTGGAGGGCGAATAAGGGCTGTAGCGGCCGGGATCGGCCAGGAACAGCGCATGGACCCGGGCTGATCGCCACCGCATCCGCCCCCGCCGCCGCCGCATCCTGCGCGAAGGCCGCCAGCGCGCCGAAATCGCCGATCGGCCCGCTGCCGCGCAGACCATAGAGCTGCACCGCCACGCCCCAGCGCCGCCGGTCCGGCCGAGGCGCGGCGGGGGGCGACGGCGAGGCCGATCGCATCGCCGCCGCCTTCCAGCCGATGATAGCCCGGCTGCGCGATCCCGCCGACGCGCCCGTCGGCACCCACCGCCATCGCACCGCCACCGTCCAGCCGCACGATCCCGCCCGCAAACGCCGGCGGCACGGTGAACGGCACGCCGGCATCGGCGGTCAGCAGCCGCGGCGGGGGGGGCTTCGGCCAGCCCGGCGCGGCTGTCGCGCGCCGCGCCCGGCGTGTCGCAGGCGTGGCCCATCGCGGTCAGCACGGTACGCAGCGTCTCGTCGGACACGCGGCGCGCCTTGCCCGAGACATCCTCCCAATCGGGGATCAGCCCCGCCGCCTCGGCCAGCGCGCCGAGCGCCGGATCGCTCACGACAGCCATGCGGCGGAAAGCGGCAGGCGCGAGGCGGCCGCCCGCCGGGGCGGGGCCGATCGCGGTAAGCGGCACCCCCGCGGGCAGGTCCGCCGTCACCGCTTCCCCGCCGAGGTTCAGCGCCAACGTCAGCACCGCATCACCCAACTGCCAGCGTGCGATCACCGCCGCCGGGCCGATCGCCTCCGCCCCGATCGCGCTGGCGCTGGCCAGATGCGGCACGATCCGTGCGTGCCGCACCGCCAGCAGGTCGCGATAGAGCGCGCGCCACGTATCGGCATCGCGGCCGGGCTGCGGACGGGATCGCTCGAACGTCCCGATCGCGTTCGGATCGGGGATGCGTTCGCGCATCGCGGGATCGGCGAAGGCGGGGAATTTCGCGAACTCCCGCCGCCGCCCCTCCCGCACCGCATCGGCCAGTTCGTCGTGAAAGTCGGTGAAGAACAGGAAAGGCGTCTCCGATCCCGTCTCCTCGCCCATGAACAGCAGCGGGATCTGCGGGCAGAGCAGCAGCAGGCCGGTTGCGGCGCGCAGCCGATCGGCCGCGACCAGCGTCGTCAGCCGGTCGCCCAGCGCGCGGTTGCCGACCTGATCGTGGTTCTGGAGGAAGGAGACGAAGGCGGTCGGCGGCAGATGGGTGCTGGGCGTGCCGCGCGGCTTGCCGTCATGGTTGGGCGATCCCTCGCCCTGATAGATGAAGCCCTCAGACAGGCAGCGCGCCAGCCGCTCGGCCGGGCGATCGGCGAAATCGGCGTAATAGCTGTGATCCTCGCCCGTCAGCAGGACGTGGAGGACGTTGTGGAAGTCGTCGTTCCACTGCGCGTCATAGCCGTTCGTCAGCCGCGCGGCATCGTTGCGTTCGTTCTCCAGCACGAGATGGATGTGGCGGCCCGGCAGCCGCGCGCGGATCTCCGCCGCCATCCGGTCGAGGAAGCCGTCGTCCTCCATCGCGTGCACCGCATCGAAGCGCAGTCCGTCGAAGCGATAATCTTCCAGCCACATCAGCGCATTGTCGATGAAATAGCGCGCCACCGGCTCCCGATCGAAGGCGATCGCCCCACCCCACGGCGTGTGCACCTCCGGCTTGAAGAAGTCGGGCGCATAGGCGTTCAGATAATTGCCGTCCGGCCCGAAGTGATTGTAGACCACGTCGAGGAAGACCATCAGCCCAAGGCCGTGCGCGCGATCGACCAGCGCCTTCAGGTCGGCCGGCGTGCCGTAGGCGGCGGCCGGCGCATAAGGCAGCACCCCGTCATAGCCCCAGTTGCGCGTGCCCGAGACGGCGGCGACGGGCATCAGCTCGATCGCGGTCACGCCCAGTCCGGCGATGTCCGGCAGCGCCCCGGCCAGCCCGGCGAAACCGCCATAGGTGCCGGCGTGCACCTCCATCAGCACCGTTTCGGCCCACGGCCGGCCGCGCCAATCGGCATGCCGCCAGTCGAACGCCGGATCGACGACGAGGCTGGCCCCATGCACATCGCCCGCCTGCGCGCGCGAAGCGGGATCGGGTACCGCCTGATCGCCGTCGATGCGGAAGCGATAGGCGGTGCCGGGCGCGGCGTCCGTCTCGATCGCGAACCAGTCGTCCTCCGCCGGCGCCATCGGCCGATCGTCCTGCCCCTCGATCGCCAGCGCCACCCGCTCCGCCGCGGGCGCCCACAGCGCGAAGCGGGTGCGGCCCGGCCCGGCGGGCGTCGCCCCCCAGGTCATGCCCCGGCCGGCCCGGTGGCGACGATCAGCACCGCGGCGCGGTCCGCCACCTCGATCGTGTCGCCGTCCAGATCATGCTCGCCGATGCCGGTGTCGGCGCTGTCGACCAGCAGGCGGCGATGCTCAGCGGGGCCGGGGATGGTGAAGGCGATCGGCGCCTGCGATCCGTTCATCAGCAGGGTGATCGCCTCGATCCGCCCGTCGGGCAGCCGCCGCGCGCGCCGCATCGCCAGCGCCTTGCCCTCCGGGTTCTGCCAGTCCTCGGGCGAGAGGCCATGCCCGCGCTCGTCGAACCAGTCGATGTCGAGCACACCGGGCGCTATCTCCGCGCCGTAGAGGAAGCTCGCCGAGCGGACGAGCGGGTAATGTTCGCGGATCAGCGCCAGCCGGCGGACGAAATGGGTCAGCGCCTCGCCCTCGTCGGAACGGGCCACTTCCCAGTCGAGCCAGCTCAGCTCATTGTCCTGCGCATAGGCATTGTTGTTGCCGCGCTGGGTGCGGCCGAATTCGTCGCCCGCCAGCAGCATCGGCGTGCCGAGCGAGGTGAGGACCGAGACCAGCATCGACCGGCGCACCTTGGCGCGCAGATCGCGGATCGCGGGATCGTCCGTCTCGCCTTCGACGCCCCAGTTGCACGAGAGATTCTCGCTATGGCCGTCGCGATTGTCCTCGCCATTGGCCTCGTTGTGGCGCTCCTCGTAGGCCGTCACGTCCGCCAGCGTCTGGCCGTCATGCGCGGCGATGAAGTTGACGCTCGCCCACGGCCGCCGCGCCCGCCGGTCGAACAGGTCGCCCGATCCGGTGATGCGCGCCGCGAAATCGGGGCGGACGCCGGCATCGCCGCGCCAGAAGCGGCGGGTGCTGTCGCGGAACTTGTCGTTCCATTCGGCGAAGCCCGGCGGATGGTTGCCCAGCTGATAGCCGCCCGGCCCGATGTCCCACGGTTCGGAGATCAGCTTCAGCCGGCTCAGCACCGGATCCTGCCGCAGCACCTTGAAGAAACCCGAGGAGGTGCTGAACCCGCCGTCGCCGGTCCGCCCCAGCGTCACCCCCAGATCGAAGCGGAAGCCGTCGATATGGAAGCTTTCCGCCCAGTAGCGCAGCGAATCCGCCACCATCTGGAGCACGCGCGACTTGCCGACGTTCAGCGTGTTGCCGGTGCCGGTGTCGTTCACGCAATAGCGGGGATTGTCCGCCTGCAACCGGTAGTAGGTGGCATTGTCGAGGCCGCGGAGACTCAGCGTCTGGCCCAGCTCGCTGCCCTCGGCGGTATGGTTGTAGACCACGTCGAGGATCACTTCGATCCCGGCGGCGTGCAGCCGGCGCACCGCGCGGCGTATCTCGTCCGCCTCGCCGCTCGCCAGATAGCGCTGCTCGGGCGCGAAGAAGGCGAGCGTGTTGTAGCCCCAGTAATTGCTGAGGCCCTTTTCCTGCAAAAAGCGATCCTGGACGAAGGCGTGGATCGGCATCAGCTCCACCGCCGTCACGCCGATCCGCTGGAGGTGGGCGATCACCTTCGGGTGGGCGAGCGCGGCGAAGGTGCCGCGCTCCTGCGGGCGCGCCTCGGGCAGCAGCTTGGTCAGCCCCTTCACGTGCGCTTCGTAGATCAGCGTATCCGACCAGGGGGTGTTGGGCCGGCGATCGTCGCCCCAGTCGAAGGCGTCGCTCGTCACCACCGCCTTGGGCATGGCGGGCGCGCTGTCGCGCCGGTCGAAGCTCAGGTCCGCCTTCGCCGATTGCACGCGATAGCCGTGCAGCGCATCCGTCCACCGCACCTGGCCGGACAGCTTCTTGGCATAGGGATCGAGCAGCAGCTTGTTGGGATTGAAGCGGTGGCCCTCCTCCGGCGCATAGCGGCCGTGCGCGCGGAAGCCGTAGTGGAGGCCGGGCGCGGCATCGGGCAGATAGCCGTGCCATACCTCGTCGGTGCATTCCGGCAGGTCCATCCGCGCCACCTCGCGCTTGCCGCTGGGATCGAACAGGCACAGTTCGATCCGCTCGGCATTGGCGGAGAAGACCGCGAAATTGACGCCGAGGCCGTCGAAGGTCGCGCCGAGCGGATAGGGGGAGCCGCCGGTCAGGCGATCGGGCGTGGACGTCAAGCGGCGTCTCCTTCAGGTGCGAGGATCAGGATGGCGAGCGGGGGCAGCGTCAGCACGACCGATTGGTCTTGGCCATGCGCGGGGCTGGCATCGCTCGTAACGCCGCCGTCATTACCCATGTTCCCGCCGCCGTAGATTGCGGCGTCGCTGTTCAGCACCTCGCGCCAGCGCCCGGCCACCGGCACGCCGATGCGATAGTCTCCGCGCGGCACCGGCGTCATGTTGGCGACGCACAGGAGCGGTCGCGCGCCATAGGGGGACAGGCGCACGAAGGCGTAGACGCTGTTGGCGGCATCGTCCCCCACGACCCATGCGAAACCGCGCGCGTCGGCGTCGCTTTCATGCAGCGCCCCCTCCGCCCGGTAGAGCGTGTTGAGATCGCGGACGAGCCGCTGGACGCCCGCGTTCGCGGGGTCGGCCAGCGTCGGCCAGTCGATCTGCGCATCGTGATTCCATTCGGCCGCCTGCGCCAGTTCGCCCCCCATGAAGAGCAGTTTCTTGCCGGGATGCGCCCACATGAAGCCCAGATAGGCGCGCAGCGAGGCGAAGCGCTGCCAGCGGTCCCCCGGCATCTTCGCGATCAGCGATCCCTTGCCGTGGACGACCTCGTCATGGCTCAGCGGCAGTACGAACCGTTCGGTGAAGGCGTAATGGATGCCGAAACCGATCGCGCCGTGACTCCAGCGGCGGTGGACGGGATCCTCCTCCATGTAGCGGAGCGTGTCGTTCATCCAGCCCATGTTCCACTTGAAGCGGAAGCCGAGGCCGCCCTGTTCGACGGGCGTGGTGACGCCCGGAAAGGCGGTCGATTCCTCGGCGATGGTCATCGCCGAGGGGCAGACCTCCGCCACCGCCGCGTTAAGCGCGCGCAGGAAGGCGATCGATTCCAGATTCTCGCGCCCGCCATGCGCATTCGGTACCCATTCGCCCGCCGGCCGGCTGTAATCGCGATAGAGCATCGAGGCGACCGCATCGACGCGCAGGCCATCGACGTGGAACGTCTCCAGCCACCACAGGGCCGAGGCGATCAGCATCCCCGCCACTTCGGTGCGGCCGAGATTGTAGATCGCGGTCTTCCAGTCGGGGTGCCAGCCTTCCTTCGGATCGCCATGCTCGTAGAGCGCGGTGCCGTCGAACTGCGCCAGGCCATGCGCGTCGGACGGGAAATGCGCCGGCACCCAATCGAGGATCACGCCGATGCCGGCGCGGTGGCAGCGATCGACGAAGCGGGCGAACTGCTCGGCCGAACCATAGCGTGCGCTGGGGGCGAATTGGGACAGCGGCTGGTAGCCCCACGATCCGCCGAACGGATGCTCCATGATCGGCATCAGCTCGACATGGGTGAAGCCCATCTCCACGACATAGGGGATCAGCCGATCGCCGATCGTGTCCCAATCGTGCCGCTCGCCCTCCCCCCACGGCCGCATCCACGATCCGGCATGGACCTCGTAGATCGTGATCGCGCTGCCGGGATGCTGGCGATCGGCGCGGGCCGCCATCCAGTCGCCGTCACCCCAGGCGAGATCGGGCAGCGCCGCCACGATCGAGCCGGTCGCCGGCGGCAGTTCGGTGGCGCGGGCCAGCGGATCGGCCTTCTCGCGGACGATGCCGTCCGCCCCCTCGATCGCGAACTTGTAGGCCGCGCCCGGCCCGACGCCGGGCACGAACAGATCCCACACCCCCGCCCCCGGATGCCGCCGCATCGGCAGCCGCCGCCGGTCCCACCCGCAGAAATCCCCGATCACCGATACGGCGCGGGCGTTGGGTGCCCAGACGGAGAAGGCCGTGCCCGCGACATCGCCGATCGTGCGCGGCACCGCCCCCATCGCCGTCGCCAGCCGCCGGTGCCGCCCTTCGGCGAAGAGGTGGAGATCGAGGTCGCCGAGCGGCGGGCCGAAGGCATAGGGGTCGGCCGTCCGCTGCTCGCCGCCCGGCCAGTCGATCGCGAGCGTATAGGGCGTGTCCAGTTCGATCGGCCCTTCGAACAGGCCCGGCACCGCCGTCTCCACGAGGCGGGCGATCGGCCGGCCCCCGGCATCGAGCGCCGTCACCCCGCGCGCGCCCGGCTGGAAGGTGCGGAGCGTGCCGCCATGCGGCCCCAGCCGGCCGAAGGGGTCGGATCGCCAATCCTCGAAGCCGTTCACGTCCATTCCCCCTCACGGACATTGCCTGTGCGCAACGATGCTGCATGCCGATGGCTCCACACGCCGCGTCTGGCGTTAACCACAGCGTCAGGCAGGGAGGGACGAACATGGCGCCAGGCGCAACATTACGCGGGCTGATAACGCGCACCGCGATGGCCTTCGTGCTCGCGGGCGGCCGCGGCAGCCGGCTGATGGAATTGACCGACCGGCGCGCCAAGCCCGCGGTGTTCTTCGGCGGCAAGACGCGGATCATCGATTTCGCGCTGTCGAATGCGCTCAATTCGGGCATCCCGCGCATCGCCGTCGCCACGCAATACAAGGCGCACAGCCTCATCAAGCATCTGCAATATGGCTGGACCTTCTTCCGCCCCGAACGGAACGAAAGCTTCGATATCATGCCCGCCAGCCAGCGCGTGTCGGAAGACAGCTGGTATATGGGCACGGCCGACGCGGTCTATCAGAACCTCGACATCATCGGCAGCTACATGCCCCGCCACATCATCGTGCTGGCCGGCGACCACGTCTACAAGCAGGATTATGGCGTGATGCTGGAACAGCATTGCGACACGGGCGCATCGGTGACGGTCGGCTGTATCGAGGTGCCGCGCGAGGAAGCCTCGGGCTTCGGCGTGATGCACATCGACGACGGGGACCGGATCATCGACTTCCTCGAAAAGCCCGCCGATCCGCCCGCCATGCCCGGCCGGCCGGACATGGCGCTGGCCAGCATGGGCATCTACGTCTTCGATACCGAATTCCTGTTCGATCGCCTGCGCGAGGATGCCGCCGACCCCAATTCCAGCCACGATTTCGGCAAGGACGTGATCCCGCGGCTGGTGCGCGACGGCAACGCTTTTGCCCACCACTTCAGCCGATCGGCCGTCCTGTCCGGCCCGGAATCGCAGCCCTATTGGCGCGACGTCGGCACGCTCGACGCCTATTTCTCGGCCAATCTCGATCTCACCAACACCCTGCCCGATCTCAACCTCTACGATCGCGAATGGCCGATCTGGACCTATGCCGAGATGACCGCGCCGGCCAAATTCGTGCACGACGAGGACGGCCGGCGCGGCGAGGCGATCTCGTCGCTCGTCTCCGGCGATTGCATCGTTTCGGGTGCCACGCTGCGCCATTCGCTGCTGTTCACGGGCGTGCGCGTCAACAGTTTCAGCGACATCGCCAATGCGGTGGTGATGCCGCGCGCCGAGATCGGCCGCAACGTGCGGCTGCGCAACGTGATCGTCGATCGCGGCGTCGTCATCCCCGAAGGGCTGGTGGTGGGCGAGGACCCCGAACTCGACGCGCGCCGCTTCCGCCGCACGGACAAGGGCGTCTGCCTCATCACCGGCGACATGATCGCAGCGCTGGGCGGATGAAGATCCTCTCGGTCACGCCCGAATGCTATCCGCTGGTGAAGACCGGCGGCCTCGCCGACGTGGCCGGCGCGCTGCCCGCGGCGCTGGCGGGGGAAGGCATCGCGGTCGAGACGTTGCTGCCCGGCTATCCCGCCGTGCTGGCCGCGCTCGGGCGCGGCGCGGCATTCCACGACTGGCCCGATCTGATGGGCGGGCCCGCCCGCCTGCTGCGCGGCACGGCGGCGGGCCTCGATCTGATCGTCCTCGATGCGCCCCACCTCTACGACCGGCCGGGCAATCCCTATCTCGGCCCCGACGGGCAGGACTGGCCGGACAATGCGCTGCGTTTCGCCGCCCTCGCCCGCGCCGCGGCCGATCTGGCGCAGGGCAAGGCCGGGCCGGCGCCGGGTGCCGTCCACGCGCACGACTGGCAGGCAGCGCTCGTCCCCGCCTATCTCCACTATGACGGTCTGCCCGCGCCGCCGGTGGTGCTGACCGTCCACAACCTCGCCTTCCAGGGGCGCTTCCCGGCTTACATGCTGGGTCCGCTGGGCCTGCCGGCGACGGCCTATGCGCTCGACGGCCTCGAATATTATGGCGACATCGGCTTCCTGAAGGGCGGGCTGCTGTTCGCCGATCGCATCACCACCGTCTCCCCAACCTACGCGCAGGAGATCACGACCGCGGCGGACGGCATGGGGCTGGACGGGCTGTTGCGCGGCCGGGGGGCGGCGCTGTCCGGCATCCTCAACGGCATCGATACCGATGTCTGGAATCCCGCCGCCGACGCCAGCCTCCCCGCCCCGTTCGACGCCGCCGATCCCGCCCCCCGCGCGCGCAACACGCAAGCGCTGCGCCGAAGGATGGGGTTGGCGGCAGGCGAGCGCCCGCTGTTCGCGGTCGTCAGCCGGCTGACCGGGCAGAAGGGCATGGACCTGCTGCTCGCCGCCCTCCCCCGCCTGCTGGCCGAAGGCGGCGATTTGGCTCTGCTGGGCGCGGGCGACGCCGCGCTGGAGGCGGGCTTCGCCGCCGCCGCCGCCGCCAACCCCGGCCGCATCGCCTGCACGATCGGCTATGACGAGGGCCTCGCCCATCTGTTGCAGGCAGGATCGGACGCCTTGCTCGTCCCGTCCCGGTTCGAGCCGTGCGGCCTCACCCAGCTCTGCGCGCTCCGCTACGGATCGGTGCCGGTGGTGGCGCGGGTCGGCGGCCTGGCGGATACGGTGATCGACGCCAACGAGGCGGCGCTGGCGGCGGGCGTGGCGACGGGGGTGGTCTTCGCCGGCGGATCGCAGGCGGCGCTCGAACAGGCGATCGCGCGCGCGGTGGCTTTGCATGGCGACCGGCCGGTCTGGGAACGCCTTCGCCGCAACGGGATGGCGCAGGACGTGTCCTGGGCAGCACCGGCGCGCCGCTACGCCGCGCTGTTCCGCCAGCTTGAGGGCGGGGATGCTTTGGGAGACGGATAGCCCTTCAGGCTCGGAACGCGCGTGGACCTCGACTTCGCTCGGTCCGAACGGATGTGAACGAGGGCAAAGCTTCCTGAACGTTCAGCCCCGCACCGCTACCCCGCTCATCCCGAGCGCAGTCGAGGGACACGCGCGGCCCCTGCATCCCCGATCGCCGGCGTCCCTATCGATACCGACCTTCGCGACCGTCACACCACCCCGGCGCGCAGGATGTCGTGCAGGTGCACCATGCCGCACAGCCGCTCGCTGTCGCAGACGAACAGCAAGGTCACCTTGCTGTCGTTCATGATCCTGAGCGCTTCGGAGGCGAGCGCGTCGCCGCCGATCGCCTTGGGATTGTGCGTCATGTGACGCACAATCGGGTCTTGCAGCGCACCGCTGGCGATGCTGCGACGGAGATCGCCGTCGGTGAAGGCGCCGACGAGGTGGCCGCTTTCGTCCACCACCGCCGTGCTGCCGTACCGCTTGCGGCTCATCTCGATCGTCGCGTCCATCATCGTCGCGTCGGTCGAGACCATCGGCACGTCCTCGCCCTCGGCCATCACCTCGCGCACCGTCAGCAATTGCGCGCCCAGCTTGCCGCCGGGATGGAAGATGCGGAAATCCTGCGCCGAAAAGCCGCGCGCCTCGACCAGCGCCACCGCCAGCGCATCGCCCAGCACCAGCTGGATGGTGGTGGAGGTGGTGGGCGCGAGGCGGTTGGGGCAGGCCTCCTGCGCGGCGGGGGCGACGAGGCAGATGGTGGCGGCGCGGCCGGCGGCGCTTTCCGGCCGCGCCGTCATCACGATCAGCGGCACGTCGAAGCGGTGGCAATAAGTGATGATGTCGCCCAGCTCGACCGTTTCGCCCGACCAGGACAGCGCCAGCACCAGATCGTCGGACGTGACCATGCCGAGGTCGCCGTGGCTCGCCTCGGCCGGGTGGAGGAACAGCGACGGCGTGCCGGTGGAGGCGAGCGTGCTGGCGATCTTGCGGGCGATGATGCCGCTCTTGCCCATCCCCGTCACGATCACGCGGCCCTTGAGCCCGGCGATGGCGGCGACCGCACGCTCGAAGGCGGCGGCCATGTCCGGCGAGAGCAGCGCGGCGTGCAGCGCCGTCAGGCCGACCAGCTCTATCTGCACCGTCGCCAGCGCCGCGCGGGAGGCGGCGCCGAGCGCTGCTTCGGCAGGCTTGGCCGGCGCCTCCGGCAAGGGGGCGGCAGGATGCTGGCGGACGCCGCCGCTGCCCGAAGTCTGCCGTTTGCCCATCACCGTCCTCACACCCTGCGCGCGTCGCTAGGCGCGCCGATTACGGCCATTTTATGATCCGCGCCGGCCCCATTCGGGACCGGTCAGTCGGCGAACTCCTCGGTATCGATCATCTTCTGCACGGGCGGTGAATAACGCGCACCGCGGACGTTGCCGCGATGGATGATCCCGTCCAGTTCGGCCATCGTCGCCGCGTCGAGCACGATGTCGCGCGCGGCGAAATCCTCCTCGAGATGCGCGATCGACGCGGTGCCGGGCAGCGCCACGATGTGCGGCGCGCGCGCCAGCACCCATGCGATGGCGAGCTGCGCTGCGGACATGCCCAGCCGCTCGGCGAGCCGGCGGAACGCGGGCAGCAGCGCGCGGTTCGCCGCATTGTCCTCGCCCTTGAAGCGCGGCATCACCTGGCGGACGTCATTGTCCGGCAGCGTCGCCAGATCGACGTCGCGATCGGACAGGAAACCGCGGCCGACCGGCGAGAAGGCGACGAAGGCGGTACCGAGCTTGCGGCACTCCTCCAGCACCGCGATCTCGGGGTTGCGCGTCCACAGCGAATATTCGCTCTGCATCGCCGCGATCGGGTGGACGGCGTTGGCGCGGCGCAGCGTCTCGGCGGAGGCTTCGCTGAGGCCGATGGCGCGGACCTTGCCCGCCTTCACCCCGTCCGCCAGCGCCCCCACCGATTCCTCGATCGGCACGGCGGGATCGACGCGGTGGAGGTAATAGAGGTCGATCACGTCGACGCCGAGCCGCTGGAGGCTGTCGTCCAGCACGATCCGCACCCCTTCGGCCGAACCGTCGATGCGGCGCTCGCCGTCGATGATGCGCAGGCCGCATTTGGAGGCGAGCGTCACCCGGTCGCGCTTGCCCTTCAGGGCGCGGCCGACCAGCCGTTCGTTGTGGCCCATGCCATAGAGCGCGGCGGTGTCGAGGAAATCGACGCCGATGTCGATCGCGCGGGCGATCAGCCGCTCGCCCTCCTCCTCGGAGGGCGGCACGCCATAGGCATGGCTGAGCGACATGCAGCCGAGCGCCACGGGTTCGACCGCGAACGGGCCGACATGCCGCTTGCCCGCCATCAGAACTGCTTCTCGAGTTGGTCGAGCACGCGATAGCAGGGCAGCACCTGGGCGACCGAGGCGTTCGGCTCGCGCCCTTCCAGGATCGCCGCCACGAACTCGCGGTCCTGCAATTCGATGCCGTTCATCGACACGTCCACTTGGGAAACGTCGACCGGCTCCTCCTTGCCCGTCACCAGATCGTCGTAGCGCGCGATCCAGGTGCCGGTGTCGCCGATATAGCGGAAGAAGGTGCCGAGCGGCCCGTCGTTGTTGAAGGAGAGGGAGAGCGTGCAGATCGCGCCGCTTTCCGCCTTGAGCTGGATCGACATGTCCATGGCGATGCCCAGTTCGGGATGGTGCGGGCCTTCCACGGCATTGGCCTTCACGATCGGCCCGGCCTGATAGGCGAACAGATCGACGGTGTGCGCGGCATGGTGCCACAGCAGATGATCGGTCCACGACCGCGGCTGGCCGAGCGCGTTCATGTTCGAGCGGCGGAAGAAATAGGTCTGAACGTCCATCTGCTGGAGGTTCAGCTCGCCCGCCTTGATCTTGTTGTGGATATATTGATGGCTGGGGTTGAAGCGGCGCGTATGGCCGACCATCGCGACGAGGCCGGTCTCCTGCTGCACCTTCAGCACCGCTTCCGCATCCGCCAGGCTGTCGGCGAGCGGGATCTCGACCTGGACGTGCTTGCCCGCCTTCATCGCCGCGATCGCCTGCGCCGCGTGCATCTGCGTCGGCGTGCAGAGGATCACCGCATCCACGTCGTCGCGCGCCAGCGCCTCGTCCAGCTCGGTGGTGGCGTGGCCCGCGCCATATTTCGCGGCGACGTCCTGCGCCTGCTCCAGCGTGCGGCTGACGATCGAGGTGATCTCCACCCCTTCGATCTTCTTGAGGCCGTCGAGATGCTTGATGCCGAACGCGCCGGCGCCGGCAAGGGCGATGCGGAGGGTCATGGGGATTTCTCCGGAAAGGAAGCGGGGCGGCCCGCACGGCCGCCCCGTGGAAGGTCAGTCGATCGGGGGCGTCAGTCGATCAGCGCCTGGGCGGCCTCGGAATTGCCTTCGATCGTGGTCGTCGGCGGCACGGTGCCGTCGACCGGTTCCAGCACGATATGGCCGACCGCGGTGTTGCTGGCGGGAACGTGATAGTGGCGGTGGAGCATCTTGGTCTCCTTGCCCATCGCGCCGCGCATGATGAGCCACATCACCATCTCGATCCCCTCGGAGCCGGTCTCGCGGAGATATTCGATGTGCGGGATGTAGCGCAGGTCGTCGCTGTCGCCGACCAGCCCGTCGAGGAATTTATTGTCCCATTCCTTGTTGATGAGGCCGGCGCGCGGGCCCTGGAGCTGGTGGCTCATGCCGCCCGTGCCCCACACCTGCACGTTCAGGTCCTCCTCGAAGGACGCCACGGCACGCGCGATCGCCTCGCCCAGCGCCCAGCAGCGGTTGCCTGACGGCGGCGGATAGGTGACGACGTTGACGCACACCGGGATCACCTTGCACGGCCATTTGTCGACCTTGCCGAACATCATCGTGAGGGGCACGGTGAGGCCGTGGTCGACGTCCATCTCGTTGATGATGGTGATGTCGAACTCGTCCAGCACGCAGCTCTGGGCGATGTGCCAGGCGAGGTCGGGATGGCCTTCGACCACCGGCACCTGGCGCGGGCCCCAGCCCTCGTCGGCCGGGTTGTAGGTCTCGCCGCAGCCGATCGCGAAGGTCGGGATGATCTTCATGTCGAAGGCGGAGGCATGGTCGTTGTAGACCAGGATTACGACGTCCGGCTTCTGCTGCTTCTCCCATTCGCGGGTGAAGTCGAAGCCGGCGAAGGCGGGCGCCCAATAGGCCTCGCCCGTCTTGTCGAAATCGGATGCGACGCCGAGTGCGGGAATGTGGCTGCAGGCGACGCCTGCGGTGATGCGCGCCATGTCAGCGATCCTCCGTCTTGCTATCGCCACCGGCGGCGGCGGCCGCCTCGGCATTGGCCTTGAGCGAGCGCGCGCCTTCCGGGCTGCGGCCGCCGGCGATCATCATCGCGGTATAATCCTCGAAGCTCATGCCGGTCATCGTGCTGACGGCCTGGGCGAAGCTCTGCCCGTCGGTCGAGAAGAGCTTGGCGAGGAAGTAGATGTTGCCGCCATTGTCGAGCAGCGTGTTGTAGTCGCGCCTCAGCAGCGCGTCCTTCTGCACGTCGGTCAGCTTCCACTCGTCCAGATAGGCCTTTTCGTCGGCGCGGAACCGCTGGCGGTTCTCGTCCTTCATCAGGCTCATCGCGAACTGGTTGAGGTGATAGCCCTCGCGCGCGCGCTTGGCGGTGTAGACGCGCGTGCCCGGAATATCGTCGAACTCGGCGAGATAGGAATGAATGTCAGTCGTGGTCCTCATGCCACTTCCTCCGGCCAGTAGAGGCGCATGGGGTTATCGACGAGGAGCTTGCGCTGGAGCTCGGCCGTCGGCGCGATGCGCGGGATGATGTCGACCAGCTTGCCGTCGTCGGGCATGTGGCCGACCATGTTGAGGTTCGGGTGGGGCCAGTCGGTGCCCCACAGAACCTTGTCGGGGAAACGCTCGACGACCGCGCGCCCGAACGGCACGAAATCGTCATAGGTGGGCGGGCCGGACTTGGAAAGCCGCTCCGGGCACGTCACCTTCGCCCAGACGTCACCCGATGCCATGAAATCGAGGAAGCGGGCGAATTCAGGGCCTTCCGGATCCTTCGTCACGTCGGGCCGGCCCATATGGTCGACCACGACGGGAACGGGAATCGAGGTGAAGAAATCCCATTTCTCGGCAAGGTCGGCCGCCTCGAAATAGATCACGACGTGCCAGCCGAATTCGGCGATCGTCTCGATGATCCCGCGATAATAAGCGTCGGGCTTGGGATCGACGAGACGCTTCACATAATTGAAGCGCACGCCCCGCACCCCGGCCTCGTGCATCGCGGCGATCTCGTCGCGCGTCACGTCCGCCTTGACCGAGGCGACGCCCCGCGCCCGCCCACCCGAATGGACCAGCGCATCGACCATCGCCCGGTTGTCCGATCCGTGGCACGTCGCCTGCACGACGACGTTGCGCGAGAAGCCGAGGAAATCGCGCAGTTCGTAGAGCTTCGCCTTGCCCGCATCGCACGGCGTATATTTGCGCTCGGGCGCGTAGGGGAATTCGTCGCCGGGGCCGAAGACGTGGCAATGCGCGTCGACCGCACCCGGCGGCGGCGTGAAGACCGGCTTCGACGGGTCCGGATCGAAGCACAGCCAGTCGGCGTCCATCGTGAAGGCCGCCATCAGAGCCCCCGCGCCGTCAGTTGCGCGTCGAAGCGGGGGAAGACGCGCCGGGCATTGCCCTCGAAGATCGCCGCCCGCTCCGCATCGCTGATGTCCAGCGCATCGACGTAGCGCTTGGTGTCGTCGAAATGGAAGCCGGTCTGCGGATCGATCCCCCGCACCGCGCCGACCATCTCGGACCCGAACAGGATGTTCTTGTTCTCGATCACGTCGGCCAGCAGGTTGATGCCGGGCTGGTGATAGACGCAGGTATCGAAATAGATGTTGTTCATCAGATGCGTGTCGAGCGATGGCTTCTTGAGCATGTCGGCCAGACCCCGGTAGCGCCCCCAGTGATAGGGCACCGCCCCGCCGCCGTGCGGGATGATGAAGCGCAGCGTCGGGAAATCCTTGAACAGATCGCCTTGCAGCAGCTGCATGAAGGCGATCGTGTCCGCCGCGATATAATAGGCCCCCGTCGCGTGCTGGGCCGGGTTGCAGCTCCCCGAGACGTGGATCATCGCCGGCACGTCCAGCTCGACCATCTTCTCGTAGAAGGGATACCAGAAGCGATCGGTGAGCGGCGGGGACGTGAAGTGGCCGCCGCCCGGATCGGGATTGAGGTTGCAGCCGATGAAGCCCATGTCGACGCAGCGCTGCAGCTCGGCGATCGAGGCGGTCAGGTCCGCCTTGGGGCTCTGCGGCAGCATGCAGACGCCGACGAACGTCTCGGGATACATCGCCACCACGCGGGCGATCAGATCGTTGCAGCGCGTCGCCCATTCGATCGCGACGCCCTCGTCGCCGACATGCGGCGCCATCGCCGAGGCGCGGGGCGAGAAGATCGTCATGTCCGCGCCGCGCTCCTTGACGAGGCGCAGCTGGTTGGCCTCGATCGTCTCGCGGATCTCGCCGTCCGGAATGTCGGGATAGGGCGGACAGGGCGTGCCGGCCTTGAAAGCGGCCACCTGCTCCTCGCGCCACGCGTCATGCGCCTTGGGGAGGACGGTGTAATGGCCGTGACAGTCGATAATCATGCGGGCTCCGCCTCCGTTGCATCCAATATCGCCGCGGTCTTCGCCGCATGGCTTTCGGGCGGCGGGCTGAGGCCGAGCGCACCGATCGCGCGCTGCCGTTCCACCGTCCCGCGGGTCATCACGCTGCCAGTGCCGAGCGCGTCGAGCGTCTTGACGACCTCCTCCATCTCGGCGGCGCGGCGGCTCCCATGCACCATCATCCGGTCGAGATTATAGTCGCCCTGGGCGGCCCAGTCCTGCCCGGTCGAGGCGCTGAGCGAGGCGATCACCTGATCGGCGACGCCCGCCTTGTGCGCGGCGAGCAGGCATTCGGCGGTCAGCGCCTCGATCCCCTTCACCATCACCGACCGGATCATCTTGATCGACGACGCCGCCCCCAGCGGCCCTTCGACCGCGCGCACATTCTCGAACCCCAGATCGGCGAGCAGCGTGGCGCCGGCCGCGCCGTGCGGGCCGCTCGTCAGCAGCGGCACCGCCTGTCGCTTCGGGTTCACCGGCGCCATCACCGCCGTATCCACGAACCGCGCCCGCGGCAGCGCGGCGGCGATGGCGCGCTTGGTATCGGGCGCGATGCTGTTCATCTCGAACCAGAAGGCGCCGTCCGGCAGATGCGGCGCGGCGGCGGCGGCCGCCGCCTCGGCCTGATCGGCGGTGACGAGGCTGAACACCAGTTCGGCATCGGCCAGCGCCCCGGCGGGATCGTCCGCGCCGCCGATGCCGGCGGCGGCATAATCGGCGCGCTTGGCATCGGCCGTTACGGCATCGGCGGTCTTGCGGTCGAAGGCGGTGAAGCGGTGGCCGCGGCCGGCAAGGCCCGCGGCAAAGGCCTGCCCGGCCTCGCCGAAGCCGATGAGCGCGATGCGCCGTCCGTTCAGCCTCTCCTCCATCGCCTTGCGGGCTACGCCTCCGCCGGCCCGCCGCCTAGAGCATAAACATCGGGCCGCCATTCATTTTCCGGAAGTCTCGCATGCCACGCCCGCCAATATGGCGAGGAAGCGGGCCTGTGCGGCGGACGGCAGCCAGTCCGTGCGGACGGTGATGCCGATCGCGCGGCGCGCGGCCGAAACCGGCGGGCCGATCGGCACCAGCGATCCCGCGTTCAGGCTGCGCCGCACCTGTTCGGGCGACAGCAGGGTCAGCCAGTCGCCGGCTAGCAGCATGCCGCTGATCGCCACCACCGATCCGCATTCCACCACCACCGGCGGCGGCGTCGCCCCACAGGCGGTGAACAGCGCCTCCCAATTATGGCGGAGCGGGGTGCCGGCGCGCGCCATCACCCACGGATAGTGCGCCAGATCGGCGAGCGTCGGCCGGGCCGCCCCCGCCAGCGGATGGCCGGCGCGGGCGACGATGATCGCGGTATCGGTGAACAGCGCCCGCTCGGTCACGTCGGGCGCGGGGGCGGGTTCGCGCAGCGCCCCGATCAAGAGGTCGAGCGCGCCGTCGCGCAGCCGCCCGAGTAGATTGGCATAAGGCCCCTCGACGATCTCGAACCGCATGTCGGGCCGTTCGGCGGCCAGGCGCGTGACCGCTTCGGGCACCAGCCGCGCACGGGCGAGCGGCATCGCCCCGATCGCGATCCGCCCGCCGCCCTGCCCCTTCAGCGCCGCCAGCTCGTCCAGCCCCGCGGCGATCTCCGCCACCGCCAGCCGGGCGTGGCGGACGAAGCGCTCCGCGCCCGGCGTCGGCTGCACCGTCCGCCCGCGGCGGACCAGCAGGGCAGCCCCCGCCAGCCGCTCCAGATCGCGCGCGGCCCGATGCAGCGAGGGCTGCGACAGGCCGGTCTCGCGCGCCGCCACCGCGAACGTGCCGTGGCCGACGACCGCGATCAGCGCGCGCAGATGGACCATCGACACCAGCCGCTCGATCGGCAGCGCACCGCGTGCCCCCGCCCCCTTCAGCCGCCGCGCCCCTTCCGCCAGATGCGCGGCGGCGCGATCGGCGCGCGCCACCAGCAGCGCGCCCGCCGCCGTCATCGTCACGCCCCCCGCCCCGCCCCGCTCGCACAGCCGCGTCCCCAGCAACCGTTCGAGCTTGGCGAGCGCCTGCGTGACCGCGGGCTGCGACAGGAACACCGCACCGGCCGCACGGCCGAGGCTGCCCGTCGCCGCGATGGCACGCACCGCATTCAGGTGCCTGAGGTTGATCTCCCACGGGCTCGTCACGCTGCCGGACATAGCCAGATCTTATCGCCGGCACGACAGATAACGGTTGCGCCGGGGGCCGCCCCGGCGGCAGGTGCTGGCCCCAAGGTATTGCGAGGAGAGAGCGATGGGCGTCGTTGTGCAGAATATCGAGCGGGCCGACCAGGCCGTGATCGACCGGCTGGGCAAGGCCGGCGTCGCCACCGTCCACGAGGCGCAGGGCCGGATCGGCCTCCTCGCCCCCGCGATGCGGCCGATCTATGCCGGCGCGCGCCTCGCCGCCTCGGCCGTCACCATCTCGGCGCCCCCCGGCGACAATTGGATGGTCCATGTCGCGATCGAGCAATTGAAGGCGGGCGACATCCTCGTCCTCGCCCCCACCAGCCCCTGCACCGACGGCTATTTCGGCGATCTCCTCGCCACCTCGGCGCAGGCGCGCGGCTGCCGCGGCCTCATCATCGATGCCGGCGTACGCGACGTGCGGGATCTCACCGAGATGAACTTCCCCGTCTGGTCGCGCGCCGTCCACGCGCAGGGCACCGTCAAGGAGACGCTGGGATCGGTGAACGTGCCGATCGTCTGCGCCAACGCCTATGTCCGCCCCGGCGACGTGATCGTCGCCGACGACGACGGCGTCTGCGTCGTCCGCCGCGAGGATGCGGCGAACATCGCCGAGAAGGCCGAAGCGCGCGAGGCGGCCGAGGCGGCCAAGCGCGCCAAGCTGGCGGCGGGCGAGCTGGGCCTCGACATCTACGGGATGCGCGATCGGCTGGCCGAGAAGGGGCTGCGCTATGTCTGATCCCGTGGCACCGGACGGCATCGCCTGCATGTGGATGCGCGGCGGCACCAGCAAGGGCGGCTATTTCCTGAAGGACGACCTGCCCGCCGACACCGCGGCGCGCGACGCCTTTCTGCTGAACGTGATGGGATCGCCCGATCCGCGCCAGATCGACGGGATGGGCGGCGCCGATCCGCTCACCTCCAAGGTCGGCGTCGTCAGCCGGTCGAAACGCGAGGGCGTCGACGTCGACTATCTGTTCCTGCAGGTGTTCGTCGACAAGGCGGTCGTCACCGACGCGCAGAATTGCGGCAACATCCTCGCCGGCATCGGCCCCTTCGCGATCGAGCGCGGGCTGGTCGAAGCGCGGGACGGCGAGACGCGCGTCGCCATCTATATGGAGAATACCGGCCAGATCGCGGTGGCGACGGTCGCCACCCCCGGCGGGCACGTGACCTATTCGGGCGAGGCGCGGATCGACGGCGTGCCCGGCACCGCCGCCCCCGTGCCGCTGGAATTCCGCGATACCGCCGGCTCGTCCTGCGGGGCGCTGCTGCCGACCGGCAATGCGGTGGACGTGATCGACGGCGTGAAGGTCACGCTGATCGACAACGGCATGCCCTGCGTGGTGATGAAGGCCGAGGACGTCGGCATCACCGGCTATGAGGATCGCGAGACGCTGGACGGCGATACGGCGCTGAAGAAGAAGATCGAAGCGATCCGCCTCCAGGTCGGCCCGATGATGAACCTCGGCGACGTGACCGACAAGTCGGTGCCCAAGATGATGCTGGTGGCGCCGCCGAAACAGGGCGGCGCGGTGACGGTCCGCAGCTTCATCCCCCACCGCGCCCACGCCACGATCGGCGTGCTGGGCGCGGTCAGCGTCGCCACCGCCTGCCTGATCGAGGGGTCGCCCGCAGCCGAAGTGGCGCAGGTGCCGGAGGGCGACCGGAAGACGCTGTCGGTCGAGCACCCGACCGGCGAGATGACCTGCGTGATGCAGATGGGCGCGGACGGGACGGTCGAGACCGCCGCCCTCCTCCGCACCGCCCGCAAGCTGATGGACGGCACCGTCTTCGGTTGACGCGGCAAGGCGCCCCTCCCCCGGCTAATGGGGAGGGGCGCCGACCGGTGAGTTCACCCCGCCTGCAAGGCCGCGTGGCGGGCGCGGAGGCGATCGACCACCGACTGGCGGACGGGCTTGCCGTCGCGCAGCTTGTACCAGCTCGGCTGGCTGATCCGGAAGGTCGCCATCACGCCTTCCTTGGTGGCGCTGCGCAGGTGGGTGCGCAGTTCGGCGAATTCTTCCGGGGTGATCGTCGCCATCTTCAATTGCCGGGTCATCGTCCTTCCCTCCGTCAGAATTTCACGTTGGCGGTGACGAAATAATAAGCGCCGTTGAAGCCGAACTGGTTGGCGTTGCGGGTGTAGGGCGTCTGCCCGTCCGAATAGGAAGCCGCCTGGCCGATGTCGCCATCGCGGAAATTCTTCCACTTGTCGGGATAGACGTCGAACACGTTGTTCGCGCCGACCGTCAGCTGAAAGGTCTCGGTAAAGGCGTAGGCGAGCGTCAGATCGGTGATGGTCTTGCCGCGGAAAGTCTGCACGCAGCGGTTCGTGGCATCGCAGGCGACGTTCTTGTCCTGGCCCGACAGGCCGGTCGAGAAGGCCTTCACGTTGCCGAAATAGGAGGCGCGAACGCCGACGTTCAGCTTGTCCCAGGCGTAATTGGCGGATGCCAGGATCTTTGTGCGCGGCTGCGCGACCTCGATCAGCTCGGTCGCGGTCTGGCCGAGCAGCCGGATCTGGCGGGCGGCCGCCGATGCGCCCGCCAGGATCTGCGCCGGGGTATCGCGCTGGCGCTGCACGTCGGTCTTGGCGTGCGTGCCGGCCAGCGTGAACGTCACATTCTGCCCGTCGCCGACGTTCGCCTTGTAGGTGGCGACCACGTCGATGCCGCGGGTGCGGGTATCGATCTGGTTGGTGAAGAAGCGGATCTCGCGTGCCAGTGGGAAGAGCGCGCGCACCGCCGGATATTGCGCGGTCAGCAGCCCTTCGGAGATGACGATGCGGTCCTCGATGTCGATCTGGAAGGCATCGACCGTCATCGTCACCCGCCCGCCGGCGATGTCCGCGAAATCGCCGGTGAAGCCCAGCGAATAGCTGTTGGAGATTTCCGCCTTGGGCCGCGCCACGCCCAGCGCCGCCAGCCGCGGATCGTCGCTGGAGACCTGCTGGGTGATCAGGATCTCGTTGTTCTGCACGGTCGAGGTGTTGACGCGATTGCCCGTCTGCTGGAGCGAGGGGGCGCGGAAACCGCGGTTGTAGGAACCGCGCACCGCCAGCGCGTCGGTCAGCTTGTAGCGGCCGGCGAGCTTGCCCGACACGTTGTTGCCGAAATCCGAATAATCCTCGTAGCGGACGGCGGCGGCGAGCAGGAAGGCGTCGTTGAACTCGGCCTCGGCATCGGCATAGACGCCGATGCTGCGGCGGCTGACGTCATTCTCATCGGCCGGGGCATAGCCGGGGCGGCCGTTGGTACCGGGCGCCTTGCCCTGCGCCGCCAGCGGGCCGACCGCGTAGGATTCCGGGCTGCCGCGCGTCACCTTGAAATTGTCGCGGCGATATTGCGCGCCGAAGGCGACGTTCAGGCTCTTGCCGATGAAGCCGACCGGGCCGAGATCCTTCGAGGCGTTGAAATCCCCCGTCCACTGGTTGAAGGCGGTGCGGCCGACGTAGAATTCGGTCGGGCTGGCATTGCCGAGCGAGGCGTTGACGGTGTTGCGCGCATTCTGGTCGAGGTGGTTGCTGCCATATTGCAGGCTGAGATCGAGCTTCCAGCTGTCGACCTCGCTGTTGATGCCGCCCGTCGCCGAATAGTCGATCGAGGTGCCGGGCAGGCGCGGCACATAGCCGTCCGGATAGATGCCGAGCGCCGAATTGCTGAACACCGCCGCCGACCGGAAGAAGCCGAAGGCGCGGATGTCCTTCCGGCTGTAGCCGCCGAAGGTGTAGATGTTGGTCGCCTCGCCCACCGGCAGCGAGGCGTTGACGAACGCCTGATAGGTGCGGTTGCGGTTGGCGCCGTAATTGCCGACGACGAACGGCGTGCGCGGATAGACGTTGCGGTCGGCGCGCGGATTGGCGGTGGCGTAGGGGAAATTGGGGGTCGGGCCGGTCGTGGCGTAATTGGCGGGCGTCGCCGGATAGAGCGCGCCGGTGAAGGTGTCGGACCGGTTGGTGCCCTCGAACGCGAAATATTCCAGCGTATAGTTCACGAAGCCGCCGTTGCTGCCGAGCGCGACGCCGTGGTTGAGGCTGATCTTGTTGGTGAAGCCGTCGCCTTCCTGGTGGATGCCGCCGGTCACGTCGAGATTGCCGCCGATCTGGTCGTTGAGCGCCAGGTTGACGATGCCGGCGATCGCGTCCGATCCATATTGCGCGGCGGCGCCGTCGCGCAACACCTCGATCCGCTTCACGGCGCCCGTCGGGATCGAATTGAGGTCGGTCACCACCGTGCCGAGGCCGGGCGCGACGTTCAGGTTCAGCGCGGAGAATTGGTGGCGGCGCTTGCCGTTCACCAGCACGAGCACCTGATCGGGGGCGAGGCCACGCAGCGAGGCGGGATCGGCGAAGTTGGTGGCGCCGTTGACGCCATATTTGGCCGAGTTGAACGACGGCGAGGAGAATTGCACCTGCTGGCCGAGATCGATCTGGCCGGTCGCGCGCAGTTCGGCGGCGCTCACCACGTCCACCGGCACCGGCCGGTCCACGTCGGTGCGCGGCTTGCCGCGGCTGCCGATGACGGTGATGCTGCCGGCATCCTGCTCCGCCATCGCGGGCGGGGCGTCGGGGGCGACGGGCTCCTCCTGCGCTTCGGGCACCGCCGCGGTCGGCGGCGCATCGGGCGCGTCCGGGGCGGGGCGCAGGCCTTCCGCCTGCTGCGCCATCGCCGGCGCGGCCAGCGCCATTGCGGTTCCGCACATCAGCATGTGCCACGGCCTGATCGTCATCCTGTCCTCTCCCTGTTCTGCCCTGTCGGGCTCCGGTGCACGGGGACGGGATTGGGACGCACGATCCCTGCCGGCGGAAGCACCGCCGGTCGGGCAAGCTGTTCGGCTGCCCATCCTCTCCGCGCTCCCGTTCCGGAGCTTCGATGGGCCGATGATCCGAATTGCGGCACACCCCCGCAACGTTATTTCCGAAATGGCACAAACATTTGTTTATGCGAGACTTTCCATTGTTCCGTGGCGGCCTGCGCGCCTTTATCGGCACGCCCGCCTCTTGCCGCGTGGGCAGGTTTTCGCCAGCGTCGCGCGATGGAGCAAATCCGCCGATCCCTGACGGTACGGCTGGCACTGGCGCTGCTGATTCCGGCGCTGCTGCTGGGCGCGGCGATGGCGGTCGATCGCATCGCGGCGCGGCGTGCGCTCGTCGCGGTCGATCGCCGGTCGCGCACCGCCGGCCTGCTGCTGGGCGCCAGCTTCCGGCGCGAGCTGGAGAAATTCCGGCTGACCGCGGTGGCGCTCGCGGGGGACGGGGATGCCCGCCTGGCGCTCGCGGCCAACGATCCGGCGCGGCTCGCCGCGCTCAGCCGCAAGCTCGAGTCGCTTTCGGCGCGGACCGGCGCCGCCAACATCTATCTGCTGGACAGGCGCGGCGTCACCGTGGCCGCCAGCAACTGGCGGCGGGCGGACAGTTTCCTCGGCAACGATTACGCCTATCGCGCCTATTTCCGGCAGGCGATGCGGCATGGCCAGGCGCAGCAATTCGCGCTCGGCACGCAAAGCGGCCGCCCCGGCCTCTACATGACCAACGCGGTCACGGCGGGGGGCCGCCCGATCGGCATCATGGTGGTAAAGGTGGAGTTCACCGCGCTCGAGGCCGAATGGCGGCGGACGGCGGCGACCGCCTTCGTCACCGACCGCCGCGGGATCATCCTCGTCACCACCAATCCCGCCTGGCGGTTCACCACCATCCGCCCGCTCCCGCCCGACGAGCGTGCCGCCGTCCGCCGCTCGCTCGCCTATGGCGCGGTGCCGCTGGCGCTGAACCCGATGGTCGCGACCCGCCAGATCGCAGCCGCCGACGCGGCCGAGCGGGCGCCCTATGTCGAAACGGTCGAGCCGGTCGGCGGCGGGTGGCGCGTCCACATCCTCGCCCCCACCGCCCCCGCGATCACCGCCGCGGTCAGCGTCGGCCGCGCCATCCTCGCCGCCGTCGTCGTCACCTCCGCGGCGCTGCTGCTGCTGTGGCGCCACCGCCGCCGCCTTGCCGCCGCCCGCGCCGAGGCGGCGGAGGAGGCGCGGATCGGCCTGCTGCGCGAGCAGCTCGTCCAGGCGTCCAAGCTGGCGACGCTCGGCCAGATCACCGCCGGCGTCGCGCATGAAATCAACCAGCCGGTCGCGGCGATCGCCGCTTATGCGCACAATGCGCGCGCCTTCCTCGATCGCGACGATCGCGCGGGGGCCGCCGATGCGGTCGAACGGATCGGCGGCCTTGCCCAGCGCATCGGCCTCATCACGCGCGAACTGCGCGGCTTCTCCCGCCGCGCCTCGGGCGTGCTGGAACCGGTGGCGGTGGCCGAGGCGATCGACGGCGTGCAGCTGCTGCTGCGCGATCGCCTGCGCCGCGCCGACGCGCTGCTCGACGTGCGGCTGCCCGCGATCCCGATCCGGGTGATGGCCGAACGCGTCCGGCTGGAACAGGTGCTGGTCAATCTCGTCCAGAACGCGCTCGATGCGGGCGGGCGGACGGTCACGATCGCGGTGAGACCGGGCGAGACCCGAGCGGAGATCGCTGTGTCCGACGATGGCCCCGGCCTCACCCCGGCCGGCCGCGCCAGCCTCTTCCAGCCCTTTTCCACCACCAAGGCGGACGGCCTCGGCCTCGGCCTCGTCATCTGCCGGGATATCGTGGCAGGGTTCGGCGGCACGCTGGACGCGCGCGATCCGCCGACCGGCGCCGAATTCGCCTTCTCGCTGGAGCTTGTGCCATGAATAGCGTGCTGTTCGTCGACGACGACGCCGACCTCCGCCACGCCACCGCGCAGAGCCTGGCGCTGGCCGGTTTCGATGTCGCCACCGTCGCCGACGGCATCGCCGCGCTGGAGGCGGTGGAGGCGGGCTTCGACGGCGTCGTCGTCACCGACGTGCGCATGCCGCGGCTGGACGGGATGGACCTGCTCGCCCGGCTGATGGCGCGCGATCCCGATCTGCCGGTGATCTTGATCTCCGGCCATGCCGATGTGCCGATGGCGATCGCCGCCCTCCGCCAGGGGGCGTGCGACGTGCTGGAGAAGCCGTTCGCGGTCGATCAGCTCGTTGCCGCCGTCTCGCGCGCGCTGGAACGGCGGGCGCTGGCGATCGAGAATCGGCTGTTGCGCGAATCGTCGCCGGAGGATGTCGACGACGGCGGCCTCATCGGCCAGTCGCCGGTGATGGAGCAATTGCGCCGCACCATCGCCCAGATCGCGCCGATCGCGATCGACGTGCTGATCCAGGGCGAGACGGGCACCGGCAAGGGGCTGGTCGCGGCGATGCTGCACCGCCTCTCGCGCCGCCGCGGCCGGCTGGTGACGGTCGATTGCGGCGCGCTGCCTGCGACGCTGGGCGAGGCCGAACTGTTCGGTCACACCTCCGGCCCCAATTCCGGCGCGCAGATGCCGCGCACCGGATCGATCGAGCAGGCGCATCGCGGCACCCTGTTCCTCGACGACATCGACGCGCTGGGGGATGCCGCGCAGCTCAAGATCGGGCGCGTGCTGGAACATCGCGAGGTGCAGCCGGTGGGATCGGGGTTGGCCCGCCCGGTCGACCTGCGCGTCGTGTCCGCCACAGCGACCGATCTGGCCGAGCGCGCGCGCGAGGGGCGGTTCCGCGCCTCGCTGTTCTACCGGCTGGAGGGGGTGACGCTGCGCCTGCCGCCGTTGCGCGAACGGCGCGAGGATATCGTGCCCACCTTCCGCATCTTCGCGATGCGCGCCGCCGAACGGCTGGGCGCGCCGCCGCCGGTGCTGGGCGCGCGCATCTTCCGCCATCTCGAGGAGCATGCCTGGCCCGGCAACGTGCGCGAGTTGATGCGCTATGCCGAGAACGTCGTGCTGGGGCTGGCCGGCGCCGATCCGCGCGATGCCGGCGGGCCGCCGCCCGGCGACCTCAAGGTGCGCGTCGACCGGTTCGAGGCGGAGCTGATCGAGGAGGCGCTGGCCGCCTCCGGCGGGGATGCGACGCGCGCCTGCGCGGCGCTCGGCCTGCCGCGCAAGACCTTCTACTACAAGGTCCAGCGGCTGGGCATCGATCTCAACCGCTTCCGCGGCTGACCCGTCAGGCGATCCCGAAGGTGCGGAGCAGCAGCCACAGCGCCAGCCCGCCGCCGCACAGGATCACCACCAGCCGCAGCCGATCGGGCGCGATCCGGTCGATCAGCCGCACGCCCGCCACGCTGCCGGCCAGCGCCCCCGCCCCCAGCGGCCACGCGATCGCCCCCGCCACTGCGCCCGAGCCGAGGAAGACGACCGCCGCCGAGAGGTTGACGAGCAGGATCAGCAAATTCTTGGCATGCCCCGCCGCCCGCGCATCGAGCCCGCGCCGGGCCAGCAGCGCCAGCACCATGAAGCTGTTGCCGCCCCCGTAGAAGCCCCCGTAGACCGCGAGGCCGGTGAAGGCGACACGTCCGCCCCCCGCCCGGCCCGATGCCGCGGGCCTCAGCGCCGGGCGGCTGCTGATCGCATAGAGCGCCGTCGCGAACAGGATTAGCCAGGGCAGCAGGAAGGCGAAGACCCGCGCCGGCGTCACCAGCAGCAGCAGCGCGCCCGCCGCCCCGCCGGCAAGGCCGATCCCGACCAGCCACCGCCGCGCGCGGGCCGGCCCCAGCGCGGCGAGGCTGGCGCGCGCCATCCACCCCGCCGCCATCTGGCCCGGCAGCAGCGCCACCGTGGAGGTGAGATTGGCGATGTCCGCGCGCACCCCCAGCGCCGCCAGCGCCGCCACGACGATGATCGGCCCGCCCCCCGCCACGGCATTGAGCGCGCCGGCCGCGAAGCCCAGCGCGAACAAAGCGGCAATCGTGCCGTCGATCAGCATCGGGCGGGCGGCGGCGGAAGGCGGCGGGGCATCGACCGAGCGTGGCACGGCCATCGTGCCGCTGCCAAGCCAGCATGACGGCCGATGTATGCGCTTGCATGATTGTCCGGGCGGGCCTAGGCGGGCGACACAGCGAAGGAGACGACGATGGCCGGCGCACGCAGGTGGAGCCTCGAACTGCTCCTGGCCCTCTACACGATCAGCTACATCCCCAGCGTCGCGCTCACCAAATTGCTGTCGACGCGGCCCAGCGCCGATCTCGGCCGCCCGCTCGGCGGGGTCGAGCAATTGCCCGCCAATCTGATGATCTCGGGCGTGCTGACGCTGGCGTTCGTCCTTCTCGCCGGCTGGTGGCGCGAGGCGGCGGGGCCGGGCCGCCGCTTCCCCCGCCCCTCGGGCTGGATGATCCTGTCCGGCATGGGAACGGCGCTGGTGCTGGTGACGGTGCCGCTGTCCTTCACCTTCGAAGGGGTCAGCATCCCCTTCATCCAGCTCCTGATGCGCGGCGACATCCTGCTGATCGCGCCGCTGGTCGATCTCGTCGCCGGGCGGCGGGTGCGCTGGTATAGCTGGGTGGCGCTGCTGCTGGTGGGGGCGGGCCTGGCCGTCACCATCCACCAGCGCGGCGGCCTCGCCTTGCCCCCGCTCGCGCTCGCTACGGTGCTGCTCTACACGCTCGGCTATTTCCTCCGCCTGTTCGTGATGACGCGCATCGCCAAGACCGGCGAGGCGGCCTCGGCGCGCCGCTATTTCGTCGAGGAGAAGCTGGTGGCGCTGCCCGTCGCGATCCTCGTGCTCGTCGGGCTGACGCTGGCGACCGGCGGGGGGCAGGCGGCGGCCCTCTCCTGGGGCTTCGTGCGCGTCTGGACCAGCCCGGAGATCGGCACGCTGGCGGTGCTCGGCCTGCTCAGCTTCGTCATCTCGGTCTTTTCGGTGCTGATCCTGCTCGACAAGCGGGAGAACAGCTATTGCGTGCCGATGGAGCGTTCGGCGAGCATCCTCGCCGGGCTGGCCGCGGCGGCGCTGCTGGCGGGCTTCTACGGCCTGCCCGCCCCGTCGCGCGCCGAATATGCCGGCGCGGCGCTGCTGGTCGCGGCGATCGTCCTCCTCTCGGTCGCGCCGCGGCTCGAACGCCGCCGCGTCAGCCCGGCGCTGGCGGTGGCGCGCGATGCGGACGACCCCGTCCACCCGGCGGCGACGCAGGCGCGGTAAACGTCGTCACGCCGCGCTGCGGGTCGTCTCCCGCTCGACGATCGAGAAGCCGACGTCGGTCGTCGCCGGCGGCACCTGGCCGGCGGCGCGGGCGAGGAGGGCGGCGGCGGCATGCGCGCCGATCGCGCGGCCGTTGATGTCGACGCTGGTGATCGCCGGCTCCATCTCCGCCGCCATGCGGAGGTTGCCGAAGCCGATCACCGACAGCCGATCGGGCACGGCGATGCCGCGCATCTGCGCCTCGATCAGCACGCCCTGCGCCAGCCAGTCCGAACTGCACAGGATCACGTCGGGCAGCGGATCGCCGCGATCCGCCAGCGTTCCGAACCGCTGCCGCCCCTCGCCGAAGCGCGTCGATCCGCCGAGGAAGTCGACCGTCGGCGGCGGCAGGCCGCGTTCGACCAGCATCTGCATCAGCCCCTCCAGCCGGTGGCGCGCGCGCACGCCGCTGGCGGAGATGACGTGCGGCCGCCGGTAGCCGCGGTCGGCGAGGAACGCCCCCAAGGCCCGGCCCACCGCGACGTGCGAGAAGCCGATCGCCATGTCCATCGGCGCCGGCGGCAGATCCCACGTCTCGATCACGGCGATGCCGGCGGCGCGCAGCTTGGCGCGGAAGGGTTCGCTGAGGTTGCTCCCGGTCAGGATGATGCCGTCTGGCCGGCGCGCGATCGCCGCATCCAGCACGGTGGCGAGCCGCCCGTCGTCCTCGCCCGACAGGCCGAGCATCACCGAATAGCCGGCCAGCGCCAGCTCCTCGACGATCGCATCGACGGTGTCGTTGAAGATCGATTGCCCGACGCTCGGCACGATCACCGAGACAAGCCGGCTGCGGCTGGAGGCGAGGCCGCCCGCCAGCAGATTGGGGACATAGCCCGTCTCGGCGATGGCGGCGCGGATGCGATCGCCCGTGTCGGGTGCCACGACGGCGGGCGCGTTCAGAAAGCGCGAGACGGTGGCGGTGGAGACGCCCGCCAGCGCCGCCACCGATTTCAGCGTCGGCACCGGGGGTGCGGCGGGGCGGGCGGGGGCCGGGGCGGACATGGCGCCTGATCGCCCGCGATCCCGCCGGGCACAAGCATGTAAGCGCTTGCACACATACGACAGGCTGATATGAAGGCGGCAACGGAAGAGGATGATCGGTGAAGCCAGACAGCGATTTCGATGCGCTCGCCCCCGAGACGTTCGACAGCCCCAACGCGCTCTATGCCGATCTGCGCGCGCGCTGCCCGGTGGCGCACAGCGATAGCTGGGGCGGTTTCTGGGCGCTGATGCGCTATGACGACGTGGCCCGCGCCGCGGCGGACAGCGCCACCTTCATCACCTCGGTCCAGAACGTCATCCCCAAGGTCGCCTTCACCGGCCGCCGTCCGCCGCTCCACCTCGATCCGCCCGATCACACCCCCTATCGCCGCGCGCTCAATCCGCTGCTGTCCGAACGGCGCGTCGCCCATCTCGAGGCGACGACGCGGCGCTATTGCGCGGAACTGCTCGATCCGCTGATCGCGCGCGGCCATGCCGAAATCTGCGCCGATTTCTCCAGCCGGCTGCCGATCCTCGTCTTCGCCAATTGGATGAACCTGCCCGAGGCGCAGATCCGCGCGCTGGCCGAGACGGGCGCCCGCTACAATATCGCCGTCCAGTCGGCGGACGAGGCGGTCGTCAAGGAATCGAGCCTCGCGCTCTATGCCATGGCCGAAGGGCTGGTGCAGGAGCGGCTGGCCAATCCGCTCGATCCCGCGACGGATGCGACCAGCGCGCTGCTCGCCGCCCGCGTCGATGGCGAACCGCTGCCGCACGCGATGATCGTCGGCACGATCCGCCAGGTGCTGGTGGTCGGCATCATCGCGCCGACGGTGCTGTTCGGCAGCATGGTCGTCCACCTCGGCCGCGATCGGACGTTGCAGGATCGGCTGCGCGCCGATCCCGCGCTGATCCCGGCGGCGGTCGAGGAGTTCCTGCGCCTCTACACCCCCTATCGCGGCTTCGCCCGCACCGCGCGGCAGGACGTGACGATCGCCGGCCGCACGATCCCCGCCGGCGATCCGATCGCGCTCGTCTATGCCTCCGCCAATCGCGACGCGGCGGTGTTCGAGGCGCCCGACGAATTCCGCCTCGATCGCCCCAATATCGGCGATCACATCGCCTTCGGCCGCGGCCCGCACCATTGCCCCGGCGCGGCGCTCGCCCGGCTGGAGATGCGCGTCGCGCTGGAGGAGCTGCTGGCGCGCACCGCCGGCTTCGCCCTTGCCGGCGAGCCGCAGCCGACCCGCTTTCCGGAGATCGGCGCGCTCAGCGTGCCCGTCCGCCTGACGCCCACCACCTGACCAGACCAGACCAGAACACCGGGAGAGTGCCATGACCGATCGCCAGCGCGGGGCCGCACCCGCATCCACGCCCGCGCGCCTGCTCGCCGGCGTCGCCGCCGCCGCCCTTCTCGCGATGCCGGCGATGGCGCAGCAGGCGCCCGCCCAGCCCGGCGCCGCCGACGCCGGATCGCCCCCTTCCGCCCCCGCCCGCCCCGCGCTGCCCTCCGCCGCCGAGGCCAATCCCGCGCCCGAGCCGGCGACGACCGAGGAGATCGTCGTCACCGGCACCAGCATCCGCGGCGTGGCGCCGGTCGGCGCGCCGGTTCTCGGCCTCAGCCAGAAGGACATCCAGAACCAGCCGGTGACGACCACGACCGAGCTGGTCCGCCTGATCCCGTCCGTCACCAGCCTCGGCGCGTCCGAGAATTTCAACGGCGCCGCCAACAACGCCAACGCCAACATCACCGGCGGCAACGGCATCAACCTGCGCGGCCTGGGGACGGAGGCGACGCTCACCCTCCTCAACGGCCGCCGCCTGCCGCCCGCCGGCACGCAGGCACAATTCTTCGATCCCTCGATCATCCCCACCGCCGCGATCGGCCGGCTGGAGGTGATGGCCGACGGCGGCTCCGCCATCTACGGATCGGACGCGGTCGGCGGCGTCGTCAACATCCTCCTCCGCCGCGATTTCGAGGGGGTCGAGGCGAACGTCCGCTACGGCTTCAACCGCGAGGTCAACCAGCAGATCTACGGTCTCATCGCCGGCCACAATTGGGGCAGCGGCCGGGTGATGATCGCCTACGAGCATAACGAACGCACCCCGCTCCGCGCCGAGCAGCGCGAACGCTATACGGACGATCTGCGCCGCTTCGGCGGCACCGACCAGCGTTCGTTCAACAGCAACCCCGGCAACATCCAGGTCGGCGGCAACCGCTTCGGCATCCCCGCCGGCCAGAACGGCACGGGGTTGACGGCGGGCCGCCTCACCGCCCCCAACCGCCAGAGCGCCTATCTCGGCGCGGACGCCATCCCCGGCCAGAACCGGGACAGCGTGATCGGCAGCGCTTCCCAGGAAATCACCCCCGCGATCAAGATCTGGGCGGAAGGCTTCTACGCCAAGCGCAAGCTCGATCGCAGCACCGGCGCGCAGTCCGCCAACCTCACGGTGCCGCGCAGCAACCCCTATTTCGTCAGCCCCAATCCGGCGGCGGCGAGCGTGACCGTCAACTACAGCTTCTACGACGATTTCGGCCCGACCCGGCAGGACGCCTTCCAGGAAGCGTGGGACGCGGCCGGCGGCGTCGACATCGATCTCGGCGGCAGCTGGAACGCCAGCGCCTACGCCAGCTACGGCCGCGACGACGAGGGCCGCACCGTCTATGCGATCAACAATGCGCAATTGACCGCGGCGCTGCGCGACACCAACCCGCTCACCGCCTTCAATCCGTTCGGGGACGGCAGCTTCACCAATCCCGCCACGCTCGCGCGCCTGCTCGGCTACAATTTCATCGGCAGCCGCTACGATCTGCAGGATTACGGGCTGAAGGTGGACGGATCGTTGTTCAGCCTGCCCGGCGGCGAGGTCAAGCTGGCGGTCGGCGGCGAATATCAGGATCACACGCTCCGCTCGCTCTTCTCCAACAATATCGCGGGCGCGGACGTGGCGACGATCATCGATCGCCAGTCGAAGACGAAGCGCGACGTGAAGTCGGTCTACGGCGAAGTGTTCGTGCCGCTGTTCAGCGGGCGCAACGCGGTGGGCGGGATCGAGGAACTGTCGCTGTCGGCCGCGATCCGGCACGACGACTACAGCGACTTCGGCGGCACCACCAACCCGAAGTTCGCCGTCCGCTACAAGCCCGTCCGCGCGCTGGCGCTGCGCGGCACCTACGGCCGCTCGTTCCGCGCTCCGACCCTGTCGGACATCGATCCCACCACCGCCACGATCAGCGTGCAGGACTTCACCGATCCCACCGCGGCGACGGGCGTCACCCGCACGCTCTGGGTGCGCGGCGGCAGCGGCGATCTGGGGCCGGAGCGGGCGACGATCTGGTCGCTGGGCGGCGATCTGGAGCCGGCGTTCGTGCCCGGCCTCAACCTCTCGCTCACCTATTTCAACGTCGATTACAAGAACCGCATCGAGACGCCGGGCAACGACACGCTGGCGCTGACCCCGGCGCGCGCCGCGCTGCTCGGCCCGCTCGTCCAGCGCAATCCTTCGGCGGCGCTCGTCCTCTCCTTCCTCAACAGCCCCTTCTACACGGGTTTGCAGGAAAACCCCGCCAACGTCCTCGCCTTCGTCGACGGGCGCAAGGTGAACGTCGGGCGCGTGCGGACGGACGGTCTGGAAGGCGTCGCCAACTATGCCTTCGATCTGGGCGGCGGCCGCGCGACGGTGGGCGGCACCGCCACGCACATCCTGCGCTTCAAGCGATCGAGCCTGCCGACGCTGCCGCTGACCGAGGTCGTCAACACGATCAACAACCCGCTCAGCTTCCGCGCCCGCGGCACGCTCGGCTGGTCGGACGATCGCTTCGGGGCGAACCTGTTCGTCAATTATGCCGGCCGCTACCGCAACAATTCGGTGGCGCCGGTGCAGCGGGTGCGCGCCTACACCACCGCCGATCTTTCGCTGCGCTACACGATGCGGGCGGAGGACGGGGGGCGATCGCTGCTCGGCGGCACCAGCCTGACGTTCGACGTCCAGAACGTCACCGATACCAAGGTGCCGATCGTCTACAACGGCACGCTCGCCTTCGATCCGCAGATCTCCAACATCCTCGGCCGCTTCTTCCTCGTCGGCGTGCGCAAGACGTGGTGAGGCGGCTCGCCCTTGCGCTGCTGCTGGCGGGCGCCGCGGCCGACGCCCGCCCGCTCGGCGGCACGCTCCCTTCCGGTGCGAAGTGGCAGGCCGAGGTGCCGGACAATTGGAACGGCACGCTGCTGCTGTGGAGCCGCGGCTATCGCCCGCAAGTCCCCGCAACGATCGATCTCGCGCCGAAGGACACCGCCGCCCCGCTCCTCGCCCGCGGCTATGCGCTGGCGGCGACGGGCTATGCCCGCGGCGGCTGGGCGGTGGAGGAGGGCGAGGCGGACGGCATCGCCACGCTGGATGCCTTTGCCGCCGCCGCCGGCGCGCCGAAGCGGACGATCGCCTGGGGTTCGTCGATGGGCGGCCTCGTCACCACCGCGCTGGTCGAGCGCCACCCCGCCCGGATCGACGGCGCCGCCCCCGGCTGCGCCTCGATCGGCGGGACGCCCGGCATGATGAACATGGCGCTCGACGGCGCTTTCGCCTTCAAGACGCTGCTCGCCCCCGACGATGCGGCGCTCCGACTGACCGGCATCCCCGACGATCGCGCCAACGGCGCCGCCGCGCAAGCGATCCTCGATCGCGCGCAGCAGACGCCGGCGGGCCGCGCGCGCATCGCGCTGGCGGGCGTGCTGGCCGGCATCCCCGGCTGGACCGACCCCGCCGCCCCCCGCCCCGCCGACCGGGACCATGCGGCGCAGCACGCGCAGATCGCGCGCAGCTTCGTGATGGGCGTGTTCCTGCCCCGGCAGGACAGCGAGGCGCGCGCCGGCGGCAATTTCTCGTGGAACGAGGGCGTCGATTATACGCGTCAACTGGCGCTCAGCGGCCGGTCGAAGCTGGTGCGCACGCTCTATGCCGAGGCCGGCCTCAGCCTCGCCGCCGATCTGAGGGCGCTGGCCAGGGCCCCGCGCATCGCCGCCCGCCCCGCCGCCGTAACCTACATGCGCGATCATTACGCCCCGACCGGCCGAACGACGCGGCCGGTGCTGAGCTATCAGGCGATCGGCGACGGCGCGACCTCGCCCACCATGCAGCGCGGCTATGCCGAGGCGGCGCAGGCCGCCGGTCGGGCGAAGCTGGTGCGGCTGGCGTGGGTCAACGGCGCCGGCCACTGCACCTTCACCGCGCCCGAGCACGTCGCGATCGTCGAAACGCTGGCCGATCGCATCGCCACCGGCCGCTGGCGCGCCGCCCCCGCCGATCTGGACGCGCGCGTCGCCGCCGCCGGGGGCACCCCGCGCTTCATCGCCTACCGTCCCACCCCGCCGCTGCGCCCCTGCACCGGCGAAAAGACCTGCCGCTGACCGGAGACCGCCGATGCCGCTCGCCCTCCTGCTTGCCGCCGCCGCCGTGATGGAGGTCGATCCCGGCCTGCCGACGCATACCGTCTACCGCCCGGCCGACCTTGCCGCCGCGACCCGCACCGGGCCGCTGCCGATCGTTGGCTGGGCCAACGGCGGCTGCCGCAACGAGGGCAACCGCTTCCGCCCCTTCCTCGAGGAGATCGCCGCCCGCGGCTATCTGGTGGTCGCGATCGGCCCGATCGCCGGGCCGGACGTCGAGAAGCCGGCGCCACCCAAGGTGCGCGTCGCCCCGCCGAAACAGTCCGGCGATCCCGACGCCCCGCCGCCCAAGACGCGCTGGCAGCAGCTCGGCGACGCGATCGACTGGGCGGTGGCCGAGAACGGCCGCGTCGGCAGCCCGTGGCAGGGCCGGCTCGATCCGCAGAAGATCGCGGTGATGGGCCAGTCCTGCGGCGGCCTCCAGGCGCTCAAATATTCCGCCAGCGACCCACGCGTGAAGACGAGCGTGATCTGGAACAGCGGCGTCCTGCCCGGCAGCGGCGGCCTGCCGGGCGCGGAGACGGTGAAGGCCGATCTCGATACGCTCCACGCCCCCATCGCCTATATCAGCGGCGATGCGGGCGACGTCGCCTTCCCCAATGCCGACGACGATTTCGCGCGGATCACGAAGGTGCCGGTGGTGCGCGCCTGGAAGGCGGGCGTCGGCCATTCCGGCACCTATCGCGAGCCCGCCGGCGGCGCCTTCGCCCCCGTCGCGATCGGCTGGCTGGACTGGCAATTGAAGGGCAGCGCGGCGGGCAAGGCGATGTTCCTGCCGGCCGGCGGCTGCGCGCTCTGCCGGACGCCGGGGTGGACGGTTAAGAGCAAGGGGTTCTGACAGGGCGCCCCCCCCCAAACCGCCGTTCGGCCCGAGCGAAGCCTATCCTGAGCGCCGTCGAAGGGTCGAGGGCTACGCGGGGCAGTTGCCGCGCATGTGCCTCGACTTCGCTCGGCATGAACGGGGTGTGATGCCCCCCGCGCAGGGTTACCGCCCCGTGATCGCCGGATACCGCTCGAGGATCGCGCTGGTCACGCCGTTGGTCCAGCCGAAGCCGTCCTGCGTCGGATATTCGCCGCCGCCGCCGGGCTTGCGCTCCACCACGTCATATTTCTCCAGCATCTTGCCCGTCTCGGCATAGGTCGTGCCGACGGTGCCGATCCAGCGGCGGGCGATGTCCTCCGCCAGCGCCGGCTGCCCGGCCCGATCGAGGCCGGCGATGGCGATCCACTGTAGCGGCGCCCAGCCGTTGGGCGCATCCCATTGCTGGCCGGTGCGGAGCGGGGTGGTGACGAGGCCGCCGCCCGCCAGCAGCTGCCGCCGCACCGTATCCGCCACCGCCGCGCCCTGCGTGGGCGAGGCGATCCCGGCGAACAGCGGATAGAGCATCGCCGCCGACACGCGCGGGGTCGCCTTGCGCGTCGCCCGGTCCCAGTCGGCATAGCGGCCCTCGCCCGCGACCCAGAAATAGCGGTCGATCGCCGACCGCCGCCGGGCCGCGGCGGCGGTGAACTGCGCCGCGCAGGCGGTATCGGCGGCTGCGGCGCAGCGGCGGGCGATGGCCTGTTCCATCAGGAACATCAGGCTGTTGAGGTCGACGGGCACGATCTCGGTCGTCCGCACGCTGGCGAGCCGCGCCGGGTCCGCCAGCCAGCGGCTGCTATAGTCCCAGCCGCTCTCCGCCCCCGCGCGCAGATCGCGATAGACCGCCCCGGCCGGGCGAGGTGCTGCTCCGGCGGCGGTGGCGACGTCCTCGGCATAGGATTCGTCGCGGGGCAGCGGGCGATCGTCCCAATAGCGGTTGAGGAGGGTGCCGTCCGGCATCCGCACCACCCGGTCGCACGCACCCGCCTTGCCGGGGCAGTCCGCCCCCTTCATCCAATAGGCATATTCACGACGCAGCGCCGCCAGCCGCTTCGCCGCCAGCGCCGGATCGCGATCCTTCGACAGGTCGAGCATCAGCGCATAGAAGGGCGGCTGCGACCGGCCGAGATAATAGGTCCGCATCCCGTTCGGGATATGGCCGTAGCGTTCGATCGTGGCGGTGAAATCCTCCAGCATCGCCTCGATCAGCGGCTGCTGGCCGTCCACCGCCAGCCCCAGCATAGTGAAATAGCTGTCCCAATAATAGATTTCGCGGAAACGCCCGCCCGGCACCACATAGGGCGCCGCCATCGGCAGCGCCGATCCGCCCGCCGCCACCGGTTCGGGCCGGCGCACCAGCGTCGGCCACAGGTTGCGGATGTGGCGGCGCAGCGCGGCGGCATCGCGGTCGTTGACGCCGGGCACGGTGAAATTGGCCAGCACGAAGGCGCGCAGCGCCTCCGCCGTCGCGGGGGCGGCGGCGGTGTAATCGGCCATGATGGCCTGCGGATCGCGCTTCGGCGCGGCGTCGGCAAAGGTCTTGCCGTCCGGGAACAGCCGTTCGGTCTGCACGCGCGCGAACAGCGGGCCGTAGAGTTCGGCCGGGGGCTGCCGGGCGGCGGCGGGCAGCGCCGCCAGTGCCAGCGCCCAGCCGAGGATCGCGTGCCGGAACGTCATCGTCTTCCATCCTTATGTGCGGGCGTGCGCCCGAGATGCCGGTCGAAGAAGCCGGCGACGAGGCGGTAGGCCTCGATCGATTCGGGCATGTCGGGCCAGACGAAGAAGGCATGGCCCAGCCCGTCGAACAGATGCAGCTCGCTCGCCACCCCCAGCGCCGTCAGCCGGCGATGCTGGAAGGTGAGGATGCTGGCGGCGAAGTCGCGGCTGCCGGCGATCTGCAAGGTCGGCGGAAAGGCCGCCATCTCCACATCGGACCGCAAGGGGTAGGCGAGCGGATCGTCCGCGGCGGCACCCGCCATATAGGGGTTGGCGAGCCCGTCCGGCAGCGGCTCCGTCCGCGCCGGCGCCCCCGTCGTCAGCGGATCGGACAGATAGGCGCTGTCACCGCCATAGGCCGCACCCGTGCCGCAGAAGGTGCCCGCCGCCCCCGGCCGCGGCAGGCCGCGGCGGCGGATCAGCGCGATCGCCTGCGCGGTGACGACGCCGCCGGCCGAGCAGCCGTAGAGGCCGATATTGGCGGCCGGATAGGTCTTCAGCAGTTCCGCATAGACCGCCGCCACATCTTCCGACGCGGCGGGGAAGCGATGTTCGGGGGCGAGGCGATAGTCGATCGTCGCCACCGTCACGCCCATCGTCGCCGCGATCGGGATCGCCTCGACCAGCGCACCGCTGCCGCTGCCCCACTGGAAGGCGCCGCCGTGGACGTTCAGCAGGATGCGCGCATCGTTGCCGGGGCGGACGCCTGCCGATGGCGTCACCACGTCCACCGCGACGCCGCCGATCGTCCGCCGCGCCTCGCGCGTCGCGAACCGCCGCCGCAACTCGGCCAGCCGGTCGTCGTTATAGGCACCCCAGAAGCGGCGGGCGGCGGCGATGTCGCCCGTCAAGTCGGGCGGGCGCACCGCCTGCTGGCGCTGCATCACCGCCACCGCCTCCCGGCTCAGGAGGGACGACGGCGGCAGATCGAAAGCGGGCACCGCCACCGTCTGCGCGGCCGCCGCCGCAGGCAGGAGAAAGGGCAGCATCGCCCGGAAATGCTTCGACATACTGATCCGCTTCATGCGCCTGACAATCGACTAGCGTTGTCAATTGGCCTAGGGAAGCGCGCAGAAGGCACGCCGGAGGGGAAACAACCGGCGGCCCGCTATATCAGGAGGACTTCATGTTCGATCGTCTCGCCCGTCGCCTGCTGGCCGGCACCGCGCTGGCCGCGGGCCTCGCCGCCACGCCCGCTTTCGCCCAGACCGATCCCGCCGCCGCGCAGGCCGCCGATGCCGCCCAGCGCGCCGAAGCCGGCCCCAGCCGCATCGGCGCCGCCGACGCGCAGGTGGACGAGATCGTCGTCGTCGGCACCGCCGGCGGCGGCACCCGCCGTCAGGACGCATCCTTCGCGGTGACGACGCTGAGCAACGATGCCATCGCCCGCGCCGCGCCGACCAGCACCGCAGACATCCTGCGCACCGTGCCGGGCGTGATGGCCGAAAGCTCGGGCGGCCAGAACGGCGCCAACGTGTTCGTGCGCGGCTATCCTTCGGGCGGCGACGCGCAGTTCGTGACCTTCCAATATGCCGGCACGCCGATCTTCGCCCCGCCGACGCTGTCGTTCCTCGAGAATTCGCAGCTCATCCGCCTCGACGAGACTGTGCAGCGCGTGGAAGCGGTGCGCGGCGGCACCGGCTCGCTGTTCTCCAACGGCCAGCCCGGCCTCACCGTCAACGTCGTCCCCCGCACCGGCGGCCGCGACCTCAAGGGCTTCGCCAAGCTGTCCTACACCACGTTCGACGAGGTGCGCGGCGACGCGTGGGTGTCCGGCCCGCTGGGCGAGGATACCGGCTTCATGGTCGGCGGCTATTATGCGCAGAGCAACGGCATCCGCGATCCGCGCTACCGTGCCGAGCAGGGCGGGCAGATCACCGCCAACATCCGCCACGATTTCGGCAACCGCGGCTCGGTCGAGCTCTACGCCCGCTACCTGAACGATCGCGGCCAGTGGCTGCTGCCGATCCCGGTGCTGGTCGACGGCACCAAGACCCGCGCCTACCCCGGTTTCGACGCCGGCACCGGCACGCTCAACGGCCCGGATACGCGGCAGGTGCAGAACATCGTCGGCCGGACGGTGGACTTGCAGGACGGCCGCGGCGCCAAGGTGATCCACACCGGCGTCACCCTCGATTATGAGATCCTCGACGGGCTGCGCCTGCGCGAGCGCGCCAGCTATCTGGGCGGCCACGCCGACACGCTGGGGCTGGTGCCGACCGAGGCGCCCGTCTCCGCCGCGGTGATGGCGACGCGCCTCGCCGGCGCCGGCGCCACGGTGCGCGGCGTCAGCTACGCCAACGGCAGCGGCGCGGTCGCCGCCGGGCCGAACGCGCAGGTGCTGCGCGCCGGCATCTGGGAAGTGCGCAAGAAGATCACCTCCTTCGTCAGCGATTCGGCGGCCGAATGGACCGCGGGCAACAACAAGCTGACCGGCGGCTTCTATTACACCGCCTACACCAGCTACGATGCGTGGACGCTGGGCAATCAGGTTCTGCTGGCGGCCGAGCCCAACGCCCGCCGCATCGACCTCGCCGTCGCCAACGCCGCCGGCGTGGCGCAGCAGGCGACGCTGCGCGGCTTCACCGGCGGCCCCGCCTTCCAGACGCGCGGTTGGTACGACGGGCAGGACGTCGCTTTCTATGCGGTCGACGAATTCCAGATCACGCCCGAACTGCGCGTCGACGGCGGCGTCCGCTGGCAGCGCCACATCATCGACGCCACGCTGCGCACCCCGCAGACGGCGACCGTCAATCTCGACGGCAATGCCAACACGCTCTACGACAATGCCGTCACGGTGCTCGGGCAGGCGCGCACCATCCGCTACCGCGACGATGCCTGGTCGTGGACGGCGGGTGCCAATTACGACATCAGCCGCGAACTCGGCTTCTTCGTCCGCTACAGCCGCGGCAACAGCTTCCCGCAGTTCGACAATCTGCGCGAGGCGTCCGCCGCCAACATCGCCAACGGCACCGGCCTCGCCGCCGTGGCGGAAGTGGACACCTATGAAGGCGGGCTGAAGCTCTCGACGCGCTTCGCCAACCTCTACGCCACCGTCTTCCACAACAAGTTCGACGGGCTGTCGACGACCACGCTCATCAACAACGTGCCGGTCAGCTCCAACGGCGGCGCTAAGGCGACCGGCGTCGAGCTGGAAGGCGTGGTGCGGCCGTTCGAAGGCTTCAGCGTCACCGCGGCGGGCACCTATCTGGATGCCACCTACCGCGGCTTCTTCACCGGCAACGGCGCGATCGACAACACCGGCAACCGCGTCCAGCGCCAGCCGCGCTGGATGTGGCGGGTGACGCCGGCCTACGAGCTGCCCGTCGGAAGCATCAAGCCGTCGCTGTTCGCCACGCTGCAATATACCGGCGATCGCTTCTCGGACCCCGAGAACCTCCAGATCCTGCCGAACTTCTACCAGCTCGACGCGGGCATCGCGGTCGAGTTGAACGAGCGGCTGCGGGTGCAGGTGACGGCCAACAACCTGACCGACGAACTGGGCCTGACCGAACAGAACCCGCGCATCATCGGCGGGCAGGGCCAGGGCGTGATCTTGGCGCGGCCGATCCTCGGCCGGTCGTTCCGCTTCAGCGTGCAGGCCAACTTCTGATGGACCGGCGGCGCCTGTTGCAGGGCATGGCGGGGGTGGCGGCGGTGGCCGCGGCCCCCGCCGCCCTCGCGCAGGCGCCGCGCCGGCAGCGCAACGTCCTCCTCCTGATCTCGGACGATCAGGGGCTGGACCTCGGCTGTTATGGCGTGCCGATCCGCACGCCCCGGCTGGACCGGTTGGCGCGGGAGGGGACGCGCTTCACCCACGGCTTCGCCGCCGTCTCCTCGTGCAGCCCCAGCCGCGCGGTCATCAACACCGGCCTCTACACGCACCAGAACGGCATGTACGGCCTCAACCACGACGTGCATCACCAGTCGCTGCTGCCCGGCATCCTGACGCTGCCGGCGCTGCTCCGCGCCGCGGGCTATGCGACGGCGCTGGTCGGCAAGAAGCATGTCGGCCCCGACAGCGCCTTCCCCTACGAGGCGGAACTGGTGCCCGAACGATCCGGCATCCGCGACGTGCGCGAATTGTCCGTCGCCGCGACAAGCTTCATCCGCTCGACCGACGATCGCCCCTTCTTCGTCACCGTCGCCTACAGCGATCCGCACCGCGCCGCGGTCGATTACGGCAACGACCGGCGCTGGCCCGGCGTGGCCCCCGCCGTCTACGATCCGCGCCGCGTGCCGATCCCCTCGCACCTGCCCGATCTGCCGGCGGTGCGGCAGGATCTGGCCGAATATTACGAATCGCTCAGCCGGCTCGACACCGGCGTCGGCATGATCCTCGACGATCTCGCCGCCACCGACCGCGCCGACGACACGCTGGTGATCTTCCTCAGCGACAACGGCCGGCCGTTCCCCGGCGCCAAGACCAACCTCTACGATCCGGGCCTGCACCTGCCGCTGATCGTCCGCGCCCCCGGCCGCCCGGCGGCGGTCAACGACGCGATGGTCGGCTGGACCGACATCGCCCCCACCGTGCTCGACTGGGCGGGCGTCGCCCCGCCCGCCTATCCGCTGTCCGGCAAATCGCTGCTGCCGATCCTCGGCGCGACCGGCGATCCGGCGCGCGACGCGATATTCGCCAGCCACGACTTCCACGAGATCAATCAATATTATCCGATGCGCGCGGTCCGCACCAAGACGCACAGCTACATCCTCAACCTCGCCCACCCCCTCCCCTATCCGATCGCGGGCGATGTGGCGGGGTCGCCGTCGTGGAAGGCGATCGCCGCCGATCCCGCGATCCGGCTCGGGCAGCGCACGCAGGCCGCCTACCTCCAGCGCCCGGCCGAGGAACTCTACGACCTGACGCGCGACCCGCTCGAGCTGGACAATCGCGCCACCGATCCGGCGCTGGCCGCCCTCAAGGCCACGCTCGCCGCCCGCCTGCTGGCGATGCGGACGGCGACGAAGGATCCATGGCTCGCCGGCCAGACCGACCCCTATTCGCACGTCGGGGCGCATTGATGGCGGACGGAATCGACCGGCGCGGGCTGCTGCTGGCGGGCAGCGGCGGCGCCTTCGGCCTCTACAGCTTCGCCGCCGCCGCCCCGGCCGCCGCGCCCGTGAGGCGGCTGGCGCTCCGCCGCAAGCCCGGCGTCCGCCCCTGCAACATCCTCGTCGTGCTGACCGACGACCATCGCTACGACGCGATGGGCTTCATGCAGGCGCAGTCCTTCGGCGAAACGCCGACGCTCGACCGGCTGGCGCGCGAGGGCGTCCATTTCCGCAACGCCTTCGTCACCACCGCGCTCTGCTCGCCGAGCCGCGCCTCGATCTTTACCGGCCTCTACGCGCACCAGCACCGCGTGGTGGACAACAACCACCCGATCCCGCCCGGCCTGATCTATTACCCCGAATATCTCCAGGCGGCGGGCTACGAGACGGCCTTCATCGGCAAATGGCACATGGGGCTGGAAAGCGATGCGCCCCAGCCCGGCTTCGACCGCTGGGTCAGCTTCCGCGGGCAGGGCGATTATCTGCCCGGCCCCAACGGCCTCAACGTCGATGGCAGGCCCGTCCCCCAGAAGGGCTATATCACCGACGAATTGACCGATTATGCGATCGACTGGCTGGAGCAGCGCGACGGCAAGCGGCCGTGGATGATGCACCTCGCCCACAAGGCGGTCCATTCCGAATTCATTCCCGCCGAGCGCCACCGCGGTCGCTACGACAAGGAGACGTTCCGCTATCCCGACAGCATGAAGCCCGGCATCCCCGGCCGGCCGATGTGGGTGGAAAACCAGCGCAACAGCTGGCACGGCGTCGACTATCCCTATCACGGCACGCTCGACATCGGCGATTATTACAAGCGCTACATGGAGACGCTGCTTGCGGTGGACGAGGGCCTCGCCCGCATCATGGACCTGCTGGCGGCGCGCGGCGAGCTGGACGACACGCTGATCCTCTACATGGGCGACAATGGCTTCATGTTCGGTGAGCATGGCCTCATCGACAAGCGCGCCGCCTATGAGGAATCGATGCGCGTGCCGATGCTGATGCGCTGCCCCGCGCTGTTCGGCCCCGCCACCGTCGATCGAGTCGTCGCCAATATCGACGTCGCGCCGACGATGCTCGCCGCCGCCGGGCTGGAGGCGCCGGCCGGCATGGCGGGGGCGGACATGCTGCCGCTGATCGGCGGCGCGGCGGACGTGCCGTGGCGGCAGGAACTGCTCTACGAATATTATTGGGAGCGCAATTTCCCGCAGACGCCGACCGTCCACGCGCTGCGCGAGGATCGCTACAAATATATGCATTTCCACGGCATCTGGGACGTGGACGAACTCTACGACCTCGCCGCCGATCCGCACGAGACCGACAATCTTCTCGCCCGCCCCGGCCATGAGGCGCTGGCCGAGCGGATGAGCGCGAAGCTGTTCCGCCTGCTGGATGAGACGGGGGGTATGCAGATCCCGCTCAGTGCCGATTCGGGCCAGCGCAACGAACTGCGCGATCCGAAGGGGCCGGGCATGGCCCCCTTCCCGCCCCGCTTCTTCCGTCCGCCGGCATGAGGGCCATCATTCTCGGCCTGTCGCTGGCGGCGGCCCCGGCTGCGGCGCAACAGCCCGTCGATCTGGTCGATCCGCTGGTCGGCACGCTCGGCGATTTCGGCCAGGTCGCGCCCGCCGCGGCCGCCCCCTACGGCATGGTCCAGCTGGGGCCCGATACCGATCCCGCCAACCACGCCGGCTACGATTTCGCCGCCCGCACGCTCCGCGGCTTCTCGCACACGCGCGGTGTCGGCGTCGGCTGCGGCGGGGCGGGCGGCGATCTGCGCGTCTCGTTCCTGCCCGAAGGCGCCGGGCCGGACGCCGCGATCGACAAGGCCAGCGAACGCGCCGGCGCCGGCCGCTACCGCGTCACCTTCGCGGGCGGCATCGCCGCCGACATGACCGCGACGCGCGCCACCGGCCTCCTCCGCTTCACCGTCACGGCACCCGGCCGCTACGTCCTCCGCCTCGACGCCGCGCCTGCCATCGCCGTGCGCCACGCCGCCCGGCTGGAGGCATCGGGCGGCGCGCTGCTGGCGACGATGACGGCCGGCACCGTCTGCGACGCCGGCCGCTACACGATCCATTCGGCGAGCCACATCACCGTCGATGGCATCGCGCGGACGGACGCCACGATCGCCGGCACCGCCGCCGCGCTGCCGCTCGAGCTGAAGCGCGGGGCGGTCGTCGAGGTCCGCACCGGCCTCTCGACCGTCGATGCCCCCGCCGCCGACCGCGTGCTGGCGGCCGAGGCGGGCGCCCGACCCTTCGCCGCCCTGCTCGCCGAGACGCGCGGCCGCTGGCAGCGCGAACTCGGCCGCATCGCGATCCGCGCCCCGCGCGAGACGCGCGCGCTGTTCTACACGTCGCTGTTCCGGGTGATGCAGACGCCGGTCGCGATCGACGATCCCGACGGCCGCTATCGCGGCAGCGACGGCGTCCTCCGCACCGCCCCGCCCGGCACGCACCGTTACACAAGCTGGGCGCTGTGGGACAATTACCGCACGCAGATGCCGCTGATCGCGCTGATCGACCGCACCCGCGCCGCCGACATCGCCCGCTCGCTCACCGCCCTCTATGCGGAGGGCAAGCCGCGCTGGTCGACGCAGACCGAACCGTTCCTCACGGTCCGCACCGAACATGCCGGCATCGCCCTGCTCGATTTCCATCGCCACGGCATCACCGGCTTCGATGCCATGGCGGCGCTGGAGGCGATGGCGGCGGAGAGCGACACGCTCCAGCGCGACACGCCCGACCAGCGGATCGAGGCGGCCTATGACGATTGGGCGGTGGCCGAACTGGCGCACGATCTCGGCCGCACCGATCTCGCTACCCGCTTCACCGCCCGCGCGCAGGCCTATCGCCCGATGTGGCGGCAAGTGTTCGAGACGCCGGGCGCGGACGGCGACGTCGTCAAGGCGCGCGGCCTCTATCAGGGCACGATCTGGCAATATCGCTGGGCGCCGGTGTTCGATCTCGACTGGATGGTGGCGACGGTCGGGCGGGACCGGCTGCTGACCGAACTGGACGGCTTCTTCGCGCGCGGCCTGTTCAACATGACCAACCAGCCCGACATCCACGTGCCGTGGCTCTATGCGACGCTCGGCCGCCCCGACCGCACCGCGGCCCTCGTCCACCGCATCCTGACGCAGCCGATCCCGCACCCCTATACCAATGCCGGCAAGCGCCCCGAACCGTGGATCGGCCGCAGCTTCGCCCTCGCCCCGCAGGGCTTCGCCGACGGGATGGACGACGATGCCGGGGCGATGTCGGCCTGGTATGTCTTCGGCGCGCTCGGCCTCTATCCGCTCGTCCCCGGCACCGCCCGCTATACGGTCGCGACGCCGCTGGTGGACCGCGCCACGATCGCTGTCGGCGGCCGTCGCCTCACCATCCGCCGGCGGGGCGGGACGACGGAGCGGACGATCGACGGCGTCGCGCTGGTGCCCGATACGGCGGGGACGATCGCGATCCCGAAACGGTGATGGAGCGGAGCGATAGCCCATTCGGCCAATCCCCCCATTGGCTAATTTACCGCTCTCTTCGCCGCCTCCCCCGTTCATGCCGAGCGAAGTCGAGGCACATGCGCAGCGCCGGCCGCGCGTAGCCCTCGACTGCGCTCGGGCCGAACGGAGGTTGGCGGGATTGGCTCGCGCCGAATAAGGGGTGTCGGGCACAGCCGTGACCGACCCGGTGGATCCGTATCCCGCCTCATCCGTCGACCACGTTGCCGATCAAATCCCCACCTCCTCCGTTCATGCCGAGCGAAGTCGAGGCACACGCGGAACACCTGCCCCGCGTTACCCTCGACTTCGCTCGGCCCGAACGGAGGCGGGTCAACTTCCAGCCGTGCGCATCGATCGCAGGCGAGAAACCCCGCACATGCCACCTACCCCAGGCACTCCCACGCCGCCGCCGTCTCCGGCGCGCCGCCGCGATAGTGGAGCGTGCCGGGGAACGGGCACAGCGGGCGCGGCACCGATCCGTCCGCCTTGGCGGCAGGCAGCGTCGCCGGCACCGTCCCGCGCTCGACCCATGCCTCCAGCGCATCGAGCGCGCGCGGCTGGTCCGGCCCCGGCCCGCCCCGGCAATGTTCGACACCGGGCGCCATGAACAGCCGCACGCCCGTCGCCGCCGCTTCGGGCGCCGCCTTCTGCACGGCGCGATAATAATCCGCGGTGCCGACCGGGCTGGGGCCGGGATCGTTTTCGCCATGCCACAGGATCAGCCGCCCGCCGCGCTTCACGAACGCGGACAGGTCGGGATCGGTCGCCTCATAGGCCCGCGCGAAGTCGCCGGCGCGGGCGGCGGTGGCATCGGCCAGCGTGAAGACGGCGAAATCGACCGGGCGGTCGCCGAAGATCGGCCGCTTCAGCCCCATCATGCCGCCGCCGTTGGTGGCGTCGGCACGGCCGGCGGTGGGGACGAAGCGGCTCCACCCCGCCTCGCCGCCACGGCTCATCGGGAAGGCCGCCCAGCGCCCGTCGGGCAGGCGGCGGCCGTCATAGGCGGTGCGGAGCGCCGCGATCTGCGCGGGCGCGAGGCAGGCGCCCGCCGCCTCGCCGCCCTTGCAGGCGAGCGTCGCCGGATCGAAGCCGCATTGGCGCGGATCGGCGATCAGCCCGTCCTTCAGCCCGTCGTCCATGTCGCACGCCGCCACGGCGGCCGCGCCGACGCGGGCGAGCATCGCATCGTCGAGCGCGGCGCCCGGTGCTGCGAATGCCTGTCCGCGCAGGATCGCGCTCGTCTGCACCTGCAACGAATAGACCGGCGCGGCCGAGATGATCCCGTCATAATCGGCCGGGAAGCGCTGCGCCTCCATCAGCGCCATCCGCCCGCCGGTCGAGCAGCCCTGGAAATAGGCCTTGTCCTGCGGCCGCCCGTAGTGGCGCGCGATGGCGGCCTTGGCGGCGACCGCCGTCTCGTGCACCGCCCGCCACTGGAAATCGGTGATCGCCGGCGCCGACGCCGCCCAGTCGGTGTTCCAGGGATCGGTGCCCGGGTGGCCGCCGTCGGTCTGCGCCACGGCATAGCCGCGCCCCAGCCCCTCCAGCGCGGCATCCAGCCGCACGTTGCCCGCCCAGCCGCCGCCGCCCAGGCCCAGCAGCTTGCCGTTCCACTGCGCGGGCAGGCGATAGACGACGCCGATGCGCGAGCCTTCGACGGGCGTCAGCGTCGCCGTCACCTCGCAATAAGCGGGCGCGGCGCCGGCCGCGGCGACGGGGCGCGCGGTGGCGACGGTGCCGTTATGCAGCCATCTGCCGTCCGCCAGCGCCGCACAATCCCCGCCGCCGATGGCGGCGGCGGCGGCGGCGGCCATCATCAACCCGATCGGCATCACCCTCTCCTTATGATCTCAAAGGCATCATGCCGGTTTGAAGGCGCGCGACAAGCCAACACAGCAGGGCATGCCGGTCGATCCGCACTTCATCGCATATGAACGGTATTTACGCCGATAGCCGAATGGTTCGCGCAGAGGCGCGGAGACGCGGAGGTGTTCCGCCCGCGGCCGCGGCGCCGGGTTTGCTGCAGGCCAGGTTAGAAAGGCTGCGCCCACGCCCACCCGATGTTTGCGAACCCCTCCGCGTCTCCGCGTCTCTGCGCGAACAGCCCTTCACTTGTGCCACGATTGCTTGACAGCAACCCGCCCATCGCTAAACGCGCCGGCGGGCCACGCCGTCCCAACGCGGCGCGCGCTCTCTGCGAGGAGAGAACATCGATGGTTGACGTCCCCAAGCCCGCGGCGAAGCCCGCGCGCCCGCATTTTTCGTCCGGCCCCTGCGCCAAGCCGCCCGGCTGGAACGCCGCCGGCCTCGCCGCCGCCGCGCTCGGCCGCTCGCACCGTTCCAAGATCGGCAAGGGCCGCATCGTCCACGCGATGGAGATGACGCGCCACCTGCTCAAGCTGCCGGCCGATTACCGGATCGGCATCGTCCCCGGATCGGATACGGGTGCCGTCGAAATGGCGATGTGGTCGCTGCTCGGCGCCCGCCCCGCGACGATGGTGGCGTGGGAGAGTTTCGGCGAGGGCTGGGTGACGGACGTCGTCAAGCAGCTCAGGATCGACGCCACCGTCGTCAAGGCGCCCTATGGGGAGCTGCCCGACCTTGCCGCACTCGACCAGTCGACCGACATCGTGTTGACGTGGAACGGCACCACCTCCGGCGTGCGCGTGCCGGACGGGGACTGGATCCGCGACGATCGCGAAGGCCTTATCATCGCCGACGCCACCTCGGCCTGCTTCGCGCAGGACTTGCCGTGGCATAAGCTCGATGTCGTCACCTTTTCCTGGCAGAAGGTGTTGGGCGGCGAGGGCGCGCACGGCGTGCTGATCCTCGGCCCCCGCGCGGTCGAACGGCTCGAAAGCTACACCCCCGCCTGGCCGCTGCCCAAGATCTTCCGCATGACGAAGGGCGGCAAGCTGATCGAAGGCATCTTCCAGGGCGACACGATCAACACGCCCTCGCTGCTGGCGATCGAGGATTATATCTGGAGCCTCGAATGGGCGCTCAGCATCGGCGGCACAGACGCGCTGTTCGATCGCGCCGACGCCAATGCCGCCGCACTCGACGCATGGGTGCGCCGCACGCCGTGGATCGAGCATCTGGCGGCCGATCCCGCCTCCCGCTCCAACACCAGCGTCTGCCTGAAGTTCGCGCCCGCCGCGGTGGAGGGCATGGACGACAAGGCGCAGCTGGCGCTCGTCAAGAAGATGGCATCGCTGCTCGAGGCGGAGGACGCCGCCTATGACGTCGCCGGCTATCGCGATGCCCCGCCGGGCCTGCGCATCTGGTGCGGTGCCACCGTCGACACGGCCGACATCGAGGCGCTCGGCCCCTGGCTCGACTGGGCCTGGGCGCAGGCGCGCGGCTGACATCTTTTAGCCCTCTCCCCTCAGGGGAGAGGGTTGGGTGAGGGGCCGTCCTCCAGACTTTCAGATAAGGGCCGGGGTCTGCGAGACTGCCCTCACCCCGGCCCTCTCCCGCCAAGCGGGAGAGGGAGACATTCGATGCCCAAGGTGCTGATTTCCGACAAGATGGACCCCAAGGCCGCCCAGATCTTCCGCGATCGCGGGGTCGAGGTGGACGAGATCACGGGGAAGACGAAGGACGAGCTGATCGCGATGATCGGCGAGTATGACGGCCTCGCCATCCGCTCCTCGACCAAGGTGACGAAGGAGGTGCTGGCCGCCGCCACGAACCTCAAGGTCGTCGGCCGCGCCGGCATCGGCGTCGACAATGTCGACATCGCGGCCGCCTCCGCCGCAGGCGTGGTGGTGATGAACACGCCGTTCGGCAATTCGATCACCACCGCCGAACATGCCATCGCGCTGATGTTCGCGCTCGCCCGCGATCTTCCGGAAGCGGACAAGTCGACCCAGGCCGGCAAGTGGGAGAAGAACCGCTTCATGGGCGTCGAGATGACGTCCAAGACGCTGGGGCTTATCGGTGCTGGCAACATCGGCTCGATCGTCGCCGATCGCGCGCTGGGCCTGCGGATGAAGGTAATCGCCTATGATCCGTTCCTGACGCCCGAACGCGCGCTGGAGATGGGCGTCGAGAAGGTGACGCTGGAGGAGCTGCTGCCCCGCGCCGACTTCATCACCCTCCACACGCCGCTCACCGATCAGACGCGCAACATCCTGTCCGCCGAGAATCTGGCGAAGACCAAGAAGGGCGTCCGCATCGTCAATTGCGCGCGCGGCGGGCTGATCGACGAGGCGGCGCTGAAGGCTGGGCTGGACAGCGGCCATATCGCCGGCGCCGCGCTCGACGTGTTCCAGACCGAGCCGGCCACCGCCTCGCCGCTGTTCGGCACGCCCGGCTTCATCTCCACGCCGCACCTCGGCGCCTCGACCGCGGAGGCGCAGGTCAACGTCGCCATCCAGGTCGCCGAGCAGATGGCCGACTATCTGGTGTCGGGCGGCGTCACCAACGCGCTCAACATGCCAAGCCTGTCGGCCGAGGAGGCGCCGCGCATCCGCCCCTATATGGCGCTGGCGGAGCGGCTGGGCAGCCTCGTCGGCCAGCTGGCCCACGGCGCACTCACTAAGATCTCCATCGAGGTCGAGGGGGCGGCGGCCGAACTCAACCAGAAGCCGATCACCGGTGCGGTGCTGGCCGGGCTGATGCGCGTCTATTCGGACACGGTGAACATGGTCAACGCGCCGTTCCTGGCGCGCGAACGCGGGCTCGACATCCGCGAGGTGCGGCACGATGCGGTCGGCGACTATCATACCCTCGTCCGCGTGACGGTGGCGACCGAGCAGGGCGACAAGTCGGTCGCCGGCACGCTCTTCTCCGATGCGGCACCGCGGCTCGTCGAACTGTTCGGCATCAAGGTCGAGGCCGATCTCGCCGGCGACATGCTCTATATCGTCAACGAGGACGCCCCCGGCTTCATCGGCCGCCTGGGCACGACGCTCGGCGAGGCGGGCGTCAACATCGGCACCTTCCACCTCGGCCGCCGCGCCGCGGGTGGCGAGGCGGTGCTGCTGCTCTCGGTCGACACGCCCGTCGCAGGCGACGTGCTGGCCCGCGTCGAGGCGCTGCCCGGCGTGAAGATGGTGAAGCCGCTGGCCTTCTGACAGGGATGTCGGGGCGGCCGGTGCCGCCCCGGCAACTTGCCGCCCGCCGTTCGTGCTGAGTAGCATCTGTGTTGTGGGTCAAGCGGGCGTGGGCACCCAGGGTCGGTTCTGGGCGACGAGGGTGTTGGCGAGGACCAGCAGCTTGCGGGCGACGGCGATGAGAGCGAGTTTGGCGGGTTTGCCCTTTTCGCGCAGTCGCGTGCGGAGGTCGTTGAGTGCCGGATTGTAGCGGGCGGCGCTGAGGGCTGCCATGTAGAGGGCTTGTCGTAACGGCGCCCGGCCGCCCCGGATATGGCGCCGGCCACAGGTGGTGCCGCTGTCGTGGGCGGCGGGTGCGAGACCGGCCAGCGCTGCGACCTGTTTAGACGAGAGAGCGCCGATCTCGTCTAGATTGGCGATGAGGGCGGTGGCCGTGACGGTGCCGATGCCGGGGATCGAGCACAGGATGGCATGGCGGGCGGCGAGGACCGGATCGGCGGCGATCGTCCTGGCGAGTGCGCTGTCGAGCCGGGCGATATGGGTCTCGAGGCTGCGCAGCCGGCGGGCGAGTTCGGTGCGCAGGAAGGCATGGTCGGCCACCGCGTGCCGATTGCCCAGCGCGACGCGTTCGGCGATGGCGGCGCTTCTGGCGCGGTCGAGTTCCTGCACCGCCATGACGGCCGTGCGCGCAGGCGGGGTCACCGCCGGGTCGAGGCGTTCGGCCATGAGCGCCAGCATCCGCGCGTCGACCGCATCCGTCTTGGCCAATGTCCCGATGGCCTTGGCGAAAAGCCGCGCGCGCAGGGGATCGACGATGGCGACCGCCAGACCGGCGGCATGAAGGCTGCGACGCGCAGCGCGGTGGTATCGCGACGTCGCCTCCATCACGATCCGGGCGACGGGCCGCGCCCCCAGCACGCGCTTGAGCCTGCGCCATCCGCCGACATCGTTGACGACTGCCAGGCGCAGCCCGGTCGGGTGGATATGGATATCGAGACGCCCTTTACACACGTCGATGCCGACATGGACTGGCGGCGTCGTCTGTTCGGGCAGATCCTTACCCCTTCGACATGCTCAGGACATGCTTGCATACGGGACATGGTTCCCCACCATCTGTTCAGGACAGGCGCGAAGGGCGGACGGACCCAGCTACTCAACGGCACCTGCGTGCCAAGGGCCGATCGGTCCCGCCCGCCCGACCGCCGGGGGATGGCCATCCCCCGGCGGTCACCCAATCCTGCGACAAGATTGGGCCGGGTCAACATGCGAGGGGCTGAACCTGTCGAAGGCGCTTATCGAAGCACGGCCCCGCGCGAGACTACATTCTCCTTCTCCCCGCCCCCTCCGTTCGGTCCGAGCGCAGTCGAGGACCACGCGGGGCGGATGTGGCGCATGTGCCTCGACTGCGCTCGGCATGAACGGGGGTGAGGGGTGATGCGGTCGACTGGTCCGTGCGGGACCACTAAGGATGCTAGATGGACGCACGGTGTTATGGTCCATTCGCCACGCCTTAGGCATTGTCCGCATTTAGCGGAGCCAGATCATGGCGCATGCGAGATGGACGAAGCCCATGAAGGCGGAAATGGTCTTCTCGCAGCGCAGGGCGATCCGTCTGAAGCGTTTGAGCTTGTTGAAGAAGCACTCAACCTGATGGCGTTCCTTGTAGAGGCGCCAGTCGATGGGAGGCTTTGCCGTTCGGCTGGGGTTGGACTTGATATGCGCGGTCGCACCGAGACTGTCGGTGATGAAGGCGCGTAGCGGATCGGCGTCATAGGCGGCGTCGGCGATGACGTGGCCGACGCCCTTCAGGCCCGCCAGCAGCACCTCGGCCTGCGGACGGTCGCCCCATTGCCCCGGCGTCGGATGAATGCGGATCGGCAGGCCGATAGCATCCACCGCGGCATGCAGTTTGGTTGTCAGACCACCACGGGACCGGCCGATCGCGGCAGCTTCAGCCCCCCTTTTGCGCCGCTGGCATCGGCATGGGCCTTCGAGATGGTGCTGTCGATCAGGACGTATTCGAAGTCCGGCGTGTCGGCCAGGCTCTGAAAAAGCCGTTCCCAAACACCGGCATGCGACCAGCGCCGGAACCGCGCATGCACCCCTGTCCACTTGCCGAACACCTCCGGCAGATCACGCCAGCGCGCCGCATTGCCTGCCATCCACAGGATCGCGTCCACAAACAGCCGATTGTCCACGCCGCTGCGCCCCCGCGTCCCTTCCCGACCGGGAAGATACCCAGCGATCCGATCCCATTGCTCATCCGTCAGCGTCCGTCTGCTCATCGACCGGCTCCTTCACCAGCCTTGAATCAGAACTTCCAGCTAAACGGAATCCTCTAAATGCAGACGCGGCCTAAAGCCGCTTCGATCCGTATCGCGCGCCAGAACCAGTCCAGCGCGTTTCGGCTTTTGCCATCTAGGCGAAACACTGAGCCGGCTGGCTTCCGCCGGCCCAATCGGTCGAGAATCGCTCGGGCCTCATGCCCGAGCCAAACCGTTCTCGCCCCCGTCTTGCTGTTTGTCAGCAGTAGCCGGTGAACCCTCAACCCGAAGCCGGGCAGGTCGGTGTCCCAGATAATACCTGCGCTGAGTGCTCGTCGCGCTACGTTTCCAGATAGATGCTGAGTAGCGCTGTTTTCAGCTACCAAAAGGCATTCATCTGACTCGACTTCGGCGCCAATTTGGGGGAGCGGAAACGGCGGTTTTCTGCGGTTCTTTTTTTCCATCCTGCGATTTATCGCGTAAGGTGTGCCTCCTTGTGCAGGTGATGAATGAACATCCGCTTCCGGATAACCCCAGAGCTCGCGTGAACGGCTGGAAGTGGGTCGACGCACCTGCCCACGCGCGAACTACAGCTAACCAGCATTCACTGACGCAATGCACTGATCGCAAAGGACCTCACCGGCCGGCCGTCGCCACAAAGCAGGGTCATTCGCAGCATCTGGCCAAAGCGCCACCCACTTGGGACCCAGCCCAGCCACACGTGGAAGCACCTTCCGCCCGCTTTCGCGCCGCGACCAGGGGTTATATCGCTCTCAGTAGGTGGTGCCGCCTACAGGACTCGAACCTGTGACCCTCGCATTACGAAGGCAGATGAGACAATCGCGAAAGGCGTTGCTTTTACACGACTTAATGCCGTTTCAGCTATGATCGGCCCCCTCGACCCACCTACGTCCCAAACTCGGCGATTGCGCCCGATCGGCCGCCTCCTACCGAACGTGCGTAATCTTGGGAAATGCGTCCAAGTCGACCTGCGCTATACCTGCAACGGGTATGGATGATCGGTCGATTTTCCTGCGATCGCGCACCGAAAGCCAAGCCTGAGTTTTGGCCGCGCAACCGTCACGTCGGCGGTGGCAGGCACCTAGGCGGGAGAGATGTCCGCCACCCGTCTCGCCGCTTCGACGATAATGTCCGTCCAGCAGCCGGCGGAACAAGGTAACTCCCTTGTCGGCAGCGGTGGGCATCACGGCGCGCGTCGGGTCCATGTCGATGATGCGCTGTTGCGCTTCGATAATCACCCTGTCCTCGTTTAAACGCCTGACCGGCCACGCCGATCATGGACAGGGAGCGTGAAGCGCGGGACGAGGTATCATGATGATAGGTATCATTGAGGTTCGTAGTCAGGATCCTCGGCTGCCGGATTGTCGACATCGTCATCCGAGGCTTCCGGAGGTCGCGAGGAAGGTCGCCCGCGGCCGCGGCTCCTATTTCCGTCAGCTGCTCGAGTAACGGCATCGGGGACGGCATATCCGAAGCTTCCCCACCCATCCCCGCATGGTCCACCGACATAAGCCATTTGCACGCCCGGGAAGCCGGCGAAGTTCTGCGTCTGGCCGCTTCGTGGCCCTTGAACAAACCGACAAGTAAGTGATGGCCTGTAGCCCTGAGCTGGCACAACACTAGCGCTTAGGGCGAACGAGAGAGATACCAATATGGTATAGACCTTCATAAGTACCTCCCACCATCTATCATTTATGGATCAACTGGCTCACATTGCTTCCCCGCGTGGATGCTTGAGACGCAAGCGGCCAAGGGGGCCATCCATCTATCTATAGTTTTGACATAAGCGTCAGCGTTACTCGGCCCGAGTCGCCTTCTCAGGTATTGCGATCTTTGTAACGCATCCTTCACTCGAGTAAAGAACCGCAGCCCTCGCTTTACACCTAACGGATGCGTCGAGTTTTTCTCCCATTCAATTGTGGACCCTTGCGATATGACAAGAAACCAGGTTTCAATGTTGAACATCAGGTTTTGTCCAGCGCGCGCCGATGCCAACACAGTGAAATCATCTGCCTCGTACTCATTCCGTCTGCTTTCGGCATTTGACGTCGGAGGTTGTTTCGTGTGTCCGCGGATCACGTGACCCATCTCATGCAACAGTATAAACACGATGCCGGCCTCGACTGATTTCGAGTACAAACTTCCAGTTCGCTTGATAGCAGCGACTAGGCTCTGGTCATTGACACCACGGCATAATCGGTTCGTTCGCGCGTAAGAGACAATCGAGGGTATTGCATCAATTCGCTTCAACCCTCGCTGGCCACGCTGGCTATTCACTATGAAGCCTCGCTGCATGGCGTCTAGCCATCCGGTGAAGCATCGAGGATCATCCCCCTCCATGGAAGCAATTCTCGCTTGCTCCATAAAGTCGATCATAGCCACGACACCTACATTTATAACGATATAAGGCCCCGTGTCATCTTCATCAGCAAATGCATTCGCCTCGAGGCTTCGCCGCACTCTTATCGGCGTGTTCCAACAAATTTCCTCCTCCGCCTCAGGCTGGGGCGGGCAGTAGACCCGCTTAAATCCGCTGATGACAGCTTGAGTGCTGTTGACGTACCAATCAATGTGAGAGGGTGTCTGGGATACTACCTCCTTTTCAATTAGGACGAGGCTCACCAGTAATAAGCCTCTCAACCTCCGCTGCCAGTTTGCGCTGTTCCGGGCTAAGTGCATCCTCTCCTCCCTGCGATATCAGAAGCGTTACCGCCTTATATCTTTTGTATGATCCTGCCCCCAACTCAGAGTCGATACAATACGACAGGACGAGTTCCAAGGCGTCTGCCTTGCTTGCCAAAAATGAAGCCCGCTGATCCGAGGCATTTAGTTGACCCGCCTCCGCTCTCAAGGCGCCCGCGGCATAGGCAGCACCATTTGCACAAGACTTGGCGTCAAACGGTAGAGATAGCTTTGCGGCAGCCCCCCTCGCCGTGACTTTAGTCACCCCCGACGGCCCGCGAACGCCTACCTTAATCTTTTCAACGTTTGGCGATCGAACAGCCTCGTACGAGTTCATACGCGTCAGAGAAACGACCAGCGTTACGCAGCCGAAAAGAGTGAAGAATACGCCGGGAGCAACCTTAGATAGTTTCGCCTTTCCCCACCCGGTTTCCATCTCAAACTGACCAGATTTTTCTTCCGTCAGGTAGAACAATCGATAGCCTAAAAGTATGCACATCGCTGCAACCGCGATCGTAGCAATCTGTTTAAATATGCCGCCATACAGTACTAGAGAAGCAACATCATTGTCTTCCATCACCCCCTCCGCCGTTTTCCCTATGTCGGCCGGTACGGCCCTTGCCATCCAGATATGCGTTATACCCCCAACGAGCACGCGACGCACTCTCTTCGTTTAGGTGTTTAGAAATCCACGCCCCAGGTTGTCGTCTTGGGGGAGTGTCCTCTTCTCTCTGTAACAGCCCTACGTTGGTTCACCATGCAAATCGACACCGCGCCGCCTGACACAAGACCGTCGGACGTCTCAAGGCTCTTGCTTTGGTGCCATATCCGATGGTGTGTTTGGATAGCACTCAGCAAGGTGCAATTGTGGCCGTGGCGATACTGATCGAGGCCGACCCGATGGAAAATTGACAAAAACTATGCCGCGCATGATGGAACCCGTGGCGGCTTAGCTGCATGCTTAGGCGTAGACCTTTCGGCAGCACTTCGATTCAACGGAGACCGTCCCTAGCTAACTCATCCGTCAAACGGTCATTGATCAGCGACGAGCACGTCAGGGCAGATCAAGACTGACACGATTTATGTTATCGGATCTTGACCAGATAAATTCTATAGGGCGATTATAACATCCTGTCGGACCCATAAAAGACGGATCGCGATGTTTGGGAGGATGAACCAATGGCTGTCACTGTGATCCACGTCATTCTTCTTTTGGCGGCCCCACCCAACGAGCCAAGCGGTCTGTTTTACAATATGTCGTATGAGCAGCAAACAGAAATGGGCGCGGCCCAGTCACGGCAGAAGCGCCGGCTGGCGGCTATCCTTCACGTCTGTCAGACGGCAAGGAAGGCAAAGAGCCCCGCAAGCGCCCTTGCCCACTATGCTGACGCCAATGGCCTGTCTTCTCTTGGGCGGCTCGAACTGACGATGGACTGCCAGATCTACGAACAGGGCCGACGGGATGGGGCGGCAGCACGGGCATCAGAAAAGTAACTGGCTACCGGTGGGTGCCAAGGTAAGCGCCGACATTATTGCTTTGGGTGAAGCTGCCTGACCGCCGGAGCAGTATGTGCAGCGTCCGTGCAATAGGTGTCATGATCCGTTCCTGATTGGGCCGGCCAGCAAGGCCAAAAAAATAAAAACGGACGAGGCCCCACCCGGCTGAGCCGGATGGGGTGAGGTGTCAGGCGGCAGCAGCGAGACGCGCAGCACCGGCCTCGACAGCCCGCAGCAGCGTGTCGTTCGCGAGGTGGCTGTAGCGAGCGGTTGATGCAACGTTGGCGTGGCCAAGCACCTTGCCGACCGCGAAGAGATCCACTCCGGCGGCCACCATGGCGCTTGCGGCTGTGTGTCGCAGGTCATGGATATGCAGGTCCGGCAGTCCCGCCGCTTCCCGAGCGGATTGAAAGCCGTGCTTGATCGTCGTCAGATGCTTCGACGGGTCACGTGGGTTGGGAAACAGGAACGCAGCCCCCCGCCCCAGACCGGCGATGACGTCGAGGGCTGCCTGGCTCAACGGCACATGCCGCGACCGCCCCGTCTTCGAGGTCGGCACGAACAGTTGGCGGCGGTTGACATCCAGATCCTGCCAGCGAGCCGAGAGG
>JAQIJD010000013.1:0-77559 GCA_036946415.1 Edaphosphingomonas fennica | reverse complement strand
TGGCTAGGGCGACTAGTGCGGCGGCGAAGGAGGCGCGTTTCATCGGGGCAGCCGACCCCGGCGACGTTCGGGGCGATGTGGGTGTGCGGCTCGCCCGCCTGCAAGGCCCGGCGGCTGCGCGCCCTTCGATCGCCGCGCCAGCCGCGCGACCCCACCCCCCTGCCCCCTCCCCTGAAGGGGAGGGGGGGATCGGATCGCCGGGATCATCGCGGGACACCGAAAATGGAGGGCGACGCCCTCGCCGCGGGCGGGGGGCCTGCCCCGTGCGCCGCAGCCGCCCGAGGAGGGGATCGGCGGCGAGGGCGGGGGCGATGGCGTCGGGATCGGCGGTCTCGATCGTCAGCCGCAGGCCCGCTTCGGGATCGTCGGCGAGGGCGACGACGCGGGCGTCGGCGGGCAGCGCGGTGGCGAGGCGTTCGGCGAGGCCGGTCAGCGTCGGCCGCCCGAAGGCGGGGGGCGAGCGTCGCGCGCACCCCCCTCCGCCTGCCGCACGGCGGCGGTCGCGGCGAGGCGGGGGCGAGCTTCGGCGGCGAGGCGCGTCGCACGCGCGCCCTCGATCCACGCCGCCCCCCCGCACCCGCCACCGCCAGCGCGAGCGGCACGAAGGCGAGCGCCACCAGCCCGCCGCCGCGGCATCGGCGCGGGCCGGCCGCCAGCGGACGGCGGCGGCGAGGACGATGCCCGCCAGGCTGCGTGCGCCCGCTCATCCGATCAGCCACAGCGCCCACGCGGCCGGCGCCAGCAGCGCACCGAACGGCAGGCGCGTCGTGCGGCCGGACCGGCCGGCCGGCGAGCGCCAGCCCGGCGACGATCGCGAGACCGGTGAGGCAGGCGCCGAGCAGCACCTGCGGCAGCACCGTCCAGCCGAGCCACGCGCCGATCGCGCCGAACATCTTGGGGTCGCCGCCGCCGATGCCCGTCCGCCCCCGCCATCGCCGGTAGAGCATCGCGATCGCCGCCAGCCCGCCCCAGCCGGCCGCCGCCCCGATCGCCGATCGCGATCGAGCGGGGCGGGCGGCAGGCCGGCGAGACCGCAGCGAGGCCGGCCAGCAGCAGCGGCAGCGTGAGCGCGTCGGGCAGCCAGAAGAGGCGAAGGTCGAGCAGCGCGAGCGCCCAGCAGCCCCCAGCCCAACACGGCGCCGGCAAGGCCTCCCCAGCCCGGCTCCACCAGCAGCGCGACGATACCGATCGCCGCCGCCGCCGCCTCCACGGCCGGATGCAGCGGATCGATCCGCGCCCGGCACCGCCGGCAGCGCCCGCCGAGCGCGACGAACGACAGCAACGGCACCAGTTCGACAGCGCCGAGCACCTGGCCGCAACCGTCACACGCCGACCGGCCGCGGACCACGGAGCGGCCCTCCCCCCAGCGCCGGACCAGCGTGGCGAGGAAGCTGCCCGCCACCAGTCCGAGCAGCGCTCCCGTCCCCACGCGCGGCCATGGGGGTAGGATGAACAGCGAGGCGACGGCGGCGGCCATGGCGCCGCCATAGAGGTATCGCGGCGCAGCGCCTACGGGGCTCGGGCGAAAGTGCGGTGCGCCGCCGCCCTCCCCAAGCCGCCCCCCCGATCGCTACAATGGGGGCATGATCGCGCTGCCCGCCCTCCACGTCACCCATGGCGGCGTCTGGATCGCGGATGGGGGAGGGGGCGGTGCGCGGGGCGTCGCGGGGGGAGGCGATCGCGCTGGCGTCCGCCACGCCCCGTCATTCTGCTCAACGCCCCGGTCGCCGCCGCCCGGCTCGGCTATGGCGAATTGTCCGGGCTCGACCTGCTCGAGCTGTTCGCCTTCGTCCACCCGGCACATTTCGCGGTCCCGACGCCCGCCGGCCTTGCCCCGCGCGCTCGGCCTGGCCGTCCCGCACGGCGATGCGGAGGCGGCCGCCAGCCTCGCCGCCGCCGCGCGGCGGCTGCTCGAGACGCTGGAAGACCCCGCCTGGGAGGCGCGCGAGGGGGCGTGGACCTCCGCCCAGACGCTCGGCCGGCTGCGCTGGACGTGGGCGCCGTTCGTCGCCCCGCGCATCGCCCGGCCCGAGCGCGCCGAACGCTGGCTCTTCTCGCGCCTGCCCGAATGGGAGGAAGCGCCGCCGCGCGCCGCCGCCCGCCCCGTCACGCTCAGCGAGGCGGATACGCTGGCGATGCTCGACCGGCTGACCGGGGCGGGGGCGGAGCCCGCGGCCCGGCCAGCAGGCCTATGCCGCCGCCGCCGCCCGCGCCTTCGATCCGCGCAGCGGCGAAGGCCGGCCGCACATGCTGCTGGCCGAGGCGGGCACCGGCATCGGCAAGACGCTCGGCTATCTCGCGCCGGCCGGCCTGTGGGCGGCGCGGAGCGGCGGGCGGGTGTGGATTTCCACCTATACCAAGGCGCTGCAACGCCAGCTCGATGCCGAGACGCGGCGGCTCTACCCCGGCGGGGGCGGGGGGCCGCGTGGTGGTGCGCAAGGGGCCGCGAGAATTACCTCTGCCTGCTCAATCTGGAGGATGCGCTGCAAGGCGGCTTCCAGAACCGGGCGGCGATCCTGGCGCATCTGGTGGCGCGCTGGGCGGCGGGTGACGCGCGATGGCGACATGGTCGGCGGCGATCTGCCCGGCTGGCTGCCGACGCTGTTCCGCAGGGCCGGCGCCACCGCGCTGACCGACCGGCGCGGCGAATGCGTCTATGCCGGCTGTCCCCACTACCGCCGCTGCTTCATCGAACGCGGCGTACGCGCGGCCGAGGGGGCCGAGATCGTCATCGGCAACCACGCGCTGACGATGATCGCCGCCGCCCGCGCGCGCGAAGCGGGCACCGTCATCGACCGGATCGTCTTCGACGAGGGGCATCACCTGTTCGATGCCGCCGACGCCACCTTCGCCGCCGCGCTGACCGGGCAGGAGGCGATCGAACTGCGGCGCTGGATCGTGGGGCCGGAAGCGCGCGCGCGCGGGCGGCGGCGGGGGCTTTCGGCACGGCTGATGGACGTCGCCTCCTACGACGAGGCGGGTGCGCGCGCGATCGAGGAGGCCGTGGCCGCTGCCGCCGCGCTGCCCGGCGACGGCTGGCTGGCGCGGATCGGCGAGGGACTGCCGCTCGGGCCGGTCGAGGCGCTGCTCGCCGCCGTCCGCCAGACGGTGCTGGCGCGCGCCACCGCCGCGGACGCCGGCTACGGGCTGGAAACGGAAGCCGCCGAACCCGATCCCGCGCTGATCGACGCCGCCCAGCCCGCCGCGGCGGCGCTGGAAGCGCTTGTCCGTCCGATGATGCTGCTGCGCCAGCGGCTGGAGGGGGTGCTGGCCGATGCGCCCGACTGGCTGGATGGTGCTGCGCGGGCCCGGGTGGAGGGGGCGATCCACGGCCTCCATCACCGCGCGACCACGATCGGCGCATGGGTGGCGCTGCTCGCCCGGCTGGGCGGCCCGGCCGACCCCGATTTCGTCGACTGGCTGGCGCTCGATCGGGTGGAGGGCCGCGAATATGACATCGGCCTCCACCGGCGCTGGCTCGATCCCACCCGGCCGCTGGCGGAGACGGTGCTGAAGCCCGCGCACGGCCTGGTCGTCACTTCCGCCACGCTGCGGGGGCAGGAGGATTGGGCGGTTGCCGAGGCGCGCAGCGGTGCCGCCCATCTCGAACAGCCGCCGCAGACCTTCGCCGCCGCCAGCCCCTTCGCTTATGCCGAGCGGGCCGAGGTGCTGATCGTCACCGACATCCGGCGCGGGGACGCCGCCGCGCTGGCCGGCGGTTATGCGCGGCTGATCGAGGCGGCCGGCGGCGGCGCGCTCGGCCTGTTCACCGCCATCCAACGGCTGCGGGCGACGCACGCCCGCATCGCCGATCGCCTCGCCCGCGCCGGCCTGCCGCTCTACGCGCAGCATGTCGACCCGATCGATACTGGCACGCTGATCGACATCTTCCGCGACGATCCCCACGCCTCGCTGCTCGGCACCGATGCGCTGCGCGACGGGGTGGACGTGCCCGGCGCCTCGCTGCGGCTGGTGGTGATGGAAGGCGTGCCCTGGCCGCGGCCGACCGTGCTGCACGCGGCGCGGCGCGCGGCGGGCGGCGGCACCGCCTATGACGATCGTGTCGTCCGCGCGCGGCTGGCGCAGGCGTTCGGTCGGCTGATCCGGCGGGCGGGGGACAGCGGGACGTTCGTGCTGCTGTCGGCCGCGGTGCCCTCGCGCTTTCTCGATGCCTTTCCGGCGGGCGTGCCCGTTACGCGCCTGCCGCTGGACGAGGCGGTGGCGCGCGTCGCGGCGCGGCTTTCCACGGGCGCCGCTTTCGGGCATCACCCGGCCGGCGACCGCGCGGAGGCACAGGCATGAAACGGCTCACCCTCCTCCGCCACGCCAAATCGGGCGACGATCCCACGGCGACACGCGATTTCGATCGCGCCCTGAACGCCAAGGGCCGCCGCGCCGCGCGGGCGATCGGCGCGCATCTGAAGGCGGAAGGGTTCGCCTTCGACCATGCCGTCGCCTCGCCCGCGGTGCGCGTGACGGAGACGGTGGAGGAGGCGGGGCGCGGCTTCGGCGCGGCGCTGGATCCGGCGTGGGACCGCCGCCTGTATCTCGCCCCGGCGGCGACCCTGCTCGACGTGGTGCAGGAAACCCCCGACGATTTCGAAAGCCTGCTGATCGTCGCGCACAATCCGGGTCTCGAGGAACTGGTGCTGACGCTGGTGCCCGATCGCGACGAGGATCTGATGCGCGATCTGGTGGAGGAGAAATATCCGACCGCGAGCGTCGCCGAGATGCTGTTCGAAGGCGACAGCTGGGCCGACGTGCGCGCCGGCCGCGGTCGCCTTTCGCGCTTCATCCGCCCGCGCGACATCGATCCCGCGCTGGGGCCCGACGTGGGCTGACGGATCGCGCGCGCCCTTCCGGGGGTTTCGGATCCGTAGCGGCGGGGAGCGAGGCGTGCGGCTGATCTATCGAATGTGCGGGGTGGCATCGGTGGGGCTGGGCATCATCGGCCTGTTCCTGCCGCTGATGCCGACCGTGCCGTTCATGCTGCTCGCCGCCTTCTGCTTCGCGCGCAGCAACCCGGCCTGGGAGGCGCGCCTGCTCGCCCACCCGCATTTCGGGCCGCCGATCCTGGCATGGCGCGAGCGGCGGGCGATCGGGCCGTGGGCCAAGATCGCGTCGCTGACGATGCTGTCGGGCAGCGCGATCGGCGGGCTGGCGCTGCTGCCCGATCCGTGGCGGTGGGTGCCATTGGCGGTGGCGGTGACGTGCGGAACGTTCATCGCGACGCGGCCCAGCCGATAGCGGCGTCGGGTGGTGCGGGCCGGGGCGCGCCGCCTTCGGAAGCGGCTCCCCCGGCGCGGCGAACGCGTGTCGCATCCGGCCGGTGGGGGCCTTGCGCTGCGGGCGTGGTGGGCGGCCTATGCGAGGCGGCGGTCCTGACCAGGACACAGCGGCCTGCCGCAAGCATGCCATCCTTCGGCCGTGGTTTGTTGCACACCGGGCCGACCGCCACGTCGAGTTCGGCGATATGCGACGATGGAGCCGACCGGGTGCGTATGGCGACGGGCGATCAGGGTGTGTTGGGGTATCGGGCGCTGGCGGTCTGCCGTGCCGGGTTTCGTCGTCCGTCCAAGCTTAGATCGGGCGGATCGACGAAAAGTCTAAGCGGCGGCATCCCCGCGGTGGCGTTCGCACCAGCGGGGGCTTTCGCCGGCTCTACCGTCTGCCGATCGGACGGGTCGGCGATATCCATAACCCGCAGCGTCCCTGTCGTGGCGTTCGCACCAGCGGGGGCGCCGCCGGCTAGGCCGTCTGCCGATCGGGCGATGCAGCCCGGCCGCCATCGGCGCTGCGCCGGGCGCGGGCATTGCGCGGCGCAGGCGATCGACCGTCTTGGCGTGATCGGCTGACGCCTTCCGCTTTCGGCCGGCCGAACGGTCGCCCCGCTCGAACGGGTCACGCGACCACCGCCACCCAAAAGAAAAGGCCCGGCCGCATCGCTGTGGCCGGGCCTGTCGCTGTCGGTATCGATCGGGCGATCAGATGCCGTTGAGGTTCACCGCCGCATATTTGCCGCGACGATCGACTTCCAGCTCGAACTCGAGCCGGTCGCCCTCGTTGAGGCTGGTCATGCCGGCGCGTTCCACCGCGGAGATGTGGACGAACGCATCGGGCTGCCCATCATCGCGCTGGATGAAGCCGAAGCCCTTCATCGCGTTGAAGAACTTGACCGTGCCGCTGGCCTTTTCGCCCGTCAGCTGCCGCTGCGGGCCGCCGCGGGCGCCGCCGGGGCCACCCGCGTCGGGACGAGGACCGCGATCCTCGACGGGCATCGGCTCGCCTTCGATCTTGAGATCGGTGGCGGAGATGCGGCCGCCGCGATCGACGAGCGTGAAGGCGAGGGGCTGGCCATCGGCCAGACCCGTCAGGCCGGCCTGCTCGACCGCGGAGATGTGGACGAACACGTCCTCGCCGCCGTCATCGCGGACGACGAAGCCGAAGCCCTTCTGGGCGTTGAAGAACTTGACGGTGCCCTTGCCCTCGCCGATCACCTGCGGGGGCATGCCGCCGCCACGGCCGCCGCCGAAGCCGCCACCACCGCCGCCGCCGCGGTAGCCACCGCCGCCGCCGCCGAAGCCGCCACCACCACCACCGCCGAAGCGATCGCCGCCGCCGCCGAAGCGGTCACCGCCGCCGCCATAGCCGCCGCCGCCACCGCCGCGATAGCCACCGCCGCCGCCGCCGCCGAAGCGATCGCCACCGCCGAAGCCGCCGTCAAAGCCGCCGCCGCCGAAGCCGCCGCCTTCGTCGCCGAAGCCGTCGCGCTTGTCCCGCCCGCGCTGACCGCGCCGTCCTCTATCGAAACTCATGCCGGCAAGTTCTTCCCAATCGCCCGTCGTCGTTCAAAGCGCCTCGCGCCGGGCGGCAACGCGAATCCTTCGGCCCACATGCAACGCGGACCTACGAGTCGTCATAGCGCCAAACGGGCGCCTTCGCGAGGGGAATCGCGGCAGGCGGCGCATATCGCACGCCCAGTTGCTCCGCGCTTAACGAAAGTGCGCGCCTGCCGGGCGGTGCGCGGCCATTGAGAAGCTCGGCGAAGCGGCCTATGCGCCGCGGATGACCGTCCATTTCCACGAAGAGGATCTGCCCGAGGGCGTCCTCGCCCCCGGCGCCGCCGTCGCCGTCGATACCGAGACGATGGGCCTCCACACCCATCGCGACCGGCTGTGCCTCGTCCAGATCTCCGATGGCCTCGGCGACGAGCATCTCGTCCGCTTCGCCCCTGGCAGCGACTATGCCGCGCCCAACCTGCGCGCGGTGCTGGCCGATCCGGCGCGGCTGAAGCTTTATCATTTCGCGCGGTTCGATCTGGCCGCGATCCGCCATTATCTGGGCGTGACGGCCGCCCCCGTCTATTGCACCAAGACGGCGTCGCGCCTGATCCGCACCTATACCGATCGCCACGGCCTGAAGGAGTTGGTGCGCGAACTGCTGGGGCAGGACATCTCCAAGCAGCAGCAATCGTCCGACTGGGGCGCGCCCGAGCTGAGCGACGCGCAGAAGGATTATGCGGCGTCCGACGTGCGCTTCCTGCACCAGCTGAAGGAGAAGCTCGATCCGCGGCTGGCGCGCGAGGGGCGGGCGGCGCTGGCGCAGGCCTGTTTCGATTTCCTGCCGCACCGCGCCGAACTCGATCTGGCCGGCTGGCCGGAAACCGACATCTTCGCGCACGTCTGACGGGCGGCGCCGCCATGTCCGCGCTTGCCGATCAGGTCCGCACCCGCCGCCAGCAGATGGCGGCGCCCGGCAGTTCGCACGACAAGGTGATCCGCGTGGCGCGCGTCGCGCTGCCGCTGGCGGTGGTGGGGCTGGCGGCGTTCCTGATGATCGCGCCGCTCGCCACCGGGCGCGACATCAGCTTCGTCCTCGCCAAGGACCGCGTCGACATCGCCCACGAGCGGATGCGCGTGACCCGCGCCGATTATCGCGGGCAGGATACCAAGGGCCAGCCGTTCCGGCTGACCGCCGCCTCGGCGGTGCAGCAAAGCTCGCAGGATCCGATCGTGCGGCTGACCGCGCTCGGCGCGCGCGTCGCGCTGGCGGACGGGCCGGCGGCGGTGGTGGCGCCGCGCGGCCGCTACGACATGAGCGCCGAGCGGCTGGCGATCGACGGCGACGTGCTGTTCCGCGACGCCACCGGCTATCGCGTCCGCACCCGCGACGTGCTGGTCGACCTCAAGACCCGCCGCTTCGCCAGCCGCGCGCCGGTGACGGGCGAGACGCCGATGGGCACCTTCGCCGGCGACCGGCTGAGCGGCGACATGACCGCGCGCAGCGTGCTGCTGGACGGGCGCGCCCGCTTGCATATCCCCCGGCCGCGGTCCTAAGGCGCGGCAATGATCCGCCCCGACGCCGCCATCCTGCTGACGATGCTGCTCGCCGCGGCCCCCGCCGCCGCGCAGGAGGCGACATCGGCGCTGCGCAACCACAATGGCAACGCTCCCGTCGACGTTTCGGCCGATCGCATCGAATTGCAGGATCGGGCCGACCGGGCGGTCTTTTCGGGCAACGTCCGCGTCGTCCAGGCGGAGATGACGATCGAGGCGGCGCGGATGACGGTCGCTTATTCCTCCGCCGCCGGCGGGGACCGGCAGGTGCAGCGGATCGACGCCGCCGGCAACGTCGTCGTCACCTCGCCCACCGAGACGGCGCGCGGCAACAGCGGCATCTACGATCTCAACCGCCGGCTGGTGACGCTGATCGGCAACGTTCGCCTGACGCGCGGGCCGAACAGCGTCAACGGCGGGCGACTGGTGATCGACCTGACGACCGGCCGCTCGACCGTGGACGGCAACCGCGTCGGCGCGGAGGCCGGGGCCGCGGGCGGGGGCGGGCGCGTCACCGGCCGCTTCACGGTGCCGCAGCGGGATCGCTGAGCCGCGCCCTTGGCGCTGCCCCGCCCAGCGGCTAAGCCCGTGCCGGAAACAGGAATGCCGATGGCCGACAGCGACCTTCAAGACCGTCCCTCCGGGCTTTCGATCGTCTCGATCGCCAAGGCCTATGACAAGCGCCAGGTGCTGCACGACGTCTCGCTGTCCGTGGCGCGTGGCGAGGTGGTGGGTCTGCTGGGGCCGAACGGCGCGGGCAAGACGACCTGCTTCTATTCGGTCATGGGCCTCGCCCGCCCCGACGCCGGCCGCATCCTGCTGGACGGCGACGACATCACCGGGCTGCCGATGTATCGCCGCGCCATCCTCGGCCTCGGCTATCTGCCGCAGGAGACGTCGATCTTCCGCGGGCTGACGGTGGCGCAGAACATCCGCACCGTGCTGGAGATGGCCGAACCCGATGCCGCCGCGCGCGAACGGCGGCTGGACGAGCTGCTCGGCGAGTTCCACCTCGAGAAATTGCGCGACAGCGCGGCGATGGCGCTTTCGGGCGGCGAGCGGCGGCGCGCCGAAATCGCCCGCGCGCTGGCGGCCAACCCCTCGATCATGCTGCTCGACGAGCCGTTCGCCGGCATCGACCCCATCTCCATCTCCGACATCCGCGAACTGGTGAAGGATCTGAAGCGCCGCTCGATCGGCGTGCTCATCACCGATCACAACGTCCGCGAGACGCTGGACATCGTCGACCGCGCCTGCATCATCTACGACGGGCGCGTGCTGTTCCAGGGCAGCCCCGCCGATCTCGTCGCCAACGAGGATGTGCGCCGGCTCTATCTGGGCGAGGGCTTCTCGCTGTAGCGCATGGCGCGCCGATGAGCCTCGCGCCCCGCCTGGACCTCCGCCAGTCGCAGTCGCTGGTGATGACGCCGCAATTGCAGCAGGCGATCAAGCTGCTGGCGCTCTCCAACCTCGAGATCGAGGGGTTCCTCGCCGAGGAGATCGAACGCAACCCGCTGCTCGAGGCGGGCGGCGGCGAGGACGACGGACCGGCCGAAGCGCCGCCCGAGGCGCGCGACGCGGCCGAGCCCGAACCCGCCACCGCCGATCGCCTGATCGAGGCGGGCGATGCGGTGGCCGACGCCCCGCTCGACGCCGATTATGCCGCCGAGACCTTCCACCACGACGGCCCCGGCGATCGCGCCCAATCGGCCGAGGCGGCGGGCGAGGCGCCCGATCTCGATCTGCTCGCCGCCGCCGCGCCCAGCCTGGCCGATCATCTCGGCCTCCAGGCGGGCGAGCGGCTGTCCGGCCCCGACCGGACGATCGCGCTGCACCTGATCGACCAGATCGACGAGGCGGGCTATCTGACGGCCGACCTCGCCGAGACCGCCGCGCGGCTGGGGGTGGAGGCGACGCAGGTCGAGCGCGTCCTGGAGGTCATCCACGGCTTCGATCCGACCGGGGTGGGCGCACGCAGCCTCGGCGAATGCCTTGCGCTTCAGGCGCGCGAGGCGGACCGGTACGATCCGGCGATGGCGGCGCTCCTCGCCAATCTCGATCTGCTGGCGCAGGGGCAGCTCGGCAAGCTGCGCCGGCTGTGCGGGGTGGACGAGGAGGATCTGGCGGACATGGTGCGCGAATTGCGCGGCTATGATCCGAAACCCGGCCTTCGCTATGACGCCGCCCCGGTCGAGACGGTGGCGCCCGACGTGATCGTCCGGCGGCGCGGCGGCGGCTGGATCGTCGAACTCAACCAGCGCACGCTGCCGCGGCTGCTGGTCAATCACGATTATCATGTGGAACTGGCGGCGGGGGCCGCCGACAAGGCCTCGCGCGCGTGGCTGGCGGAGCGGCTGCAATCGGCGACCTGGCTGGTCAAGGCGCTCGACCAGCGCGCCCGCACGATCCTGAAGGTGGCCGGCGAGATCGTCGTCAGGCAGGAGGGCTTCTTCGCCCATGGCGTCAGCCATCTGAAGCCGATGACGCTGAAGACGGTGGCGGACGCGATCGGCATGCACGAATCGACCGTCAGCCGCGTCACCTCCAACAAATATCTCGCCTGCCCGCGCGGCCTGTTCGAGCTGAAATATTTCTTCACCAGCGGCGTGGCGGCGGGTGGCGCGGACGGCGAGGGCGCGTCCGCCGAAGCGGTGAAGGACCGCATCGCCCGCCTGATCGCGGCCGAGGAGCCGAAGGCGATCCTGTCGGACGACGCCCTCGTCGACCTGCTCACCGCCGAAGGCTTCGCCATCGCGCGGCGCACGGTCGCCAAATATCGCGAGGCGATCGGGCTGGGATCGTCGGTGCAGCGGCGGCGGCAGAAGGCGATCGGCGGATAGAGGTTGCCGCGACTATCGCGCGAACAGTTTCCGCAGGAACACCGTCTCCACCTCGCGCCGCAGATCGTTGTTGGGCTTCTTCAGGAAGCCATGCCCCTCGTCGGCGAACAGCACATACCAGGTGTCGTTGCCGTTGGCGCGTAGCCGCGCCACGACCTGATCGGATTCCGACTGCGGCACGCGCGGGTCGTTGGCGCCCTGCATCACCAGCATCGGCCTGGTGATCCGCCCGACATTGGCGATCGGCGATATCCGCGTCAGGATCGCCCGCATCTGCGGATCGCGCTCGTCGCCATATTCCGCGCGGCGGTTGTCGCGGCGATAGGCTTCGGTGTTCTGGAGGAAGGTGTTCCAGTCGCTGATGCCGTAGCGCTCGACCCCGCCGACCAGCCGGTCCGAATAATGCGTCATCACGGCAAGGCTCATATAGCCGCCATAGGATTGGCCGTAGACCGCGACGCGGCCGGCATCGAGGCCCGGCTGCGTGCCGATCCAGTCGAGCAGGGCACCGATGTCCTTGACCGAATCCTCGCGCTTGGCGCCATTGTCCAGGTTCAGGTAGCGCTTGCCATAGCCGTCGCTGCCGCGGACGTTGGGCAGGATCACCGTCGCCTTCAGCACATCGGCGAAATATTGCGCGCCGTAATTCCAGACCGGGCGGGTCTGCGCTTCCGGGCCGCCGTGGATGTCGATGATGACCGGCGTGCGCGTGTCCGCCGCCACCCCCTTCGGCCGATAGACGAAGGCGGGCACCGACAGGCCGTCGAATGACCGGAACCGCACCAGTTCCGGTTCGGCCAGGGCTGCGGGATCGAGTTCGCCCAGTTCGGACATGGTCCAGCGGGTCAGGTCGCCGCCCGCCACGGGCCAGCTCCACACGTCGCCGGGCGAGGTCGCCGCCGTCAGGCCGATCGCGAGGGTCCGGCCGTCGGGCGAGAATTTCAGCGCCGTCAGCACGCCCCGCGGCAGGGCCGGTTGCGGCAGCGCGCGGCGGGTGACGCGATCCTGCACCACCACTTTTGAGAAGCCGTCCTCGTTCACGGCATAAGCGAGCACGCGGCCGTCGTCCGACAGGTCGTAGCTTTCGACGTCCCACTTCAGGTCCGGGGTCAGCACGGTCTGCGCGCCGCTGGCGAGGTCGATCTCGACCAGCCGCGTCGTATCGCTGCCGCCGTCGGAAATCGCGATCAGCCGGTCGCCGCCGGGGAGGTAGCGCGGGTGGGTATAGACCGCGGCCCCGGCCTTCGGCGCGATGCGGCGCGCCTGCCCGCGGGCGAGGTCCAGCTCGAACAATTGGTCTTCGCGGTTGGAGAGGCTGCGCACGAACAGCAGCCGCCCGCCGCCGGGCGCGATATCGGCGGGCGCCACCGCGCCGTCAGACCGATAGAGCGTGCGCGGGGTGCCGCCGGCCTTGGGGTCGAGCCCCAGGATCGTGTGCGCCGCGCTGCCCCTGGTCGATTGCACCCAGGCCATCAGCGCGCCGTCCTTGCTGAAGACCGGCGTCTGGTTGCGCGTGCCCGGCTCGGTCAGCGGCGTCGCCACGCCGGTCAGGCCGCGCGTGGCGAGCTGGAACCATTCGTCCCCGCCCGTGTCGTGCGTCATCACGAACCGGTCGCTGCCGGGGATCGTCGTCGCGCCGGCGATCGGCTCGGCCCCGAAGGTGATCTGCCGGCGCGCGCCGCCGGGGGCGGCGACGTGATGCAATTGCTGCGTCGCGCCGAAGCGCGTGGCGATCAGCATCGAGCCGTCGGGCAGCCAATCCTCGAACTGCGCGGCGCGGCTGTTCTGGTAACGCTGCACCGCCGCGCGCACGTCGGCCGGGATTTCGGGGACGCCGGACAGCGTGGCGGTGCCGACCTGCCGCGTGGGCGCGATCTGCGCGGTGGTGGCGGTGGCGAGCGCGAACAGCGCGACGGTGGCGAGGAAAGGCTTGATCATGGGGCGTTGTCGAGGCCGGGCGCCGCCGGGTCAAGGGCGGGTGTGGCGGAGCGCCCCCCACCACCGCCCGGGGGCGTCAGTGTTCGCGGAGTTCGGCGATCTCGAAGTCGAAGCGTTCCCAGCCGTGGCGCCCGGCCGCCTGCGTTGCCAGCGCCCGCTTGCTCGCGGCCTCCTTCGCGGACGTGACATGGCCCCAGAACACCGCGGTCTTGCCATCGTGCCGATAGGCGACGATCCGCCAATAATGCGTGAACGGCGCGGACGTCGGGCCGATCGTCTTGACGTAGCCGTCGGCCATCGTCGCTGTCAGATAGCGCTTCTTCCTCGCCATCGCCGCGCGATAGCGCAGCGGCGATCGGCGTGGGAGAGGGGCGGCGTCAATCGTCGTCCGGACGACCGATCCGGTACGGCCCCGATCGCGTCGCCTGCGGTTCGCCCTTCCAGCTCAACCGCACCAGACCGTCCGCGACCAGATCGTCGATGGCGGCGTGGACGGCGGGCATCGCGCCGCGCCAGTCCGTCGCGATCGCGCGGGCGACCTCGCTCGGGCAGATGGTGGCGCCCGGTGCCCGGCTGGCGAGCAGGGACAGGGTCGTGGCCTTCGGATCGGTCATCGCGGGCCTCACGGGATCAGGCGGGCCGCGCGGAGCCTGGCGAAGAGCGCGAAGAACGCATCGTCGGTCGGCTGGTAGGCGGTGAAGCCCAGGCGGCGGCTCTTGCTCATGTCGGTCACGACCTCGATCGGCCGGCCGAGATCGGCATCCGTATGCCAGGGGGAGGCGAGCCGGGCGAGGTCCGGCTCCGCCAGTCCGTCGCGCGCGGCGATTGCGCGCCACAGGTCGGCGTCGTCGGCCATCTGTCGTTCGAGCGGCCGGACGGTGCCGTCGAACGGCACCGCCTCGATCCCGAACCAGCCGGCGATGCGGTGCCACATCCATTGCCAGCGGAAGACATCGCCGTTGACGACGTTGAACGCCTGATCGTGCGCGCCTGCGGTCTCCGCCGCCCACAGCAAATGGCGCGCCAGCTGGCCGGCGTCGGTCATGTCGGTCAGCCCGGACCATTGGACGGCCGATCCGGGGAAGACGAACGGTCGGCCGCGCTCCCGACACAACGTCGCATAAGCGGCGAGGGTCGTGCCCATGTTCATGGCATTGCCGACCGCGAGGCCGATCACGGTATGCGGGCGGTGCACGCTCCAGGTGAAACCGTCGCGCGCGGCGGCGGCGAACACCGCGTCTTCCTGCGCATAATAGAAATTCTCGATATCGAGCCGGCCCTGCTCCTCGCGGAACGGGGTCTGCGGCAGCGTGCCTTTCCCATAGGCTTCGAACGGCCCCAGATAATGTTTCAGGCCGGTGACGAGCGCGACGTGGCGCGGCGCGCCGGGCTTCGGCAGGACATCCAGCAGATTGCGCACCATCGCGCCGTTGACGCGGATATTCTCCGCCTCGCTGTCCTGCCGGGCCCAGGTGGTGATGAAGACCGCATCCGGCGCGATATCGCCGAGCGCCGCCGCCGTCCCGCCCGCGTCCCGCAGGTCCGCCACGAGGGGCTGCACGCCCCGTTGGGCTGCGGGCCGCCGGGCGAGGCCGTGCACCGTCCAGCCTTCCTCGACCAGCAGCGCCGCCGTCGCTTGGCCGACGATCCCGCTCGCGCCCACCACCAATGCCGTCTTCGCCATGTCCGTCTCCTTGCGGGACGGGAACTAGGCACGCCGCCGCGACGCTTCCAGACGGCACCGTTCACGCCCCCAGGCACCAGGAGGTAACCACATGCGACCCGGCACCCCCGAGGAAGAATGGCGGGAGGATTGCGCGCCGCGCCGCGTGCTGGACCTGTTCGCCACCAAATGGACCAGCATGGTGCTCCACACGCTGCACGCCCGCCACGGCGGGACGGCGCGCAGCGGCGTGCTGCACCGCAGCCTGCCGGGCATCTCCAAGAAGATGCTGACCCAGACGGTGCGGAGCATGGAGGCGAGCGGGCTGCTGGACCGCCATGTCGTGAGCACGATCCCGCCGATGGTGGAATATAGCCTGACCGAACTGGGGCGGCGCTTCGTGGAACCGGTCGAGCTGCTCTATGGCTGGGGCCGCGCCAATGCCGATGCGCTGGATCGCCTCGCGTCGCGGCCGGGCGCGCGCCGGACGTAGCGGCGGGGCCGGCGCGACGATGGCTCGACCTCGGTGGCCGCCGCTGGCAGACCCGGCCTTATGGACACGCTGCTGAATATCCGCGCCTTTCTGGCGATCGCCGATGCCGGCAGCCTTTCGGCCGCCGCCCGGAAGCTCGGCGTGGCGCCTTCGATCGTATCCAAGCGGATCGCGCGGCTCGAGGACGAGATGGGCGTGCGGCTGTTCGAGCGGACGACCCGCAAGGTTGCGATCACCACCGCCGGATCGCGCATCCTGCCCCGCTTCCGCATTCTGGTGCAGGAGATGGACGAGGCGCTGCGCGGCGCGCGCGGGCGGCCGCTGGAAGGCACGCTGCGCATAAAATCGCCGACGACGATCGCGCTCGCCTTCATGGGGCGCTTCTTCATCGAGTTCCAGCAACGCCATCCGGAGATATCGATCGATCTGGTGCTGCTGGATCGATCGGTGAACCCGATCGAGGACGGTTTCGACATCGCGCTCGGCGCGCAGCCGATCTCCTACGTCGATATCGTCGACGTGCCGCTGTGCCCCTATCCGCGGACGCTGGTCGCCTCGCCGGACTATGTCGCCGCGCACGGGATGCCGGGGCATCCGCGCGATCTGGTGGCGCACGAATGCATCTGCCTCCAGTCGACGGGATCGCATTGGGTGTTCGTGGATGGCGACGGGGAGGTCAGCGTGTCCGTGCGCAGTCGGTTCACCGTCAACGAATCCGGGGTATTGCATGACGCCGCGTGCCGGGGGCGCGGCGTGACCATCCTGCCCGACTTCGTGGCCGGCAAGGCGCTGGCGGAGCGGCGGCTGCTGGCGCTGCTGCCGGCCTATCCGGTCAAGCCGATGGGGCTGAAGGCGCTGATCCCCAGCAAGAAGGCCGATCAGCCGATCGTCCAGCTGCTGGTCGACGAGATGCGCGACTATACGCGGACGCCGCCGTGGGAGCGGGGGCCGGCGGCGGTAGATTGGGCGATCTGAACGGCATCGCCGGAATTGTTCGCGGTTCGCGAAAGCTGATGTGGCGATAACGTAGCTTTCTAGCAAATCCCGGCGCGCCTAAAGCGCGCCGCAAGGCCCGCGAGGCGGCAGGCAGCCGATGGGGCGTTCCCCTGCGCGTACGACCACGCGCGGTCGATCAACGAAGGTTTTGCATCGTGACAGATCAGCCCCAGATCAGACAGGTCCGGCAGAGCGAGGACCGTTTCCTCGCATCCGACCTGTTCGAGACGGGGCGGCGCCAGCTGCCGCCGGCCAACGGCACCGGCACGCATTACGAGCCGGGCCGCGACATCCCCGTCTATCACGAATGCGACGTGCTGGTGGTCGGCGGCGGGCCGGCGGGGACGGCGGCGGCGTGGGGCGCGGCGCAGGCCGGGGCCGAGGTGGTGCTGATGGAGCGCTACAACCATCTGGGCGGGCTTTCGACCGGCGGCCTCGTCATCTGGATCGACCGGATGACCGACTGGACCGGCCGGCAGGTGATCCAGGGCTTTGCGGTCGACGTGTTCGCCCGGATGCCCGAGGCGGGGGTGGCCGGGCCGCCGCGCGCCGACTGGGGTTCGCGCGATCCGCAGAAGGCGAGCTACTGGGGCCAGCGGACGGCGGCCTTCCACGGCACGGTCTGCTGGTCGCCCACGCTCGATCCCGAGCGGCTGAAGCTCGTCAGCCAGGAGATGCTGCTGGAGAAGGGCGTGCGCCTCGTCTTCCACAGCTGGGCGGCGGTGCCGATCGTGTCCGACGGCGCGGTGCGCGGCGTGGTGTTCGAATCCAAGGCGGGGCGGCAGGCGATCCGCGCCAAGGTGGTGGTCGACACCACCGGCGACGGCGACGTTTTCGCCCGCGCCGGCGCGGACTTCGACACCGATATCGAGGAGGGCGACGTCCATCACAGCGCCAATACCGGCTTCATGCTGGGCGGCGTCGACATGGACCGCTGGCTCGCCTTTCGCGGCACCCAGCCCGCACAATATGCCGAGTTCGCCAGGCTGGGCCGCGAGCGGCTGGGCTTCTTCCAGCCGCCCTATGTCTCTTGGCGGAACGACATCGCCCTGTTCCTGGGGCCGCGCCAGTCCGGCCTGTCCGCGCTCGATGTGGACGACCAGACCGAGCTGGAGATCCGCTCGCACCGCTTCATGCAGACGCATTGCGACTTCTTCCGCGCCGAAGCACCCGGCTTCGAGCAGGCCTATATGCTGCAAAGCGCGCCGCAGCTTGGCGTGCGGCACACCCGGCGGCTGGGCGGGACGGGCGCGGTGCGGCGCAGCCAGTGGGCGGACGGCGTAGCCCTGCCGGACGAGATCGGGGTCAGCCCGTCCATGTCGCTGCGCTATCCGGTCATCTCTGTGCCCTACGGCGCGCTGGTGCCGCGGCGGCTGGACGGGCTGCTGGCGGGCGGGCGGCACATCAGCTGCGACGCCAATTCGCACGGCTTCATGCGCGAGATACCGCAATGCTGGCTGACGGGGCAGGCGGCGGGCGCCGCCGCGGCACTGGCGGTGGGCGCCGGCGTCGCGCCGCGCGCGCTCGACATCGCAGCGTTGCAGCGCGAATTGCGGCGGCAGGGAGTTTTCTTGCAGGATCAGGACTTTACCGTATCCCGCCAGGCGGCGGAACCCGTCGCCTGACGTCCGGAGACGGGCAGGGGACGGGACAGCGATTTCCAGAAACCCGGCGCATCGCACGCACGGGACAAGAAGGGGTAGGACGATGAGGTTGAGGGCGGCGCTTTCGAGTTCGGTGGCATTCCATCTGGTGGCGCTGGCCGCCGCACCGGCCTTCGGCCAGCAGGCAGCGGCCGGCGGCGCGCTGCCGGGGCAGGCCGGGGCGGCGACCGCCGAGGCGGCCGGCCCGTCCCCGTCGGCCGCGGCCGAGACGGGCGAGATCGTCGTCACCGGTTCGCGCGTCTCGCGGCAGGGGTTCGAGGCGCCGACGCCCACCAAGGTGCTGGGGGCCGAAGACCTGCAACGCCGCGGCAGCACAAACGTCGGCGATTTCCTGAACGAAATCCCCGCCTTCCGCCCCAGCCAGAACAACCAGACGAACACCACGTCGTTCAATTCGACGGGGCAGGTCTATGCGGACCTTCGCGGCCTCGGCAACATCCGCACGCTGACGCTGGTCGACGGGCGCCGCCACGTCCCCTCCTCCTCGACCGGCCAGGTCGATCTCAACCTGATCCCGACGATCCTCGTCGAACGGGTCGAGGTCGTCACCGGCGGCGCCTCGGCGGCTTATGGCTCGGACGCGATCTCGGGCGTGGTCAACGTCATCCTCGACAAGCGGCTGCGCGGCCTGAAGGGCGACATCTCCAACGCGCTCTCCCATTATGGCGACAATTGGGAACGGCGCGCTTCGCTCGGCTTCGGCACGTCCTTCGGCGGCGATCGCGGCAGCCTCGTCCTCGGCGGCGAATATGTGAAGATCGACGGTGTCACGAGCTACGACGCCCGGCCGTGGAGCCGGCTGGCGGACGAGATCGTCTCCTATCCCGCCAACCGCACCCCCGGCCTGCCGTCGCGCACCTATGCCGTCGATGCCAAGTTCACCAATTCGACGGTCGGCGGCGTCATCAACGGCACCTGCGCCACCGTCGGCTGCACGCCGGGGGCATTGGCCGCCACCTCGCCGTTCCTCGGCATCCAGTTCGCGCCCGGCGGCGTGCCGGCGCCGTTCAGCTACGGCAACGACGCGCAGTTCCGCACCGGCACCGCCTCCGACGGCACGTCGGACGGCCAGCTTTCCCGCCTCGGCTTCTCGCTGGTGCTGCCGGTCAAGCGCTACGTCGGCTTCGGCCACGTCGACTATGACGTGACGGACAGCATCAAGGTCTTCGCCGAGGGCGGCTATGCGCAGTCCGGCTCGGTCTACGGCGGTGCCGCGCCGCGCGATTCCAATTCGTCGACCAACGTCATCCGTCGCGACAATGCCTTCCTGCCGGCATCGATCCGCGGCCTGATGGTCGCCAACAACGTCCAGGCGATCTCGATCGGCCGGTCCGCCTACGATTACGGGCAGACGATCAACGACAACAAGAACGTCACGGTGCGCGGCACCGCCGGCGTCAACGGCGATCTCGGCGGCGGCTGGAGCTGGGACGCCTATTACGAATACGGCCGCAACAAATTCACGTCCTTCACCCGCCGCAACCGCATCAACGCCAATTACGCCCTCGCCATCGATGCGGTGGTGAACCCGGCGACGGGGCAGATCACCTGCCGCGCGCTGCTGCCGACCGCGGGGGCGGCCGCCAATGCGGCGGCGGCGGGCTGCGTGCCGATCAACCTGTTCGGCAGCGGATCGCCCAGTGCGGCGGCGGCCTCCTACGTCACCGGCACGACGGCGCAGACGATCACGACCACCCAGCATGTCGGCGCCGCCAACCTGCGCGGCACGCTGTTCGAGACGTGGGCCGGGCCGGTGGCCGCCGCGGTGGGCGGCGAATACCGGCGCGACCGGTCGGTCAGCGTCGTCGACCCGCTGTCGGCCGCGCGCCGCTTCTTCTACGCCAACCCGCAGCCCTTCGCCGGCACGTTCGAGACGAAGGAGGGCTATATCGAGGCGGCGGTGCCGCTGGCCAAGGACATGCGCTTCGCCCGCTCGCTCGATCTGAACGGCGCCTTCCGCTATACCGACTACAGCATCTCGGGCGTGGTCAAGACGTGGAAGGTCGGCGCGACCTACGAGCCGATCGACGGCATCAAGCTGCGCGGCGTCCTCTCGCGCGATATCCGGGCGCCGAACGCCAACGAACTGTTCTCCAGCTTCACCACCGCATCCACCGTGCGCAACCCGTTCAGCGGGGTGACGGCGGCCTATCCGATCGTCACCCAGCCCAGCGCCAGCCTGCGGCCCGAAAAGGCGCGCACCAAGATCGCCGGCGTCGTCCTCAGCCCGCGCTTCGCGCCGGGGCTGAACATCGCGGTCGATTATTACGACATCGACCTGAAGGGGGCGATCGCCAGCTACGGCGCGCAGCAGGTGCTGGACAATTGCTTCGCCGAGACGACCGCGGCGACGCCCGGCGGCGGCTTCTTCTGCACTTTGGTGACGCGCAACGGGACGACGCTCGTCTCCGCGCAGACGCCGCTCCTGAACCTCGCCTCGATCCGCACGCGCGGCGTCGATTTCGACGCCAGCTACCGGCACCGGCTGGGCGCGGGCGTGATCGTCGCACGCGTGTTCGGCACCTATGTGCGCGACCTGACGACCGACGACGGCTTCGGCACGCCGCGCACCTACAATGCGGCGGGCATCCTCATCACCAAGGGCAGCGTCATCAACCGCGCCGGCCAGGTCGGCGGCTTCACCTCGGGCATCAACACCGGCGCCACCAGCCTGCCGCACTGGCAGGTCAACGGCAGCCTCACCTATTCGGACGACCTCTTCTCGCTGACGGCGCAAGGCCGCTATCTGCAAGGCGGCAAGGCCGACAAGAGCCTCCTCGACGAGAGCGATGCGGACTACAACCCCGCCTCGCCGATCTCGGTGACGCGCAACGACGTGTCGGCGCGCTTCTACCTGAACCTGACGGGATCGGTGAACATCCTGAAGGACGCCAGGCGGACGGTGCAGCTCTACACCGTCGTCAACAACGTGACGAACGTGGCGCCGCCCCATCCCGATACGTCGGTCGCCGGTCTATACGATCGGATCGGGCGCTATTACCGGGTCGGCGTGCGCTTCACTTATTGAGGAGGGCGGGGTCGACGCGCGGCGCGGAGCACGGCGTAGCCGAGCAGTCCCGACAGCGTCGATCCCGCCAGCACGCCGATCTTCGCCTCGGCCTGCACCAGCGGCTGGCCGGGAAAGGCGAGGAGCGTGATGAAGATGCTCATCGTGAAGCCGATCCCGCACAGCAGGGCCACGCCCAGCATCTGCATCCGCCCGGCATGCGCCGGCATGTCCGCCAGTCCGAGCCGCGTCGCGAGCAGGGTGAAGCCGAACACGCCCGTCACCTTGCCGAACAGCAACCCCGCCGCCACGCCCAGCGTGACCGGCGCTGCGAGGGCGCCGGCCGGCATGCCTATGATCGGGATGCCGGCGTTCGCCAGCCCGAAGACCGGCACGATGAGGAAGCCGACGGGCAGGCGCAGCGCCCGTTCCAGCCGGTGGAGCGGGCTGTCGGAATTGCCGTCCGGCCGGGCGGGCGTGCATCGCATCGGGATGGCGAAGGCCAGAAGCACGCCCGCCAGCGTCGCGTGGATGCCGGAGCGGACCATGAACAGCCAGAGCAGCAGGCCGCCGATCAGATAGGGGGCCAGCCGGATGACGCCGGCACGGTTCAGCGCGGCGAGGATGCCGATCACGACGATGGCGCCCAGCAGATCGGGCAGCGACAGGCTGGCCGTATAGAACATCGCGATGATCGCCACCGCGCCGAGATCGTCGAGGATCGCGAGCGCGGCGAGGAAGACGCGCAGCGACGCCGGCACCCGCGGCCCCAGCAGTGCGATGACGCCGAGCGCGAAGGCGATGTCGGTGGCCGCCGGGATCGCCCAGCCGACCGAGGTCGGCCCGCGGTTGATGGCGAGATAGATCAGCGCCGGCACCGCCATGCCCCCGGCGGCGGCGATCCCCGGCAGGATGCGGCGCGACCGGGTGGACAATTGGCCGTCCAGCACTTCGCGCTTTATCTCCAGCCCCACGAGCAGGAAGAAGACCGTCATCAGGCCGTCGTTGATCCAATGCCCGATCGAGAAGGGGCCGACTTCCGCGTGGAGGATCGCACGATAAGCCGGGCCGAGCGGCGAATTGGCGATCAGCAGGGCGACGATCGCGGTCGCCATCAGCACCAGCCCAGCCGAGGATTGGGCGTGGAGGAAGTTGCGGACCGCGCTCGGTCGCGCACGGTGGATGGGGTGCATCGGCACGTCTTTCCGGCAGGAACTGCGATGCGGGCGGCCCGACCCGCATCTCTTGCCTGCCCGACGCGCCGCGGACACCCGCCCCGCCTATCGCATCGCGGCCGGCCCGCGGCAACCGCCGGGGCGGGAATGGGCAGCCTTCGACTCGCCCGCCATGCCGCCGGTCACGCCTGCTCACGCGGCGCGGGCGGGGGGAAGGTCTGCGAGAGGCCGTGATAGAGCTTCTCGCGGCACACCCAGCGGCTGGCGGCATCGGCGACGAAGGCCGCCGCGAACATCGGCAGCATCAGCCCGCGGCTGGCCGTGGTTTCCGACAGGATGATGACGGCGGTCAGCGGCGCGCGGACCACCCCGGCGAAATAGGCGACCATGCCGAGAATCACGACGGCGCTGGCCGGATCGCCAGGGAAGATCGCGCGCAGGAGGTTGCCGACGCCGGCCCCGACCGCGAGCGACGGCGCGAAGATGCCGCCGGGCAGGCCGGCGACCGCGGTTGCGGCGGTCGCGGCGAGCTTGGCCGGGCCGAACCACAAGGGCGCGTCGATGCCGACGATCATCGCCCGTGCGGAGGCATAGCCCGTGCCCCACGTCAGCCCCGTCGCCACGCCCAGCGCCGCGACGACGAGGCCGCACAGACCGGCGAAGCGAACCGGATGCGTGCGCGACCAGCGGACGAGGCGGTTGTCGCCGCGCGCCATGCCGAGCAGGATGCGCGAGAACAGGCCGCCGGCGATGCCGCCGACCAATCCGGCGACCGGAGCCGCGACGATCGCCGCGATCAGCGGCATGTGCGCGCCGATGCCGCCGAAATAGATGTAGTCGCCCTGCACGGATTGGGCGACCATGCCGGCGATGACGATCGCGGCGAGCACAAGCAGCGTCACCCTCTGTTCGTAGGCCGAGGCGAGTTCCTCGATCGCGAAGAGCAGGCCGGCGAGCGGCGTGTTGAAGGCGGCCGCGACCCCCCGCCGCGCCGCCCGCGATCAGCACGCCACCGCGCAACGGCACGCGCACGATGCGGTGGGTCACGCCCATGACGGCGGCGGCAAGCTGCACGGTCGGCCCCTCGCGCCCGACCGAGGCGCCGCCCAGGACGGCGCCGATCGTGAGGACGGCCTTGGCGGCGACGGTGCGCGGCGAGATAAGCGAGCGCGTCGCGCCGTCGGGATCGGCCTGCGCCGCGATCACCTGGGGAATGCCCGATCCGCGCGCCAGCGGGGCGAAGCGGCGCGTGATCCAGACGAGCGCCATGAAGATGAGCGGCGTCGTCGCGAGTGGCGCCCAGCGCCAGCGACCGGCGTAGAGCGCGAAAGCCTCGCCGGCCCAGTCGGACGCCTGCGCGAACAGCGTCGCGACGATGCCGATCAGGATGGCGCCGGCCAGGATCGCCGCCCGTGTGCGGAACTGCACCGATCGCGGCCCGCGCACGCGTAGCAGCGCCCGATAGCGCGCGGGCGTCCAGCGCCGGGCCGGCAGGAAGCGATCGAGAGGGCCGGCCATGCCTTTCCTTAGGCGCGCCGCGCCGTCGCGTCACCCCGGCCGACACCATGGCGGGCTTCGCGCGTTCAGGAAGCCCGCTATCGACGAAGGGCCATCCGAGACATGACCGACACCGCAGTTGACGCCCGCCGCCGCGAGATCGCGGTCGAGCATGTCCTCTTCAAGCTGATCGAATATGTCGAGGCGCGCCAGCCGGGGCTGCTCGACCATATCGAGGCGAGCCTCGACCATCTGGGCGACCCGGCGCGGGACGATACCAAGGACGATGCGGCGGTGCGCGCGATCGCCCGGCGGATGGTGACCGGCGCGCGGCGCGAAGCTGGCAAGTGACCGCGGCCGGGCGCGTGCCCCCGCCGGCGCGCGGGCTGGGGCTGGCCGGGCTGCTGCCGCAGGCGGCGGCGGTGGCGGTGCTGGCATCGGGATCGAGCTGGTGGCATTTCGCGGCCCTTGCGATCGCCTTCGCCTATGCGGCGCTGATCCTCAGCTTTCTGGGCGGGCTGTGGTGGGGGCTGGCGGCGCCGCTGGGGGATCGCGCGCCGGGCTGGCTGTGGATCGCGGCGGTCGCGCCCTCGCTCGTCGCCTTCGCCGCCTTCCTGCCGTGGGTGTTCGGGGCGGAATGGCCGGGGCCGTCGCTGGTGGTGCTGGCGGTGGCGATCCTCGCCAGCCTCGGCGTCGACCGGCGGCTGGTCCGCGCCGGGATCGCGCCGATCTGGTGGATGGCGCTCCGGCTGCCGTTGTCGATCGGCCTCGGCCTCCTGACGCTGGCGGCCGCGATTCTGGCCTGACCGCCCCTTGTACGGACCCCCGGGCGCGTGGTAGGCGGGCGGCGCCCTGCCCGAAGAAAGCCCGGAATGCCCCCAGCGACCGCCCGCCGAACCCCGCCGCCGCCCGCCGCCCGCGACATCCTATCCGATGTGCGGGCCTTTGCGGGGGAGGGGCAGCGGACCCGGGAATTCGTGGCCGACGGCATACCCTATCTGGTCAACGCCTTCTGGACGGCGCGGCAGCGGCAGGCGCATTCGATCCACGAGATCAGCTACCGGGCCTGCTTCAAGGCGCAATTGCCCGCCTTCTTCATCGCGCGGCTGACCGATCCCGGCGATACCGTCCACGATCCGTTCATGGGGCGCGGCACGACGCCGGTCGAGGCGGCGCTGATGGGCCGGCGGCCGATGGGCAACGACATCAACCCGCTCTCCGCGCTGCTGACGCGGCCGCGGCTGGTGCCGCCGACGGTCGCGGCGGTTGCGGCGCGGCTGGCGGAGATACCGCTGGAGGCGGGGGCGGACGGGCCGGCGGAGCTGCTGGCCTTCTACCATCCCGCAACGCTCCGCCGGCTGATGGCGCTGAAGGCGTGGCTGGCGGCGCACGCCCCGCTCGACCGGGCCGATCCCGATCCGGTCGACGACTGGATCCGCATGGTCGCGATCAACCGGCTGAGCGGCCATTCGCCGGGCTTCTTCTCGGGACGCTCGATGCCGCCCAACCAGGCGGTGTCGCTGAAGGCGCAACTGCGGATCAACGCGAAGCTCGGCCTGTCGCCGCCCGAGCGCGACGTGGCGGCGGTGATCCTCAAGAAGACGCGGACGCTGCTGGCCGACGGGCCGCCGCCCGATCATCCGCCGGCCACGATGCTGACCGGGGAGGCGGCGGCGACGCCCGCGATCGCCGACGCGTCGGTCGATCTCGTCGTCACCTCGCCGCCGTTCCTCGACATCGTCCATTATGCCGCGGACAATTGGCTGCGCTGCTGGTTCGCCGGCATCGACGTGGGCACGGTGCCGATCGCGATGCACCGCACCGAAGCCGCCTGGGCCGGGATGGTGCGCGGCGTGCTCGCCGAACAGGCGCGCATCCTCCGGCCCGGCGGGCATATCGCCTTCGAGGTGGGGGAGGTGCGGCGCGGCACGGTGCTGCTGGAGCGTCTGGTATGGGCGGCGGCGGCCGACCTGCCGTTCGAGCGGATCGGGGTGATGGTGAACGACCAGAGCTTCACCAAGACCGCCAATTGCTGGGGCGTCGGCAACAACAGCGGTGGCACCAACACCAACCGGATCGTATTGCTGCGGCGGTGTTAGGCACAAGCGGGGACCGCATGGAACGGATCGTCGTCAAGATCACCGCCGATCACCTCGCCGCCGCCGAGCGGCTGGTGCCGCACAACGGTATCGCCCGCACGAAGGTGAGCGCGGTCGATACGCTGGGCGGCATTGTGGGCGAACTGGTTTTCGCCGAATGGCTGACGGGCGACTGGCGCAACCATGAGGTGGGCAGCAACAAGGGCCGCGCCGACCTAATGGGCCTCGTCGAGGTGAAGACCTCGGTCTATCCCTACAGCGAACGCCTGAACCTCGTGATCCGCGAGGATTACGGGGCGAAGTTCAAGCCCGTCTACGTCCAGCTGATCGTGGACATTCCGGACCGGGCGAACAAGATCATCACGGCGGGCCTGCCGATCATCATCTGCGGTTTCGCCACGCATGCCGAGGCGGTCAGCCGGCCGCCGCGCGCGCTGCCGATGGGGCAGGGGCGCGAGACGCCGTTCAAGGTGTTCGCCACGCCGATCACCCGCCTCAGGCCGATGGCGGAGTTCCGCGGCTTCCTGAACGGCCTGATGGCGGAACGGGGGCGCTGACCGCGCGTCGCCGCAAAAAGCGCCGACCCTATGTCAGCACTATGCGATTGCCGGGAATCGATCTCGAATTGCTACGCGATATGGGCCTAATCGCGCATCCCTGAAGGCGTCGTCACGGGACGATCGCCCCATGAGGGGTCCACGCATGAGGTTTCATCACGCAGTCGCGGCGGGCGCGTTCCTGGCGCTGCCCGTGGCCGCCGGGGCCCAATCGACGCCGGCCGACGCCACGCCGCCCGTCACCGTCAGCGGATCGGCGGCGATCGCCTCCGACTATCGGTTCCGCGGCGTGTCGCAGTCCGACACGAAGATGGCGGTGCAGGGCGGCATCACCGTCGCCCACGCGAGCGGTCTTTACGCGGGCACCTGGGCATCCAGCCTGTCCGGCTGGGGCACGTTCGGCGGCGCCAATATGGAGCTGGACCTGATCGGCGGCTACAAGGTCGCGCTCGCCCGCGGCGCGACGCTCGATGTCGGGCTGACCTGGTATCTGTATCCGGGCGGCGCGGACGAGACCGACTTCGCCGAGCCCTACGTAAAGCTGACCGGCACCGCCGGCCCCGCCACGCTGACCGCCGGCGCGGCCTATGCGCCGAAGCAGCAGGCGATTGGCAAATGGTATGGGACGGGCGCGGACGCGGCGCGCGGCGTTTATACCCGTCCCGGCGCCAGGGACGACAATCTCTACCTGTGGGGCGACGGCGCGATGGCGGTGCCGGAAACGCCGATCACCGCCAAGGCGCATGTCGGCCACAGTTGGGGGCAGAACGGCCTCGGCCCCAACGCCACCGCGGTCTCGCCGACCGGGGACTATTGGGACTGGTCGCTGGGCGCGGACGTGACGTTCGCGCCGCTGACGCTGAACGTCAGCTACGTCGATACCGACATCTCCGGCCGCGCGGCCGATTACCTCCGCCCCAGCTTCAGCAAGGGCCAGGACGGCACCGGCACCATCGCCGGCCGCACGATCGTGGTCGCGCTGACCGCCGCCTTCTGACCATCGAAAGGATGAAGATGCAGGATCTCGTCTGGATCGCGATCGTCGCCGGCCTGTCCGCGTTGACGCTCGCTTATGCCCGCCTGTGCGACGCGTGAGGGAGAAAAAGCGATGACGCTCGATCTCTGGCTGGCCGCGCCGACCGCGCTCGGCCTGCTCGTCTATCTCGTGGGCGTGCTGATCCGCCCCGAACGCTTCTGAAGGGGGCGACCCATGACCGTGCAGGGCTGGTTCCTGATCCTCTCGTTCGTCGGCATCCTGCTGGCGCTCACCAAGCCCGTGGGCCTGTGGCTCCACGCGCTCTACGAGGGGCGGCGGACGCCGCTCCATGTCGTGCTCGGCCCCGTCGAGCGCGGTTTCTATGCGCTTGCCGGAATCGATCCGGGCGTTGAACAGGGCTGGCGCCGCTACGCGGTGCACATGCTGCTGTTCAACGTCGCGCTGCTGCTGCTGACCTATGCGGTGCTGCGGCTGCAAGGCGTGCTGCCGGGCAATCCGCAGGGGCTGGCCGGGCTGTCGCCCGATCTCGCCTTCAACACCGCGATCAGCTTCACCACCAACACCAACTGGCAGAGCTACGGCGGCGAGTCGACGATGTCGAACCTCGCCCAGATGCTGGGGCTGACGATCCACAATTTCCTCTCCGCGGCGACGGGCATCGCGCTCGCCTTCGCGCTGTTCCGCGGCTTCGCGCGGCGCAGCGCGGCGACGATCGGCAATTTCTGGGCCGATATGACGCGCGTCACGCTCTACCTGCTGCTGCCGGCGTGCATCGTCTATACCGTCTTCCTGATCGCGAGCGGCGTGCCGCAGACGCTGGCGGGCGTGGTCGACATCTCGACGCTGGAGGGGGGGCGCCAGTCGATCCTGCTCGGGCCGGTGGCCAGCCAGGACGCGATCAAGATGCTGGGCACCAACGGCGGCGGCTTCTTCAATGCCAACAGCGCCCACCCGTTCGAGAATCCGACTGCCCTCACCAACTTCGTGCAGATGCTGTCGATCTTCGTGATCGGTTTCGGGCTGACATGGACGTTCGGCAAGGCGGTCGGCAATCCGCGGCAGGGCTGGGCGATCCTGGCGGCGATGGTGATCCTGTTCCTCGCTGGCGTCGCCGTCACCTATGCGCAGGAGGCCGCAGGCAATCCGGTGCTGCACCGGCTGGGCGTCGCCGGCGGCAATATGGAGGGCAAGGAGGTGCGCTTCGGCATCGCCGCGTCGGCCCTGTTCGCGGTCGTCACCACCGCCGCCTCGTGCGGCGCGGTGAACGCGATGCTCGACAGCTTCACGCCGCTGGGCGGGATGATCCCGCTGTTCAACATGCAGCTTGGCGAAGTCGTGATCGGCGGCGTCGGCGCGGGCATCTACGGCTTCCTGCTGTTCGCGATCCTCGCGGTGTTCGTCGCCGGGCTGATGGTGGGTCGCACCCCCGAATATGTCGGCAAGAAGATCGAGGCCCGCGAGGTGAAGCTGGCGGTGCTGGCGATCGCGGTGCTGCCGCTCGCGATCCTGGGGCTGACTTCGCTGTCGTCGGTGCTGCAACAGGGGCTGGCGGGGCCGCTCAACAAGGGGCCGCACGGGTTCAGCGAAATCCTCTACGCCTTCACCAGCGCGGTGGGGAACAACGGATCGGCGTTCGCGGGGCTGACGGCCAACACGCCCTATTACAACGGGCTGCTGGGCGTGGCGATGTGGTTCGGCCGCTTCTTCGTGATCGTGCCGATGCTGGCGATCGCCGGCAGCCTGGCGGCCAAGCGCCATACGCCGGAGAGCGCCGGCTCCTTCCCGACGACCGGGGGCCTCTGGGTCGGCCTGCTCGTCGGGATCATCCTGATCCTGGGCGGCCTCACCTTCCTGCCGGGCCTCGCGCTCGGCCCCATCGCGGATCATCTCGGCATGATCCGCGGCCAGCTTTCCTGACACGGGGGCCAATATGGCGAAATCCCAAGCAAAGAGCCTGTTCACGGCCGACCTCGTCGTGCCGGCGATCGGGGCGTCGTTCCTGAAGCTCGATCCGCGCGACCTCGTCCGCAACCCGGTGATGTTCGTCACCGCCGCCGTCGCGGTGCTGATGACGGTCCTGCTCGTCGTCGGGCAGGACGATCTCGGCCTCGCCTTCAAGGCGCAGCTCGTCCTGTGGCTGTGGCTGACGGTGCTGTTCGGCACCTTCGCCGAGGCGCTGGCCGAAGGCCGCGGCAAGGCGCAGGCGGCGAGCCTGCGCGCCACCAAGGCGGAACTCGTCGCCAAGCGACTGACAGGCGACGGGGGTCACCATGACGAGGTTCCGGCGAGCCAGCTCCGGGTCGGCGACGTCGTGCTGGTCGAGACGGGCGATCTGATCCCCTCGGACGGCGAGGTCGTATCGGGCGTCGCCTCCGTCAACGAGGCGGCGATCACCGGCGAGAGCGCACCGGTGATCCGCGAGGCGGGCGGCGACCGTTCGGCGGTGACGGCGGGCACGCGCGTCATCTCGGACGAAATCCGCGTGAAGGTGACGGTGGAGCCGGGCAAGGGCTTCCTCGACCGGATGATCGCGCTGGTCGAGGGCGCGGAACGGCAGAAGACGCCGAACGAGATCGCGCTGACGATCCTGCTCGTGGGCCTGACGATCGTGTTCCTGATCGCGGTCGGCACCATTCCCGGCTTCGCCAGCTACGCGGGGGGCGACATTCCGGTCGCGATCCTGGCGGCGCTGCTCATCACGCTGATCCCGACGACGATCGCCGCTTTGCTGTCCGCGATCGGCATCGCGGGCATGGACCGGCTGGTGCGGTTCAACGTCCTCGCCAAATCGGGCCGGGCGGTGGAGGCGGCGGGCGACGTCGACGTGCTGCTGCTCGACAAGACCGGCACGATCACCATCGGCGACCGGCAGGCGAGCGCGTTCCGCAGCGTCGGCGGCGTAAGCGAGGCCGAACTGGCCGAGGCGGCGCTGCTCGCCAGCCTGGCCGACGAGACGCCGGAGGGCCGCTCGATCGTGCAGCTGGCGCGCAGCCGCTTCGATCTGCAACGGGCGTTGCCGGCGGACGCGGAGATCATCCCCTTCACCGCCCAGACCCGGATTTCCGGCATCAGGGCTGGCGATGCCCTGATCCAGAAGGGTGCGGTCGATTCGATCCTGAAGGCCAATGCCGGCGCGGGCGAAACCGCCGCCGCGACCGAATTGCGCCGCATCACCGACGAGATCGCGCGCGCCGGCGGTACGCCGCTGGCGGTGGCGAAGGACGGCCGCCTGCTGGGCGCGATCTTCCTGAAGGACGTGGTGAAGGCCGGTATCCGCGAACGCTTCGGCGAACTCAGGACGATGGGCATCAGGACGGTGATGATCACCGGCGACAATCCGCTGACCGCCGCCGCCATCGCCGCCGAGGCGGGCGTCGACGACTTCCTGGCCCAGGCGACGCCCGAGGACAAGCTGGCGCTGATCCGCCGCGAACAGACCGGCGGCCGGCTCGTCGCGATGTGCGGCGACGGGACCAACGACGCGCCGGCGCTGGCGCAGGCCGACGTGGGCGTGGCGATGAACACCGGCACGCAGGCGGCGCGCGAGGCGGGCAACATGGTCGATCTCGACAGCGATCCGACCAAGCTGATCGAGGTCGTCGGCCTCGGCAAACAACTGCTCATGACGCGCGGCGCGCTGACGACCTTCTCCGTCGCCAACGACGTGGCCAAATATTTCGCGATCATCCCGGCGATGTTCGTCGCGCTCTATCCCGGGCTCGGCGTGCTGAACGTGATGGGGCTGGCGACGCCGCAAAGCGCGATCCTGAGCGCGATCATCTTCAACGCGCTCATCATCCCGCTGCTGGTGCCGCTGGCGCTGAGAGGCGTCGCCTACCGGCCGATGGCGGCGGGGCCGCTGCTGGCGCGCAACCTCGCCGTCTACGGCCTCGGCGGCCTGCTGGCGCCGTTCGCCGGCATCAAGATCATCGACCTGGTGGTCGGCGGCCTCGGCCTCGCGTAAAGGATTATCGGCATGGGCAATGACTTTACCTCCGCGCTCCGCCCCACGATCGTGATGACGATCCTGTTCGCGGCGCTCCTCGGCATCGCCTATCCGCTGGCGATGACCGGCATCGGCCAGGCGGTGTTCCCCGCACAGGCCAACGGCAGCCTCGTCCGCGACGCGGCGGGCCGGGTGATCGGCTCGACCGTGATCGGGCAGGCGTTCACCGCCGATCGCTATTTCCAGACCCGGCCGTCGGCCGCCGGCAAGGGCTACGACGGGCTCGCCTCGTCCGGATCGAACCTCGGTCCCGCCGCGCAGGCGCTGGTCGACCGGGTGATGCCCGAGATCGCCAGGCGCCGCGGCGAGGGGGTGACGGACGCGCTGCCGGCCGACCTGGTCACCGCCAGCGGATCGGGCCTCGATCCCGATCTGTCGCCCGCGGCGGCGCTGGCGCAGGCGCCGCGGATCGCGCGGGTGCGGGGCGTTGCCGTCGATCGCGTGCGGGCGATCGTGGCGGGCGGGACGGACACGTCGATCTTCGGTGCGCCCCACGTCAACGTGCTGGCGCTCAACCGGACGCTGGACGCGCGCCTGCGCTGATGGCGGTCGCCGGCCCCGGCCCGGAGGCGGGACGCCCCGATCCCGACGCCCTGCTGCGCGCGGCCGCGCAGGAGGGCCGGGGGCGGCTGAAGATCTTCCTGGGCGCGGCCCCCGGTGTCGGCAAGACCTACGAGATGCTGTCGGAAGGTGCCGCGCGGCGACGCGACGGCGTGGATGTCGTGATCGGCGTGGTCGAGACGCACGGCCGCGCCGAGACGGAGGCGCTGCTCCGCGGGCACGAGATCGTCGCCCGCCGCGACATGGCCTACGAGGGCCGCACGCTCTGCGAGATGGACCTGGACGCGATCCTCGCCCGCCGCCCCCGCCTCGTCCTCGTCGACGAACTGGCGCACAGCAACGCGCCGGGCAGCCGCCACCCCAAACGCCATCAGGATGTCGAGGAACTGCTCGCGGCGGGCATCGACGTCTATTCGACCGTCAACATCCAGCATGTCGAAAGCCTCAACGACGTCGTCGCCAGCTTCACGCGCGTGCGCGTGCGCGAGACGGTGCCCGACAGCATCCTCGAGGCGGCCGAGATCGAGGTCGTCGACATCCCGCCCGACGAACTGATCGAGCGGCTGAAGGCGGGCAAGGTCTATCTGCCGGCCGAGGCGACGCGCGCGCTCGGCCATTTCTTCTCCCGGTCGAACCTGTCGGCCTTGCGCGAGCTGGCGCTGCGCCGCGCGGCGCAGGCGGTGGACGCGCGGATGCTGGAGGATGTGCGCGCCCTCGGCCTGGGCGGCACCTGGGCGGGCGGCGACCGGATCGTCGTGGCGATCAGCGAACTGCCGGGCTGCGACACGCTGGTCCGCGCCGCCAAACGGGTGGCGGACGGGCTGCGCGGCCCGTGGACGGCGGTGTTCGTGGAGACGCCGCGTGCCGCCCAGTTCACCGATGCGCAACATGCCCGCATCGCGGCGGCGATGACGCTGGCGACGCAGCTGGGCGGGGCGGTGGCGACGGTGCCGGCCGCGACCGTGGTGGCGGGCATCCAGTCCGTCCTCGTCGATCTGCGCGCGACGCAGCTGGTGCTGGGCAAGTCCAACCGCTCGCGCTGGTTCGAGCTGCGGCACGGATCGGTGGTCGACCGGCTGGTGCGCGACACGCCCGACGTGACCGTCCACGTCCTGCCGATGCCGACCGCGCCGGAGGCGCGGCAGCGGCCGCGGCGGCGGCCGCCGCAATGGGGCACGCGCACGGGCTATGCGATCACGACCGCGCTGGTGGCGGGCGTGACCGGGCTTGCCGGCGCGCTGTTCCGGATCCTCGATCTCGGCAACGTGGCGTTGCTCTACCTGCTGCCCGTGATGGCGGCGGCCAGCCTGTTCGGCCTGCGCACCGGCCTCTATGCGGGGATCGCGTCCAGCCTCGCCTATAATTTCTTCTTCCTGCCGCCGACGGGGACGCTGACCGTCAGCAATCCGGAGAATCTCGTCTCGATCGTGGTCCTGCTGGGCATCGCCGTCGCCACCAGCCAGCTGACCGCGCGGGTGCGCGCGCAGGCGGACCTGGCCGCGGCGAGCGCGCGGACGAACGCGACGCTGGCCGGCTTCCTGCGGCAGATCGCGGGGGTGAACGATCGCGATGTCGCAGCGCAGATGATCTGCGACGATGTCCGCCGGCTGCTCGACGTGCAGGTCGTGCTGCTCGGCCGGGGCGACGGCCCGGACCTCCAGATACTGGCGGCGAGCGACCCCGCCTACCGTCTCGACACGATGGACAATGCCGCGGCGGGCTGGGCCTTCGACACCGGCAGCGCCGCCGGACGCGGATCGGGCACGCTGGCCGCATCCGACTGGCTGTTCCAGCCGATGAAGGCGGGCGAGCGGGTGTTGGGCGTGCTGGGCGTCGCCAGCGATAAGGCGGGCAATCCGGTGCGCGCGGACCAGCGGCCGCTGCTCGGCAGCCTGATCGACCAGGCCGCCCTGGTGCTGGAACGGCTGCGGCTCGAGGCCGAAATGCGCGATGTCGATGCGGTGCGGACGCGCGACCGGCTGCGCGCCGCCCTCCTGTCCTCCGTCAGCCACGACTTGCGAACGCCGCTGACGGCGGTGATCGCGGCGGCGGCACAGCTCCGCCACGGCGCCACGCCCGAACTGATCGGCACGATCGAGAGCGAGGCGCAGCGGCTCGCCCGCTTCGTCGCCAATCTGCTGGACATGGCGCGGGTCGAGGCGGGGGCGCTGAAGCTGAACATCGAGGCGACCGACCTGAGCGACGCGGTGACCGGCGCCGCGCACGATGCGCGCCGCGCGCTCGAAGGGCATGCCGTGCGGCTGGACGTGCCGCCCGACCTGCCGCTGGTCCGTGCCGATCCGCAATTGCTGCACCACTGCCTGCTCAACCTGCTCGACAATGCCGGCCGCTATGGCGCGCCGGGCACCGAGATCGTGATCGAAGGCCGCAACCATTTCGGCCAGTTGCGGCTGGCGGTGCTGGATCATGGCCCCGGCCTGCCGGCGGGGCAGGAGGGCGCGGTGTTCGAGACGTTCCGCCGGCTGGAAGGATCGGACCGTGCGATCGGCGGCACGGGCCTCGGCCTCGCCATCGTCAAGGCCTTCGGCGAGGCGATGGGGCTGACGGTAGAGGCCGCCAACCGGCCCGACGGGGCGGGCGCCGCCTTCGCGCTCGTCTTCCCCGCGCACCTGATCGTCCGCACGCCGGCGGCGGACATCGCCTGACATGGCGGGCACGATCCTGGTGGTGGACGACGATGCCGCGATCCGCCGGCTGCTGCGCAACACGCTGGCCCGCGCCGATCATATGGTGGTGGAGGCGGGGGACGCGCGCACCGCGCTGCGGCAGGCGGCGGCCGAGCGGCCCGCCGCGATCCTGCTCGACCTCGGCCTGCCCGATCGCGACGGCCTGTCGATCATCCCGCTGCTGCGCGCCGAGGGCGATGCGGTGATCCTCGTCGTTTCGGCGCGCGATGCGGTGGACGAGAAGGTCGCGGCGCTCGACCTGGGGGCGGACGATTTCGTCACCAAGCCGTTCGATACGGAGGAATTGCTCGCGCGGCTGCGCGTGGCGTTGCGTCACCGAGGCGCGTCGGGGCAGGCCGTCCGGATCGTGCGGCGTGGCGATATCGAGATCGATGTCGATCGGCGGATCGTGCGCCGCGGCGGCAGCGACGTGCATCTGACGCGCAAGGAATATGCGGTGTTGGGTCTGCTGGCGCAGCATATCGGCCGGGTGGTGACGCACGACCGGCTGCTCACCGCCTGCTGGGCGGCGGACGAGGATCCGCGCGTCGAATATCTGCGCATCGTCATCCGCAACCTGCGCCAGAAGCTGGAGATGCCCGGCCCGGTGGGCAGCGTGATCGCGAACGAACTGGGCGTCGGATACCGGCTGCGCGCGGACGGCTGACCGCGGATCGCGGCGAGGGGCTGGCGGGGGGCGGGGGCTTTGCTATGGGCGGGGGATGGTGCCGCCCGATCCCGCCCGCACCCCCGCCGCCCGCCGGGCGCCCGCGGGGCCGATCGTCAGCCGCCGGCAATTGCTGGTGGGCGGTGGTGCTGGCGTAGGGCTGGTCGTCGCCTGGGGGCTGTGGCCGCGCCGCTATCGCCCGAACCTCGTGGCCGCGCCGGGCGAGACGATCCTCGGCGCCTATCTCAAGATCGGGGAGGACGGGCACGTCACCGTCGTCGTACCGCAGGCGGAGACCGGGCAGGGCGCGTGGACTGCGCTGCCGCAGATGCTGGCGGACGAACTGGGGGCGGACTGGCGGACGATCGGCGTCGAGCCGGCGCCGATCAGCCCGCTCTACGCCAATGCCGTGGCGCTGGCGGAGGGGATCGCCGGCCTCCACCCTTCCGCCATCGACCGGGCGCTGGCGCATGTCGGGCCGCAGGCGGAGCGGCGGGCGGCGTGGATGCTGACGGCGGGATCGAGCTCGATCCGCGCGTTCGAGCCGCCGCTGCGCGCGGCGGGGGCGGCGGCGCGGGCGCTGCTGTGCATGGCGGCGGCCGAACGGTTCAACGCCGACTGGCAGGCGCTCGACACCGCGGCCGGCTTCGTCACGCATGGCGAGGAGAAGATCCGCTTCGGCGAGGTGGCCGCCGCCGCCGTCGGCTTCGCCCCGCCGACGGCCTTGCCGCTGCGCGAGCCGGGCGAGGGCGGCATTTCCGGCCGGGCGGTGCCGCGGATCGACCATCCCTCCAAGGTGGACGGCACCGCGCAATATGCCGGCGACGTGCGGCTGCCCGGCCTCGTCCATGCCGCCGTCCGCACGGGCGGCCCCGGCGAGACGGTGGCGGCGGTGGACGAGGCGGCGGCGCGGGCGGTGCCGGGGGTGGTGGCGATCGTCCGCCGCGAGGGGTGGGTGGCGGTGGTCGCCGCCAACGGCTGGGCGGCGGAGCGCGCCGCGGCGGCCGCGCGGATCCGCTTCGCCGGGGGCACGCCGATCGACGATGCCGCGATCGCCGCCGCGCTCGCTACGGCGATGGCGGGCGGGGGCGAGGTGATCGGCACCGCCGCCGAGGCACCGGCGGGCGGCGTGCGACACACCGCCGATTACGCGCTGCCGTCGATGCCGCATGCCACGATCGAGCCGCTGGCGGCCACCGCGCGCCTTGCCGCCGGGCGGCTGGAGATATGGGCGCCGACCCAGGCCCCGGCGCTGGCCCGCGCCGCCGCCGCCCGCGCCGCGGGGCTTGGCGAGGCGCAGGTGACGCTGTTCCCGACCTTCGTCGGCGGCGGGTTCGGCCGCAAGCTGGAGATGGACGCGATCGCGCAGGCGGCGGCGATCGCCGTCGAGGCGAAGCGGCCCGTGCAGCTGAGCTGGTCGCGCGAGGAGGAGACGGCGCGCGGCCGCCACGGCGCGCCGGCGCTGGTGCGGCTGGCGGCGACGCTGGGTGGCGACGGCGCGGTGGCGGCGTGGGAGGCGACCGTCGCCAGCCCGGCGATCGGCCATGACGCCGCGGCGCGCCTCCGTGACGGCGACGATACCCCCACGACCGCCGCCGACCCGGAAGCGGTGGCGGGGGCCGAGACCTGTTATGCCTTCCCCGCCGTCACCATCCGCCACGCCCCCGCCGCGATCGGCCTCGCCACCGGCGTCTGGCGATCGGGCGCGCGCGCCGCGACCTGCTTCGCCACGGAAAGCTTCATGGACGAACTGGCCGCGGCGAGCGGGCAGGATCCGCTGGGCTTCCGCATCCGCCATCTCGGCGGGCAGCCGCGCCTTGCCCGCTGCCTCCAGCGCGTCACCGCCGCGGGCGGGTGGAGCGGGCCGGGCGGCGGGCAGGGGCTGGCCGTCCATGCCGCCTATGGCAGCGTCATCGCCCTGCTGGTCGAGGCGGAGCGGCGCGGCACCGGCATTGCCGTGCCGCGGGTGGTGGCGGCGGTGGATGCGGGGCGGCTGATTCACCCCGACAGCGCCCGCCAGCAGATCGAGAGCGGGATCGTCTGGGCCTTGGCGCATGCGCTGGGGCCGGGCTTTTCCTACGCGGGCGGGCGGCCGGTGGCGCGCGGTTTCGCGGGCCTTGGCCTGCCGCTGATCGGCCAGATACCGGAGATCGAGGTGCAGATGATCGACAGTCGCGAGGCTCCCGGCGGGATCGCCGAACTGGCGGTGCCGCCGCTGGCCCCGGCGCTCGCCAATGCGCTGGCGGCGGGCGGCGCGCCGCGCCTGCGCCGCCTGCCGCTGGGGGAGCGGGCATGATCCCCGCCGGCCACCCGCCGGTCGCGGCGCCGAGGATCGGCGTCCTGATCGTCAACCTCGGCACGCCCGACGCACCCGATGCGCCGGCGGTGCGCCGCTATCTCGGCGAATTCCTGTCCGACCGGCGGGTGGTGGAGATACCGCCGATCCTGTGGCAGCCGATCCTGCGCGGGATCGTGCTGACGACGCGGCCGAAGAAATCGGCGCACGCCTACCAGCAGGTGTGGCGCGAGGACGGATCGCCGCTCGCTGCGATCACGCGCGCGCAAGGGCAGGCGCTGGCGGCGCGGTTCGCGGGCCGGGCGGTGGTCGACTGGGCGATGCGCTACGGCCGCCCGGCGATCGCCGATCGGCTGGCGGCGCTGAAGGCGGGCGGGTGCGAGCGCATCCTGATCGCGCCGCTCTATCCCCAATATTGCGCGGCGACGACCGCCACCGCCAACGACCGGGCGTTCGCGGCGCTCGCCACGATGCGCTGGCAGCCGGCGATCCGTACGCTGCCGCCCTATCACGACGATCCGGCCTATATCGCCGCCCTCGCCCGATCGATCGAGGCGGACCTCGCGACGCTCGATTTCGTGCCCGAGGTGCTGGTGGCGAGCTTCCACGGCATGCCGCAGCGGACGCTGGAATTGGGCGATCCCTATCACTGCCACTGCCGCAAGACCGCGCGCCTCCTGTCCGACGCGCTGGGGCGGGAGGTGGTGACGAGCTTCCAGTCCCGCTTCGGCCGCGCCAAATGGCTGGAGCCGGCGACCGACGCGACGCTGGAGCGGCTGGCGCGCGAGGGCGTCCGGCGGCTGGCGATCGTCGCCCCCGGCTTCTCGGCCGATTGCCTGGAGACGCTGGAGGAGCTGGCGCTGCGCGGGCGCGACAGTTTCCTGGGCGCCGGGGGCGAGCGGTTCCACTACATCCCCTGCCTCAACGACGGGGCGGCGGGGATCGATCTGCTGGCCGGGCTGATCGAGCGCGAGCTGGCCGGCTGGATCTGACGATCGCAATCCTTTGCAACGGACCCGCTTCCCGCGTGCGCCGTTCAGTGCTTACATGTGCGCAACGACCAGAGCGGAGAGGAGACAGTCCATGGCCCGAGTAGCGATCGTCACCGGCGGCACCCGTGGCATCGGCGAGGCGATCAGCCTCGCCTTGCAGGAACAGGGAGTGACGGTGGCGGCCAATTATGCCGGCAATGCCGAGCGCGCTGCCGCCTTCACCGATCGCACGGGCATCAAGGCCTATGCCTGGGACGTGTCCGACCATGAGGCGTGCGCGGCGGGCGTGAAGCAGGTCGAGGCCGATCTCGGCCCGGTCGACATCGTCGTCAACAATGCCGGCATCACCCGCGACGGCACGCTCCTGAAGATGAGCTACGAGGCTTGGAAGGCGGTGATCGACACCAACCTCGGCGGCTGCTTCAACATGGCCAAGGCGACCTTTTCGGGCATGAAGGACCGCGGCTTCGGCCGGATCGTCAACATCGGTTCGATCAACGGGCAGGCCGGCCAATACGGACAGGTGAACTATGCCGCCGCCAAGTCCGGCATCCACGGCTTCACCAAGGCGCTGGCGCAGGAAGGCGCGCGCTTCGGCATCACCGTGAATGCGATCGCGCCGGGCTATATCGATACCGACATGGTGGCGGCGGTGCCGGCCGACGTGCTGGCCAAGATCGTCGCCAAGGTGCCGGTCGGCCGGCTGGGGCAGGCGCACGAGATCGCGCGCGGCGTGGCCTTCCTCTGTTCGGAGGATGCGGGCTTCGTCACCGGATCGACGCTGTCGATCAACGGCGGCCAGCATATGTACTGAGGACGAGGGAGCGTGGCCGGTCCGGTCAAGCGTTCGGTGATGATCGCCGGCCACGCCACCTCGCTCAGCCTCGAGCCGGTGTTCTGGGATGCGCTGGCGGAGGCGGCGCGCACCGCCGGCCTTCCGCTCAATGCGCTGGTGGCGCGGATCGACGCGAATCGGGTGGCGGCGCCCGATCCGCCCAATCTCGCCAGTGCGATCCGGGTGTGGCTGTTCGAGCAGGCACGGGGCGGCTGATCGGTCAGCCCCGGCGGAAGATATATTCCTCGTCCTCCCACGTCCGCCCGACCTTGAAGCGGTAGGTGCCGGCGGGGGCGAAGCCGCGATCGGTGTAGAAGGTCTGCGCGCGGAAATTGCCAGACCAGACGCCGAGCCACACCGGCCCCGGCCGGGCGGCGGCAAGATGCGCCATCGCCGTATCGAACAGCGCGAGGCCGAGGCCGCGGCCCTGCGCCGCATCGCGCAGATAGAGTTGCTTCAGTTCGGCCGCACCGGGCGCGACATCCGGGTGAGGCAGCGTGCAGGCGCCGGCCTTGGCATAGCCCATGAGCGCGCCGTCCGCCGCCTCCACAACCCATTGCGCGGTTCCGGGATCGGCCAGTTCGGCGGCGACGGCGGCGGGGGAGTAGGCCGCCGCCTCGAACAGCGCCAGCTCGTCCGCGGGATAGGGGATGGCGAAACCCTCGACGAACGTCTCGCGGAAAGTGTCGCGCTTGAGCGCAGCCAGCGGCCAGGCGTCCGCGGGGCGGGCGGGGCGGAGGAGCATCGCGTCAGCCGGCGGCGGGGGTGTCGCCATAATAGAGTTCGCCGATGCGGATCTCCTCGCGCCCCTGCGAGACGCGGTGGGCGTTGGTATCGCGCAGCGAATAGACGCAGCCGCAATATTCCTGCTGGTAGAAATGCTCGCGCTTGGAGATTTCGATCATCCGCGCAGCGCCGCCGCCCTTGCGCCAGTTGAACGTCCAATAGGCGATGTCGGGATAGTGGCTGGCGGCGCGCTCCCCGCAATCGTTGATCTGCGCCATGTTCTTCCAGCGCGAGATGCCGAGCGAGGAGGTGATGACGGGGAAGCCATGTTCGTGCGCGTAGAGGGCGGTGCGTTCGAACCGCATGTCGAAGCACATCGTGCAGCGCGCGCCGCGCTCCGGCTCCTGCTCCAGCCCGCGGGCGCGCTTGAACCAATTGGCGGTATCGTAATCGGCATCGACGAAGGGCACGTCATGCGTCTCGGCGAAGCGGATATTCTCGTCCTTGCGGAGCAGATACTCCTCCCGCGGGTGGATGTTCGGGTTGTAGAAGAAGATCGTATAGTCGATCCCGCTCGCCGTCATCGCCTCCATCACCTCGCCGGAACAGGGCGCGCAGCAGCTGTGGAGCAGCACCTTTTTGTGGCCGTCCGGGGGGGTGAGGATGGGGCGATCGATGTCGGTCATGGGGCGCTGCTTTAGCAGAGGCGGGGGTTAATTGCATCCATGGCTTTAGGCATTGTCTGCATTTAGCGGAGCCAGATCATGGCGCATGCGAGATGGACGAAGCCCATGAAGGCGGAAATGGTCTTCTCGCAGCGCAGGGCGATCCGTCTGAAGCGTTTGAGCTTGTTGAAGAAGCACTCAACCTGATGGCGTTCCTTGTAGAGGCGCCAGTCGATGGGAGGCTTTGCCGTTCGGCTGGGGTTGGACTTGATATGCGCGGTCGCACCGAGACTGTCGGTGATGAAGGCGCGTAGCGGATCGGCGTCATAGGCGGCGTCGGCGATGACGTGGCCGACGCCCTTCAGGCCCGCCAGCAGCACCTCGGCCTGCGGACGGTCGCCCCATTGCCCCGGCGTCGGATGAATGCGGATCGGCAGGCCGATAGCATCCACCGCGGCATGCAGTTTGGTTGTCAGACCACCACGGGACCGGCCGATCGCGGCAGCTTCAGCCCCCCTTTTGCGCCGCTGGCATCGGCATGGGCCTTCGAGATGGTGCTGTCGATCAGGACGTATTCGAAGTCCGGCGTGTCGGCCAGGCTCTGAAAAAGCCGTTCCCAAACACCGGCATGCGACCAGCGCCGGAACCGCGCATGCACCCCTGTCCACTTGCCGAACACCTCCGGCAGATCACGCCAGCGCGCCGCATTGCCTGCCATCCACAGGATCGCGTCCACAAACAGCCGATTGTCCACGCCGCTGCGCCCCCGCGTCCCTTCCCGACCGGGAAGATACCCAGCGATCCGATCCCATTGCTCATCCGTCAGCGTCCGTCTGCTCATCGACCGGCTCCTTCACCAGCCTTGAATCAGAACTTCCAGCTAAACGGAATCCTCTAAATGCAGACGCGGCCTAATCCGAATGTTGTTCGGATGGACTTCCGCTCCTTCCACATCGTATGGTTCTATTCAGCCAAAAGTGAGGGGGGAGATGAGATGATATGTAGTCAGTGCAATGCGAGTATAGCGACTGATTCCAAATTTTGCAGTAACTGCGGCGCATCGCAAGCCGTAACAGCTCAAATAAAGCAGAATAGCGAGCCGCAGCAGGATAACGCCAAGCGAGGTGGCAAGGCTGGGCGGAAGGTTGGAATCGCCCTCGCGATAGTCCTGTTCTTTATTGTCATGATAGCGATTTCTGGTGGCAGCCAAAAAACGGATACGTCGCTTGTATCCGCAAGCTCGGAGAACTTGAGTGAACCAAATGCGGCAACCGACGCCGTGAATACGCTCGATGATCGTGGTGAACCGGCTGGCATGGGTAGCGACGCGTCAGCTGGCGTAAGCCAGCCGTCAAGCCCTTGGTCCTATTCCGAAGACGAAGATAAGATGCATGGCGGAAAGTCATATTTTGCCACGACGACCAGCACCAATTCCATCCGTCAAGATTCGCCATATGACGCGGAGACGACCATGAGGATGACCGTTCGTCGAATGCCCTCAAGCGGGACAGATGTCGTGTTCACGGTGAGTTCCGGACAGCTCATGTGTCCGTCTTACGAAGGGTGCAGCGGAATGGTTCGATTTGATACGGGCTCGCCGGAGCGGATCAGCTTTAACGGACCGGCCGATAATAGCAGTGATACCATCTTCGTTGTCGGAGCGAAGCGCTTTATAGGAAAGCTTAAAAATTCCAAGAAACTTCTTCTGGAGAAGACTATGTATAATGCTGGCGATCCGCAATTCGAGTTTGATGTGTCAGGCCTAAAGTGGGAGCATTGACCGATTTGCCGGCCGAATCTAGTCAAGAGTTGGGGTGGTTTCGCCAAGGATAAAGGGCGCCCGGCAAGAAAAAGGGCGGGCCGCCGCAGCAGCCCGCCCCTTTCGTATCGCCATCGGGCCGCCCTCGCCGGGCGGCCCGTGCCGGATCAGGCGTTGGCGGTCAGGCGCCAGCCGCCTTCATATTCCTCGCGGGCGACCTTGGAGTAAGGCACCGGCGAGACGATGGCGTTGACGTCGAGCTGCTTGTGCGGCTCGACCGTGGTCTTCTTGGTGCCGCCATTCTCTTCGCCCCAGACGACCTTGACGTCGTCACCGACCTTGATCTCGGGCTTGACGGTGGCGAGCGACAGCGCCGACTTCTCGTTCCAGCTGTAGCCGGTGAACATCGACACGCCGACGACGTCGCCGTTCGTGTTCACGACCGCATCGTAGTTGGACGAGGCATAGTTGGCGAGCGGCAGGTCGAAGAACTTGTAGGTCTCGCCATGCCCGGCGGTGAACAGCGAGGCGTAGATCTTCGCCATGTCCTCGCCCGACCAGGCCAGCGTCACCTTGTGGCGCTGCTGGTCCTTGGCGAGCGCTTCGAGCGCCTCGCGGCCGTGGAAGTCGTGATCGAACTTCACGAACGGGCCGTAGCCGATCTCGTACGGGTTGACGTAATAATCCTCGATATTCTCGGACACGAACGAACCGCCGAGACCGCCGGTCGCCTCATAGCTGTCGGCGGGCAGCCACTCGCGATAGGCCTTCAGCTTCTCGCCGGTGTAGATGGCGGGGAGCGGCGAGGGGATCCAGCCGGATTCCAGCGTGTTGGACGGATAGGCGCGGCTGCCGACGGGGACCAGGCCGAATTCCTTGCCCGCCTCGAGGATCGCGGCGCGAATCTCCTCCTGCTCGGCATAAGGGCCCCACAGCTCGAGGCCGGGCGCACCCGCCATGCCGTGACGCAGCACGCGCACCTTGCGGCCGGCGATGGTGATCTCGCTCATGTTGAAGAAACGGAGCTGCTCGACCGGGCCGCCGTTCAGCTTCTCGATGATCGGCCAGGCGTTCGGGCCCTGGATCTGGAAGCGCCACGAGATGCGGTTGACGGGCTTGCCCATCGGGCGCGAGGGCGAGCGATCGTCGACGACGATATCGACGTCATAGCCGCCGGTCTCGCCATGATAGCGCAGCCAGTTGGCGGCCGGCGCGCGGCCGACGTAGACGAACTCTTCCTCGGCCAGGTAGAACAGGATGCCGTCGCCGATGACATGGCCGTAAGGCGTCGTCGGCACATATTGCTTGGCCTGGTTGATCTTGAAGTTCTTGGTCGAGTTGATCGCGGTGTCGCTGATGAGCTTCAGCGCATCCTTGCCGCGGATGTAGAGATCGACCATGTGGTGCGACTGGTCGAACAGCACCGCGCTGTGCTGCCAGGCCCACTGTTCGTTGCGCCAGTTGTGGAACTCGGGCGCGACCACCGGATAGATGTAGGCGCCGATCTGCGAATTGCGCAGCATGTGGACGGGGTTGCCGGCGGCGGCCAGCACTTGTTCCAGGTTCGACATCAGGGATGCATCCTCTCTCGTCAGACGGGGTGACCGGTCTCGGCGCCGAGTCGCCTCCGGTAGCATCCTAGCGGATGCCGCGGGTGCGGCGCGAGACCGGCCGGGGAGATCGTCCGGCGCGGGGCACGCCTGAGCCGTTCCGCCCCCCGGGCACCGATCCTTTGCCACAGTTTTGGTATGCAACACAAACGATTTTCAACGCCCCTGCTTTTTGCTATGGGGGCGGGCAGAGGCGGGTTATCAGGCCGGCCATGTTCACAACCGTGGGGAGGACACATCCGTGAAGACATCGCATATCCTGACGCTTTCGTGCGTGGACAAGCCGGGCCTGGTTGCCGCCGTGACCGGGCTGATCGCCGAGGCGCACGGCAACATCCGCGACGCCCAGCAGTTCGACGATACCGAGACCGGCAATTTCTTCATGCGCGTGATGTTCGATCTGGATGGCGAGGCATCGGCCGCGCAGGCGCTGCACGGCCGCGTCGCGGCGCTGGCCGACGAGCACAAGATGACCTGGAAGCTGAAGCCCGTCGACCAGAAGACCAAGGTGATCCTGATGGTCTCCAAGTTCGACCATTGCCTGGGCGACCTGCTCTATCGCTACCGCCTGGGCGAACTGAACATGGAAGTGGTCGGCATCATCGGCAACCATCCGAAGGAGGTGCTGAACATCTCCCTGATCGGCGACATTCCCTACCACCACTTCCCCATGGTGAAGGGCGAGAAGGCGGCACAGGAAGCGAAGATCAAGCAGGTGGTCAACGAGACGGGGGCCGAACTGGTCGTCCTCGCCCGCTACATGCAGATCCTGTCGGACGATCTGGCGGGCTTCCTGTCGGGCCGCTGCATCAACATCCACCACAGCTTCCTGCCGGGCTTCAAGGGCGCCAAGCCCTATCACCAGGCGTTCGAGCGCGGCGTGAAGATGATCGGCGCGACCAGCCACTATGTGACGGCGGACCTCGACGAGGGGCCGATCATCGCGCAGGACGTGGAGCATATCACCCACGCCGACACGCCCGACGACCTCGTCCGCAAGGGCCGGGACATCGAGCGCCGCGTGCTGGCGCGGGCGGTGAAGTGGCAGCTGGAGGACCGGGTGCTGCTGAACGGTTCCAAGACCGTGGTCTTCCGCGACTGACGGCATGGGGGGCGCGCGGCTGGATCGCGTGCCCCTCGACTGCGCTCGGGGCGAACGGAGGTTGGCGTTGCCGTTCGATCCGCTAGGTTGTGCCTGACGGCGGGCCGGGAGGATCGGATGAGCGAAGACTATCGCATCGTGGCGCGGGACCATGGCGGCCCGGAGATGCTGACCGAGGAAGCGGTGCGTCTGGCGCCGCCCGGATCGGGCGAGGTGCAGGTGCGGCAACGCGCGGTCGGCCTCAATTTCATCGATACCTATCACCGATCGGGCCTCTATCCCTCGCCGGTCCGCCCGGTGCCGCTGGGCGGCGAGGCGGCGGGCGTGGTGGAGGCGGTGGGGCCGGACGTGACGGGGTTCGCGCCCGGCGACCGGGTCGCCTATGCCACCGCGCCGACCGGGGCTTATGCCAGCGCGCGCAACGTGCCGGCGCGCCACCTGATCCACCTGCCCGACGGCATCGACATGGACACCGCCGCCGCGGCGATGCTGAAGGGGCTGACCGCCGCCTTCCTGATCGGCCCCTGCGGGAAGATCGATCGCGGCATGACGGTGCTGGTCCACGCCGCGGCCGGCGGGGTGGGATCGATCCTGGTGCCGTGGGCGGCGGCGATCGGCGCGCGGGTGATCGGCCATGTCGGCGATGCCGCCAAGGCGGCGCGGGTCGAGGCGCTGGGGGCGGAGCGGGTGCTGAGCGGGCCGCTCGACACGCTGGCGGAGCAGGTGCGCGACCTGACCGACGGGCGCGGCGCCGAGGTGGTGCTGGACGGCGTGGGGGCGGCGAGCTGGGCGGCATCGCTGGCGGCGACGGCCAAGCGCGGCCTGATCGTCACCTACGGCAATGCCAGCGGCGCGGTGCCGCCCTTCTCCGCGCTCGATCTGCTGCGGGCGGGCTCGCTGTTCGTGACGCGCCCGTCGCTGTTCGACTATGCGGCGACGCGGGCGGAATTGCAGGCGCTGGCCGATGCGCTGTTCGCGCGGCTGGCGGACGGCTCGGTGCCGATCGAGATCGCCCAGCGCTTCGCGCTGCGCGACGTGGCCGAGGCGCATCGCGCGCTGGAGGCGCGGCGGACGGTGGGATCGACGGTGCTGCTGCCCTGAGGGGGTGTCCATGTATTCGCACATGACGGTGGGGGTGGCGGACGTTGACCGGGCGTGCCGCTTCTATGCGCCGCTGCTGGCGCGGCTGGGCCTGACGATGAAGTTCGCCGATGCGGATTGGGCGGGGTGGAAGCATCCCGCCGCCGACCGGCCGCTGTTCATCGTCACGCGGCCGTTCGACGGGGCGGCGCCTTCGGCCGGCAACGGGCAGATGGTGGCGTTTCAGGCCGGCGACCGGGCGACGGTGGACGAATGGCACGCGCTGGCGATCGGGCTGGGCGGCACCGGCGAGGGGCCGCCGGCGCTGCGGCCGCATTATCACCCCGATTATTACGGGGCCTATGTGCGCGATCCCGATGGCAACAAGCTGTGCATCTGCTGCCACGCGGCGGGGTGAGCGGTTTCGAGAGGGTTCGTTCGCGCGGAGACGCGGAGACGCGGAGGTGCTGCGCGGGACGCAGCGGGGTGGCCGGCGAACGGCTCGCGGATCGGTGATGCCGCTTCGCGGGGGGATTGGGGCCCTCGCATCTTATCGGACGGGGCCGGGCTGGCCGTCCGCCTCGAACACCGCGCGCTGGGCGGCGAAAGCGCGGAGACGCGGAGGTGTTGCGCGGGGAGCGGCGGCGTGGCCGGCGACATGCTGGCGGATCGGTGATGCCGCTCCGCGGGGGGTGTGGGGTCTGCGCATCTTATCGGGCGGGGCCGGGCTGGCCGCTCGCCTCATACACCGCGCGCTGGGCGGCGAAGGCGCGGGTGAAGGCGGGGCGGGCCTCGCCACGGGCGACATAAGCGGCGAGCGCCGGCTGCGCTTCGAGCAGGCCCGAGCCGGCGAGGCGGCGGAGGACCGCGATCATCATCAGGTCGCCGGCGGAGAAGGCGCCGTCGAGCCACGGCGACCCGCCGAGATGCGCGGCGAGATCGGCGAGGCGGGTGGCGATGCGCGCCTCGAGCAGCGGCAGGCGATCGGCGTGCCACGGGCGGTCGGCTTCGGTGAGGAGCGCCATGCTGCGCTCGACGATCGGCGGTTCGACGGTGGCGACGGCGGCGAACGCCCAGGCGCGGGCGACGGGACCGGCGGGGAGGCCGGGATATTCGCCGGCGATGTGGAGGACGATCGCCCCCGATTCGAACAGCGCCAGCGCGCCGTCCTGATAGGTCGGGATCTGGCCGAAAGGCTGGAGCGCGCGGTGGGCGGGCGCCTTGAGATCGGCGAAGGAGAGGAGGCGCACGGCGTAGGGCTGGCCGACCTCCTCCAGCGCCCAGCGCACCGCCATGTCGCGCGCCAGGCCGCGCCCGCGATCGGGCGAGGCGGCGAAGGCGGTGACGACCGGCGGCATGGCGGCGAGCGTGGCACGGCGGGCCGGCCGTGGCGAGTCCTGCCCTGGCGGTGTCGCAGCGTGTGAATGCTCGATCCGGACGCTGAGGCCGGTGTTGCGCGGCGGTCATCAACTGGCGCTGCCGTCGTTCGAGGACATGATCGCGGATCGGCTGGCGCAGCATGCGATCGCCAGCCCCTCCGACGACAGCCGGCTGCGGCAGGCGCGGATGATCCTCGCGATGGCGCAGGGCATCGACATGGACTATCTTGCGAAGCGCGTCGCCGAGGAGGATGGCGACATCGGGTTGATCGATCTCGGGGCGGTGCGGCGATGATCTTCGACTTCTATGCCTTCATCGCCGAGGCCGAGCGACGCCGGCAGGCACTGGGGTTCGATGCGGGTGAGGCCGCGATCGAGGCGCTCCGCAACAAGGGGGGCCGGCGCACGCTCGGGAAGCGGGCCTTGCTGGCGCGTGCCGAAACGCGCGCACGCGCTGCCGGGCGTGCGCCAGTCACTGGCCACTTCTAGACCCCATTCCACGCCCGCCGTTCGTCGCAAGGCGATTGAGGCGGGGGGCGGATCGGCCTAGCGGGCGGCCGGGGGTGGCGCCCGAGGAGGGCGCCGCGGGGGTCTGCGGTTTGCAACTGATGGCGATGGCGCTGGCGCTGGGGGCGCCGGCGGACGGGGCGGCGATCGTCGTGACGGCGACGGGGCGGGCCGAGGTGGCGCGTGACGTGCCGGTGGCGGTGCAGGTGATCGGGGCGGAGGCGCTGGCGCGGGCGGGGGTGACGGACATCCGCCAGCTCAACCAGCTCGCCCCCACGCTGCTCGTCTCCTCGACCGGATCGGAGGCGGGGGCGACGGGCGCGCGCATCCGCGGGATCGGCACGGTGGGGGACAATCCCGGCCTCGAAAGCTCGGTCGCGACGGTAGTGGACGGGGTCTATCGCAACCGGCCCGGGGTGGCGCTGACCGAATTGGGGCCGCTCGCGCGCATCGCGGTGCTGCGCGGGCCGCAGGGGACGTTGTTCGGCCGTAACGCCACCGCCGGGCTGATCGACATCGAGACCGCCGCCCCCCGTTTCGACTGGGGCGGGGCGGCGGAGGCGAGCCTCGGCAATTACGGGCTGCGCCGGTTGGTCGCCGGGGTGACGGGACCGGTGGCGCGTGACCTCGCCTTCCGCATCGACGGGGTGGGGATGCGGCGGCGCGGGTTCGTGACCGATCTGGTTTCGGGGCGCGACGTGAACGATCGCAGGCGCGGGCTGGTTCGCGGGCAGCTACTGTTCGAGCGCGACGACCTCACCATCCGCCTGATCGGCGATTATGCGCGGCGCGACGAGGAATGTTGCGCGGGCAGCTATCGGCCGACACGGAGCGTGACGCGGGGGGCGGACGGCGGCCTCGTCTTCGGCCCCAATCCGATCGCGGCGATCGTGCGCGGGCTGGGCGGGACGATCGATACCGATACGTTCGGGCGGCGGACGGCGATCACGCCGGGGCAGGCATATCGCGGCGATGTGCGCGACGGGGGCCTCTCCGCCCAAGTGACGGCGGGGCTGGGCGGGGCGACGCTGACCGGCATCAGCGCGTGGCGCGACTGGCGCTGGACGCGGGGGCAGGACGGCGACTTCAACGACCTCGACATCCTGCGCCGCGATCCCGACGGCGGGGCGGGGCAAAGGTTCGAGACGCTCAGCCAGGAGGTGCGGCTGAACGGCCGCGCGCTGGACGGGCGGATCGACTGGCTGGTCGGCGGCTATGCGGCGCGCGAGACTTTGGCCTTTCGCGACAACCAGACGTTCGGGGCGGACTTCGCCCGCTATGCGAGTTGCCTGCTGGTGAACGGCGCGGCGCCGGCGGCGCTGGCGCCGGGGCCGGCGGGGTGCGTCGACCAGGCGGCGCTGCTGGCGCGGATCGCGGCGGTGCGGGGCCTGCCGGCGGGCGACGCGGGGCGGACGGTGCTGCCGCTGCTCGGCGCGCTGGCGGCCGATCCGGCGCGGCCGGGGCTGGGATCGCTGGCGGGAAGCCTCGGCCTTGCCGGCTACGACCCGGCCGGGCGCGGCATCGCCGACCGCTTCCGCCAGCGCGGGCGGACGCTGGCGCTGTTCACCCACAATGTGTTCCGCCTGACCGAGGGGCTGAGCCTGACGCTGGGCGGGCGCTATACCGACGAGGGCAAAAGGCTGCGGCTGGCGCTGGCCGACGACAATACTCTGTGCCGGGCCGTCGCCGGATCGGCGCTGGCCGGCTCCTTCGCGCTGCCGTGCCTGCTGCCGGCGACGGCGGCGGGAACCTTCGCCGGCGCGACGCGGCGCCGCGACCGCGAGGGGACGGGGACGGCGGCGCTGGCGTGGCGGCCCGCCGCGGGCCTGCTCGCTTATGCGAGCTGGTCGCGCGGGTTCAAGGCGGGGGGCTATAATCTGGAGCGGACGCCGCTGGCGCGCGGCGGGGTGATCGCAAGCGGGGCGGACCTGGCGGCGCTGGCCTTCGCGCCCGAGACCGTGACGGCGTGGGAAGCGGGGGTGAAGCTGTCACGCGCGCGCTTCGACCTCGCGCTGACGGGCTTCGTCAGCCGCATCCGCGACTTCCAGCTGAACAGCTACAACGGTTCGTCCTTCACGGTGGAATCGCTCAACGGCTGCAAGGCGGACCTGGGCGGGGCGGACCGCGACCTTTCGGCGGCGACGGGGGCCTGCCCGGCGGGGCTGACGGCCGGCGTCGTCGCGCGTGGGGTGGAGATCGAGGGGGCGGTGCGGCCGGGGCGGGGCTTCGCGCTGACCGCGGGGATGACGATCGCCGACACGCATTATGCCGACGATCTGGTGGGGACGGGGGGGCGCGCCCTCTCCCCCACATTGTTCCAGCTGCCGGGGCGGCCCCTCTCCAACGCGCCGCGGGTGACGGTGACGGGGGCGGCGGACTGGACGCCGGACCTGGGCGGCGGAATCGCGGGGCTGGTGCATGGCGACCTGCGCTACCAGTCCGCCACCAATACCGGGTCCGACCTCGACGTGGAGAAGATCCAGCCCGGCGTGCTGGTGGTGGGGGCGCGGATCGGCCTTTCCGGTGCAGGCTGGGCGATCGAGGCGTGGGCGCAGAACCTGTTCGACGTGGATTACATACAGGTGGGCTACGACGCGCCGTTGCAGGGGGGCGGGACTTTGCGCCAGACCGCGGCCTTCGGCACGGCGGCGACGCAGGTCTATGGCGCCTTCCTCGCCGAGCCCCGGACATGGGGGGGTGACGCTGCGCCGGGCGTGGTGATGTTCGCATAATGTTCTGTCCTACAGCCCCCGTTCCGTGGCAGGAGGCGCGCCCTTCGATTCGGGACGGGAGACGGAGCATGGCCAAGAGGATGCTGGCGGAACGGGCGCTGCCGGGGGATGCGGGCGGACGGCGGGTGACGGTGAACCTGGCCGAATCGCCGCTGGGCTGGCTGGCGGCGCGCGGCCTCGTCACCCCGCGGCAGCAGGCGGCGGGGGAACGGCTGCGCGGCGACTGGACGATCGCCGGGCTGGGCCCGCGGGTGACGATGCGGTGGGAGGCGGGGGCGCGATCGACCGGCGAGGGCCTCGATCCGGCGACTGCGCAGCTCGCTGCCAAGCGGCGGTTCGAAGGTGCGGTCGCCGCCGCCGGGCCGGGGATGCAGGACATCGCCTGGCGGGTGATCTGCGACGGGCAGGGGATGGCCGATGCCGAACAGGCGCTCGGCTGGCCCAAGCGTGCCGGGCGGCTGGTGCTGTCGATGGCGCTCGACCGGATCGCCGACTATTACGGCTGTGCGTGAGGCGGGTGACGGACGGGAAGGAGACGGGCTGGATGGCGATAAGCGGCCGGGGCAGGATGCTGGCGGCGGTGGCGGGGGCGGCGGCGGCGGGGGCCGCCTTCCTCTACCTGCGCGAGAAGAAGGGCTGGACGCCCGCCTTCACGATCGAGGCGGCGGACGGCGCGTTCGAGATCCGCCGCTATCCCGCGCTGACGGTGGTGGAGGCGGTGCGCCCCGGCCGCCGCGACCGGGCGCTGGGCGACGGCTTCGCGGCGCTGGCGGGTTATGTGCTGGGATCGGGCAGCGGCCGCCAGCGCCTGCCGACGACATTGCCGGTGATGGCGGCGCCCGTCGACGGCGGCTGGCGGGTGCGCGTGCCCCTGCCCGAGGACCGCATCGCCGACCTGCCGGTGCCGGGCGAGGGCGTGACGATCGCCACCCTGAGCGCCCGGCGGATCGCGGCGCTGCGCTTCACCGGGCGGGTGGACGACCGGCTGCTGCGCGACCAGGAGATGGCGCTGCGCGGCCGGCTGATCGACCGCGGCGAGGGGCCGGCGGGGGGCGTGGAGCATGCCTTGTATTATTCGCCGATGCTGCCGGGGCGGCTGCGGCAGAACGAGGTGTGGCTGCCGTGTTGAGGCGGGGGTGACGGCGGATTGCCGAAGGTGGTGCCAGGCCTCTCCGCCTCTCGAATGAGGCGGCATCCGCTGCACAGGGCGTCCGGTCTTGACGGTCGCGTTATCAGTAGATCGCGTCCGATCCCGACAAGGATGCCGCGAACGTCGCCAAGCATGGCGTGTCGCTGACATTCGGAGCGCGGGTGTTCGACGATAACGAGATGCTCGTGGTGCCGACGATCCGGGTCGAGGATGGCGAGCGGCGGTTTCGTGCGATCGGGATGGTGGATGGCAGATTGTGGACAGCGGTGCATGTCGTCCGCGGCACCGTCGTCCGGTTCATTTCGGTACGGAGACGCAACGATGGTGCGCGACGCGCTTATGATCGCCCTTGAGGCGGACCTGAGGGATGCCGAGGACGGCGATGTCACGGTGGCGGCGCTGGAGGCGGCTCTGGCCGAGCGGCGCGCACGGCGGGGCGGGCGGCCGAGGGGTTCGACGACGTCCGCCAAATCCCAGATCGCGATCCGCATCGACAACGATGTGCTGGCGCATTTTCGCGCCCAGGGTGCCGGCTGGCAAACGCGGGTGAATGCGGTGCTGCGCAAGGCGGCCGGGCTGTGATACGCATACCGCCTTGCGGAACAAGGCGTGAACAAATGCTTGACAGCGCCACGCTGATCTGCTAGAGGAACGGCACGCTGAGAAATCGTAGCTGATCGGGGCGGGCGGCGGATCGCCCGATGCGCGATCGGGGGCGCGACCGCCCGGATCGGGCGGCCCCGCGAGCCGGTTTCGGCGACATCATCATGTGCGGGAGATGGGCCGGCGCGGGCGACCGCGGCCGGCCTTTTCATGTCCGGAGGGCGGGATGGCTTTGGCGGCGAAGGCGGGGCGCAAGCCGGCGCGGTGGAGCGCGGCGATCGAGCGGAAGTTCCTGGGGGCGCTGATCGAGACGCTGAACGTGAAGGCCTCGGCCAGGATCGCGGGGACGAGCGAGACGAGCGTCTATCGCCACCGCCAGCAATCGGAGGCGTTCCGCGCCGCCTGGGCGCTCGCGATCGGCGAGGGCTATGCCCGGCTGGAGCTGCTGATGCTGGAGCGGGCGGTGAAGGGCGTGACGCGGCCGGTGTTCTTCGGCGGCAAGCGCATCGCATCGGTGAAGGAACATTCCGAGCGGGCGGCGCTGGCGCTGCTCGCCCGGCGGCGGGACGAGCCGGGGCCGGAGGCGGGCCCGCCCGAGGACGATGCCACCGTCCGCCGCCGGATGACGCAGCGGCTGGAGGAGATGGCGGCGCGGCTGGCGGAGGCGCCGGCCGCGGACGGGGGCGGCGCGGGCGATCCGGCATGAGCGCGGGCCGAAGCGCGGTGCGGCGGGCGGCGGCGGGCGCGGACGATAGCGGCGAGGCCGATGCGGCGGTCGCGGCGGTGCTGGCGGGGCTGGCGGCGTGCGACGGGGATGCGGCGCGATCGACCGCCGAGCAGGTGGCGCGGTCCGGGGCCATCGACGCGCAGCTCGACGGGGTTCCGCCGATCCTGCTGCGGCGGCTGGAACATCAATGGGCGTTCTGGGCGCGGCCGGGCCAGCGCGCGCCCGCCGGCGACTGGCGGGTGTGGCTGGTGCTGGCGGGGCGCGGCTTCGGCAAGACGCGGATGGGGGCGGAATGGGTGCGCGAACAGGCCGAGGCCGATCCGCGCCTGCGGATCGCGCTGATCGCGGCGACGATGGCGGAGGCGCGGGCGGTGATGGTGGAGGGGGAGAGTGGGCTCCTCGCCATCGCGCCGCCGGGGCGGCGGCCGCGGTTCGAGCCGTCGCTCAGGCGGCTGACCTGGCCAAACGGGGCGCAGGCGCAGCTCTTCTCGGGCGCCGAGCCGGAGGGGCTGCGCGGGCCGCAGCATCATCTGGCCTGGGCCGACGAGATCGCCAAATGGCCGGCGGCGGAGGCGGCGTGGGACAATCTGGCGATGGGCCTGAGGCTCGGCGAGCGGCCGCGGATCGTGGCGACGACCACGCCGCGGCCGGTGGCGATCGTGCGCCGGCTGCTCAAGGCGCGCGGGGTTTCGGTGACGCGCGGGCGGAGTGCGGACAATGCCGCGCATCTGGCGGCGCGCTATCTGGCGGACATGCGCGCGACCTATGGCGGCACGCGGCTCGGCCGGCAGGAGCTGGAGGGCGAGCTGCTGGACGATGCCGAGGGCACGCTGTGGCCGCGCGCGCTGATCGAGCGGGCGCGGGTGGCGGCGGCGCCGGCGCTCCGCCGCGTGGTGGTTGGCGTCGATCCCCCGGCGGGGGCGGCGGCGACCAGCGACGCCTGCGGCATCGTGGTGGCGGCGCGGGGGGCGGATGGCTGCGGCTACATCGTGGCGGATGCGAGCGTGCAGGGCCTCAGCCCCGAAGGCTGGGCGCGGGCGGTGGCGGAGGCGGCGGCGGCGCACGGCGCGGACCGGGTGGTGGCCGAGGCGAACAACGGCGGGGCGATGGTGGCGAGCGTGCTGCGCGCCGCCGATGGCGGCCTGCCGCTGACCCTGGTCCACGCCGCGCATGGCAAGGTGACGCGGGCCGAGCCGGTGGCGCTGCTCTACGAGACGGGGCGGGTCAGGCATGTCGGCGCGTTTCCGGCGCTGGAAGACGAGCTGGCGGGGTTCACCGCGGGCGGCGGCTATGAGGGACCGGGCCGATCGCCAGACCGCGCCGACGCGGCGGTGTGGGCGCTGACCGCGCTGATGCTGGGGCCGCGGGGGAGTGACCCGCGGATGCGGCGGATGTGAGCCTATGCTGCGGGGGCGAAATGCCCCGGTTGGCGGTGACGGCGGCCGTTTCGAGGCGGTGTTCCCGGCGGCAAGCACGGATTGGTTCGCGCGGAGGCGCGGAGACGCGGAGGTGTTTCGGTTGGGGCGGGTGGTGCGCGCGGTCGCGGCGCGATCCGCCCGGCTGGTGACGGCGGGGGCGGGGTTGCCGCTGGTGGCGGTGTGTGGCGGGCGAAGTGCATTGGCTGACGCGGGGCGCGGAGCCGTTCCGAATGGGGTCGGCGATGCAGGTGCGGTAGCGCTGAACACTCCCCCTCCCTGAAAGGGAGGGGGCGGGGGTGGGTTCGCCGGATGGCGGGCGCGACCGAGCCTCGCGACGAACCCACCCCCAGCCCCTCCCTTTCAGGGAGGGGGGCGTTTCGGCGCACTGTGCGATGGCCTTCGGTGGGCCGAGGCGGAAGCGACTGGCCTGGCGGGGTGATCCGCATGAGCGGTCGGTTAGGGCCTCGAGCGGCGCGCTTTTATCGGGAGAGGGCGATGGGTTGGTTTCAACGGGCGGCCGCTGTGGCGCGGCCGGGGCTGGCGCGCGGGTTCGCGGGTGCGCCGGCGGGCGAGTGGCCGCGCGCCTATGAGGTGCAGGTGGCCGAGGCGGTGATCGCCAATCCGGTGGCGCAGCGTGCGCTCCGGCTGGTGACGGACGGGGTGGCGGGGGGTACCGCTCTATGCGGAGGATGCGGCGCATGGGCCGGCGGCGGCGATCGTCGCGCGCGTCGCCGAGGCGGCGGCGGGGCATCTGCTGCTGCACGGCAACGCCTATCTGCACATCGGCCTCGATGCCGGCGGGCGGCCGGCCGAGCTGGTGGCGCTGCGCCCCGAGCGGGTGACGATCGAGACCGACGCCAACGGCTGGCCGGCGGCCTATCTCTATCGCGCGGGCGGGGCGGCGATGCGGGTCGCCGCCCGCGACGGCGCCGGGCGGCCGGGGCTGATCCATCTCGCCCAGGCGCATCCGCTGGACGATCATTATGGCCTCGGCAGCCTGTCCGCGGCGGCGGGGGCGGTGGCGGTGCACAATGCCGCGCAGCGCTGGAACAAGGCGCTGCTGGACAATGCCGCGCGCCCTTCCGGCGCGCTGGTGCACGAGCCGGGCGAGGGCGGGGCGCCGCTTTCGGCCGAACAGTTCGACCGGCTGAAGCGCGAGATGGAGGAGAGTTTCGCAGGGCAGGCCAATGCCGGGCGGCCGATGCTTCTGGAAGGCGGCCTGCGCTGGCAGGCGATGAGCCTGACGCCCGCCGACATGGACTTCGCCGGGCTGAAGGCGGGGGCGGCGCGCGACATCGCGCTGGCGCTGGGGGTGCCGCCGATGCTGCTCGGCCTGCCCGGCGACGCCACCTATGCCAATTATACCGAGGCCAATCGCGCGCTGTTCCGGCTGACGGTGCTGCCGATGGCGCAGCGCATCGCCGAGGGCGCGGGGCGGGCGCTGGCGGCGTGGTGGCCGGGCTGCCGCATCCTGACCGATCCCGACGGAGTGCCGGCGCTGGCCGCCGATCGCGAGCGGCTGTGGGCCCAGGTGACGGCGGCGGACTTCCTGACGCGGGGCGAGAAGCGGGCGATGCTGGGTTTCGACGCCGACGGCGCGTGACGGCCCGTCGCGCCGGGCGGCACAACCCACGACGGAGTGGGGGATCGCACGGTGCGACGCGGCGGGCGGGCGCTGCGGTGGTCGCGCCCGGCCCGAGGATCGCGCGCGACCCGGCGCCCGACGGGATCGGGATCGGCGAGTGAGGTGCTGCCGACGCGATCGTCTGACGCGAGTGGGGGCAATCGCGGGCGGCGCGACCCTGCGCCCGACAGGAAAGGGATCGGCGAGCGGGGCGGTGTCGATGCGATCGTTTGCCGCGTGCGTGCGCGGCGCGGAGCGCGCAACCCGGCGCCCGACAGGATCGGGACCGGTGCCGGCTCGATCGTCTGCCGCAAGTGGGGGGCGATCGCGGGCCGCGTGGCCCGACGCCCGACATGATCGGGATCGACGGGCGGGGCGGTGTCGACGGGGTCGCCTGTCGCGAGCGGGCGCAGCCGTGCGCCGCGCGGTGCACGGCAGGATCGGGATCGGCGAGCGGGGTGGTGCCGACGCGATCGTCTGACGCGCGTGGGCGCTGACCCGATCTGCGGGAACTGCTCACAAAAAAGGGCATCCGAGGCGGCTGATCGGCGGGGCGGACGAGGCGGCCGACGTGGTGAGCGGGCGGATGCGGTGTCGCAGCCATGTCCGCGGCGCCGCGCACCGCGCGCGGGCCGTGCCTAATTCTATCTGCGGCGGCGGATCGCCGGGCGGACGAGGCGATCGGCTTCGCCCGTGGCGGGGCGGGCGGATGCGGTGGCGCACCCGTGCCGACGGCGGCGGCGCATCGGGTGCGGGGGTGCCCGGTCCGATCGGCCGCGGCAGGCTGCGGGCGCACCGTCCGCAGCGGCGATTTTCAGAGGAGACGAGGCATGACGGCGCATCTGGCGCGGCTGATGGCCGAGGCGGAGACGGAAGGCGCGGCGCGGGCGACGCTGGCGGCGCTGGCGGCGGAGGCGAGCGAGGCGGGGGCGCAGCGCGCGCTGGAGCGGCTGGGCCTCGCCGATGCCGGCGCGCGCGCCGATCTGGGCGAATTGCGCGAGCTGCTGGGGGCGTGGCGCGACGCGAAGCGATCGGCCGGGCGGGAGGTGGTGCAGTGGCTGACGCGGATCGCGCTGGCGCTGCTGCTCGCGGGGCTCGCCGTGCGGCTGGGGCTGGCCGATCTGGTGCGGCCATGAGGTTCGCCGGCTATGCGGCGCTGTTCGATCGCGTCGATCGCGGCGGCGACATCGTGCGGCCGGGCGCCTTCGCCGATGCGGTGGCCAAGGGGGCGGGCGCGGTGCCGCTGCTGTGGCAGCACGACCCCGCCCGGCCGATCGGGCGGATCGAGCATCTGAGCGAGGACAAGCGCGGGCTGCGCGTGATCGGGCGGCTGACGGGCGCGGGCGCCGCGGCGCGCGAGGCGGCGGCGCTGCTGGCGGACGGCACGGTGACGGGCCTCAGCTTCGGATACCGGGTGGGCCGTGCGGAGGGGGTGCGGCCCCGGATGCTCAGCGCGCTCGACCTCGTCGAAATCTCGCTCGTCACGCTGCCGATGCAGCCGGGCGCGCGGGTCCATGCAATCACCACGGAGGAACAAGCATGACGGAAGTGATCGATACGCTGGCGGCGAGCTTCGATGCGGTGGCGCTGACCGAGGAGGTGGCGGAACTGCGCCGCCGGATCGATGCGGGCGCGGTGGCGGCGGGGCGGCCCGTGCTTGACGGCGCCAAGGCGGGGCGGCCCCATGCGGTGCAGGCGTTCGTCAACGACTATCTGCGGCAGGGCCGCGAGGGCGGGATCGAGCGCAAGAGCGTGGCCGGGACGAGCGGCGAGGCGGGCGGCTATGCGATCCCGCGCGAGATCGACGGGACGATCCAGGCGACGATGGCCGCGATCAGCCCGATCCGCGCCATCGCCAATGTGGTGCAGGTGGGGACGGCGGGCTATCGCCGGCTCGTCACCACCGGCGGCACGCCGGCCGGCTGGGCGGGGGAGACCGACGCACGGCCCGAGACCGCGACGCCCGTGTTCCGCGAGATCGCGCCGCCCTCCGGCGAGCTGTATGCCAACCCCGCTGCCAGCCAAGCGATGCTGGACGATGCGGCGTTCGACCTGGAGGCGTGGCTGGCCGACGAGATCGCGCGCGAATTCGCCCGCGCCGAGGGGCAGGCGTTCGTGACGGGCAACGGCACCAACCGGCCCAAGGGCTTCCTGACCTATCCGGTGACGACCGAGGGTGACGGCGCACGCACCTTCGGCACGTTGCAGGTGGTGGCATCGGGGGCGGCCGGGGGCTTTGCCGCCAGCAACCCGCAGGACCGGCTGATCGACCTCGTCCAGAGCCTGAAGAGCCCCTACCGGCAGGGCGCGAGCTTCGTGATGAACAGTGCGACGGCGAGCGCGATCCGCAAGTTCAAGACCGCGGACGGCGCCTTCCTGTGGCAGCCGGGGCTGGTGGCGGGCCAGCCCGACACTTTGCTCGGCTATCCGCTGGTCGAGGCGGAGGACATGCCCGACATCGCCGCGAACAGCCTGTCGATCGCGTTCGGCAACTTCCGCGCCGGCTATCTGATCGCCGAGCGCGCCGAGACGCAGATCCTGCGCGATCCCTATACGCGCAAGCCCTTCGTCCACTTCTACGCGACGCGGCGGGTGGGCGGCGCCGTCGCCAACAGCGAGGCGATCAAGCTGATGCGCTTTTCGGCCAGCTGACGTCGGCCAAGCGGCACCGGCCCGCACCCGCACCCGACCGCCCACAGCATAGCCATGGCAGGGCGGACGGCCGGGGGCGCGGGCCGGTGCCGCGGGCGGACGGCAAGACCTCCGCCGGGCGATCCCGGCGGAGTGTTTCCTGATGGGCGGGGGAGATGCGTGTGAGCGAGGCGGTGACGCTGGCCACGGTAAAGGCCTATCTGCGGATCGGGGACGGGGGCGAGGACGAGCTGCTGCACCATCTGATCGCCGCGGCGACGGGGGCGTGCGACCGATATCTCGGCCGGCTGGTGATGGCGCGGACGATCGAGGAGGAGATGCCCGTCACCGGCTGGTGGCAGCGGCTGGCCGAGGCGCCGGTGACGGCGATCACGGGCGTGGCGGAAGTGGCGGCGGGCGGGGGTGCGCCGGCCGCTGGGGGTGAACGACCATGCCATCGACATCGGCGAGGGGGGCAGCGGCCTCGTCCGCGTGACGGTGCGCGGGCCGCAGCGGATCGCGGTCACCTATCGCGCGGGCATGGCGGAGACGGCGGCCGACGTGCCGGCGGCGCTGGCGCAGGGGATCGTGCGCTACGTGGCGCACCTCCACACCTATCGCGACGAGGTGGAGGGGGAGGGGCTGCCGCACCCGGTGCGTGCGGCGTGGCAGCCCTATCGGCGGATGCGGATCGGGGGGTGCGGCATGAGCCGGGCGCTGGCCGGGCGGATCGGTACGCGGCTGCCGCTCTGGCGCCCCGATCCGGCGCGCGACGCGATCGGCAGTGCCGGCGGCGGCTGGATCGCGGCGGGGCTGATCTGGGCGCGGCCGATCCCCGACGGGGGCGGCCGGTGGCGGATCGTGCTGCGCACCCCAAGCGCCATCGCGCCGGGCTGGCGCGCGGGCGACCTGATCGTGACCGAGGTGATCGCGGATCCGGCGCTGCCAGACCGGCTGCTGGTGCGCGCGGAGGAACGGCCGTGAGGGCGGCGGAGCGGCGGGTGGCGGCGATCGCGCGGACGATCGCGGCGATGCCTTTTCCGGACGGCGTGACGGCGACCGCCGAGGGCGGGCGGGTGACGCTGGCGGGCGTGGCGCTGCGCGAGCGCGCCGTGACCGATCCGGCGCTGGCGGCGATCGGGTGGGGGGCGGTGCGATGATTGCGGAGACGACGGTGCAGGCGGCGCTGCGCGCGGCGCTGGGCCGCGAGCGCGCCGCGACCGATCCGGCGCTGGCGGCGATCGGGTGGAGGGCGGTGCGATGAGCGCGGAAATGGCGGTGCAGGCGGCGGTGGTCGCGGCGCTTCGGGCGGCGCTGGGCGGCGACGTGAGCGGCGTGTTCGACGGGCCGCCGGCGCGCGCGGCCTGCCCCTATGTGGCGATCGACGATGGCCAGTCGGGCGACTGGAGCAGCAAGACGGGGCGCGGGCGCGAGCATCGGCTGGCCATCCGGCTGGCGGATGACGGCACGTCCGCCGCGCGGCTGCACGGGCTGATCGCGCGCAGCGTGACCGCGATCGAGGCGATCCCGCAGGCGCTGCCGGGGCATCGCATCGCCAGCCTGGTGTTCCTGCGCCAGCGAGTGGCGCGGACGGCGCGGGGGCCATGGGCGGGGCTGATCGAATTCAGGATCCGGACGGCGGAACAGACGGAGGCATGACGATGGGCGTGGAGAAGGGCAGCGCATTCCTGCTGAAGGTCGGCGACGGGGCGGCGACCCCCGCCTACCAGACGGTGGCGGGGATGCGGACGACGCAGATGTCGGTCAACGGCGAGGGCGTGACCGTGACCAGCAAGGCATCGGGCGGGTGGCGCGAATTGCTGTCGGGCGCCGGGGTGCGTTCCGTCTCCGTCTCGGCGGCGGGGGTGTTCACGGGATCGGCGGCGGAGGTGCGGCTGAAGGCCAATGCGCTGGCCGGGCTGATCGACGATTACGAGCTGAGCTTCGAGGGCGGCGAGCGGTTGCGCGGCCGCTTCCTCATCACGCGGCTGGATTACAGCGGCGATTTCAACGGCGAGCGATCCTATGCGCTGGCGCTGGAGAGCAGCGGCCCGGTGGTGCCGGCATGAGCGGCGCCAACCCGGTGCGCGGGGAGGCGGAGCTTTCGGTGGCGGGCGTGCCGCTGGTGCTGCGGCCGACCTTTCAGGCGCTGGTGGCGGCGGAGGCGGAACTGGGGCCGCTGTTCGCGCTGGTCGAGCGGGCGACGGGCGGGGGGCTGGCGCTTTCCGAGATGGTCGGCCTGTTCTGGCATTGCCGCCACGACGCGCCGCAGGCGCTGACGCGCGATCGGCTGGGCGAGGCGGTGGCGGAAGGCGGCCTCGCCCGCGCCGCGCCGGTGCTGCGCGGGCTGTTGCACCAGATTCTCGCCGGGCGGTGAGCGACGCGACGTTCGCTGCCTCGGCCGCGCGGCTGGCGGGGGTGGCGGGGGCGGTGGCGGGGTGGCGGCCCGACGATTTCTGGCGCGCGACCCCGGCCGAGCTGGCGGCGGTGCTGACGGCGCTGGCGGGGCCGGGCGCGGCGGCGCCGGCGTGCGCGGACGATCTGCGCCGGCTGCTGGCGGAACATCCCGACGGGTGAGGCGCGGGGTTTTGGCCGACGCGTGTTCCGGCCCCCGAAAGGGGGTGGGGGGGCTATCGGCGGCAAACGTGGCGCCGGCCGGGGCGAACCCCACCCAACCCTCCCCTATCAGGGGAGGGCTTTGACGGGTGCCGTGGCCTGCTCCCCGCCCCTGAAAGGGGAGGGGCTGGGGGAGGGGTTCCTCTCGGTGGGGAACTGACACCGGCAGCGGAGAGCCCCGCCCGACCTTCTTCTGCCGGGGGATGGCTTGGGCTGGTGCCGCGACGTGCATCCCGCCCCCAAAAGGGGAGGGGTCGAGGGCGGGGTTCCTCCCTGCGCGGGACTGGCGCCGGCCGTGGCGAACCCCACCCAACCCTCCCCTTTCAGGGGAGGGCTTTGGCAGGTGCGGCGGCGTGCACCCCGCCCCTCACAGGGGACGGCTTCGAGAGCGCTTGGCGGAGGAGAATGGACCGATGGCCGAGGGATATGGCGACGAGGAGATCGAGCGGCTGGTGATCGGCGTGCGGGCCGATACCGGGCGGTTCGCCGAGGATGTGCGCGTGCTGCGCGGCACGCTGGAGAGCGGGCTCGGCGAGGGGGCGGTGCGCGCCGGGCGGGCGGTGGAGGCGGCGCTGGCGCGCGCGATCAGCACCGGCAAGTTCGGCTTCGACGATCTGAAGCGGGTGGCGCTGGCGGTGCTGGCGGATATCGGCCGGGCGGCGGTGCGGGACGGGCTGGGCGGCGGCGGCGGCGGGCTGGGGCGGGTGGCGACGGCCGTGCTGGGCGGGGCCTTCGGCCTGCCGGGGCGGGCGACGGGCGGGCCGGTCTCGCCGGGGGCGGCCTATCTTGTCGGCGAGCGCGGGCCGGAGCTGTTCGTGCCGACCGCGAGCGGGCGAATCGAGAGGGGCGGCGGCGGCGGCCCGCGCGACGTGCGCGTGGCGATCCGCATCGACGGGGCGGGGGAGGATCGGCCGCAGGCGCTCGGCCGGTCGGCGCGGCAGGTGGCGCGGGCGGTGGCGCGGGCGATCCGCGAGACGGAGGCGTAGATGGGCTGGCGACTGGTGGCGCGCGACGAGGCGGTCGTGCGGACGGGGACGATCCATCGCTTCGACCCCGCTTACTGGACGGTGAACTTCCCGCGGCCGATGATGGCGGCGGTGACGACCACCGGCCCCCACGCGCTGCGGGTGGCGGCGACCTTCTACCGGCAGGACGATCTGGCGGGGCTGATCTGGGAGACCGCGGACCGGCACGATCATCCGTTGCTGGCCTATGAGACGGACCGCGACTTCCGCCGCTGCCGGCTTTCCTTCCGCTGGCGATCGGCGGGCGTGCGGGCGCTGGATGCGGTGGACGGCCCGACGCTGACGATCGAGGGGCGGGATGCGGCGGGCAACCCGCGCGCCTGGTATGTCAGGCTGTGGAATTATGCGGCGGGGACGCCGGAGGATGCCGTCGTCTCGATCGACTTCGGCGACGTTGCGGGCGGGTTCCTGCTGCCGGGCGAGGCGGACCCGGTGTGGGCGGGGGACGTCGACCGGATGTTCGTCTCGCTGGTGGCGCCGGGCTATGCGCGGGCGGATGCGCCGCTTGATGCGCCGGCCGAAGGCTGGGTGGAACTGACCGACATCGCCTGCACCGGATCGGGCGCGGTGCTGGCGATCGGCGAGGCGCTGGTGCCCGAGCACGGCCTGCACATCGCCACCGGCTATGACGACCTCTATCACCTGACGCCGGCGCGGGTGCTGCGGCAGATCCTGCACCTCGGCTATCGCGGGTCGATCGTCCATTATGTCGGGATGAGCCATTATTTCCGGCTCAACGGCGGGCTGCTGGCGGCGGCGGCGGGGGGTGCGCTGAACGCGCCGTGCGCGGGCTGGCACCGGGACTTCCTGGCGCGGGCGAGGCCGCTCGGGTTCCGGCCGATCCTGTCGCTGTCCTACGAATTGCTCGACCGGCATTGCCCGCAGGCGTGGAAGCAGCGCGCGCATGACGGGGCGGCGGGGCTGACCGGATGGGACCCGCCCTCGGCGCTGTTGTCCCCCGCGAGCGGGGCGGCGATGGCTTATCTGCGGACCGTGGCGCGCGCCTTTGCGGGGCTGGCGCGGGAGGCGGGGCTGCCGGTGCGGTTCCAGATCGGCGAGCCGTGGTGGTGGGTGCGGCCGGCGGACGGGGCGATCTGCCTCTACGACGATGCGGCGCGGGCGGCGCTCGGCCCCGACATGCCGGTAATCGCCGACGTGCGGGGGGCGCAGACGGCGGCGGCCAAGGCCTTGCTCGATCGGGCGGGGGCGCTGCTGGCGGCCTCGACCGCCGCGCTGCGCGATGCGGTGCGGGGCGACGGGCCGGCGGAGGTGCTGCTGCTGGTCTATCTGCCGACGGTGCTGGACGCGGACGCGCCGGACGCGCGCCGTGCCAACGTGCCGTCAGGGTGGGCGGCGCCGGCCTATGACGTGCTGCAACTGGAGGATTACGACTGGGTGACGGGCGGTCGCGAGGCGGCGACCGCGCGGGGCATCGCCGCGGCGACGGCGCGGCTGGGCTATCCGGTCGCGACCACGCATTATTTCAGCGGTTTCGTGCTGGCTCCCGAGGATCGCGGCCAGTGGGCGGCGATCGACGCGGCGGCCGAGGCGGCGGTGGCGCGGGGCACCGCCGAGACCTTCGTCTGGGCGCTGCCGCAGGTGCTGCGCGACGGATATCTGCATTTCGGGATCGGGGAGGCGGCGGTGGAAGCGTTCGACGATGTGGGCTTTCCGCTGGCGATCGGCGTGCATGCCAGCGTGGAGCCGGGCTTTTCGACGCAGGTGGTGACGAGCGCCGCCGGGCACGAGCAGCGCAATGCCGACTGGGCGGAGGCGCGGCTGCGCTTCGACGCCGGGCCGGGGGTGCGATCGAGCGCGGACGTGGAGATGCTGCTCGCCTTCTTCCGGGCGCGAATGGGGCAGGCGCGGGCCTTCCGCTTCCGCGATCCGTTCGACGACAGTTCGGCGGGGATGACCGCGCCGCCGGGGGCGGCGGACCAAAGGATCGGCACGGGCGACGGCGTGACCACGCGCTTCCCGCTCGTCAAGAGCTACGGCGCGAGCCGGCGGCGGATCACGCGGCCGGTGGCGGGGAGCGTGCGGGTGAGCGTGGGCGGGGCCGAGCGGCTGGCGGGCTGGGCGGTGGCGGCGGGCGGGGTGATCGCCTTCGACACCGCGCCCGCGGCGGGGGCGGCGATCGATGCGGGCTATCGCTTCGACGTGCCGGTGCGCTTCGCGAGCGACCGGCTGGAGGTGGCGCGGGCGACGCACGGCGCGGCCGAGGCGGCGGCGGTGCCGCTGATCGAGGTGCGCGAGGGATGAGCGCGGGGTGGATCGCAGGCGAGGTGACGACGATCGCCTTCTGCTGGCGGATCGCGCGGGCCGACGGGGTGGCGCTGGGCTTCACCGGGCATGATCGCGACCTGGCGTTCGGCGGGATCGTCTATCGCGCGGCGCCGGGGATGATGCCCTCCGCCATCGCCCGCAGCGCCGGCTTCGACGCGGACACGATCGACGTGACGGGGGCGCTGACCGGCGATGCCATCACCGCCGCCGATCTGGCGGCGGGGCGGTGGGACGGGGCGGCGGTGCGGCTCTATGCGGTCGACTGGGCCGATGCGGGGGCGGCGCCGCTGCTGCTGGCGCGCGGCACGCTGGGCGATATCGAGCGGCGTGACGGGGCATTCACCGTCGAGCTGAAGGGGGCGGCGAGCCTGCTCGACCGGCCGGCGGCGGAGGTGACGACGCCCGATTGCCGGGCGGTGCTGGGCGACCGGCGGTGCGGCGTCGACATGGCCGGGCGGCGGCGGATCGCCTCGGTATCGCCGGGGGCGGCGGACGACCGGCTGGTGGCGGACGCGGCCGAGCCCGCGCCCAACGCTTATGGCTACGGTCGGCTGCGCTGGGTGACGGGGCCGGACAGCGGGCTGGCGGCGGACATCCTGTCGTCGGACGGGCACGACATCGTGCTGCGTGCGGCACCGGCGCGGGCGGTGGTGGCGGGGACGCTGGTGGAGCTGACCGAGGGGTGCGACGGGCTGCACGCCACCTGCCGCGACCGCTTCGCCAATGCCGCCAATTTCCGCGGCGAGCCGTGGCTGCCGGGCAACGACCTGCTGACGCGCTATCCCGGTGGGTGAGGAGCGGCGCGCCGCGATCGTGGCGGCGGCGCGGGCGTGTATCGGCGCGCGGTTCCGGCCCTACGGGCGCGATCCGGCGTGGGGGCTGGACTGCGTGGGGCTGGCGGCCTGCGCCTTCGGCCGGGCGGTGCCGCGCGATTATCCGCTGCGGGGCGGGGATGCGGGCTGCGTCGCCCGCGCGGCGGCGGCGGCGGGGCTGGTGGCGGCCCCGCGACCGGCGCCGGGCGACCTGCTGCTGATCGATTGCGGATCGCGCCAGCTGCATCTGGCGGTGCTGACCGAGACGGGCTTCGTCCATGCCGATGCCGGCATCGGGCGGGTGGTGGAGGCGCCGGGGCGGCCGGCGGGGCGGATCGTGGCGGCCTATCGGGAGGGCGAGTGATGGCGACCTTGGTGCTGACGGGCGTGGGCAAGGCGCTGGGCGGGCCGATCGGCGGGGCGGTGGGCGCGCTGATCGGCGGCGGCATCGACCGGCGGCTGTTCGGCGAACGCCAGACGCGCGGGCCGCGGCTGGCCGATCTGAAGGTGCAGACGTCGGCCTATGGCACGACGATCCCGCGGCTCTACGGCACGCTGCGCGTTGCGGGGACGGTGATCTGGGCGGCGGACCTGATCGAGACGCGGACCACCAGCGGCGGCGGCAAGAGCGGGCCGCGCACGCAGAGCTTCGCCTACGCCGCCTCGTTCGCGGTGGCGCTCTCCGCCCGGCCGATCGTGCGGGTGGGGCGGATCTGGGCGGACGGGCGGCTGCTGCGCGGGGCGGCGGGCGACTGGAAGGCGGAGACGGGCTTCCGCCTGCACTTGGGCGATGCCGATCAGCCGGCCGATCCGCTGATCGCGGCGGTGGAGGGGATGGCGGCGGCGCCGGCGCATCGCGGCATAGCCTATGCGGTGTTCGAGCGGCTGCAACTGGCCGATTTCGGCAACCGCATCCCCTCGCTCAGCTTCGAGGTGGTGGCCGACGAGGCGGCGGTGACGGTGGGAGCGATCGCCGCCGACCTGGGCGGGGGCGCGGTGGCAGGCAGGGCCGGGCCGGCGCTGGCCGGCTATGCGAGCGCGGCGGACAGCCTGCGCGCCGGGCTGGAGGGGCTGGCGGCGGCCTGCCCGATCGAGCTGACCGACGACGGCGGAACGCTCCGCATCGATCCGCCGGCCGGCGTGCGGCGGACGATCGCGGCGGCCGAGCTGGGCGTGGGCGGGGCGGCGCAGGCGATCGACCGGACGGCGGCGGCGCTGCCCGATGAGGTGTCGATCGCTTATTACGAGCCGGCGCGCGATCACCAGGCGGGGTTGCAGCGCGCCCGGCGCGCCGGGCCGCCGCAGCGGACGGTCGCGATCGAGCTGGCGGCGGCGCTGCCGGCCGAGGCGGCGCGCGGCCTGGCCGAGGCGGCGCTGGCGCGCGCCTGGACCGAGCGCGAGCGAGCGACGGTCCGCGTCGGCTGGCGGCACATGGACCTGAAGCCCGGCGACCGGATCCGCATCGGCGACGATCCGGGCGTGTGGCGGATCGCGCGGACGACGCTGGAGGGGATGGCGGTGGAGCTGGCGCTGGTACGCGCCGCCGCGGCACCGATTCCGGCGGTGATGGCGGGGGCGGGGCGGCAGGCGGCGGCGGCGGATCACAGCATCGGCGCGACGCGGCTGGTGCCGATCGACCTGCCGCCCACCGACGAGACGCCCGCGACCGAGCCGGCGATCTGGGTGGCGGCGGCGGGCGGCCCCGGCTGGCGGCGGGCGGCGCTGTCGCTGTCGATCGACGGCGGGGCCGGCTGGGAGGCGATCGGCGAGACGGCGGGGGCGGCGGTGATCGGCACGCTCGTATCGGCCGTTCCGCCGGCCGGCAGCGCGCTGGTCGACCGGCGGACGGTGCTGACGGTCGATCTGGCGCATGCCGAAATGACGCTGGCGACAGTGCCCGAACGCGCGCTCCACGCCGGCGCCAATCCGACGATGCTGGGCGGCGAGCTGATCCAGTTCGCGACCGCCGAGCAGACGGGCCCGCGGCGCTGGCGGCTGTCGACGCTGCTGCGCGGGCGGCGCGGCACCGAGGCGGCCGCCGCCGCGGGGCATGCGGCCGGCATCGCGCTGGTGGCGATCGAGCCGGGCGCGCTCCGGCGGGTGGCGCTGCCGCCGGCGATGCTGGGGCGGCCGGTGCTGGTGGGGGCGCGCGGCATCGGCGACAGCGACATGGTGGTGGCGGAGGCCGTCGCCGCCGGCCGGGCGCTGCGCCCGCCGCCGCCGGTGGCGATCCGCGCGTGGCGGATGGGCGATGCGATCGCGATCGGCTGGCGACGGCGCAGCCGGATCGGCTGGGGGTGGACGGACGGTGCGGAGACGCCGCTGGGCGAGGAGCGCGAAGCCTATCGGCTGACGGTGTCGACCGGCGGCATCGTGCGGCGCAGCGCCGAGACGGCGACGCCGGGCTGGACCTATCCTGCGGCATGGCAGGCGGCGGACGGGGCCGGCGCCTTCACCGTCACGATCGAGCAGCTGGGCACGCACGCCCCCTCGCTGCCGGCGACGCGCACCTTCACGCATGAGGAGCTTTTCGCATGACCGAAGCAACGCCCCGCCTGGACCTGCCCTATCTGGCCCCCGGCCAGGCGCAGAAGGAGGCGACGCACAACGAGGTGCTGGCGATCGTCGACGCGCTGATCCATCCCGCGCCGCAGGCGGTGCGGAACGATCCCCCGGCCGTGCCCGCAATAGGGGCGGCGTGGATCGTGGGGCGCGCGCCGACCGGCGCGTGGACCGGCCGCGCCGACGCCATCGCCTGGTGGAGCGAAGGCGGCTGGCGCTTCGGCCGCGCGATCGAAGGGATGACGGCCTGGCTGGCCGATGCCGGCGAGACCGCGCGTTTCACCAGCGGCGCCTGGGCGATCGCCCAGCTGCCGGCACGGGCACTGCTGATCGGCGGCCAGAATGTGGTCGGGCCGCGACAGCCGGCGATCGATGCGCCGGCCGGTGGCGCGACCGTGGATTCGCAGGCGCGCGCGACGCTGGCCTCGATACTTGTTGCCCTAAAGACACACGGCCTGATCGCATCGTAAAATTTTTGCATCTGCGCTGAAACCGGATCGGGGGGATCGAGTTTAGCGTCACATCGACCGGGTGGGCGGACCGTGACCTTCAGGACACGAAACACCGTTTCGGCGATAGTCTGCGCCTCGTGCATCTTGCAGGAGGACGGACGGTTGGATAGGCGGTTCCATGTTCTGCGTAAGGACATGAAGGAAAAGGGGATCAATATGCGTAAGCTCGCCGTGATGGCCGTGCTCGCTACGACCGCGCTGGCTTCGCCCGCGTTGGCGAAGGATGGCGCCTGGTATGTCGGCGTCCAGGGTGGTGGCCTGCTGGTCGAAGACATGGACTTCGACATCGGTGCCGCCAACAACGTTTCGACTGCCGACAGCAAGTATGGCTACGACGTCGGCGGCTTCGTCGGCTACGACTTCGGTCCGTTCAAGATCGAGGGCGAAACCTCCTACAAGCGCAACCGCGTCGACAGCTATCGCTCGTCGGCGGGCATCCCGACGCAGGGCGGCGCGCCTGCGCCGGCCGGCTATTACGAGGAAGCCTCGGGCAAGAATTCGGCGCTCAGCTTCATGCTGAACGGCCTGCTCGACTTCGGTAACGAAGGCATCACGGGTTATGTCGGCGGCGGCGTCGGCGTGGCGCGTGTGAAGCTGTCCGACTATCGCGTGTCCGGCCCGACGCCGTTCCTCGACGACAGCGACACCCGCTTCGCCTACCAGGGCATCGCCGGCGTGGCGCTGCCGGTGACGCAGAACATCGACATCGGTGTCCGCTACCGCTTCTTCAACGTGGACAATGTCCGTCTGGTCTCGACCGCGGGCACGAACTACGAGACGCGGTTCCGTTCGCACAGCGTGCTGGGCACCCTGTCGTACAACTTCGGTGAGCCGACGCCTCCGCCGCCCCCGCCCCCGCCGCCGCCCCCGCCGCCCCCGCCGCCCCCGCCCCCGCCGCCGCCCCCGGTGGTCGAGACGCCCGGTCCGTTCATCGTGTTCTTCGACTGGGACAAGTCGGCGATCACCCCGGAAGCCGCGTCGATCCTCGACAACGCTGCCCAGGCCTATGCGACGACGGGTCAGGCTTCGGTCATGCTGGCCGGCCACGCCGACAAGTCGGGTTCGCCGAGCTACAACGTGGGTCTCTCGCAGCGTCGTGCCGACGCGGTGAAGTCCTACCTGACCGGCAAGGGCATCCCGGAGACGGCGCTTTCCACCGAGGCGTTCGGCGAGAGCCGCCCGCTGGTCGAGACGGCCGATGGTGTCCGCGAGCCGCAGAACCGGCGCGTGGAAATCACCTTCGGTCCGGGTTCGGGGCAGTAAGCCTCACACCCGCGCCATCGGCGAAGAATTGGGGGTCGGCGGAGACGCCGGCCCCTTTTTCTATGGCGACGCTGAAGTCGCTGTTCGCGCAGAGACGCGGAGGCGCTGTGAGGTCACGTTGCGCGGCGACGGTGCTGGCATGCGGAGGCGTGGTCCGGTTTTCACGCGGAGGCGCGGAGGCGCGGAGCTATTGCTCGGGGGAGCGGCCGAGCCTCTGGCGGTAAATTTGAAGGGCCGCTGACGCGGCCATATCGTCGGGGTCGCCGGCCTTTTGAAGGCAGAGACGTTTCGGACCCCGGCCGGTCGTGGCTAGCGACGCGCCCTGCAAGTACGCGGTGCGCGTTACCGGCACCCTCTCCCGGCAATCTCCGCGATCTCCGCGGCTCCGCGTGAATCTTCGGACGCGCGCAGACCGCACGATCAGTCTGGCGGCCGCGCGTCCCAAGCGACAAGGCGGGTGGCCGTGCCATCGGTCACGATCTCGCCCCACGCGGCGGTGCGCAGCTTGAGCGAGGGCGGTGGCGGGAGATCGGCGAGGGCGAAGCGGGCGGCGCCGTTGCTGGTGACGAACAGGCGATCGCCGGCCGGCTCGGCGAGGCGTGCGCGCCACCATGCGATGCGGCGCCCGGGGTCGACCTGCCAGCCGGGGGGCACGATGCGGGCGCGATCCCATGCCTCGATCGCGGCGGCGCCGAGGCGGGCGAGGACGGCCGCTTCGGACAGGCCTTCGTCGGGGCCGTGATCGATTTCGGCGAGGCCCTCGTCCACCGTCAGCGGCGGGGCATCGGGGAGGGCGGCGGCGACGAGCGCCGCCGTTTCGCGCGTGCGGGCAAGCGGGGCGGTGCGGATTTCGGAAAAGCGCCAACCGAGCGCGGCGAAATACCGGCCGACGCGGCGGGCCTGGGCGCGGCCCTCCTCGGTCAGCGGCAGGTCGGTGCGGGCGCCGATCCGTCGGGGCGGCTCGCCGGTCCCGAAGGTATTGCCGTGGCGGAGGATGACGAGGCGGCTCACAGCGGCTCGTGGGGATCGCCGTGGAGCGCGACCAGCCGCTCGGCCTCGATCAGATCGGCGGGGGCGTCGATGCCCGACATGGCGATTGGCGGCGGATCGACCGCAACCGTGTCGATGGGGATGTCCGCTTCGAGCAGGCGCAATTGCTCGAGACCCTCCAGCAGCTCGTACGGGGAGGGCGGGAGCGCGGCGAAGCGATCGAGGATCGCGCGGCGATAGACGTAGAGGCCGACGTGGCGCCAGACGGGCGACAGCGGCCCGGCGGCGCGCAGCGCCTCCTCGCCGCGGATGGCGGGCAGGATCGTCTTGGAGAACCAGAGCGCGCGGCCATCCGCGGCGCGGATGCAGGTGGTGCCGCTGAACGGGGCGGCGGCCTTCTGCGCGCGCAGACGATCGAGCGCCGCCCAGTCGAGCCGGATCACGGGCGTGGCGACGGCGCTGCGTCGCGCGCGGGCGGCGGCGAGGACGGCGGCGGCCATGGCCGGGGGGGTGAAGGGCGCGTCGCCCTGAAGGTTCATCACCAGATCGTCCGGCCCGGCACGATCGGCGGCGACGGCGCGGACGCGATCCGAACCCGAGGCCAGCGCCGGATCGGTGAGCGCGACCGCGCAGCCGACCGCGGCGGCATGATCGGCGATCCGCGCGTCGTCCGTCGCCACCACCACCTCGATCCCGCCGGCGAGGCGGGCGGCGGCACGGGCGATCGCGATCATGCGGTGCAGAAGGGTAGTGCCGGCGATCGGCAGCAGCGGCTTGGCGGGGAGCCGGCTCGATCCGTAGCGGGCGGGGATGACGATGAGATCGGCCATGCCGCCCCGTCCTGCCGGGGCGGGGGCGTGGCCGTCAAGCGCGGCGGAGGAGGGGGGCGGCGGGCGGCGAGATCGTTGCGGATGGCGGTGGCGGCGACCGCGGCTTGGCCCGTAGCATGCGCGATCTGATCCAGCCCGCGGACGACATCCCCAGCGGCATAGAGGCCGGCGACCGAGGTGCGTTGATGTTCGTCGACGGTGAGGCAGCCGTCCTCCGTGGCGTCGGCGCCGAGGACGACGGCGAGTTCGGAGCGGATGGCCGAGCCGAGCGCGGGATAGAGCGTGTCGAAGCGGAGCGTGCCGGCGGGGGTGGGCACGGCGATGGCGTCTTCGTCGAAGGTGAGCGGCGCACAGGGGCCGTCGACGAGCGCGATGCCGGCGTCGGCGGCCTTGCGGCGATCCTCGTCGGACAAAGCGTGCGGGGCGTCGGGCGCGATCAGCGTGACGTCCGCCGAAAAGCTGCGCAGGAAGCGGGCCTCGTCGATGCCGTGGGTGGCGGTGCCGAGGACGGCGATGCGGCGGTCGATCACCTCATAGCCGTCGCAGATCGGGCAATAGCGGATGCGGCCGACGGCGACGGCGCGGTCATGTTCGGCCGGGTCCATGCGGGGGCGGTGGTTGGCGACGCCCGTCGCGAGCAGGATGGCGCGGGCGCGGATGCCGGGGGCGGCAAACAGATCACCGTCGGCGCGCGCGAGGCTGTCGACCGTGCCGCGTTCGACCGTCACGCCATGGTCGGCCAGCTGCGCGGCCATGCGGGCGAGCAGCTCGGCGCCGGGGATGCCGCCGGGATGCGCCGGCTGATTGTGGGTGCGCGGAATGATCGCGCAACGGCTCTCCCCCGCATCCACGATCCGCACCGACAGGCGGAAGCGGGCGAGATAGAGCGCGGCGGTGAGGCCAGCCGGGCCGGCGCCAACGACGAGGCAATCGATCGGATCGGTCATCGCCCGATCAGCGACCACACGATCCCGCAGTTCCGCGCACGGCTGTAGCAATCTTTCGCAATAAGCCTAAGTTAAGGCCGTCAGGCGGGAGATGGGGGTGGCCGAGATTGTCAATCTGCGCGCAGCGCGCAAGGCAGCGGCCCGAGCGGCGGCGGATGCGAGCGCTGCCGTGAACCGACGCCGGCACGGGAGGACGGCGGCCGAGCGCGCCGCGGAAGACGCCGAAGCCGCCCGCCTGGCGAAGCGGCTCGACGGCGCCCGGCGCGAGGAATGAGCGGCTATGCCTGCCCAAACTGCCGCCAGCTCGTCCAGTTCGAGGCGAGCGCCTGCGACAGTTGCGGTGCGGCGCTGGCCTATGATCCGGCGATCGACGGACTGCGCCGGTGGGACCGGACGGCGGGCGACTGGCTGGACGGGGCGGGTGCGGGTACGGGCCTGACGGCGTGCGGCAACATGCGTTATATGGCGTGCAACTGGCTGGTCGCGCCGGGCGGCGGGGCGCTGTGCCGGTCCTGTTGCCACAATCGTATCATTCCCGATCTGGCGGTGCCGGGCGTGCTCGAGCGGTGGCGGAAGACGGAGGCGGCCAAGCGGCGGATGATCCGCGGGCTGATCCGCATCGGTCTGCCGCTGGAGCCGGGCGGCGGACAGCCGCTGCTGTTCGACATGCTCTACGATCCGGCCGCCGAACAGGGCCAGCAGCCGCGCCTGCTGACGGGTCATGCCGGCGGGGTCATCACGCTCAACCTGATCGAGGCGGACGACGTGGCGCGCGAGCGCATCCGCCACGCGCTGGGCGAGCCGTATCGCACGCTGCTCGGCCACTTCCGGCACGAGGTGGCGCATCATTACTGGCACCGGCTGGTGGAATATAGCGCCGACATCTGGCCGTTCCGCCGGCTGTTCGGCGACGAGCGGGCCGATTATGGCGCGGCGCTGGCGGCGCATTATGCGCACCCGCTACCCCCGACCGGCTGGCAGGACGATTATGTCTCGGCCTATGCGACCGTCCATCCGTGGGAGGATTTCGCCGAGACGTTCGCGCACTACCTGCACATCGTCGATACGTTGCAGACGGTGGAGGCGGTATCCCCGCAGCTGGTGCCGGGGGCGCCGCCGCCGCCGCCGTTCGATCCTTATGCGGCGGGCGTGGGCACGCTGATCGAGCGGTGGATACCCTGTGCCTTCGCGCTGAACGCGGTCAACCGCAGCCTCGGCCAGCGCGACCTCTATCCCTTTCACCTCGCACCGGGGATCATGCTGAAGTTCGATTTCGTGCACCGGCTGGTCGCGTTCGCCGCCGGGCGGTGGACGCCGGGCGAGGCGGAAGGGGCCGACATCCGCGCGCTGATGGCGACGCTGGGGCATGGCGTGCAGCAGCCGGCGCCATGATCCCCGCCGCGATTGCCCTCGGCCTTCCGACGCGGTAGCGGATCGACCGGCGGGGCAGTCGAGGAGGTTCCTTATGGCCGAGGACAGGGACGAAGTGTTGAAGGCGCGTGCCTATGCGCTGTGGGAGGAAGAGGGCCGCCCGCACGGCCGCGATGCCGCGCACTGGGCGGCGGCCGAGGCGGAGCTGTTCGGCGCGGCGGCGGCCGACACGGCTGCGACCGGCGAGGATCAGCCGGCTGCGAAGCCCGCGCGCAAGCCGCGGGCGGCGGGCGCCGCGCCCCGGCGGCGCAAGGCGGAATAGGCGGCATGCGGTATCGCCCCGGCAGACGCCGGGGCGATGTCTCGCCTACCGCACCGACAGGGCGAGCTGGCCGTCGCCCTCGTCGACATCGACGGTCGCGCCGTCCGGCACCTGCCCGCGCAGGATCAGGTCGGCGAGCGGGTCCTGCAGATATTTCTGCACAGCGCGCTTCAGCGGCCGGGCGCCGTAGACGGGATCGTAGCCGACCCGGCCGAGCCACGCGCGCGCCCCCTCCGTCAGCGCCAGCGTCACCTTGCGGTCGCGCAGCAGGCGCTGGACGCGGCCGGTCTGGATGTCGACGATCGGCCCCATGTGCGCCTGCCCCAGACGGTGGAAGAGGATGATCTCGTCCAGCCGGTTGAGGAATTCCGGGCGGAAATGCTGGCGGACGACCTCCATCACCTGCGGTTCGGCCTGCGCGGTAGGCGCATCTTCGGGAAGGTTTGCCAGATACTGGCTGCCGAGGTTGGACGTGAGGATGATGAGCGTGTTCGAGAAATCGACCGTGCGGCCCTGGCCGTCGGTCAGCCGCCCGTCGTCCAGCACCTGCAAGAGGATGTTGAAGACGTCGCCGTGCGCCTTCTCCACCTCGTCGAACAGCACGACCTGATAGGGGCGGCGGCGGACGGCCTCGGTCAGCACGCCGCCTTCCTCATAGCCGACATAGCCGGGCGGCGCACCGATCAGGCGGGCGACGGAGTGTTTCTCCATATATTCGCTCATGTCGATGCGAACCATCGCGGCATCGTCGTCGAACAGGAAGCCGGCGAGCGCCTTGGTCAGCTCGGTCTTGCCGACGCCGGTCGGCCCCAGGAACAGGAAGGAGCCGAGCGGGCGGCCGGGATCCTGCAACCCCGCCCGCGCGCGGCGGACGGCGGCGGAGACGGCGCGGACCGCATCCGACTGGCCGATGACGCGCGCGCCCAGCACCTCCTCCATGCGCAGCAGCTTCTCGCGCTCGCCCTGCATCATCCGGTCGACGGGCACGCCCGTCCAGCGGCTGACGACCGAAGCGATGTCCTCGCCGGTGACTTCCTCGCGCAGCATCGCGCCCTCGCCGGCGCCGGCGGCTTCGGCGAGCTTCTTCTCCAGGCCAGGAATGACGCCGTAGGAGAGTTCGCCGGCGCGGGCGAGATCGCCCTGCCGCTGCGCCTGATCGAGCGCGATACGCGCCTGATCCAGCTCCGCCTTGACGCCGGCTTCGGCGTTGATGCGGTCCTTCTCGCCTTGCCAGCGGGTGGTAAGCGTGGACGACTGATCCTCCAGCCCGGCGAGATCGGCTTCGAGCGCGGACAGCCGGTCGCGCGAGGCGGCGTCGGTCTCCTTCTTCAGCGCCTCCCGCTCGATCTTGAGCTGGATGATGCGGCGGTCGAGCGCCTCGATCTCCTCCGGCTTCGATTCCACCTCCATGCGCAGGCGCGAGGCGGCCTCGTCCATCAGGTCGATCGCCTTGTCGGGCAGGAAGCGATCGGTGATGTAGCGGTTGGACAGGGTGGCCGCCGCGACCAGCGCGCCATCGGTGATGCGCACGCCGTGGTGCAGCTCGTATTTCTCCTTGAGGCCGCGGAGGATCGAGATCGTGTCCTCGACGGTCGGCTCGCCCACGAACACCGGCTGGAAGCGGCGCTGGAGGGCGGGATCCTTCTCGACATATTTGCGATATTCGTCGAGCGTGGTCGCGCCGATGCAGTGCAGCTCGCCGCGGGCGAGCGCGGGCTTCAGCAAATTGCCGGCGTCCATCGCGCCTTCGGACTTGCCGGCGCCGATCAGCGTGTGCATCTCGTCGATGAACAGGATGATCTGGCCCTCGGCGCCCTTCACCTCGTCCAGCACGCCCTTCAGCCGTTCCTCGAACTCGCCGCGATATTTCGCGCCGGCGATCAGCGCGCCCATGTCGAGCGCCATCAGCGTGCGGTCCTTCAGGCCGTCGGGCACGTCGCCGTTGGCGATGCGGAGGGCGAGGCCCTCGGCGATGGCGGTCTTGCCGACGCCGGGTTCGCCGATCAGCGCGGGATTGTTCTTGGTGCGGCGAGCGAGGATCTGGATGGTACGGCGGATTTCCTCGTCGCGGCCGATGACGGGATCGAGCTTGCCGTCGCGCGCCGCCGCCGTCAGATCGCGCGCGAATTTCTTGAGCGCGTCGTAGCGGTCTTCGGCGCCGGCGGTGTCGGCGGTGCGGCCGCCGCGTAAGGCATCGATCGCGGCGTTGAGGCCTTGGGGGCTCACCCGGCCTTCCGCCAGCGCCTTGCCGGCGGCGGTGGTGGTGGCGAGCGTCAGCGCGAGCAGCATCCGTTCGACCGTGACGAAGCTGTCGCCGGCTTTCTGCGCGATCTGCTGCGCGCTATCGAGCAGGCGGACCAGATCGGCTGTGAAGCCGGGCTGGCCCTGCGCCCCGCTGCCCGAGACGGCGGGCACCTTCGCCAGCGCGGCATCGACCGCGCGGGTGACGGTGGCGGGATCGCCGCCGGCGGTGCGGATGAGGCCGGCTGCCATCCCCTCGCCATCGTCGAGCAGCGCCTTCAGCAGATGCTCGGGCGTGACCTGCTGGTGGCTGAGGCGGATGGCGACGGTCTGCGCGGCCTGGAGGAAGCCTTTGGCGCGATCGGTGAACTTCTCGAAATCCATGGGTCATATCCCCTGTTGTTGGGGCCGATATGATGTTGCCTTTATGTCACACAAGGGGATCGCGGCGGATTTCCGCGCGCAGCGCCGCGATCAGCGCGACATGCTCGGCATGGAGGCGATCGAGCTTGTCATGGAGGCGCGCGATCTCGGTCTCGGCGCGGAGATTGACCTCGTAATCGTGGGAGGCGGCGAGGCGATCGACCGTCGCCTGACGGTTCTGGCTCATCATGATGACGGGGGCCTGCAAGGCCGCGACTGTGGAGAGCATGAGGTTCAGGAAGATATAGGGATAGGGATCGAAGGCGAGGCCGAAGCGCGACAGGATGTCGCTGTTGAGCAGTATCCAGCCGACCAGCACGGCGGAGAAGGTGAAGATGAA
>JAQIJD010000012.1:0-85619 GCA_036946415.1 Edaphosphingomonas fennica | reverse complement strand
TGGACATCCGCGATAGGCGGACGGCCTTACGGAAGGATTAATCGCCCTTCCGCCACGTGAGCACGCGATACAGGTAGAAGGCGACCATCAGCCCGATGACGCCGATCGATACCGGGCCGAGCCAGCGATCGATCGCGCCCGCCTGCTCGCCCAGCACATGCCCGCCGACGGCCAGCGCCGCCGTCCAGCCGGCGGTGCCGATCGTCGACCAGATCAGGAAGGGGACCAGCGGCATGCCAAACAGGCCGGCCGGGATCGAGACGAGCGACCTGAGCGTCGGCGTCATCCGCCCGAGGCAGACGAACCAGCCGGGCGTAGCGATCGAAGAAGCGGTCGGCGCGCTCCACTTCGCGCCAGTCGAGCGTCAGGATGCGGCCGAAGCGCCGCACGAACGGGCGGAAGCGATCGAGGCCGAGCTTCAGCGCCAATAGATACCAGGCGGTGTTGCCGACCATCGCCCCGGCCGTGCCCGCCGCGATCGCCAGCGGCAGCGAGAGCGCGCCCGGCCCGCTCGTCCGCGTGCCCGCCACCGTCATGATGAGCTCGGACGGGATCGGCGGGAAGATCGTCTCCAGCAGCATGAGGAGGAAGATCGTGCCGTAGCCCGCCCCCTCCACCAGTGCCGCGATCCGTTCACCCACCGAAGGCGGCCGCCTTGGCCTCGATCGCCTCGACGATCAGGGTGGCGGTATCGGTGCCGTTGAACGCGTCGATCGCGACGATGCCGGTGGGCGAGGTGACGTTGATCTCGGTCAGATAGCCGGCGATCACGTCGATGCCGACGAACAGCAGACCGCGCCTCGCCAGTTCCGGGCCGATCGCGGCGCAGATCTCGCGCTCGCGCTCCGTCAGGTCGGTTGCCGCACCGCTGCCGCCGACGGCGAGGTTGGAACGGATCTCCCCCGCCTTGGGCAGGCGGTTGACCCCGCCGGCGGGCACGCCGTCCACCAGCACGATCCGCTTGTCGCCCTTCGCCACGTCCGGCAGGAACGCCTGGACCATGAACGGTTCGCGCCAGACCTGTCCGAACAGTTCGGTCAGCGCCGCGAGATTGGCGTCCTTCCGGCCGACATGGAACACCGCCGAGCCGGCATTGCCGTAGAGCGGCTTCACCACCACCTCCCCATGTTCGGCGTGGAAGGCGCGCGCCTCCTCCAGCCGGCGCGTCACCAGCGTCGGCGGCATGAACTGCGCATAGTCGAGGACGAACAGTTTCTCGGGCGCATTGCGGACGGAGGCGGGGTCGTTGACCACGAGAGTCTCGTGCTGGATGCGCTCCAGCAGGTGCGTCGCGGTGATGTAGGCGAGGTCGAAGGGCGGATCCTGCCGCATCAGCACCACGTCCGCGTCGCGCCCCAGGTCGAGGATGCGCACGTCCCCGAAGGTGACGTGATCGCCCGCCACGCGGCGCAGCGTCACCGGGCGGGCGGGCGCGGTCAGCCGGCCGTCGCGATAGGTGAGATCGCCCGCCGCATAGTGGAACAATCGGTGGCCGCGCGCCTGCGCCGCCATCATCACCGCGAACGTGCTGTCGCCGGCGATGTTGATCGTTTCCAGCGGATCCATCTGGACCGCGATCGTCAGGCTCATGGCAGCAATCTCCCGTGGGGCGGGGTGCAGATAGGGTGCCGCGGCGGCCGTGTCACGCGGCCGGGGCCGCCGGCGCCGTGCCAGGGTCCGTATCGCCGATCGGCCGTCATCCCAGCCAGACGTTCTCCAGATGCTCGATCGCGCGGCCGGGGACAATCAGGATCACGTCGATGCGGATGTCGTCGTCCGGCCCGGCATAGCGCGGGGGCCAGCGCCTCGGCCGCGGCGGCGACGCGGCCGAGGCGTCGTTCGTCCACCGCCCAGCCGAGTTCGGCCGCCCGCCCCCGCGCCTTGACCTCGACGAAGGCGACGAGGCCGGGGCGGCGCGCGACGATATCCACCTCGCCCGCCTTGCAGCGCACCCGCCGGTCGAGGATCGTCCAGCCCTTCAGCCGCAGCCACCAGCCCGCCCAGCGCTCCGCCGCCCGGCCGCGCACCTCGGCGGCGGCCCGCGCGGGCGCCGGGGGGCGGCGCGTCACGGGCAACGCGCCAGCGTCTCGCGGTGGCCATCCGCATAGGTCAGCACGATCGCGGTCCCCACGCGGGCGGTAGCGCGTCACCTCGGCCTTGCCGCCGCGCGGCGCCATCGTCAGCCGGTCGCCGTCGATCCGCCAGCGCCCCGCCTCCTCCAGCATCTCGTAGCGGCCGTCGGCGTGGAAGCGGATGCCGACATCGCCCGCGCACGCCGTGCGGTCGCGATCGTCCGGCCCGTCGACGGGGATCCACGTCCCCGCCACCAGCCCCGCGCCCGTCGCGGCGGCGGCACCCGGCACCGGCCGCACCCGCCCGCCGCACCCGCCGAGCAGCATCGTAGCCGCCAGCGCCGCCCACAGGCCGGCGCGCGCCCCGCCCGTCATCGCTCCCCCTTCATCGCCAGCGCCCGCGCATAGAGTTGCTCGCGCGCCACCCCCGTCGCCTGCGCCACTTCCTTCGCCGCCTTCGCCGCGGGCAGGCGCGCCAGCGCATCGCGCAGCAGCGCATCGACGTCGCCCGCCTCCGGCGCCGCGGGCGGCAGCGGCGGCGCGACGACCACCACGATCTCCCCGCGCGGCGGCTGATCGGCATAGCGGGCGGCGAGCGTCCCCAGCGTGCCCGTCACGCATTCCTCATAGGCCTTGCTGATCTCGCGCGCGACCGCCGCCTCGCGGTCGCCCAGCCCCGCCGCGAGCGTCGCCAGCGTCGCCGCCAGCCGCGGGCCGCTCTCGTAGAAGATCAGCGTCGCCCGCACCGCCGCCACCTCGGCGATCGCTTCGGCGCGGGCCTTCTCCTTCGGCGGCAGGAAGCCCATGAACAGGAAACGGTCGGTCGGCAGGCCCGCCAGCGTCAGCGCCGCCACCGCCGCGCATGGGCCGGGCAGCGTCACCACCGCCGCCCCCGCCGCGCGGGCATCGCGCACTAGCTTGAAGCCGGGATCGGAGATCAGCGGCGTGCCCGCATCGGACACGAGCGCGATCGCCTCCCCGCCCAGCCGCGCGACCAGCCCCGGCCGCACGCGATCGGCATTGTGATCGTGATAGGGCAGCATCGGCACGTGCGCGCCGATGTGGCGGAGCAGCGTCGCCGTGACCCGGCTGTCTTCCACCGCGATGGCCGCAACGCGCGATAAAATGTCGGCAGCGCGAGGAGATAGGTCGCCAAGATTGCCGATCGGCGTCGCCACGATGTAGAGGCCGGGCGACAAGGACTGTTCGGAAGGTGACGACATGGGGCGCATGATGGCAGAGGCGCTGCGCGTGCCGCAATGGGGCGCGTGGGGCAAGCGCGCCACCGCGATCGGCCTGGCGGCGCTGCTGGCGGCGTGCAGCACCGTCATCCCCCGCTCCGCCCCGCCCGTCGCCGGCCCCGCCCCCGCGCCGCGGCCGGTGCCGCAGGGGCCGCTGCCGGAGGATGCCGCGCGCAACCGCGTCGCACTGCTGGTGCCGCTGACCGGCGCCAATGCCGCGGTCGGTCGCTCGATCGCCGATGCCGCCAACCTCGCGCTGGCCGATACCGGCGGCAAGGCGATCCGCCTCACCACCTACGATACCGCCGCCGGCGCGCTGCCCGCGGCCCAGCGGGCATTGGCGGAGGGCAACCGCCTGTTCCTGGGGCCGCTGCTGGCGGACGACGTGCGCGCGGTCGCCGCCGCCGCGCGCGGTGCGGGCGTGCCGGTGGTCGCCTTCTCCAACGATGCGGCGGTGGCGGGGGACGGCGTCTACATCCTCGGCTTCTTGCCCGCCCAGTCGATCGATCGCGTCGTCCGCTTCGCGCGCTCGAAGGGAATGACGCGGCTGGCCGGGCTGATGCCGGCGGGCGTCTACGGCCGCAACGCCTCGGCCATGTTCCTGAAGGCCGCGGAAGCGGCCGGCGGCGAGGTGGTGGCGATGCGCACCTACGATCGCTCCGCCGCCTCGCTGACGGCGGCGGCCGGCGGGCTGCCCAAGGGCGGCTACGATGCGGTGATGATCGCCGACAGCGGGCGGATCGCCTTGCAGGCGGCCCCCCTCGTCAAGCGCAACACCGCCGGCGCGCGGCTGCTCGGCACCGAATTGTGGGCGGCGGACCGCGCGCTGGCCGCCTCCCCGGCGCTGGCCGGGGCCTGGTATGCCAGCGTCGACGACGGCATGTTCCGCCAGCTTTCGACCCGCTACCGCGCCCGCTACGGCCGCGCCCCCTTCCGCCTCGCCAGCCTCGGCTATGATGCGGTGCTGCTGACCGTCCGCATCGCCGCCAATTGGAAGACAGGCGACCGCTTCCCCGCCGGCCGGCTGACCGACGCCGACGGCTTCGCGGGCGTCGACGGCGCCTTCCGCTTCGGGCGGGACGGGATCGCGGTGCGCGCATTGGCGGTCAGCGAACTGGGGGCGAACGGAATCAGCGTCGTCTCGCCTGCGCCCGCCAGCGTGCGCGACGGGGGATGATCCCGCGCGAACATCTCGCCACCGCGATCGTGCCCGGCGGGGGCGAGGAACTGCGCCTCGTCCGCCGCGGCGCGGACTATATGATCGTGCTCGACCGCAACGAGCTGATGAACAGCCGCATGAGCGGATCGGAGGAAGCGCTGGCGACGCTCACCGCCGCGCGCCTGCGCGGGGTGGCGGCGCCGCGGTTGCTGATCGGCGGCTATGGCATGGGCTTCACGCTGCGCGCGGCGCTGGCGGCGCTGGGGCCGCGCGCCGAAATCGTCGTCGCCGAACTGGTGCCCGAGATCATCGACTGGGCGCTGGGGCCGATGGCGGCACTCACCGCCGGTTGCCTCGACGACGCCCGCGTCACCCTCCGGATGGGCGACGTGGCGGACGCCATCGCCGCCGCCCCCGCCCGCTACGACGCCATCCTGCTCGACGTGGACAATGGCCCGGACGGGCTGACGCGCCTCCAGAACGACCGTCTCTACGCCGCCCCCGGCCTCGCCACCGCGCGCGCGGCGCTGCGGCCGGGCGGCACGCTGGCGGTCTGGTCCGCCGCCCCCGATCCGGCCTTCACCCGCCGGCTGGCACAGGCGGGCTTCCGCGTCGAGGAAGAGGTCGTCCGCGCCCGCCAGAACGGCAAGGGCCCACGCCACGTCATCTGGTTCGCGAGCGTGCGCTAGGCAGGGCCGGCGGTCTATCACCCCTCCCTGAAAGGGAGGGGCCGGGGGTGGGTTCGCCTGCGATCGTTCGCGACAGCCGCCAGGATCGCCTCAACGACCCCATCGGCATTGTCCCGCACGTCGCTGTTCCAGAACCGCAGCACGCGCCAGCCGAGGGCTCCGAGGAAGGCGGTCCTTTTGGCATCATACTCGGTGGCATCGATATGCTGCGCGCCGTCGATTTCGACTGCGATCTTCGCTGGGCGACAGGCGAGATCGAGGATATACGGCCCCACTGGCAGTTGACGCGTGAACCTGGGTCGGGTCTCGCGCAGGCGATGCCAGATGGCGCGTTCCTCAGCCGTCTGGTTGCGACGGAGATCGCGGGCGTTCTTTGTCATCTCCGCGGCGATTCGGGGCATTGCAGGACGCTGACGTCCCGCTCGACCGAGAGCAACCCACCCCCTGCCCCCTCCCTTTCAGGGAGGGGGTGCGGTCCCCCTCCCTGAAAGGGAGGGGTCGGGGGTGGGTTCCTGTCGAGGTTCGCGAGCGCGGCGGACCGCAAAACCCTACCCCCGCCGGATCAGCAACACCCCGCCCAGCAGCAGCAGCACCCCCATCAGCTTGCCCGCAGTAACCGGCGCGCTCCGCAATCCCAGCAGGCCGAAATGGTCCAGCACCAGCGCGGTGCAGATCTGGCTGGCGATCGCCATCGTCAGCGTCGTCGCCACCCCCAGACGCGGTGCGGCGAAGGCGATGGCGGCGACGAAGCCGGCGCCGTAGAAGCCGCCCGCCCAGGCCCAGACGGGCGCGCCCTTCATCGCCGCCGGCGCGGTGCGGTCGAGCGTCGCCCACAGCGCCACGAGCGTCAGCAGGCCGACGACGAAGGACGTGCCCGCCGCCAGCAGCACGGAGCCGGAGGTGCGCGCCAGCGCGGCGTTGGTCGGCGCCTGGATGGCGAGGCCGATGCCCGCCAGCACCGCGACGATGATCGGGAGGAAAGCCGCCATGCCGCGCCCCTATCGGCCGCCGGCCATGGCCGCAACCGCCGGCACCGCGACGACCTCCGTCAGGATGCGATCGAGCAGCAGCATCCCCGCCTCCGTCACCGTCAGCCGTCGCCCCGCCAGCGTCACCAGCCCGTGCCCTGCCAGCCGTGCCACGGCGGCGCCGTCGACCAGCGCGTCGGGGGCGATGCCGGTCGCCTCAGCGATCCGTGCAAGATCGACGCCTTCCGCCATCCGCAGCCCCATAACCAGCGCCTCGGTGGCGCGATCGGCGGGGGGCAGCGCCTCCTCCGATTGCGTCCCGTGGCCCTGCGCCGTCACCCGCGCCAGCCAGTTCTCGGGCTTGCGGTGCCTGACGGTCGCCGCCCCGCCCCCGCCGGCCATGTGCGCCCGGGCCGACCCCGGCATAATCGCCGTAGCGCCAGTAGGTAAGGTTGTGGCGGCTCTCCTCGCCAGGACGGGCGTGGTTGGAGACCTCATAGGCGGGCAGCCCTGCCGACGCGGTCATCGCCCGCGTCGCCTCGAACAGGTCGGCGCCCGCATCGGGATCGAAGGGGTGCAGTTCGCCCCGCGCCGCCATCGCCGCGAAGCGCGTGCCCGGCTCGATCGTCAGCTGGTAGAGCGAGAGGTGGCCGGTGCCGAAGCCGATCGCGCGCGCCAGTTCGGCCTGCCAGCCGGCCACGTCCTGCCCCGGCCGCGCATAGATCAGGTCGAAATTGACGCGATCGAACGCCGCCTGCGCCACATCGAGTGCCGCCAGCGCCTCGTCCACCGAATGCGCGCGGCCGAGGAAGGCGAGCGACGCATCGTCCAGTGCCTGCACCCCCAGCGACACGCGGTTGACGCCGGCCGCCGCCAGATCGGCGAAGCGCGCCGCCTCGACCGAGGAGGGGTTCGCCTCCAGCGTGATCTCGATGTCGTCCGTGAACGCCCAGTGCCGCCCCGCCGCCGCGATCAGCGCAGCGACGGTGGCGGGCGGCATCAGCGAGGGCGTGCCCCCGCCGAAGAAGATCGATCCCAGCCGCCGCGGCCCGGTCGCCTCCGCCTCATGCGCCAGATCGGCGAGCAGCGCCTGCCGCCAGCGATCCTGATCCACGGCTTCGCGGACATGGCTGTTGAAATCGCAATAGGGACATTTGGAAACGCAGAACGGCCAGTGGATGTAGAGCGCCAGCGGCGGAACGTCGTCGCTCAAAACACCGCCGCGACCAGCTTGGCGAAGGCATCCGCCCGGTGGCTGATGGCGTGCTTGGCGTCCGGCTCCATCTCGCCGAAGCTCTGCCCGGCGCCCAGCGGCACGAACATCGCGTCATAGCCGAAGCCGTTCAGCCCGCGCGGCGGCCAGCACAAAGTGCCGTCCACCCGCCCCTCGAACGTCTCGATATGCCCGTCCGGCCAGCACAGCGACAGCGCGCAGACGAAATGCGCGTCATGCCCCGCCTCCGGCCCAGCCGCCTCGACCTTCTCGTGGACGAGGCGCATCGCCATGTCGAAGTCCTTCGCCTCGCCTGCCCAGCGCGCCGAATAGATGCCGGGATCGCCCCCCAGCGCCTCGACGGCGAGGCCGCTGTCGTCCGCCAGCGACGGCAGGCCGGAGAGGTCGGCGGCGGCGCGCGCCTTCAGCTCGGCATTGGCGGCGAAGCTGGTGCCGGTCTCCTCCGGCTCGGGCAGGCCGAGCGACGCGGCCGAGACGACGTCCAGCCCGCGCCCCGCCAACAATTCGCCGATCTCGCGCACCTTGCCCTCATTGTGGCTGGCGATGACGAGCTTGCCCGCCGCCAGCTTGCGGTGCGGCACCGCCGGCGGCTCGTCGTCGATCAGCAGGATGCTCACCGGCCGACCGCCTTCTTCTGCGCCGCGAAGATTTCCGCGCAGCCGATGCGGGCGAGGCGCAGCAGGCGCAGCAGCGCCTCCTCGTCATAGGTGGCACCCTCGGCGGTCAGCTGCGCCTCGGCGATGTTGCCGCTGTCGAGCAGCACGAAATTGCCGTCGGCATGCGCCGCCGAATCCTCGATATAGTCGAGGTCGAGCACCGGCACGCCCTCGTGGATGCCGCAGGAGACGGCCGCCACCTGCGCGGTGATCGGGTCCGCCGTCAGCAAGCCCTTCTGCATCAGACCGTCGATGGCGAGGCGCAGCGCCACCCACGCGCCGGAGATGGAGGCGGTGCGCGTGCCGCCGTCCGCCTGGATCACGTCGCAGTCGATCGTGATCTGCCGCTCCCCCAGTTTCGCCAGATCGACGACCGAGCGGAGCGAGCGGCCGATCAGCCGCTGGATTTCCTGCGTGCGGCCGGATTGCTTGCCCTTGGCCGCCTCGCGGCTGCCGCGGGTGTGGGTGGCGCGGGGCAGCATGCCATATTCGGCCGTCACCCAGCCCTGCCCCTTGCCGCGCAGGAACGGCGGCACCCGCTCCTCGACCGAGGCGGTAACGAGGACGCGCGTCTCGCCGAAGGAGACGAGGCACGATCCCTCCGCATGGACGGTGAAGCCCGGTTCGATCGTGATGGGGCGCATCTGGTCTGGCGTGCGGCCTGAGGGGCGCATGAATGTCCTTTCGGGAATGGCGCGCCTGCCATAGCCGGGCCTGCGCCCGGTTGCCACTGCCGCCATCTTATCTAGATTGCAGGGCATCATGGCCGCCCCGCCCGTCTCCGAACTGTCCTCGCGCGCACGCGACGTGTTCCGTCAGGTAGTGGAGGGCTATATCGCCTCCGGCCTGCCGATCGGATCGCGCACCATCTCGCGCGCCGCGGGCGTCAACCTCTCGCCCGCCTCGATCCGATCGGTGATGCAGGATCTGGAGGAACTGGGCCTGCTGGCCGCCCCGCATACGTCCGCCGGGCGCGTGCCGACCGAGACGGGCCTACGCCTGTTCGTCGACGGGATGATGCAGGCGGCCGAGCCGACGCCGGAAGAACGCGCCCGGATCGAGGCGGAAGCCAAGCGCGGCGGCCCGGTGGAGGAAGCGCTGGCCGCCACGTCCGCCGCCCTCTCGGGCCTGTCGGCCTGTGCGGGCATCGTGCTGGTGCCGCGGACCGAAGCGGTACTGCGCCAGCTCGCCTTCCTGCCGCTCAACCATGCGCAGGCGGTGGCGGTGCTGGTGGGGGGCGACGGATCGGTCGAGAATCGCGTCGTCGATCTGCCGCCCGGCGTTACGCCCGCGCAACTGGTCGAGGCGGGCAATTACGTGACGGCGCGGCTGGCGGGGCTGACGCTGGCCGAGGCGCAGGTGCGGCTGGCGGACGAGGTGGCGCGCGGCCGCGCGGCGCTGGACGTCGCGGCCGAGGCGCTGGTACGGCAGGGCCTTGCCGTCTGGTCGCAGGATGGCGCGCGCCGCCCGGTGCTGATCGTCCGCGGCGCCGCCAATTTGCTCGACGAGGCCGCAACCGGCAATCTCGAACGCGTCCGCCAGCTCCTCGAGGAGATCGAGGGCAAGGAGGAGATCGGCCGCCTGCTGGACAGCGCGCGCGGGGCCCGGGCGATGAAGGTGTTCATCGGCTCGGAGAACAAGCTGTTCGCGCTGTCCGGTTCCTCGGTGATCGCGGCCCCCTGGCACGGCGCGGACGGGCGCGTCGTCGGCGTCGTCGGGGTGATCGGCCCGACGCGGTTGAACTATGCGCGCGTGGTCCCCATGGTGGATTTCACCGCACAGGCACTGACCAGGTTGATGGCATGAACGACGAGAATACGACGACCCCCGAAGACCTCCGCGAGGAGACCGCCGCCGCCGCCCCCGAAGTGGCCGAGGCCGATCGCGTGGGCGAGCTGGAAGCGCAGATCGCGGACCTCAAGAGCGCCGCGCTCTACGCGCAGGCCGAAACGCAGAACGTCCGCCGCCGCATGGAAAAGGACGTGGCTGACGCCCGCGCCTATGCCGCCACCAAATTCGCGCGCGACATCCTGTCCGTGTCCGACAATCTGTCCCGCGCGCTCGCCGCGATCCCGCAGGCGATGCGCGAGGACGAGGCGATGAAGGGCCTCGTCACCGGCCTGGAAGCAACCGGGCGCGAGCTGGACGCCGTGTTCGCCCGCAACGAGGTGACGCGGATCGAGGCGATGGGCCAGCCGCTCGATCCCAACCGCCATCAGGCGATGGTGGAGATCCCGTCCGACCAGCCGGCCGGCACGATCGTGCAGGAGATGCAGGCGGGCTATATGCTGAAGGACCGCCTGCTGCGCCCGGCGCTGGTGGGGGTGGCGAAGGCGGCGGAGTAGCGCGGGGCCGCCGGCATTACCGAGCGGTTCGGGGGGATATGCGCTCCATCGTTGCGCGTGCCCCTCGACTTCGCTCGGGGTGAACGGAGGTTGGGAGGTAGTAAGGCGGCCGAGGTAGCGGTGGGTGGATCAGCGACGTGACGTGGATCGCCCTACCTCCGTTCGTGCCGAGCGAAGTCGAGGCACACGCGAGACGTCTGCCACGGGTGCCCGCTCACCTCGCTCGGGGTAGCCAGAAGCCAGTGATTCAATCCCTTACCAGCGCCCCCCGCTCCACCTTGCGATAGAAGCAGCTCACCGCCCCGGTGTGGCACGCCGGCCCAGCCGGGTCGCAGATCAGCTGGATCGCGTCCTGATCGCAATCGACGCGCATCTCGCTTACCGCCAGCGTGTGGCCGCTCGTCTCGCCTTTCTTCCACAGCGATTGTCGCGATCGGGACCAGAAATGGGCGAAGCCCGTCGCTTGCGTGGCGATCAACGCCGCGCCGTTCATATGCGCCACCATCAGCAGCCGGCCGCTCGCCCGGTCCGTCACCACCGCGGTGACGAGGCCGGCGGCATCCCATCTGGGCATCAGTTCGGTGCCGGTTTCGCGCGCGTCGTCCATCGGCCGCCGCTACCGGCAGCGGCCCCGGCGATCAAGACGCGACAAATGGATGACAGCCCCCTATATGCCGCCCCGAACTCGCCAGCGGGGCCGGCCATGCTCACCACACATCCGTTCGACGACGATAAGCTCCGCGAGGAGTGCGGCATCTTCGGCATCTGGAATGCCGAATCCGCGGCCGCGATGGTGGCCCTCGGGCTCCACGCGCTCCAGCACAGGGGGCAGGAAGCGGCGGGAATAACGAGCTGGGACGGCGCCCAGTTCCATACGCATCGCGCGATGGGCCATGTCGCCGGCAATTTCGATCGGGACGACGTGATCCGCCGCCTGCCCGGCAGCGTCGCCTGCGGCCACGTCCGCTATTCGACCACGGGGGAGACGGCGCTCCGCAACGTCCAGCCGCTGTTCGCCGAACTGTCCTCGGGCGGCTTCGCCATCGCCCACAACGGCAACCTATCCAACGCCGCCAAGCTCCGGCGCGATCTCGTCCGCCGCGGGGCGATCTTCCAGTCGACCAGCGATACTGAGACGATCATCCATCTCGTCGCCACCTCGGCCTACCGCACCCTGCTCGATCGCTTCATCGATGCGCTGAAGCGCGTCGAAGGCGCCTATTCGCTGATCTGCATGACGCCCGAGGGCATGATCGCCTGCCGCGATCCGCTCGGCATCCGGCCGCTGGTGATGGGCCGGCTGGGCGACACGATCATCTTCTCCTCCGAAACCGTCGGCCTCGACGTGGTCGGCGCGGAATTCGTGCGCGAGGTGGAGCCGGGCGAACTGCTGATCGCCTCGGACGGCGGCCTCCGCTCGATCCGCCCCTTCGCCGAGGTGACGGCGCGGCCCTGCATCTTCGAGCATGTCTATTTCAGCCGCCCCGATTCGGTGATGGGCGGCCGTTCCGTCTACGGGGTGCGCAAGGCGATCGGCGCGGAACTGGCGCAGGAAAGCCCGGCCGAGGCCGATCTCGTCATCCCCGTCCCCGATTCGGGCGTCCCCGCGGCGATCGGCTATGCGCAGGCGTCCGGCGTGCCGTTCGAACTGGGCATCATCCGCTCGCACTATGTCGGCCGCACCTTCATCCAGCCGGGCGATCAGGTGCGGCATCTGGGCGTCAAGCTGAAGCACAATGCCAATCGCGCGCTGATCGCGGGCAAGCGCATCATCCTGATCGACGATTCGATCGTGCGCGGCACCACCAGCCTCAAGATCGTCCACATGATGCGCGAGGCGGGGGCGACCGAGGTGCATATGCGCATCGCCAGCCCGCCGACACGGCACAGCTGCTTCTACGGGGTCGACACGCCCGAACGCGCCAAGCTGCTCGCCGCGCAGAAGACGGTGGACGAGATGGCGGACTATATCGGCGCCGACAGCCTCGCCTTCATCTCGGTCGACGGCCTCTATCGCGCGCTGGGCGAGGCGCGGCGCGACCCCGAACGGCCCGCGCATTGCGACGCCTGCTTCACCGGCGACTATCCGACCCACCTGACCGATCAGGAGGAAAGCGCCGCCCCGGTCGACCAGCTCGCCCTCCTGCACGAACGGTTCGTGGCATGACGGGCACGCTCGACGGCCGGCTGGCGCTCGTCACCGGCGCCAGCCGCGGTATCGGTGCGGCGACCGCCAGGGCGCTGGCCGCGGCCGGCGCGCATGTGATCCTGACGGCGCGCACGACCGGCGGGCTGGAGGAGGTGGAACAGGCGATCCACGACGCCGGCGGCCATGCCACCATCGCCCCGCTCGATCTGGCGGACGGCGATGCGATCGGCCGGCTGGCGGGCGCCATCGCCGGGCGCTGGTCCGCGCTCGACATCCTCGTCCTCAACGCCGCGATGCTCGGCACGCTGACGCCGGTCGCGGCGATCGACGCCAAGGAATTCGGCAAGCTCCTGTCGCTCAACATCGGCGCGCAACAGGCGCTGATCGCCGCGTTCGACCCGCTGCTGCGGCGGTCCGAACATGGCCGGCTGGTCGCCGTCACCTCCTCGGTCGGGCAGCAGCCGCGGGCCTATTGGGGGGCCTATGGCGCGTCCAAGGCGGCGCTGGAGGCGCTGGCGCTGGCCTATGGCGACGAGATGGCGGGAATCAGCAAATTGAAGGTGTCGATCGTCGATCCGGGTGCGACCCGCACCGCCATGCGCGCCAAGGCGATGCCCGGCGAGGATCCCGCCACCGTGAAGGATCCGGCGGTGGTGGGCGCGGCGATCGCCGCACTCGTCGCGTCGGACCATCCCGCCGGCCACCGCCTGCGCATCGACGGATGAGCGATTTCGCCAGCCTGCTCCAGCCCGATCGCGGCCAGCCGGCGCAGGTCATCGTTCCGGTGAGCGCCGCCGGCCTCGATGCCCTGCTGGCGGGCGCGGGCGAGGCGGTGCGCCAAAGTCTTGCCGCGCAGCGCTTCGCCGCCAGGCCGGGGCAGGTGGCGACGGTCGCCGAAGGGGCGGGCTTCCGCACCTTCGCCGGCCTGCCCGAGGCGCGCGGCCCCTGGGATCTCGCCGCCACCGCAGAGGCTCTGCCGGCCGGCACCTATCGCCTCGAGGGCAGCGACGTCGGGCCGATGGCGCTCGGCTGGCTGCTCGCCCAGCACCGCTTCGACCGCTACCGGCGCGAGCCGGAGCCGGCGCGTCCCCGCATCCTGCTGACCACCGAAGCGGCGTCGATCGACGGGCATGTCCGGCTGGCGGCGGCGATCGCGCTGGTCCGCGATCTGGTCGATACGCCCGCCGGCGATCTCGGCCCGGCGGAGCTGGCCGAGGCGGTCGAGGCCATCGCCCGCCGCCATGCCGGCGCCACCGTCGCCGTCACCCGCGGCGAGGCGCTGGCGGCGGGCTATCCGATGATCGCCGCGGTCGGCCGCGCCGCATCCCGCGCCCGCCAGCCGTTGCTGATCGAACTGGAATGGGGCGATCCCGCCCACCCCCGCATCGCCATCGTCGGCAAGGGCGTCTGCTTCGATTCGGGCGGGCTCGACATCAAGCCCTCCGCCGGCATGCTACTGATGAAGAAGGACATGGGCGGCGCCGCCCATGCGCTGGCGCTGGCCGGGCTGGTGATGGACGCCGCTTTGCCCGTCCGCCTCCACCTCCTCATCCCCGCGGTCGAAAATGCGATCGGCGGCGATGCCTTCCGCCCCGGCGACATCCTCCGCTCGCGCGCCGGCCGATCGGTCGAGATCGGCAATACCGATGCCGAGGGGCGGCTGGTGCTGGCCGATGCCATCACCCGTGCGCTCGAGGAGGCCCCCGCCCTGCTCCTAGATTTCGCGACGCTGACGGGGGCCGCGCGCGTCGCGCTCGGCCCCGATCTGCCGGCGCTGTTCGCCGGCGACGATACGCTCGCCGCCGATCTCCTCGCCGCGGGCGAGGCGACGGGCGATCCGCTGTGGCGGCTACCGCTCTGGGCACCCTATCGGGACATGCTGAAATCGGACTTGGCCGACATCAACAATGCCGGCCAGGGCGGCTTCGCCGGCGCGATCACCGCCGCACTGTTCCTGAAGGAATTCGTGACGGGCAACGTGCCATGGGCGCATGTCGATACGTTCGCCTGGATGCCGGGGGCGAAGCCGGGGCGGCCCAAGGGCGGCGCGGCGCTGGGCCTGGCGGCGGCGTGGCACATGCTGCAATCGCGCTTCCCGCGCGGCTGAGCCGGCTCCGAGGCCGGCGCGTCCGAACGGGACCGCCGCCGCTCTCCGCGCCATGCCAGTGATGGGGATTGCGACCGCTCAGCGACGATCGGTCCGCCCAGACGGCCATTCCCGAAGCGATGCCATCGCCGCATCGCCCTTCTGTCGAGGGCAGCGTTTACCCAACGTTTGCGGCGTGAACCGAACAACCCCGGCGCAGACGGCGGATATGGCGTCGGTCGGAAGGTTCAAGACGCGCAATCGGCGCATCGGCGTCCGCGGATACCTCTCTGCCGCGGCGGGCGGATCGCTTCCGGACGCAGCACGGCCGGTAGCCGCTTTACGGCGCGGCGCGGCCGACGAAGGCCGACCGCGCCGTCCGGTCAGTTGGGCCGGGTGCCCGTGCCGATCGCCGCGATCGTGCGGTCGATCAGCGCGCGGTCCGCGGCGGCATCGTTCCGTTCGCGGATCAGCGTCGCCGCGGCGGCGGCGGCGACCGCGGCGGCCTTGGTGCGGACCTCGGCCAGCGCCGCGCGTTCGGCGGCGCCGATCTTATCCTCGGCCATGCGGGCGCGGCGCTCGGTGAGCGTCACCGCATCCTGCTCGGCCTTGGCCAGGATGGCCTCCGCCTCGACGCGGGCGTGCGCGATCATCGCGTCCGCTTCCTGCGCCGCGGTGCGGGCCTTGCCCTCATATTCGGCGCGCAGCGCTTCCGCTTCGGCACGCAGGCGCGCGGCCTGATCGAGCTGCTCGCGGATCGTGGCGATCCTCTTGTCGAGCCCCGCACCGATCGCCGCCGGCACCTTCTTGATCAGCAGGATCAGGATCAGCACTAGCATCGCCAGCGACACCCAGCCGGTGCCGTTCAGGCCGAGTGCGGCCGGTTCGGTATGCGGGACGGCGCCGTCATGCGCGACCTGCGAGGTTTCGAGCGCCTCGCTCTCGATCATCGGCCCCAGATTGCCCGTGGCGGCGGCATTGCCTTCCATGTTCATGGGCGACCTCAGGCGGCGACGCGCGAGACGGCCGCGGCCGCCTCGTCGGTGGTGACGGAAATGCCGGCGACGCGCGAGACGATGTCTTGCGCGGCTTCGGCGGCGACGCGATCGAGCGAGGCGAGCGCCTGCTCGCGCGCGGCGGCGATGCGGGCCTCGGCGTCCGCCGTGCGGGCGGCGATGCCCTGCCCGGCCGCGGCGAGGCGTGCCTCGCTGGCGCGGGCGGCATCGGCCTTGGCGCGGCCCGTCTCGTCCTGGGCCAGGCTGCGCGCCTGATCCATGCGGGCGCGATAGGCGGCCTCGGTCTCGTCGGCGGCGGCGCGGGCGCGCTCGGCGGCGGCGAGATCGCCGGAGATGCGGCGGTCGCGGCTGTCCACCACCGATTCGATCTTCGGCACCATCCCCCGGCCGATGCCGAAGTAGATGAGCGCGAACACCACCAGCATCCAGAAGACCTGGCCGGCATAGGTGGAGGCGAGTTGGGCTATCTGGGGCATCGGCCGCCTTGATGGATCAACGGAACAGAAAAAGCGCGGCGCGCGCGGGCCAGCGGCCGGCGCGCGCCGCCGCTTGACGTCAGGCGACGAACAGCAGGATCATCGCGACGACGAACGCCAGCAGGCCGAGCAGCTCGGCCGCGGCGAAGCCGATGAACAGGCGGCCCTGCTGGCTGTCGGCGGCGGAGGGGTTGCGCAGCGCGCCTTCGAGGAACTTGGCGAACACCTGGCCCACGCCGAGCGCGGCGAGGCCGAGGCCGATCGCCGCGAGACCGGCGCCGATGAACTTGGCTGCAATCGGATCCATGCTTCTAACTCCCTTATCGAACTTGGATTATCAGTGAAGGTTGACCGCGTCGTTGAGATACAACGACGTGAGCAGCGCGAAGACGTAGGCCTGGATGGCGCACACCAGCAGCTCCAGCGCGGAGATGCCGACCATCAGCACGAAGGTGGGCAGGCCGACCAGCACGCCGTAGCCGAGGCCGGCGGCGCTGGAATTGATGACGAAGCCGGCCAGCACCTTGAGCAGGATGTGCCCCGCCGTCATCGCCACGAACAGCCGCAGCGCAAGGCTGAACGGGCGGATCATGAACGACAGCAGCTCGATCACGAACATCAGCGGGATCATGATCTTCGGCGTGCCGTGCGGCACGAACAGAGCGAAGAAGTGGAAGCCGTGGCGCGCGAAGCCCACCACCAGCACCGTGCCGAAGGCGAGGACGGCGAGCGTGCCGGTGACGGTGAAGTGGCTGGTCGCGGTGAAGGCGTGGCCGCCGGGGATCACGCCGATCGGCGCTAGCCCCAAGATGTTGGCGAGCAGGATGAACATGAACAGCGAGAAGACGAGCGGCACGAACCGCCGCCCTTCCGGGCCAATGTTGGTGTGCATCATGCCGGTGATGAAGCCGGTGACGCTTTCCACCGCCGCCTGCCAGCGGCCGGGCACCATCTCCCGCTTCATGCCGCCCAGCATGAACACCCACAGGCCCACCAGCGTCAGCACCATCCAGAGCGCGCTGTTGGTGAAGGAAAGGTCGTAGCCGCCCACCATCAGCCGGCCGAACAGGGGTTCGACCGTGAACTGGTGCATCGGATCGATCCTGCCGCCGTCCGCCATGCCGTGCCTTGCCCCTGCTAGTCCAGAAGCGCCCGGATCACTCCGGACGCTCCTGCGAGATTCGATAGATGTTCCTGATGGCGACGCCGATCCCGAGGGCCAGCAGCACCAGCAGTGCCCAGGGCGCGGTCCCCAGCCAGCGATCGAACAGCCAGCCAACCAGGGCGCCGCCGGCCGGACCCGCGATCATCTCCGCCAGCACGCGATTGCCCTGGGCATAGCCCTTGCCGGACGCCGCGTTACCCTTGCCGGTTCTGACCGCTTCCTGATGGTGCGCGGCCTTCAGCTGCGCATCGAGCGCGGCGATCCGGGCATCGCCCCGATCCACCGATCCGCCATCGTTCGGGTCCTGCCCGGAATCGTCCGACATGGCCATCCACCTCCCCGATCGTGCCCTGCCCGCATCGGGCGAGCCGGCCGGGGCGGCGGTTGGCCGGCGGGAGACCCCGTCCAGGCGCGGCCCCTTTAGGAAGGGGGGCTGGCCAAGTCAACAACCTGGGGAAGACGCCCGCCGTCAGCCGCACACCGCCGGCAGCACCACCGGCGCATTGCCCTGCCGCACCGCCCAGTTGCCGCCGGCGCGATAGGCCTCGCCCGGCCGCACCCGATCGGTCAGCTGCGCGCAGCCGCGCGCCGCCGCCACCTCCTGCACGGTCGCCCCCTGGCGGGCGGCGATGTCGGTATAGATCTGGCGGCGCTTGATGTTGATTGCGTCCACCGCCGCCTTCACGTCCGGCGAGGGGGTGGTGGCGAAACCGAGATAGCCGTCGGACTGTTCGCCCACCTGCCCCGCCGCGCGTGCCTGCGCCACCACGCCGCCCTCGGCCTGCGCATAGGCAGCACCCGCTGCCGCGATCGCCAGCGCCGCGGCCGCCAGCATCCCAATCGTCTTGCCACGCATCGTCAGAACACTCCCGGAAACTGCTGGTCGAGATTCTTCACGTCGTCCCGCAACGATACCACGACCTCCTGCCGGATCGTCACGTTCAGGTTTATCTCGATCGGCTTGTCGGGCGCCTTGACCGAGATGCAGCCGGGCAGCGCGGTGAGACACGCTGCCAGCAGCACCGCCGCCGCCGATCGCCCCGTCGTCGTCATGGCACGCTTCATCGCTGATCCTTGCTGTCCGAAGGCTGAACCGGGGCCGATCCCGGCAGGTCGACCGGGCGCGGCAGCGCCTGGCGGATGAGGCCGCGCGGGTCGTTCAAGGAGCTGGCCGAATTGAGCAGCCCGCGGAACGGCGCGCGGATGGTGATGCGGAAGCGGAACGGCAGGCCGATCAGCGGGGCGAGCAGCCCGTGCGATTCCTTCGCGCCGACCGGCGCCTCGTTCGTCCCGTCGAAGATCACGCGGCTGACGAGTTCGCCGTCCAGCCGCCCGTCCAGCTCGATCGCCAGCGATTCGTAGCGCATCGATTTGAGCGCATCGAACGCCAGCCGCCCGATCGTGCCGAGCGCCGCGTTCGACACTTCGCCCACATAGGCCAGCGTGCCGCCGCCCTTGCGCACCGCCAGCCGCCCCTTCTCGATCCGCCCGCCCTGTTCGTCGAATACCATCGGCAGAATGCCGTCGAAGATGCCGGTGACGGAGATGTTCTTGAGATCGAAGGATTGGATGAATTCGCCCGCATCCATGCCGGTGACGTGGAAGGTCATGTGCCGGTCGACCGGGCGGCCGAAATCCATCAGCGTCGGATCGAGCGCCAGATCGCCGCCCATGAAGGGCCAGTGCCCGCCGGCGATCTCCACCTTCTGGTCGGCGAGCAGGCGATAGGTGACGACGCCGTTCTCGACCGCGATGCCGGGGTTGATCTCGGCGATGGTCAGCGTCTGGCCGGGCGGGGTGGCGAGCGCCAGCAGATCGTCGAACCGGATGCGGCCGGCGATGCCCTTCACCGGGCCGAAGGCGGCGGCGAGGTCGATCCGGTCGGTCGCGAAGTCGCCGTCGCTGGACACGCCGTCCGCATCCCAGCGGATCCGCCCCTCGCCCGCGATCGTGCCGCGGACGTTGGCGACGATGCCGAACGTCGCGCGCGTCAGCGCCTCGGGCTGGAGCGTCTCGTCGAAGGTCAGCCCCGGCACCGCCAGCCGCGCGTCGCCCGTGCCGTTCGACAGGTCGTGCCGGATCGTCACGTCGGACACGGCGCGGCCCGACACCGGCTCGTGCAGCGATCCCGCGACGTCGATGCGGCTGCGGAACAGGGTGAGCGAGACGGCGCGGCCTTCCATCGGCTGGAAGCGGGGCGTGGCGGCGCTGTCGGACACGCCGACCGTGCCGGCCAGCGTCAGCCGCGCGCCCGCCAGCCGCCAGTCCCCCGCGCCGCGGCAGATCAGCAGCGGCACGTTGCCGATCTTGCCCGACGTGTCGGCGAAGCGGCCGGCCGCCCCCTCGCGGTCGAACCGGCCGGTCAGCCGCGCCACCTCCAGCCGGGTCGGGTCGGCGCCCTCCCCCAGCCGAACGGCGAGGCCATCGACCGTGAAGGCGGTATCGGCCAGCGCGAAGCCGATGCGGTCCGCCGCCAGCGTCAGCGGCTGCCGGCCGACCGCGCCGCGCAGGCGGACGTCGGCGAGGCGCGCGCCGCCGCCGCCCGGCACCACCATCGCCCGGCCTGCGGGGCAGAGGCGCAGGCGGCTCGCGCCGATCACGCTGCCGGCGATGGCCAGCCGCTGGAAGCCCATCGGAACGCAGGCGGCGTTGACCGCATAGCCGCCACCCGCGATCCGCGCCGAGACGGGCAGCGTCAGCCCCTCGATCCGCCCGTCGCCGAGCGGCCCGTCGATCGTGACGCCGGTCGCGATCCGCGTCTCGCCCCGGCCGTGGCGGACGGTGACCGGGGACAGCGCCACCCGCGCCCCGCCGCCGGCAATCGGCGCGATGCGGGCCGTCGCCGTGATCGCCCCGTCCCCGGCCGATCGGATCGCCGCCTGCGCCTGCGGCAGGCCGCCCCCGGTCAGGCGCAGCGCGGCATCGATCGCCGGCGCGCCGGACCACGGACGACGGATGCCCGCCCCGCCAGGCGCGGTCATGTCCAGCACCGCCCCGGTGGCGGACGCGAGGCGGGCGCGCCCGATCGAGAGCGCGACGTCGTCCGCCCGCACCGTCGCCATCGCGCGCAGGTTCCGGCCGGCGGCGTCGAGCCGGTCGGCCAGCGCCCGCAGCGCCGGCGCAGCGGGTGTGCCGCCGCCGCCGCGCAACGGATCGAACAGGCCGGCGGGCGCGCGCAGCCCGGCCGCCGCCACCTGCCCCTGGAAGCTGTTGCCCGCCTCGCCCACGGCGAAGCGCCCGGCCGCGGCCAGCCCGCCGGCGCGGACGCCGCCGCCCGCCACCGCCTGTGCGCGCGTCTCGATCGTGCCACGCGTGGCGGAGGCATCGCCGGCGAAACGCAACCGTGCGGTCGCGGCGCGGGCCGCGATCCCCGGCCCCGCCATCGCCCCGGCGGAGATATCGGCGTTGCCGTCCCACCCGTCCAGCGCCGGCGCCAGCCGCACGTTGGCGACCGCGGCCGGCGCCTCGACCGTCACGCCCCGGCAGGCCAGTTGCGCGGCGGACAGCGGGCCGGCGAGGCGCGGCGCGCCGTCCGTCACCGTCACCGCCAGTTCGCCGCCGAGCCGCGCCAGCCGGCATCCCCCCGCCGCCACCTGCGGCGCCGAGACGATGCTCCGGCCACGGAAACCGCCGGCCAGATTGCCCTCGCCATCGAGCGCGACCGCCACCCGCCCCGCCGGCGTGGCGAGGTCGATCGCCACGTCGCTCAGCGCGGCGTCGATATCGGGCAGCGCGAACGGCTGGCCGCTCGGGGCCGGCAGCAGCCGGTCGACCGCGCCCAGCGACACCCGCCCGTCGACCAGCCGCCCGCGGATGCGCACCCCGTCCGCCTCGATCCCCGCCACGCGCGGATAGCCGAAGCGATAGGCCAGCCGCACCGTCGCCCGCCGCGCGGTCAGGTCCGGCCGGGCGGGATCGCCGATCGAGACATTCTCCAGCGTCTGGCTGGCCACGCCGAAGCGGGCGATCCGGTAGCGGGCCGCCACCCCCGCGATCGGCCAGCGCCCGCGCGATCGTCCGTTCGGCGATCGGCACGCGCTGGTTCCACGCCAGCGACAAGGCGATCGCGATCGTGGCCGCCCCGCCGAGCGCGATCGCGGGCAGCAGGCGGCGGCGGGGGGCGGCGTCCGTCACCCGCCCCGCTTAGCCCTATTTGCCGCCGCCCCGCCAGCCGCTAGGCTTCGTCCGATGGACGACGCCCGACGCGAGGCCGCAGCGGCCGATACCAGCGGCCACCGCGCCCGCCTGCGCGAACGCCTGCTGGGCCAGGGGGCGGATGCGCTGCTCGATCATGAGGTGATCGAATATCTGCTCGCGCTCAGCATCCCGCGCCGCGATACCAAGCCGCTCGCCCGCGCGCTGCTGGCGGAGTTCGGCGGGATCGGGGCGCTGCTTTCGGCGGATGCGGAAAGCCTGCGCCGCGCCGGCCTGTCGGACGTCGCCGCCGCCGCGATCCGCATCGCCGACGTGGCGGCGCGCCGGAAACTCTCCGCCGAAGTGGCGGCGCGGCCGATCCTGTCCGGCTGGCAGGCGCTGCTCGATTACCTCCACATCGATATGGCGCACCGCGCCACCGAATGCGTCCGCGTCCTCCATCTCAACACCCGCAACATGCTGATCCGCGACGAGATCGCCTCGGAAGGATCGATCGATCAGGCCGCCGTCCACGTCCGCGAGATCGTCCGCCGCGCGCTCGAGCTGAACGCCGCCGCGATCGTCCTCGTCCACAACCATCCTTCGGGCGATCCCAGCCCCAGCCGCGCCGACATCGCCCTGACGCGCGAGATCGCCGCCGCGCTGAAACCGCTCGGCATCGCGGTTCACGATCATGTCGTGATCGGCGCCTCCGGCCACGCCAGCTTCCGCGCCCTCGGGTTGTTGTAACCCCCCCGCTTTGCTAGGCGGCCCGCGCCCGACGCCCCAGGAGAAAGTGATGATCCCGCGCTACGCCCGCCCGCAGATGACGGCGATCTGGACGCCGGAGGCGCGGTTCCGCATCTGGTTCGAGATCGAGGCCCACGCCACCGATGCGCTCGCCGAACTGGGCGTCGTGCCGAAGGAGGCGGCGAAGCGCATCTGGGAGGCGGACGCCGCCGCCGGCCCGTTCGACATCGCCCGGATCGACGCGATCGAGGCCGAGACCAAGCATGACGTGATCGCCTTCCTCACCCACGTCTCCGAACGGACCGGGCCGGAAGCGCGCTTCCTCCATCAGGGCATGACCTCGTCGGACGTGCTGGACACCTGCCTCGCCGTCCAGCTCGCCCGCGCCAGCGACCTGCTGATCGCCGATCTCGACGCGCTGCTCGCCGCCCTCCGCCGCCGTGCCGAGGAGCATCGCCACACGCCCACGATCGGCCGCAGCCACGGCATCCATGCCGAACCCGTCACCTTCGGGCTGAAGCTGGCGCAGGCCTATGCCGAGTTCGACCGCAACCGCGCCCGGCTGGTCGCGGCACGCGCCGAAATCGCGACCTGCGCCATTTCCGGCGCGGTCGGCACCTTCGCCAATATCGATCCGTTCGTCGAAGCTTATGTGGCGGACAAGATGGGCCTCGCGGTCGAGCCGGTCTCCACCCAGGTCATCCCGCGCGACCGGCATGCGATGTTTTTCGCGACGCTCGGCGTCATCGCCTCCTCGATCGAGCGGCTGGCGACCGAGGTGCGTCACCTGCAACGGACCGAGGTGCTGGAGGCGGAGGAATATTTCTCGCCCGGCCAGAAGGGCTCGTCGGCGATGCCGCACAAGCGCAACCCGGTGCTGACCGAGAATCTCACCGGCCTCGCCCGCATGGTGCGCGGCTACGTCACGCCCGCGCTCGAGAATGTCGCGCTCTGGCACGAGCGGGACATCAGCCACTCCTCGGTCGAACGCTATATCGGCCCGGATGCCACGATCACGCTCGATTTCGCGCTCGCCCGGCTGACCGGGGTGATCGACAAGCTGGTCGTCTACCCCGAGCGGATGGAGAAGAACCTCAACCGGATGGGCGGTCTCGTCCATTCGCAACGCGTGCTGCTGGCGCTGACGCAGGCCGGCGTCAGCCGCGAGGATGCCTACCGCCTCGTTCAGCGCAACGCGATGAAGGTGTGGGAATCGGACGGCGCCCTCTCCCTGCTCGATCTGCTGAAGGCCGATCCGGAGGTGCCGCTGGACGATGCCGCGCTCGAGGCGCGGTTCGATCTCGGCTACCACCTGAAGCAGGTCGATACGATCTTCACGCGGGTGTTCGGCGCGGCCTCCTAGCCGAGCACCCGCGGGGTCACTTCGAGCGCGCCGTCGTCGATCCGCAGTTCGTTGAACGAGGGCGGGGTGCTGCGCAGCCGTTCGGACAGGGTGCCCGCGCCGATCAGGCGGACGGTGCGGCCCGTGCCGCTCCACGGCACGTCGAAGGCATCGTGGACGTGGCCGGACAGAATCGCGACCGCCCCCGCCTCGGCCAGCGCCTTGAGCGCCTCGGCACCCCCGTCGGTATCGCCATGGCCCTCGAAATTGGTGCGGATCAGCGGATGGTGGCAGGCGACGATCGGCAGCCGCCCGGCCGGGCATCGCGCGAGCAGATCGAGCGCGACGCGCAAGCCGCTGCGGCTGACCGCGCCGTGGGACCAGTTGCGGAACTGGAACCGCCGCGTCGTCTTCAGCGGCACCAGCCACAGCCCCTTCACGTCCAGCGGCCGTTCCACCGCCCGCTCCACCTTCCGGTAGCGCCGATAGGGGGCGAACAATCGCGCCGGGAGGTTGTAGAGCGGCAGGTCGTGGTTGCCGGGTTCGACCGTCACCGGCACGTCGAGCGCGGCCAGCCAGGCGGCGGCGGCGGCATATTCCTCGCGCCGCGCCCGCATCGTCAGATCGCCCGTGCAGATCACCGCATCGGGGCGCTCGCTGCGCACCAGCCCCGCGAACCAGTCGAGCGCCTGCTGGTCCGCACGGCCGAAGTGCAGATCGGACACATGGAATAAACGTGTTGCCATCAGGCCATAACCGAAGCGAAAGGGGCGGGTTCCGATCGCCGCGGTGCGCCGCGGCCGGTGCGCGTTAAGCTTTTCCTCAACCCCCGGTGCCACAGCGCACGCATCACGGGAAAGGTGCCGACGCGAATGCGCAGATCGTTCGGGCTGGAAAGGCTGATCGCCCCGATCGCCGTCGCCCTGATCTATTATGCGGGCGCGATATTCGCCTTCACCGCCGCCCGTTCGGCGGACGGCTCGGCGCTCGTCTGGGCGTGCACCGGCTTCCTCGTCGGCGTGATGCTGTGGCTGCCCGCGGCGACGCGCTGGCGCGTGGTGCCCGGCGCGATGGCCGCCAGCCTGATCGGCAACCTCCAGGCGGGCTATCCCGTCTCCAGCGCGATTCTCTTCACCGCCGCCAATCTGGGCGAGGTGTGGCTGGCGCTGACGCTGATCGGCCGTCTGTGCGGCGCCCGGCTCGACCTGACGGAATTGCGCCACCTCTACCGCTTCTGCGCGGTCGCGCTCGTCACGGCGGCGGCGGGCGCGGGGGTGACGCTGGCGGTCAGCAGCGAACAGCGCGACTGGCTGCTGTGGTTCGCGACGGATGCGCTGGGGATGCTGGTGGTGACGCCGTTCACCCTGTTCGCCCTGCAAGCCGCATCGCTGCCGCGCCCGTGGATCGTGCGCCGCCATGCCGCCGAGGTCGCGGCGTCGCTGACGGCGCTCTGTGCGCTCACCATCCTCTGTTTCGCGCAGAACCGTTTCCCGCTCCTCTTCCTGCCGCTCGCGGCGCTGTCCTTCCTCACCTATCGAGGCGGCCTGCTTGGGGCGACGCTGGGCATGGCGGTGATCGCCGGGGTTACGGCGGCGGCCACGGCGATGGGGCTGGGGCCGATCCCGCGGACCGCGTCGGACGACATCCTGCCCGTGCTCTTCTGCCAATTCTACATCGCCGCCTGCTTCGTCGCGACGATGCCGATGGCCGCCCACGCCGCCGCCGCCCGCCGCCAGGCGCGCCACCTGGTCGACAGCGAGCGGTTCCACCGCCGCGTCGTCGATCGTGCGACGGGGGTGCTGTTCGCGACGGACGGACGCGGCCGCTGGACCTTCCTCAACCCCGCGTGGGAAACCGTCACCGGCCGGTCGATCGAGGACAGCCTGGGCGTCCCCGCCCTCCACCTCATCGACCGGCGGGACTGGCGCCGCGCCGTCCGTGCGGTCCGCCCTTTGCTGGCCGGAGAGATACAGGATGCCGAGTTCGAGGCGCGCGCCGCTCTCGGCAGCGGCGACTCCGTCTGGCTGCACGTCGCGGTCCGCCTCAATCCCGATCAGGGCGAGGGGGCCGGCGGCACCTTCGGCCTGATCCGCGACGTGACCGATCGGGTGCGCGCCGAACAAGCGCTGGCCGAAAGCGAGCGGCGCTACCGGCTGCTGGCGGAGGACGCCCAGCGCGCCGCCGCCGAAGCGCGCGTCCAGGCCGATACCGACGAGCTGACCGGCCTGGCCAACCGCCGTCACTTCCTGCGCCGGCTGGAACGCGAGGTGCGCCATGCCGCGGACGGTGGCCGGCCGCTGTCGCTGGCGATCTTCGACGTCGATCACTTCAAGCGCGTCAACGATGCCTACGGCCACCTCGCCGGGGACGACATGCTGCGCCACATCGCCGAGGCGGCGGGGCGCGCGCTCCGCTCGGGCGACCTGCTTGCGCGGGTCGGCGGCGAGGAGTTCGCGCTGCTGATGCCGGGTGCCGAGACCGCGCACGCCATCGCCGTGGCCGCACGCGTGCGGGCGGCGGTGGCGGACCGGCCGGCGGCGCTCGATCACCTGCCCACCGTCACGGTCAGCGTCGGCCTCGCCGCCTTCGCGCCCGGCCTGTCGCCGCTGCGCCTGCTGGCCCAGGCCGATACGGCGCTCTATCAGGCCAAGCGCACCGGGCGGGACCGGCTATGCGTGGCCGAGGCGCCCGCCGGGGAGCATTGACCCCGGCGGCGCGGCCTCAGGGCTGTCGGACGGGCTTCGTGCCGGCAGGGGGCGGCGCATTCTCCCAGCCGCCGCCCAGCGCCTGGAACAGCGCCACCTGCGATTCGACCACCGCCTGCTGCGCCTGCGCCAGCGCCGTCCGCGCCGAGGCGCGATCGCGTTCGGCATCGAGCAGCTGGAGGAAGCTGTCGCGCCCCGTATCGAACCGCAGGCGGGAGATGGCGGCGGCGTTGCTGGCCGCCCCCTCCGCCCGGCCGAGGGCCGCGATCCGCTCGATCGCGCCGGCGTAGCGGGCCAGCGCCTGTTCGGTTTCCGTCAGGGCGGTCAGCACCGTCCCGTCGAAGCGCGCCAGCGCCGCCTCGGTCCCCGCCTCGGCCTGGCGGATCTGCGCCCGCGCCGCCGAGATGTTGGGGAAGCGCCACGAGATCAGCGGCCCCAGCGATAAGCCGAAGGACGAGGATTTGGCCAGGTCGCCGAAACGCTGGTTGCCGAGGGTGGTCGATCCGGCCAGCGAGATGGAGGGATAGAGCGCCGCCGTCGCCACGCCGATCCGCGCCGTCTGCGCCGCCAGCCGCCGCTCCGCGCCGCGCACGTCCGGGCGGCGGGCGAGCAAAGTCGCGCCGTCGCCCACCGGAATGGCGACGCGGATCTGCGGCACCTGCCGGCATTGCGCCGCGGTCGGGTCCAGCTCGGCCGGGGGGCGGCCGGTCAGCGCCGCCAGCGCGTAGAGCGCCGCGCGCCGTTCCGCCTCGAAGCTCGGCACGGTGGCGCGGGCGTTCTCGGCCAGCACCGCCGCCTGATCGACCTCGCGCTGCGTGCCGCGCCCGCCCGCGAGCAGCCGGCGCGTCAGATCGAGCGTACGATCCTGCAACGCCGCCGTCTCGCGCGCGACATCGGCCTGCGCGGCATTGGCGCAGGCGAGCGCATAGCTGCGCGCCACCTCCGCCGCCACCGCGATCCGCGCCGCATCCAGATCGGCCGCCGCCGCCTCGGTATCGCCGCGCGCCGCCTCGACCGAGCGGGAGACGCGCCCGAACAGATCGACCTCATAGGCCGCATCGAAGCCGGCCTGGAAGAAATCGAAATCGAAGTGACTGGGCGTGCCCGCACCCGTGCCGGGTGCGGCGGTGGGCAGGCTGCCGGCGACCGCGGCGATGCCGATCCGCCGCCGGTTGTAGGAGGCGCTGGCGTCGGTCGTCGGCAGCCGCGCGGTGCGCGCTTCGGACAATACGGCACGCGCCTGCCGCAGCGTCGCCACCGCCGCCCGCACGTCGGTATTGTAGGCGAGCGCGTCTGCGACGAGCCGGTCGAGCGTCGGATCGTCATAGAGCCGCCACCAGCGCGGGTCCGCCGCGGCGGCGGGCGTCGCCACGGTCGTGCCGCCTCTGTCGACGAAATCGCCCGCCGCCGTGACCCGCGTCTCGGGCCGCACGTAATCGGGGCCCGCCGCGCAGGCCCCCAGCGACAGCGCCGCGAGCGCGCTGCCGATCAGCCCCAGCCGCCGCTTCATGCCGCCGCCTCCTCGCTCTTGCCTTTGCGTCTGAAGACGCGCGCCGCCCGATCGCCCAGCGTCCGCGACGCCACGTAGAAGGCCGGCGTGAAGACGAGGCCGAAGGCGGTCACGCCCAGCATCCCGAAGAACACCGCCACGCCCAGCGCGCGCCGCATCTCGGCGCCCGGCCCCGTGCCCACCACCAGCGGCAGCACGCCGAGGATGAAGGCGATCGAGGTCATCACGATCGGGCGGAGACGCTGGTGGGCGGCGCGCTCGGCCGCCTCGCGCACGGTCAGCCCCTCCTCCTCGCCCTGCCGCGCGAATTCCACGATCAGGATCGCATTCTTGGCGGCTAGGCCGATCAGCACGACGAGGCCGATCTGCGTCAGGATGTTGTTGTCCATCCCCATCAGGTTCACGCCCAGGATCGCCGCCAGCAGGCACATCGGCACGATCAGGATCACCGCCAGCGGCAGCACCACGCTTTCATATTGCGCGGCGAGCAGCAGGAAGACGAACACCACGGCCAGCGCGAACACCACCGCCGCGGTATTGCCCGCCTGCTGCTGCTGGTAGGCAAGCTCGGTCCATTCGGTGGCGAAGCCCTGCGGCAATATGTCGTCCGCCAGCTTCTTCATCTGGTTGAGCGCCTGTCCGCTGGAATAGCCGGGCGCCGGCTCCCCCTGCAATTCGGCGGAGGGATAGAGGTTGTAGCGCACCACGCGATACGGCCCGCTCTCGTTGGCGAGGCTCATCACCGAGGCGAGCGGCACCATCCCGCCCGTGGTCGAGCGGGTCTTCAGCGCCATGATGTCGCCCACGTCGTCGCGATAGGGCGCATCGGCCTGCGCCGTCACGCGGAAGGTGCGGCCGAGGAAGTTAAAGTCGTTGATGTAGCTCGATCCCAGATAGGTGCCGAGCGTGGAGAAGACGTTCTGCACCGGCACGCCCATCTGCTCGGCGCGCGGCCGATCGATGTTCGCGCGCAGCCGCGGCGTCGCCACATTGAACACGGTGAACACGCGGCTCAGACCCTGCTGCTGGTTGGCGGCGGCCATAACCTTGTTGGTCGCGGCCGCCAGCGCCGCGAAGCCCGCACCGTCGCGATCCTCGATCATCATCTTGAAGCCGCCGCCGGTGCCGATGCCCGACACGGGCGGCGGCGGCACCAGGATCATGTTGCCGGCGGTGATCGCGCCGAACGACTTGCCGAGCCGCGCCGTCACCTCGTCCGCCGTGTCCTTGCGGTCGGCATGGTCCTTCAGGATCACGAAGATCGCGCCGGCGTTGGAGGCGGTGGTGAAGGTGGCGCCGTCGAAGCCGGCGAAGGCGATCGAGGTCTTGACCGCGGGGTCGTCCTTCAGCGTCGTCAGCGTCTGGCGCAGCACCTCGTCGGTCCGTTCCAGCGAGGAGCCGGGGGGCAGCTGGAGGACGCCGATCAGATAGCCCTGATCCTGCGCCGGGATGAAGCCGGTCGGCGTCGCCCAGAAGCGCCAGCCGGTCAGCCCGATCAGCAGCACGTAGACGATGCCGACGATCGCCAGCATCCTGACGATCCGCGCCGTCGCCCGGCCGTAGCCGTGCGACAGCCGGTCGAACACGCGGTTGAAGCCGCGCGCGAAGCGGCCGGGCAGCCCGCGCCAGCCGGCGCGCGGTTCCTCGTCATGCTTCGGCTTCAGGACGATCGCGGCCAGCGCCGGGGAGAGCGTGAGCGACACGAAGGCGGAGATGATCGTGGCGGACACGATCGTCAGCGCGAACTGCTGGTAGAATTGCCCCGAGATGCCGGGGATGAACATCGTCGGCACGAACACGCCCGACAGCACGAGCGCGATGGCGATCAGCGCGCCGGACACTTCATCCATCGTCCGGTGCGCCGCCTCGCGCGGGGAGAGGCCCTCCTCCTCCATCAGCCGCTCGACATTCTCGACGACGACGATCGCGTCGTCGACGACGATGCCGATCGCGAGGACGAGGCCGAACAGCGACAGCGTGTTGAGCGAGAAGCCGAAGGCCGCCAGTGCCGCCATCGCCCCCACCAGCGAGATCGGGATCGCCACGATCGGGATGATCGCCGCGCGCCACGATTGCAGGAAGATCAGCACCACCAGCGCCACCAGCACGATCGCCTCGATCAGCGTATGCTGCACCGCCTCGATCGACGCCTCGACATAGAGGGTGGTGTCGTAGGGCACGTCGTAGGTCATGCCCGGCGGGAAGGATTTGGAGAGGGTCGCCAGCTCCTTCTTGACCGCCTCGGCGGTGGTCAGCGCGTTCGATCCGGGCAGCTGCTGCACGGCGAGCGCCACCGATTCGCGGCCGCCGTAATACGCGTTGGTGCCGTAATCCTGCGCACCCAGTTCGATCCGGGCGACGTCGCGCAGCCGGGTCAGCGCGCCGTTTTCGGCGCGCTTGACGATGATGTTGCCGAATTCCTCGGTGCTGGTCAGCCGCCCCTCGGTCTGGATGCCGAGCTGGAAGGCGGTGCCGCCCTTGTTGAACGGCGCCTGCCCGATCGATCCGGCCGCGACCTGCGCATTCTGCGCGCGGATCGCCGCCACCACCTCGTCAACGGTCAGGTCGCGCCCGGCGGCGAGGCCGGGGTCGATCCAGATGCGCATATTATAGTCGCGCCCGCCGATCGATCGCGTGCCGCCCACGCCGGGAATGCGCGTGATCCGGTCCGTCACCTGCAAGGTGACGTAATTGGCCATATATTGCTGGCTGAGCGACTTGTCGGGCGAGGTGAATTGCGCGACCATCAGCAGATCGGGCGAATTCTTGCGCACCGTCACGCCGATCGCGCGCACCTCCTCCGGCAGGCGCGGCTCGGCCGTCGCCACCCGGTTCTGCACCAGCACCTGCGCCTGGTTGACGTCCGCCCCTTGCGCGAAGGTGACGGTGATCGCCAGCGTCCCGTCCCCCGTGGAGGAGGAAGACATGTAGATCATGTTCTCCACGCCGTTGATCGCCTCCTCCAGCGGGGCGGCGACGGTGGCGGACAGGGTTTCGGCGGTGGCGCCGGGGTAGGTGGCGCTCACCACCACCGTCGGCGGGGCGATCTCGGGATACTGGCCGACCGGCAGCGACGGATAGGCCACCGCGCCGACGATCACGATCAGGATCGAGAGGACCGCCGCGAAGATCGGGCGATCGATGAAGAAATGGGGAAAGCGCATAAGCTCAGCGCGCCGCCGTCGCTTCGGAGGAAGGCGGCGTCTTCAGCGCCGCGGAAACGGGCGCGGTATCCGCCGCCCGTGGCTTGATGACGGTCTGCTTGGGGCTCACCGGCATGCCCGGCTGGATGCGGGCGAGGCCATCCAGGATGATGAGGTCGGTGGGGGCGAGGCCCGCCTTCACCACGCGCAGCCCTTCCACCATCGGCCCGGTCTCCACCGGCCGCTGCACCGCCTTGCCGTCGCGGCCGACGACATAGGCGATCTTGCGCGCCTGATCGGCGATCACCGCCTCGTCCGGCACCAGCATCGCCCGGTAGCTGCCCGAACCGAGCAGGCGGGCGCGGCCGAACATCCCCGGCGTCAGGAAGCCGCCGGGATTGGGGACGACGCCGCGCGCGCGGATCGTGCCCGAACCGGGATCGATCGCATTGTCGAGGAAGGTCATCCGCCCCTTCCAGCGATAGCCCGGCTCGTCGGCGAGCTGGATCTCGATCGGATTGGGCGTGGTGCGCGAGGAGCCGCGCTCGCCGCGCCGGTCCTGCCGCAGGTTCTTGAGGTAGAAGCTCTCGGCCGCCTCGAAGGTGAACCAGATCGGGTTGATCGAGACGATCCGGGTCATCACCGTCGTCCCGTCCGTCACCGCATCGCCCACGCTCACCCGCCGGTCGGACAGGCGGCCGCTGAACGGCGCGCGGGTGGTGGTGAAGCCCAGGTTGAGCCGCGCGGTCGCCGCCTGCGCCTGCGCGGCGGCCAGATCGGCGGCGGCGGTGCGCGTCGTCGCCTCATTCTGCTCGGCTTCCTCACGGCTCACCGCCTGCGCCGCCAGCAGCGACTGGGTGCGCGCCTGCACCGAGCGCGCGTTGGTCAGCGTCGCCTGCGCGCGACGCACCTGCGCCTCGGCCTGCGCCAGCGCGGCGCGATAGGGGCGCGGATCGATCTCGAACAGCGGCTGGCCCTCGCGCACGTCCTGCCCGTTGCGGAAATAGACGCGCGTCACCACGCCATCGGCACGGGCGCGCACCTCGACATCGTCGGGCGCCTCGAACCGGCCGATATATTCGTCCCAGTCCACCACTTCGCGTTGCAGCGGACGCGCGACCGAGACGTTCGCCGGGGGCGGCGCAGGCGGCGCCTCCTTCTTCCCGCAGCCAGCCAGTGCAACCGCGCCGGCGAGGGCGAGTCCCATTCTCTTCATCGAATTCGCTTCCTTTGCTGCGGCTGCTCAATAGACGTTCCGATGGGCTGAGCAAGCTAAAACATAACGACCGGTATAGAACGATCCGGCCGTTTCCGGCGGCGGGCGGTGGCGTTCGCGCGGCCGAGCCCCTAAAGCGCCCCGATCCGACTCATCGCAGGACTCGTCGTCGCACCATGGCCCGCTCGATCGCCTTCGCCAATGATCATGCCGCCGCCCAGCTGAAGGGCGTGCTGATGGATTGGGCGCGTGGCCGGGGCCACGCCGTCACCGATCTCGGCAGCGACGGCAGCACCTCGGTAGACTATCCCGATTACGGTTTCGCATTGGCGCGCGAAGTGGCGGCGGGCCGGGCCGATGTCGGCGTGGCGCTGTGCGGATCTGGCGTCGGCATCTCGATCGCGGTCAACCGCGTTGCGGGCTGCCGTTGCGCGCTCGTCTCCGATCCGCTGACGGCGCGGCTTTCACGCGAGCATAACGATTCGAACGTAGTGGCGATGGGCGCGCGGCTGATCGGCCCGGACATGGCGATCGCCTGTCTGGACGCGTTCCTCGCCACCGATTTCGCCGGCGGCCGCCACCAGCGCCGCATCGACAAACTGTCCGCCAGCCCCGAGGAGCTTTCCGCATGAGCAGCAATCCGATCCCCGCCGCCGACGGATTCTTCACCGCCGGCCTGGCCGAAGCCGACCCCGAACTGTTCGGCACGATCCGCGACGAACTCGGCCGCCAGCGCGACAAGATCGAGCTGATCGCCTCCGAGAATATCGTCAGCCTCGCGGTGCTGGAGGCGCAGGGCTCGGTCCTCACCAACAAATATGCGGAAGGCTATCCCGGCAAGCGCTATTATGGCGGCTGCGAATATGTCGACGTGGCCGAGACGCTGGCGATCGAGCGCGCCAAGCAGCTGTTCGGCGCGGCCTTCGCCAACGTCCAGCCCAATTCGGGCAGCCAGATGAACCAGGCGGTGTTCCTGGCGCTGCTGGAGCCGGGCGACACCTTCATGGGCCTCGATCTGGCCGCCGGTGGTCACCTGACGCACGGATCGCCGGTCAACATGTCGGGCAAGTGGTTCAAGCCCGTCACCTACGGCGTGCGCCGGCAGGACCAGCTGCTCGATCTCGACGCCATCGCCGACATGGCGCGCGAACATCGCCCCAAGCTCATCATCGCCGGCGGCACGGCCTATTCCCGCCAGTGGGATTTCGCCCGCTTCCGTCAGATCGCGGACGAGGTCGGCGCGTATCTGATGGTCGATATGGCGCATTTCGCCGGGCTGGTGGCGGGCGGCGCGCACCCCAACCCCCTGCCCCATGCGCATGTCGTGACGACGACCACGCACAAGTCGCTGCGCGGCCCGCGCGGCGGCATGATCCTGACCAATGACGAGTCGATCGCCAAAAAGATGAACACGGCGGTGTTCCCCGGCTTGCAGGGCGGGCCGCTTATGCACGTCATCGCCGCCAAGGCCGTCGCCTTCAAGGAAGCGCTGCGGCCGGACTTCCGCGACTATGCTCACGCCATCGTCGCCAACGCCCGCGCGCTCGCCGCCCGGCTCCAGTCGCGCGGTCTGGACATCGTCTCGGGCGGCACCGACAACCATCTGATGCTGGTCGATCTCCGCCCCAAGAGCGTGACCGGCAAGGCCGCCGAGCACGCGCTCGATCGCGCCTCGATCACCTGCAACAAGAACAGCATTCCGTTCGATCCGGAAAAGCCGTTCGTCACCTCAGGCATCCGCCTCGGCACGCCGGCGGGCACCACCCGCGGCTTCGGCATCGCCGAGTTCCAGGCGATCGGCGACATGATCGCCGACGTGGTGGAGGGCCTGCGCGACAATGGCGCGGAGGGCAATGCGGCGGTCGAGGCGGATGTCGGCGCGCGCGTCGCGGCGCTGTGCGCGCGCTTCCCGATCTATCCCGGGCTGTGACGGACGGATGCGCTGCCCCTTCTGCGGCCATGACGACAGCCAGGTAAAGGACAGCCGCCCCTCCGAAGACGGCGCCGCCATCCGCCGCCGCCGCCAGTGCGAGGGGTGCGCCGCCCGCTTCACCACCTTCGAGCGCGTCCAGTTGCGCGAGCTCACGGTGGTGAAGCGCGGCGGCGAGCGCCAGCCGTTCGACCGCGGCAAGCTGGAACGCTCGCTCGCCATCGCCTGCCGCAAGCGTCCGGTGGAGGGGACGCAGCTCGAACGGCTGGCGACGGGCATCCAGCGCCAGCTGGAGACGCGCGGTGAGAATGAGGTGGCGGCGGCGCAGGTGGGAGAGCTGGTGATGCAGGCGCTGAAGGCGATCGACAGCGTCGCCTACATCCGCTTCGCCAGCGTCTACAAGGATTTCGGCGAGGCGAAGGATTTCGAGGAATTCGCCGGGAGCGTAGCGGATGTGGCGCCGGCGCCCGCCGCAGGGAATAACGTTCGTCCAGAGTAGGGGCTGAGCCCCGTCGAAGCCCCGTATCGAAGGACGGCCATGTTCGCGACCTATCTGCTACGCTGCGCCGACGGCAGCTACTATGTCGGCCATACCGACGATCTGGCAGGCCGCGTCGCGCAGCATCAGGCCGGCACGATACCGGGATATACGCAGGACCGACGGCCGGTAGCCCTCGTCTGGTCCGAGACGTTCCCGTCGCGCGAGGAGGCACTCGCCGCCGAACGCCAGATCAAGGGCTGGTCCCGCGCCAAGAAGGAAGCGCTGATCGCAGGAGACTGGGAGGCGATCAGCCACGCCGCGCGCAAACCCGCCCTTCGATACGATGCTTCGACAAGCTCAGCATCTACTCAGGACGAACGGAGTGATAGGGGGCAAGCGATGACCACCCCACCCCCCATAATCGTCCTCGTCCGTCCGCAACTCGCGCAGAATATCGGCAAGGCCGCGCGCGCGATGCTGAATTTCGGCCTGACAGACCTGCGCCTCGTCGCCCCGCGTGACGGCTGGCCCAATCCGGCCGCCGGCCCCGCCGCCTCGGGTGCGGACATCGTGCTGGAAGGCGCACAGGTCTACGACAGCGTCGCCGCCGCCACCGCCGATTGCGCGCACGTCTACGCCACCACAGTCCGCAAGCGCGGCCTCGTCAAGCCGGTGGTGACGCCCGAGGCGGCGGCGCAATCGATCCATGCCGAGCCGGGCCGCTCCGCCATCCTGTTCGGCCCCGAGCGGACCGGGCTGGAAACGGACGACGTGGCGCTCGCCCGAACGATCCTGACGGTGCCGATCAACCCGGAATTCGGCTCGCTCAACCTGGCGCAGGCGGTGATCCTCGTCGCCTACGAATGGTCCAAGGGGGAAGCGCTGGCGCAGCCGCCGCTGGTCGAGGCCGATCCCCCCGCCCCGCAGGCGGACCTCGACGGCCTCGTCGCCCATTTCGATGCGATGCTGGCCGAGGCCGGTTATTTCTTCCCGCCCGATCGCGTGCCGACCACCAAACGAGCGATGCGATCGATCCTGACGAAGCCGCGCTGGTCGGCGCAGGAGGTGCGGACGCTGCGGGGCATGCTCTCCACGATCGAGCGGCCCCGCCCGTCGCGCGGGCGCCGCGATTTGACAGAGACGTGACATCGGGCTAGGCGCGCCGCTTCGCAATTGGCCCCGCACCCCGGTGAAGCGGCGGCCCTGCCTCGTCCTCTCGGGCGGGTAGCGCGGGCCCGGGAACCACGCCGTCCGGCCCGCGGGCGGCGTCCACGCAATTGAAGGACGACATCCATGTCGAAGCGCACCAGCGCCAAGTATAAGCTCGATCGCCGCATGGGCGAGAATATCTGGGGCCGCCCCAAGTCCCCGGTCAACAAGCGCGAATATGGCCCCGGCCAGCACGGCCAGCGCCGCAAGGGCAAGGTTTCCGACTATGGCCTCCAGCTGAAGGCCAAGCAGAAGCTGAAGGGCTATTACGGCGACGTCACCGAGAAGCAGTTCAAGCGCGCCTATACGGACGCGACGCGGATGAAGGGCGACGCCAGCCAGAACCTGATCGGCCTGCTCGAGCGTCGTCTCGACATGGTGGTCTATCGCGCCAAGTTCACGCCGACGATCTTCGCCGCGCGCCAGCTCGTCAGCCACGGCCACGTCTATGTAAACGGCGTGAAGTGCAACATTGCCTCGCGCCGGGTCGAGCCGGGCGACGAGATCACGCTCGGCAAGAAGGCGCAGGAAATGGCGCTGGTGATGGAGGCGCAGGGCCTCAGCGAGCGCGACATCCCCGAATATGTCGCTGCCGACGGCGCCACCAAGGTGACGTTCGTGCGCGTGCCGACGCTGGACGAGGTGCCCTATCCGGTGAAGATGGAGCCGAACCTGGTCGTCGAATTCTATTCGCGCTGATCGGCCTTACCCGATAGCGAAAGCGGGCGGTTCCCCTATGGGGAGCCGCCCTTTTTCGTTCCGGCCGCGGTCATCGAACCGTAACCCCCATGTCATTGCGATCGCACGCGATCACAACCGAACCGTCCCACGATAGCGTGTAGCCCGGCGGAGACATCATCCTCCGGGGGGACAGACATGACCGACCAGATCATCGGCTACGACGACGGCGACGTCGATACCAATCGCTCCGCCAACCCGCATCTGGCCGACATCGTCGTCGAGCGCTTCTCGCGCCGCAGCTTCCTGTCGGGCGGCGTGGGCGCGGCCAGTGTGTTCTTCGCCGGCTCGCTCGTCAGCGCCTGCGGCGACGACGATCGTCCGCGCATCGACAGCGGCCCGCCGACCGCCACCGCCACCGCCTCCTCCGCCTCGGTCCGCGGCGGCGCGCTCGTCACGCTCACCGGCACCGCCAGCGACGACGGCACCGTCACCAGCCGCGTCTGGACGCAGACCGCCGGACCCGTCGTCACGCTCGACAATGCCGCGACGCTGACGCCCAGCTTCATCGCCCCCGCCGTCGCCACCGCCACCCCGCTCACCTTCCGCCTGACGGTGCAGGACGATGCCGCCAAGCAGACGACCGCCGACACGACGGTGACGGTGCAGCCCGCCGCCCTCGGCTTCACCGCCGTGCCGCGCAGCCTAGCCGACACGGTCGCCGTGCCCGCCGGCTACAGCGTCGGCGTCCTCTATCGCCTCGGCGATCCGCTGAACGCCGCGACCCCAGCCTATGCCAACAACGGCACAGACACCGGCTTTTCGGCGCGCGCCGGCGATCATCATGACGGCATGTCCTATTTCGGCCTCGCCGCCACCGGCAGCACGCCCGATCGCAACAACAGCAGCCGCGGCCTGCTGGTGATGAACCACGAGAATATCACCGTCACCTATCTCCACCCCGCCGGCCCGACCATCGCGAACGGCGTCCGCCCGACCGCCGAGGTGGTCAAGGAGATCGAGGCGCACGGCGTCAGCGTGGTCGAGGTGACGCGCGCCGCCAACGGCGGCTGGAGCTATGTCCAGAATTCCGCGCTCAACCGCCGCGTCACGCCCTTCACCCCCACCGTCTTCAACGGGCCGGTGCGCGGCAACCCGCTGCTGTTCACGGCTTACTCGCCCACCGGCACCGCCGGCCGCGGCACGATCAACAATTGCGCCAACGGCCTGATGCCGTGGGGCACCTATGCCACCTGCGAGGAGAATTGGGCCGGCTATTTCCGCCGCGAGGCGGGGGATGCCACGCGCCGCGCCGCTGCCCTCGGCACCCGCGCGCAGGTCGCCTTCGCGCGCTACGGCCTCGGCACCGCCGATACGCTGCGCGCCGGCAATTATAATTGGGCGACGGCGGCGGCGACGGCCTCGGGCAATACCGACATCGCCAAGTTCAACGCCACCACGGTCGCCACCGCCCCCGCCAACGGCACCGGAGATTTCCGCAACGAGCCCAACCAATATGGCTGGGTGGTTGAGATCGATCCTTACGATCCCGGCTCCGTGCCCCGCAAGCGCACCGCGCTCGGCCGGATGAACCACGAGGGCGCGTGGCCCGGCCGCACGATCGCCGGCGTCCGCCCCGCCTGGTATATGGGGGACGACGCGCAGAACGAATATGTCTACAAATTCGTCTCCGCCACGCCCTGGGCGGCGGCCGATGCGGTGCCCGCCGACCGGCTGGCGACGGGCGACAAATATCTCGACACCGGCACGCTCTACGTCGCCCGCTTCAACGCGGACGGATCGGGCGTGTGGCTGCCGCTGGTGTTCGGCCAGAACGGACTGACCGCCGGCAACAGCGTCTACGCCTTCGCCGATCAGGCCGACGTGCTGACCCACTGCCGCCTCGCCGCCGACATCGTCGGTGCGACGCGGATGGACCGGCCCGAATGGACCGCGATCAACCCGGTGACGGGCGAAATGTATTGCACGCTGACCAACAACAGCTCGCGCACCGTCGCCAACACCGATGCCGCCAACCCGCGCGCCTATACCGATTTCAAGGCGCCGCAGGGCGATCTCATCAACAACGATCCCGGCACCGCCACCTCGCGCACCAGCGGCAACGCCAACGGCCACATCATCCGCCTGCGCGAAACGGGTGACACCACCGAAGCGACGGGCTTCACGTGGGACGTCTATGCCTTCGGCGCCGGTGCCGATCTCGATCCCACGAACATCAACCTGTCGGGGCTGGACGCCACCAACGACTTCTCCAGCCCGGACGGCCTGTGGTTCGGCCGCAGCACCAACCCCTCGGGCCAGGTCAACCCGCTGCTGTGGATCCAGACCGACGACGGCGCCTATACCGACATCACCAACTGCATGATGCTGGCGGCGATGCCCGGCAGCGTCGGCGACGGCGGCACGCGCACCATCACCAACCGCATCACCGCCACCAACGGCACGGTGACGACGGGCACGCAGACCGCGCGCGTCGGCCGCCAGCCGGGCACCAGCCTGCGCCGCTTCCTGGTCGGCCCGGTGCAGTGCGAGATCACCGGCATCGATTCGACGCCGGACGGCCGCTCGCTGTTCGTCAACATCCAGCATCCGGGCGAAGACGGCAGCGTCGCCGCCCCCACCAGCGCCTGGCCGGCCAACCAGATGGGCACGGCGCCGGCGGGCACCCGGCCGCGCTCCGCCACGATCGTCATCACCCGCAACGACGGCGGCGTCGTCGGCCTCTGATCCCGCCCGGCTCGTCCGCTTGCATGGCCGCCCCCCTTTTGCGAGGGGGGCGGCCATTCCCTTTTCCCGGAGCCTCCACGATGACCCGCCCCCCGCTGCCCGAATGGGCGCCGCATGCCGCCGTGTGGATCGGCTTCCCGAGCCATGCCGAATTGTGGGAGGAGGATCTGGCCCCCGCCCGTGCCGAAGTGATCGCCTTCGCCGAGGCGGTCCACGCCGGTGGCGCGGGCGAACGGGTGGTGCTGGTCTGCGCCGACGAGGCATCGCGTGCGGTGGCGGCGGCGATGGCGGGGCCGGCGGCGGAGGCGATCGTCGAACCGTTCGGCGACATCTGGCTGCGCGATACCGGCCCGATCGTGCTGCCGGCGGACCGCGTCGCGCTGTTCCGCTTCAACTGGTGGGGCAATAAATATGCGCTGGCGGGGGACGATACGCTCGCCCCGCGCCTCGCCGCGCGCGCCGGCCTCGCCGCGGCGCAGGCCGATTGGGTGCTGGAAGGCGGCGCGATCGACGGCGACGGCACCGGCCTCGCCGTCACCACCGAACAATGCCTGCTCAACCCGAACCGCAATCCCGATCTGACCCGCGCCGATATCGAGGCGCGGCTCGCCGCCGATCTCGGCCTCTCCCGCATCCTCTGGCTGGGCGACGGCCTCGCCGAGGATCATACCGACGGCCATGTCGACAATCTCGCCCGCTTCGTCGGCGAGGGGCGGCTGGCGATCCCGGTGGCGGCGGACGAGGACGATCCCAACGCGGCCGTCTATACCGACGCCACGGCTCGGGCCGAAGCCTTCGGACTGGAGGTCGTCCCCCTCCCCTCCCCCGGCCGCGTCGAGCGCGACGGGAAGGTCGTGCCGGCCTCTTACATGAACTTCTACATCGGCAATGCCGCGGTGGTGGTGCCGGTCTATGGCGCTGCGAACGACGATGCGGCGGTCGCGGCGATCGGCGCGCTGTTCCCCGGCCGCACCGCCGTGGGCCTGCGTGCGGACCATCTGCTGACGGGTGGCGGCAGCCTCCACTGCATCTCGCAGCAGGTGCCGGCGTAACATCCTCCCCTCCCCGAAGGGGAGGGGCTATAGATTCCGGCTACGCAAAGCCCCTCCCCTTCAGGGGAGGGGTTGGGGTGGGGCCGGTCGGCACTGACCAGCGTCTCGAGGAGGACAGGCCCCACCCCCGGCCCCTCCCCTGAAGGGGAGGGGAGAGGCTCATCTTGCAAAAAGCCCATCGCGCCGAATCCGCCAACCCCGCTACCGTGCCAGAAAGCGCTGCCAATCCTCCTCGGCGATGCGCACGTCCACCGTCACGCTTTCGCCTTCGGCCTCCTGCGCCAGCACCTCGCCATGCTGGTGCAGCCAGGCGAGGCTCGCCCCGTCGCCCGCGGCGATGGCGACGCGGTGGCGGCGGTGGCCGGCGGCGAGTCGGTCGGAGACGGTGCGGCGGAGGTTCTCGACCCCCTCGCCGGTCAGCGCGGACAGCGCGATCACCTCGTCGCCGCGCAGCGCCTCGGCCATCACCCGGTCGTGCGCGTCGAGGTCGAGCGCGTCGAGCTTGTTCCACGCCTCGATGATCGGCGCGCTCTGCCCGTCCTCGCCCACGCCGATCTCGGCCAGCACCGCCAGCACGTCGGCGCGCTGCGCCTCGGTATCGGGGTGCGATATGTCGCGGACGTGGATGATGAGGTCGGCCGCCGTCACCTCCTCCAGCGTGGCGCGGAAGGCGGCGACGAGTTGCGTCGGCAGGTCGGAGACGAAGCCCACCGTATCGGAGAGGATCGCCTTGTCGATGCCCGGCAGGCTGATCTGCCGCATCGTCGGATCGAGCGTGGCGAACAGCAGATTCTCCGCCATCACCCCCGCCCCGGTCAGCCGGTTGAACAAGGTCGACTTGCCGGCATTGGTATAGCCGACCAGCGCCACCACCGGCCACGGCGCGCGCTGGCGGCGGGCGCGGTGGAGGCCGCGCGTCTTGCGGACCTGCTCCAGCTCGCGCCGCAGCTTGGCCATCCGGTCGCGGATCAGGCGGCGGTCGGCCTCGATCTGGGTCTCGCCGGGGCCGCCCAGGAAGCCGAAGCCGCCGCGCTGCCGCTCGAGGTGGGTCCAGGACCGGACCAGCCGGCCGGCCTGATAGTCGAGATGGGCGAGTTCGACCTGCAACCGCCCCTCGGCGGTGGCGGCGCGCTCGCCGAAGATCTCCAGGATCAGCCCGGTGCGGTCGATCACCTTGGCGTCGCAGGCGGTCTCGAGGTTCTTCTGCTGCACCGGCGTCAGCCCGGCATCGACCACGATCAGTTCGGCCTCGGCGATGCGCGCGGCATCGGCGATCTGCTCCACCTGCCCGGCGCCGAACAGGGTGGCTGGCTTCGGCTCGCGCAGGCGGAAGGCCATCCGCTCGACCACGTCAACCCCGATCGCGGCGGCGAGGCCGGCGGCCTCCTCCAGCCGCGCGTCGGTGGTGCGCTGGTTGCCCGCCGCCCGATCGGGCAGCGCCACGATCGCCCGCGCGCCGCGCGCGAAGCCGTCGTCGCTGCCGCGATCGAAGACGCTCAACTATCGTCCCCCTCGTCCTCGTCGTCCCCGTCCCCCTGGAGGTTGACCGGGCTGGCCGGCTGGACGGTGGAGATGGCGTGCTTGTAGACGAGCTGGCTCATGCCATCGCGCCGCAGCAGCATGCAGAACAGGTCGTAGGCGGCGATCTCGCCCTGCAACATCACGCCGTTGACGAGGAACATCGTCACCGGTTCGCGCGCGCGGCGCACGGCGGCGAGGAACACCTCCTGCAACAGCGTCGATTTCTTCTCCTCGAACCCCTTTTCGATCGCGGCGAGGTCCATCGGATGCGCGGGCATCACCGTCGAGATCGCGTGCTTGTAGATCAGCTGGCTCTGCCCGTCGCGGCGCAGCAGCACCGAGAAATTGTCGAACCAGGTGATGATCCCCTGCAATTTCACGCCCTTCACGAGGAACATCGTGACGGGCACCTTGCCCTTGCGCAGGGTGTTGAGGAAAATATCCTGAAGGTTGTTCGGCTTGTCGGCCATGCGATGCGGCCTCCTTCGTCTTGGCGGATCGTGGCCCGCATGTGCGCCTGTCCACGGCGTCGTGCGTCCCCGCCGGGCGCGGGGACGGCTTGAAATCTAGGGTCCGTTGCGGCGCCGCACAAGGCGCCGCCGGCGATCAGATCGACTTCATCTTTCCCGCCACCAGCGGCCCCGCATATTCGGAGCTCATGTTCATGATGGCGATATAGTCGGTGGGGGAGAACAGCTCGCTGATGATCGCTTCAGCCAGCCAGCATTCGTGCGTCAGTGCGTGGCGGACGAGGACATGCGCGTTGAAGGACCGGTTGACGCCCTTCGTCCCCTTGATCCCCTTATAGGCGGCCTTGCCCAGCCGGTGGACGGTCGTCGCCAGCGACAGGCCGGCGGTGCCCGCCGCCTTCTTGCCCAGCTTCGCGCGTTTCTTGGCGATGATATAGGGCAGCACCGTCGCGTGGATCATCTCGTGATCGTTCGCCATGTCCGGTGTCGCATATTGGCTGATGCAGCGGCAGGCGAACTTGCCCTTGCCGCGGCCGTCGGCATGGATCAGCCGCAGATTGTCGATATGCCGGTTGGTCTTGTAGGCGGAGGCGGCCGAGGTGCCGACGCCGACCGCGGTCATCACCCCGCCCGCCACCGCCAGGCCGATGCCCGCGGTGCCGGCCCCCAGCACCGCCGCCCCGCCGACGCCCGCCAGCGCCAGATATTTGGCATTGCTGGTCAGGGACACGCCGATCGAGACCGCCGCCGTCATCTTGGACAGCACCGCCCGCACCTCGCGCGACGTCAGCGAATGATTGACATGCTGTTCGGTATGGGCGGTGGGCACATGGCTCCACTTGCCCGTCACGTCGCCGGCATCGTCGCCGTCGTCCTGTTCGTCGATCTCGTCCGCCATGTGATGTCCCCCCGATAGGGGAATGGCCGGATCGGCCGGACCCGTCAATCCTCCTCGCTGCGCGGATCGACCAGCCCGAGCGTCTTCAGCTTTCGGTGCAGCGCCGATCGCTCCATGCCGATGAAGGTCGCGGTGCGGCTGATGTTGCCGGAGAAGCGGCGGATCTGAACGCGCAGATATTCGCGCTCGAACGTCTCGCGCGCCTCGCGCAGCGGCGCGCCCATGATCGATCGCTGGCTGCCGTCCCCCGCCCCGACCGGCGCCTGATCGGCCAGCACCTCGGCGGGCAGCATGTCGACGTCGATCCGGCCGATGCGGTCGCCGGGGGCGAGGATGATCGTCCGCTCCACCACGTTGCGCAACTGGCGGACGTTGCCCGGCCATTCATAGGCCTGGAGCGCGGCCATCGCATCCGGCGACACTTCGGGGGTGCGCACCCGCCGCTCGGCGGCGAAGCGCGCGACGAAATCGCCGACCAGCACCGGAATGTCCTCGCGCCGGTGAGAGAGCGGCGGGATGGCGACGGGCACGACGTTCAGCCGGTAATAGAAATCCTCGCGGAAGCGGCCGGCGGCGATCTCCGCCCCCAGGTCGCGCGCGGTGGCGGAGACGACGCGCACGTCCACCTTCACCATCCGCGTGCCGCCGACGCGGGCGAAGCTCTGGTCGGTCAGCACGCGCAGGATCTTGGCCTGCGTGGTCAGCGGCATGTCCGCGATCTCGTCGAGGAACAATGTCCCGCCATGCGCCTGTTCGAGCAGGCCGGGGCGGACCAGTTCGTTCGCCTCCTCCACCCCGAACAATTCCTCCTCCACCCGGTCGGGCGTCATCCGCGCCGCGGCGACGACGGTGAAGGGGGCGGACGCGCGCGGGCTCCACGAATGGAGCAGCCGCGCCGCCACTTCCTTGCCCACCCCGGCCGGGCCGGAGATCAGCACCCGGCTGCCCGTCGCCGCCACGCGCTTGAGCGTCGCCCGCACGCCGTTGAGCGCGGAGGAGGTGCCGGTCAGCTCGTCCTCCTGCCCCACCGTCTGGCGCAGCTCGGCATTCTCGCGGCGCAGGCGGTCGGTCTCGGTCGCGCGGGCGACGAGGTGGAGCAGCCGCTCGCTCTCGAACGGCTTCTCGATGAAGTCGGCCGCCCCCTGCCGCACCGCCGCCACCGCCGTATCGATCGTCCCGTGGCCGGAAAAGACGATCACCGGCAGCGTCGGATCGCGCCGCTTGATCTCGGCGAGGATCTCGAGGCCGTCGAGCTTCGATCCCGCCAGCCATACGTCCAGCAGCACCAGCGAGGGGCGCCGCGCGGTCAGTTCGGCGAGCGCGCCGTCGCTGTCGCCGGCGGTGCGGGCGCTATAGCCCTCGTCCTCCAGCACGCCGGCCACGAGTTCGCGGATGTCGCGCTCGTCGTCCACGATCAGGATGTCCAGGGCCATGGCGTTCAGGCACTCCTCGTGCGGGTCAGTTCGGGCAGGCGGTCGGGTTCGGCGGGCGCCGCGGCGGCGGCCTCGTCGGCGAGCGGTTCAAGCTGGGCGAGGTTGAACGCCAGCCGAACGATCGCGCCCCCGCCTGGATTGTCGTGGAAGGTGATCGTGCCGGCATGTTCCTCGACGATCTTGCGGACGATGGCGAGACCCAGGCCGGTGCCGCGCGCGCGCGTCGTCATATAGGGTTCGGTCAGCCGCTCCCGTTCCACCGGCAGCCCGACGCCGTCGTCGGCCACCTCGATCGTCAGCCGTTCGCCTTCGGACCGGACGGACAGGTGGACGCGCCCCGCCCCGCCCTCGCCCGCGCGGCCCTCCACCGCCTCCACCGCATTCTTGACGATGTTGGTCAGCGCCTGCCCCAGCTGGCGGCGGTCGCACACCATGGTGGGCGGCGGATCGGGCGCATCCATGCGGAAGGTGATGGCCGGATGCGCCACCTCTTGCAGGAACAGCGCCTGCCGCGCGATCTCCACCGGATTGTCGCGTGCGAACGCCGGCTTGGGCATCCGCGCGAAGGCCGAGAATTCGTTCACCATGCCGCGCAGATCGTTCACCTGCCGCACGATCGTCTGCGTCAGCCGCTCGAACACCGCGGGGTCGGACTGGACCTCGCGGCCATAGCGCCGTTGCAGCCGTTCGGCGGCGAGCTGGATGGGGGTGAGCGGATTCTTGATCTCGTGCGCGATGCGGCGGGCGACATCGGCCCAGGCGGCGGCGCGCTGGTCGGCGAGCTGTTCGGTGATGTCGTCGAAGGTCAGCACATGGCCGCGATCGACGGGGGCGAGGCGCACCGCCAGCGTCCGCGCCTCGCCCGCCACCGGAATGGCGACGACCGCCTCGCGCTCGCCGCTGGCGATCGTCGCATCGAGCGGCGGCGCTACCTCCGCCAGCGGCCGGCCGACCGGGCTTTCGCCCGTGCCGAGCAGCTTGACCGCCGAGGCGTTGAGCAGGGTGATGCGCCGCTCCCGATCGAGCGAGACGACGCCCGCGGACACGGCGGACAGCACCGCCTCGCTGAAGCCGCGCCGCTCGTCGAGCTGGCGGTTGGCGGCGACCAGCGAGGCGGTCTGTTCCTCGATCCGGCGGGTCATGCGGTTGAAGGCGGCGGCAAGCGTGCCGACCTCGTCCTGCGCCAGCCGCGCCGGCACGCGCACGCTGAAATCGCCTGCCGCCACCGCGCGCGCCGCCAGCACCAGATCGCCGACCGGGCCGACCATCCGGTCCGCCACCTTCAGCGCGATCCAGATCGCCGCCGCCACGATCAGCAGCGAGACGAGGAAGAGCGCGATGTTGAAGCGCAGTTGCAGCACGCGCGATCGGGCGAGCAATTGCTGATAGGCGCCGAGCGCGGAGGCGGAGCGCTGCGCCTGCTTCAGCACCAGCGGATCGACGAACCGCGCCGCATAGAGATAGGTGCGGGCCCGCCGATCGAGCAGGATCAGCGATTCCACGCGATCCCCCGCCACGTTGGTGGCGCGCGGCTGGCCGTTGGCGAGGCTGGGCAGCACCGCCTCCGGCACCCGCGCCTCCAGCGGCCGCTTGTCGAGATTGGCGCCGCCCAGCAGTCTCAGCGTGCCATCCGGCGCCACCGCCACGATCGCCGCCTCGTCGAGCAGGCGGGTGACGAGCTGGCGGGCGAAGAACGGGCCGACGCGCGGATCGTCGATCGGCACCTCGTCCAGCACGCGCGCCATATCCTGGCTCATCGGCACGATATCGCCGATGATGCGCTGCTGGCTCTCCTCGACATAGGCCTGCGCCACCTGATCGGCGCTTTCCAGCACGATCCGCGCCCGATCCGAAAACCAGAATTCGACGCCATATTGGAACAAGAGCGAGGCGAAGATCACCACCAGCAGCGTCGGCACCGCGGCGATGGCGGAGAAGGTGGCGACGAGGCGGACGTGCAGCTGCCCCCGCCCGCCCAGCGCCGAGCGGCGCACGCGCCGCTGCGCCAGCCGCCGCGCGATCAGCACCATGAAGGCGAGCGCGGGGACGAGATTGGCGACGAGCAGCAGCGCCACCATCGGCGGCGTCAGCGGGCGCTGCGGCGCGCCGCTGCCCGCCAGCACGCGCCATGCGATCACCATCATGCCGACGAGGCAGAGGAGGCTCGCCGCTTCCAGCAGCGGCACGATCCGCCGCCGCCGGCCGGATCGCCCGAACGCGCGCCAGCCCAGCAGCGCGCGGCGGCGCCAGCGCGGCGGCCGCGGCAGGCGGCGGACGGACACGATCGTCATCGTGGCGAGACTATCACGCCTGCGTTGCCGGTAAAGCACAGGATCGTCGGAAACGGTCGTCCGTCGCCTATCCGCCACGCCGCGCCGCGGCGGGATCCAGCCCGTGATCCGACAGCTTCTTGCGCAGCGTATTGCGGTTGATGCCCAGCAGCTTGGCGGCCTTCAACTGGTTGCCGCGCACCGCGCCGAGCGTAATCTGGAGAAGCGGTTTCTCCACTTCGCCCAGCACCCGGTCGTAAAGCCCGTCGGGCGGCAGATCGCGGCCGTAGGCGGCGAATTGCTGCGCCAGATGCTGCTCCACCGCCTGCGCCAGCGTCAGCCCCTCGGCCGAGAGCGTGCCCGCCTGCTCGCTGGCCACCGCCACCAGATGCTGTTCGACCGCGCCGCCGGAGATCACGTCCTCGCGCACCAGCGCCGCCATCCGGCGCATGAGGTTCTCGAGTTCGCGGACGTTGCCGGGCCAGCCGTGACGGGCGAGGCGATCGATCGCGCCGGGATCGAGCTGTTTGCGCGGCAGGCCATCGGCCGCCGCCCGATCGAGGAAGTGGCGGGCGAGTTCGGCCAGATCCTCGACGCGCTGGCGCAGCGCCGGCACGCGGATCGGCACCACCGCCAGCCGGTAATAGAGATCCTCGCGGAAGCCGCCGTCGGCGATCAGCTTGGGCAGATCCTTGTGCGTGGCGGCGATGATCCGCACATCGGCGCGCACCGCGCGCGCCCCGCCCACGGGGGAATATTCGCCCGATTGCAGCACGCGCAGCAGCCGCGTCTGCGCCTCCATCGGCATGTCGCCGATCTCGTCGAGGAACAAGGTGCCGCCCTGCGCCTGCTCGAACCGGCCGGCGGTGCGCTGCGCCGCGCCGGTGAAGGCGCCCCGCTCGTGCCCGAACAGCTCGCTTTCGATCAGTTCGCGCGGGATCGCCGCCATGTTGACCGCCACGAACGGCTTCGCCCCGCGCGCGCCGAAATCGTGGATGGCGCGCGCCACCAGTTCCTTGCCCGTCCCCGATTCGCCCAGCACCAGCACCGTCAGGTCGTTGGAGACGACGCGGGCGATCGTCCGGTAGACCTCCTGCATCGGCGGGGATCGGCCGATCAGCGGCAGTTCCTCCTCCGATGCCGTGGCGGGCGGGGGATCGACGGGGCCGGCGGCGGCGCGCTGCGCCAGCGCATCGCGCACCGCCCGCGTCAGTTCGGCCAGATCGAAGGGCTTGGGCAGATATTCGAACGCGCCCTGCTCGGTCGCGCGCATCGCGGTCGAAAAGGTGTTCTGCGCGGACAGGACGATCACCGGCATCCGCGGGTGGCGCGCCAATATCTCGGGCACCGCATCCAGCCCATTGCCGTCGGGCAGGATCACGTCGGTCACCAGCACGTCGGGCTGGAAGCTCTCCACGATCCGCCGCTGGTCGGCGACGGAGGCGCCCGTCTCGACGCGGTGGCCGTCGCGGCGCAGCGCCTCGCGCACCACCGTGCGGATCGCGGCGTCGTCGTCGATGACGAGGATGCGCGCGGTCATTGCGGCGCCAGCCCGGCGGCGGCGCGCGGCAGCAGGATGCGGAAGCGCGTCATCGGCGGAACGCCGTCGCGCACATATTCCACCATCCCGCCATGATCGGCGACCAGCTTCTCGACGAGCGCGAGGCCGAGGCCGCCCGAACTGCGCTTGGAGCTGACGAACGGATCGAACAGATGGTCGGCGATCTCGGGCGGGGCGCCCGGCCCCTCGTCGATCACCCCCACCTCGATCGGCAGCGATCGGGCGAGGCCATTGTGGCCCGGCCCCGTCACCCGGCGGACGCCGTGGCGATAGGCGGTGGTCAAGGTGATGGTTCCTTCGGTCATGCCCGCGCCGCGCATCGCCTCGGCCGCGTTCTTCATCAGGTTGATGAGCACCTGGATCAGCGAATCGCGGTGGGCGAGGACGGGCGGCAGCGACGGATCGTAGAGTTCGCGGATGGTGAACCCCTCGGCGAAGCCCTTCAGCGCGACCTGCCGGGCGTGATCCAGGATCGAGTGGATGTTCTGCGGGCTGAGTTCGAGCGGACGGGTATCGGTGAAGCCCTCCATCCGGTCGATCAGCGCGGCGACGCGATCGACCTCGGCGCAGATCAACTTGGTCAGATCCTCGCCATCCGCACCGACGCTCGATTCCAGCAGCTGCGCCGCGCCGCGGATGCTGGACAGCGGGTTCTTGATCTCGTGCGCCAGCATCGCCGCCGCACCGATCGCCGTCAGCGTGCCGCCTTCGCGGCCGGTGCGGGGTGCGCGCAGGTGGACGGGCGGCTGGGCGTGAATCGTCAGCAGGCGCGAACCCGGCCGGTCGGGCAGCGGCGCCACCGTCAGGTCCGCGCGCTGGTGGCGGCCGCCGGGCAGGTCGAGCGCGATGTCGTAGGCGGCGAAGCGCGCGTCGGCCTCCATCGAGCTCAGCGCCGGGCCGATCAGATCGTGGATGTCGCGGCCGATGATCGCGGCGCGGGCGAGGTTCAGATGCGCCTCCGCCGCCGGGTTCACCTCGGTGACGCGGCCGGTCGCGTCGATCGCCAGCAGCGGCGTCGGCAGCGCCGCCACCAGTTCCGCCATGCCCGGCGTGTCCGGCCCGGACCGCCGCCCGCCACGGCTCACGCCGCGGCCGCCATGCGCCAGGGGCGGTAGAATTCGTCGAGCATCGCCTGCACCACGCGATGATCGGGCTGCTGGTTCACACGGTTTCTGAACTCGGCCGATCCGGGCAGGCCCTTGGTATACCAGCCGAGATGCTTGCGCGCCATGTTGACGCCCACCGCCTTGCCGTAGAGGCTCAGCATCTCATCGTAATGCCTCGTGATGATGGCATATTGCTGATCGATACCCGGATCGGCCGGAGCCTCTCCGGTCTCCGCCCAGCGCATCACCTGCGACAGGAACCACGGCCGGCCATAGGCGCCGCGGCCGATCATCACCCCGTCCGCCCCGGACTGGTCGAGCGCGGCCTCGGCATCCTCGATCGTGCAGATGTCGCCGTTGACGATCACGGGGATCGACACCGCCTGCTTCACGCTCGCGACGAACCGCCAGTCGGCCGAGCCCTTGTACATCTGGTTGCGGGTGCGGCCGTGGACGGTGACCATCCTGACGCCCAGATCCTCGGCGATCCGCGCCAGCGCCGGGGCGTTCAGGCTGTCGTGGCACCAGCCCATCCGCATTTTCAGCGTTACCGGCACGTCCACCGCCTTGACGGTCGCGGCGATCAGCGCCGTCGCCAGCGGCAGATCGCGCATCAGCGCCGATCCGGCCTCGCCATTCACCACCTTGCGGACCGGGCAGCCCATGTTGATGTCGATGATCGCAGCACCTCGGTCGGCGCAGAGCTTCGCCGCCTCGCCCATGTCGGCCGGCGAGCAACCGACGAGCTGCATCGACACCGGCTCTTCCGTCGGATCCCACATCGCTTTCTGGATCGACTGGCGCGTCTCGCGGATCGCCGCCTGGCTGGCGATCATCTCGGTGACGTTGAGGCCCGAGCCGAAGCCGCGCACGGCGCGGCGGAACGGCAGATCGGACACGCCCGTCATCGGCGCCAGGATCACCGGGCAATCGATCGTCACGTCGCCGATGTGGATGGGGGATAGTCGCGTCACGTTTAACCTGCTCAAATAACGGGCAACGCTCTAGACGCCGCCGGCCGCGGCGGCAAGGCGGGGATGACGCCGCCGCCGCCCGCGGCCCCCGAAGAGCGCCTGACTCACGCCATCGGCGAACGCGCGCCGCGCTTTCGCCGACGGCGATCAGGCTCTAGAGGGCGGCGCCATGGACCGCACCGTCACCGCCCTCATCGTCGCCGCCGGCCGCGGTCTGCGCGCAGGGGGCGAGATACCCAAACAATATCGCCCGATCGCCGGCCGCAGCCTGCTGGCGCATGCCGTCGATGCACTTGCCGCGCACCCGCGGATCGCAGCGGTACAGGTGGTGATCGGTGCCGGGCAGGAAGCGGATTATGCCGCGGCCCTCGCCGGCCGCACCCTGCCGCCGCCGGTGATCGGCGGCGCGGAGCGGCGGGATTCGGTGATCGCCGGCCTCGCCGCGGTGCCGCCGGGCCTCGTCCTGATCCACGATGCCGCCCGCCCGTTCGTGCCGCACGACGCGATCGACCGGCTGCTCGACGCGCTCGCCACGCACGACGGCGCCGTCCCCGCCCTGCCGGTGGTCGATACGCTGGCGCTGGCGGACGGCCAGCTGGGCGACACGGTGCCGCGCGAAGGCCTCGTCCGCGTCCAGACGCCGCAGGGTTTCGATCGCGACGCGATCCTTGCCGCCCACCGCGCCTGGACCGGCGGCCCCGCCACCGACGATGCGCAGGTCGCGCGCGCCGCGGGGCTTGCCGTCGCCGTCGTCGCGGGCGATCCGATGCTGGAGAAGATGACCCACCCCCACGACCTTGCCGCCGCCGAGGCGCGCGCCGCCGCCGCCCTCATCCCCCGCACCGCCACCGGTTACGACGTCCACCGGCTGGTGCCGGGCGATCACGTCTGGCTGGGCGGGGTGCGCATTCCCCACGACCACGGCCTGTCGGGCCATTCGGACGCGGACGTGGCGCTCCATGCGCTGACCGATGCCCTGCTCGGCACGATCGGCGCGGGCGACATCGGCAGCCATTTCCCCCCGTCCGATCCGCAATGGAAGGGGGCGGCATCGTGGCGCTTCCTCGTCCACGCACGCGATCTGGTGCGCGCGGCGGGGGGGATCATCGATCATGTCGATGTCACCATCATTTGCGAAGCACCCAAGGTGGGACCGCATCGCCCCGCCATCCGTTCCCGGATCGCCGAGCTGCTGGAACTGAGGGAGGCGCAGGTGAGCGTGAAGGCGACGACGACCGAACAACTGGGCTTTACCGGCCGGCGCGAGGGCATCGCCGCCCAAGCCAGCGCCAGCGTGAGGGCGCCGCTGTGAAGTGGGCCGTCGCCCCGCTGCTGATCGTCGCGGTGCCCGCCGCCGCGCAGCCCAGCCTGCAATGCGTGCCGAAGGAGGAGGCCGCCGCCCTCGTCACCTTCGCGCTGCCGACGGTGGTCGAGCGGCTGGCCGAGCGCTGCCGCCCGGCGCTGCCCGCCTCCGCCTATCTCTCGACCTATTCGGGGCAGCTCGCCGATCGCTACCGCCCCGATGCGGCAAGCGCCTGGCCCACCGCGCGCCGCGCGATCGGCCGGCTGTTCAGCCAGCTGCTCGGCCAGTCGATGCCGGCGGAGATGAATTCGGACATGATCCGCCAGCTTGCCGAACCCGCCATCGCCTCGCTGCTGGCCGACAAGGTGAAGACCACCGACTGCGCCACCGCATCGGAAGCGCTGCAATCGCTCTCCGCCCTCTCGGGCCGCGATGTCGGCAAGCTGGCGGCCCTCGGCGCCACCATCGCCGACCGCAAGGGCGAGGGGATCGCCGGCGTGCTCAAGGTCTGCCGGCCGGGGGACGCGCGATGAGCGAGACGATTCTGCCCGCCGAACTGGTCGAGGCCGCCGCGCGGGTGATCGCCGCCAATCGCACCGCGGGGCGCAAGATCGCGCTCGCCGAAAGCTGCACCGGCGGCCTCGTCACCGCCGCGCTGACCGAGGTGGCCGGCTCGTCCGACGTGCTCGACGCCGGCTTCGTCACCTATTCCAACGAGGCGAAGGTGCAGACGCTCGGCGTCTCGTCCGACGTCGTCGAGACGTTCGGCGCGGTATCGGAAGCGACCGCCTGGGCGATGGCGCGCGGCGCGATCGATCGCAGTTCGGCCGATGTCGCCGTCTCGATCACCGGCATCGCCGGGCCGGGCGGCGGCACGGAGAAGAAACCCGTCGGCCTCGTCGTCTTCGCCCGCGCCGAACGCGGCAAGGACGAGGAGGACATCCACGCCGGATCGCGCCAGTTCGAGGATCGCGGCCGTTCCGCGATCCGCGTTCAGGCGGCGCTGGCGGCGCTCGACCTGCTGATGCCGGGCGCATCCTTTCCGTAAAGTGCCGCTGCGCGCGCCTCGAACGCGCCGATCATCTTGCGGAGCGCGCGATCGAACATCTGCCCGGCCAGCGCCTCGAACAGGCGCGAGCGGAACTGGAAATCGACCGCGAAGTCGACGAGCGTCCCGCTTTCCCCGTCCGGCCGGAACGCCCAGTCGTTGCGGAGATATTTGAGCGGCCCGTCGACATATTCGACCGTGATGGCGCCCGGTCGGTCCTTCTTCACGCGCGAGGTGAATTTCTCGCGGAGGGCAGCGAAGCCGACGACGAGATCGGCCACCATCTCCGTCTCGTTGTCGGAACGGACGCGGACGGCCGCCACCCACGGCAGGAACTCGCCATAGCGGCCGACATCGGCGACCAGATCGAACATCTGCTCGGGCGTGTAGGGCAGCCGGCGCGTCTCGGCATGACGGGGCATGGCCTATTCCGCCGCCACGCCCAGCCGGCCGAGCTGCACCTCGCGCGCCGCGCGCAGGCGGCGGAAGTCGTCCCCGGCGTGATAGCTCGACCGCGTGAGCGGGCTGGAGGCCACCAGCAGGAAACCCTTGGCGCGGGCGATCGCGGCATAGGCATCGAAGGTCTGCGGCGTCACGAAATCGGCGACGGCGGCGTGGCGCGGGGTCGGCTGGAGATATTGGCCGATCGTCAGGAAATCGATGCCCGCCGAGCGCATGTCGTCCATCACCTGATGGACCTCCAGCCGCTCTTCGCCCAGCCCGACCATGATGCCGGACTTCGTGAAGATCGAGGGATCGAGCCGCTTGACCGTCTCCAGCAGCCGCAACGAGGCGTAATAGCGCGCACCCGGCCGGATCGTCGGGTATAGCCGCGGCACCGTCTCGAGGTTATGGTTGTAGACGTCGGGCCGGGCCGCGACGATCGCCTCGATCGCGGCGTCCGCCTTGTTGCGGAAATCGGGCGTCAGTATCTCGATCGTGGTGGCGGGCGTCGTCCGGCGCAGCGCCTCGATCACCTTCACGAACTGGCTGGCGCCGCCGTCCTTCAGATCGTCGCGATCGACCGAGGTGACGACGATATGTTCGAGGCCCAGTTCCGCCGCGGCATCCGCCACATGCTGCGGCTCCGTCACGTCCACCGCGCGCGGCATTCCCGTCTTCACGTTGCAGAAGGCGCAGGCGCGCGTGCAGGTATCGCCAAGGATCATCACCGTGGCGTGCTTCTTGGTCCAGCATTCGCCGATGTTGGGGCAGGCCGCCTCCTCGCACACGGTGGCGAGGTTGAGACGGCGCATCAGATCGCGCGTATGGGCGAACCCCACCGAGGTCGGCGCTTTGACGCGGATCCAGTCGGGCTTGCGGGCGCGGGGCGGGCGGGGGCTGGCGAGCGGCTCAGTCATAATTTGTAAGATAGCGACGTTCGCGCGACCTTGCCACCCTTCCGAGCGATCCCTAATCTGGATCGCATGGCTATATTCGATGACTTCATCTCCGGTTACAATCGCTTCCGCGAACATGACTGGATAGAAAAGAAGACCCAGTGGGAAGCCGCGGCCAAGGGGCAGAGCCCCAAGGTCATGGTGATCGCCTGTTCGGACAGCCGGGTCGATCCCGCAACGATCTTCGATACTTCGCCGGGCGAAGTATTCGTCGTGCGCAACGTCGCCAATCTCGTCCCCCCGTTCGAAACGGGCGGCGGCCAGCACGGCGTTTCCGCCGCACTGGAATTCGCCGTCACCCAGCTGAAGGTGCAGGAGATCGTGGTGATCGGCCACGGATCGTGCGGCGGCGTCGGCGCGTCGGTCTCGCAGCAGTTCAACGAGGCGCCCCCCGGCGAGGGCGGGTTCGTCAGCGACTGGATCTCGCTGCTCGACGAGGCGCGCGACCGCGTCGTCGCCGAACATGGCACCGGCCAGGAGGCCAAGGACGCGCTGGAACTGGAAGGCGTCCGCACCAGCCTCAAGAACCTCATGACCTTCCCCTTCGTCCAGAAGGCGGTCGAGGCGGGCGAGCTGAAACTGCACGGCGCGTGGTTCGGCATCGCCGGCGGCAAGCTGCTCGTGCTCGATCCCGAGACGAACGAATTCGCACCGGCCTGACGGACAGGATTTCGGAACGCTCCCACGGTCGCGCCGTTATTCGGCGCGACCGTTTTGCGTTAGGGAGACTGTCCCATGTCGATCAGGTTGATACTTTCCGCGGCGGCACTTGCTACGGCGGCCGCGCCGACCTTCGCACAGACCGCGGCCGAGCCGAGCAACGTCCCCGGCAGCCCCGCCACCACCGGCACACCGCTGCCGGACGATCGGGGCTATGACAAATCGACGCCGCGGACCCGTGCGGTCGATGCCGTCGAAGCGCCGGTGACGGCCGATCTCAACGCCACCTCGGCATTGGGATCGGAAATCATCGCCACCACCGCGGCCGAGGACAAGGCGCAATATGAACTGGATCGCGAAGCCTATTGGGCGGCGCTGATCCAGCACGATCGCTCGGTGCGCCGCACCGATGCGCGCTGGGCACGCCAGCAGGGCGCCTATGCCGATGCGATGGCGGCGTGGCGCCTGCAAGTGGCGGAATGCAAGCGCGGCAACCGCAAGGCATGCGACCGGCCGACGCCGACGCCGGACCAATTCTACTGATTGGCGATCAGACGATATCCCGCCCCGTCACCAGGGGCGGGAGCGTCGTCTGCGCCGCATCGGCGCCGACTCCCTTGGCCAGCAGATGGGTGATCGCCGATTCCAGCGACTGATCGGGAGCCTTGCTGCGCGAGATCCAGTTGCGCACCGCAGACAGACATTCCTCGTCGAGGTGAATGGTGACGGCGGTCGTGGCTTCGCCCATGATGGTCTCCTGTCGCTCCGCCATCAACGTTTCGCGCGGGCGGCGGCTCCCGCTGGCGAACCGGCCTTGAGGCCGCTACATCCGCGCCCGATGCCGATCCGCAGGACCATGCCGCTCACCTTCATCGCCCTGGCGCTTGCCGCCTGCAAGCCGGCGCCAACGATCTCGGAGGCGGCCGCGCGCGCCGCCCGGCTGGAAGCGTATCGCGGCGATCCGGGGCGGGGGCAGACGCTGTTCGCCGCCTGCCGCACTTGCCACAGCGACGTGGCCGGCGGGAACCGCACCGGGCCGAGCCTGTTCGCGGTCGTCGGCCGGCCGGCGGGAACGGTGCCGGGCTTCCATTATTCCCCGGCCAATCGCGCCAGCCGCCTCGTCTGGGATGCGCCGACGCTGTTCCGCTATCTCCTCGATCCGCAAGCGACGGTGCCGGGCACGTTCATGTCCTATGGCGGCATGGCCGATCCGCAGGCGCGCGCGGACGTGATCGCCTATCTCGCCACCCGGCGCTGATCCGCTCAGCGCGTCACGATCGCGTCGCGCATCGGGGCGAGGCGCGACAGGAAGCGATTCTGCGCGGCGAAGGGGACACCTTCGGCCCGCATCGCCGCCTGGAGGTTCTCGACCAGCCGGTTCATGTCCTTCTGCTGCACGCCCATATCCCTGTGCGCGCTCGCCATGTCGCGGCCGGTGTAGGCGCAGCCGGCGGCCAGGATGTAGCAGAATTGCTCCTTCAGCACGCGGGTCAGCCGCGCCCGATCCTGCCCGGCGAAGATCGGCCCGATCACAGGATCTGTGAAATTGGCGGCGACGAAGCGATCGACGATCCGCTCGATCCCCGCCCTGCCGCCGAACGCCGCAGCCATGCCGCCGCCTTCGAACGGCCGTGCCCCGGCATTGGCATCCACCACGACATAGGGGGCGACGGCCTCTTCGCCCGGCGGCACCGGCGCCGCGGCCAGAAGCATGAGCGCCGCGATCATCATCATCAGAACCCCGCCTGCAACTGGAGGAACATGCCGCGCTGGCCATCCGCCGTCGCGATCGAGCCGAGATCGACATAGGCGACCGTAGCCGTGAGATTGCGCGACAGCGCATAGGCCGCGAACAGATCGATCCAGTCGTCCTCGCGCGCGATCGACAGGCGATCGGGCTTGGCGCGATATTCGGCGCCAACCAGCAGCCGGCGGCTCACCTGATAGCCGGCCGATCCTTCAAGCCGGACGCGATAGCCGCCGCCCCTGTCGCCGCCGAAGCCGAGCAGGCCGATCTGATTGGCCTTGCTGAGCCGGGCGGTGGCGTTCAGCAGCACCGATCGCGCCAGCAGCAATCGGGTGGCCGAAACATAATAATCGGTTCCGCGATCGCTGCCCGCCCCGATCGCGCGGACCACCGCGCCGTTGCGGTTACGCTTGTGCTGCACGCCGACGGCCACCGCCGGCAGCAGCGGATCGCCATAGACCAGATCGCCGAACAGCTTGAGCTTCGCGCCATAGACGTCCTGCCGGAAGGCATAGCCCCGGCCCAGCCCCAGCGCCGCCCCGATCGCGCGCGTGTCGAGCCGCTGGCGCGCGTAGGACAGCTCGATCCGATCGAACAGGCCGATCGCGGCGCCGCCGCTGCGATAGGCATAATCCCTGACGAAGACGGCGCTGGCATGCGCCTGCGCGCCGATGCCGTCGCGCGTTTCGTTGCCGGCGATCGTCGCCCACGGCGCCAGGCCGCCGCCCGAAGATCCCTCCAGCGCGCTCGCGGCGTAGGTCAGCAGCAGCTTGCCACCGGCGCGCCGCTCGCGCGCCGCCGACGCGGCATCGGCCGCCGCGATCAGCGCCGCGCCCGCCGCAACCATCCGGACGACCCGCCCCCGCCTTCCCGCCCCTCGCTCCATGTCCGCCCCCTGCCAGACGGGCGTCACCATCCCCTTAACGCCGCCGCCCCGGTCATCTTCCGTTAACCCTGCACGTTGACGCAACATTTGATCGGCTCCATATACGCATTCGCTGTGGAACGCCTCACTCGCCCCCGGCTCGCGACCCTGCTGCTCCTCGCGCTGTGCGGCGCACCCGCCGCGGCGGCGGACCTCGACCTGCGGCTGATCGACGGGGCGAACCGGCCCCTCGCGGATGCGGTCGTCACCGTCCGGCCCGCAGGGGGCATCCCCGCGCGGCCGATCAGCTTTCCCTGGGGCACGACGATGGTGCAGAAGGACATCGCCTTCGTGCCGCACGTCCTGATCGTGCCGGTCGGTGCCACCGTCTCCTTCCCCAACCGGGATCGGGTGCGCCACCACCTCTATTCCTTTTCCCGCCCCGCCCGGTTCGAGATGAAGCTCTACGGGCGGGAGGAGACGCGCAGCTACACCTTCACCAAAGCCGGCACGGTCGCGCTCGGCTGCAACATCCACGATCGGATGACCGGCTTCATCAAGGTGGTCGATACGCCTTTCGCCGCGGCCAGCGATGCGCAGGGGCGCCTGCGCCTCACCGGCCTGCCCGCCGGGGCGGCGACGATGACGATCTGGCATCCCGGCCTGCGCGCGCGCGACAACGAACAGTCGAGCGTCGTCCAGGTCGCCCGTTCCGGCGACGTGCGGACGATCGCCCTGCCCGTGCGATCGGCCCCATGAGGGCGATCTTCGGCGCGCCGTCGCTTTCGCGGCGCATGACGTTGCTCTATGCGGCGCTCGTCGCGATGACGCTGGCGCTGGTCGTGGGCGGCGCGCGCATCGGCATCGAGCGGTACGCCGAACGCATCATCCTGCGCGAGATGCGCGCCGGCAGCGCCGTGTTCGATCGGATCGCGGCGATGCGCTACGATAACCTCCAACAGGCCGCCGTCGTGCTGGCGGCCGATTTCGGCTTCCGCGCCGCCGCGGCGACGGGGGATGGCGCCACCGTCCATTCCGCGCTCGACAGCCTGAAGCAGCGGCTGGCGCTGCGCGAGGCGTTCTTCGTCGGGCTGGACGGGCGGGTCACGGGTTGGGCCACCGATCCGGCGAGCCGCGACCGGCTGCTGGCGGCGCTCGACGGCGGGGCGGAACGCGGCGTGTTGCAGATGAACGGGCGCACGCTGTTCGCGGTCGCCGCCCCCGTGCGCGCACCGATGCCGATCGGCTGGCTGGTGTTCGCGACGGAACTCGACGCGCACGAGATGCACGGCCTCGCCCGCCTGTCCGCGCTGTCGCTCGATCCGCAGATCCTGCCCGCGAACCGGCTCGGCCCCGGCCTGAAGCCCGCGCGCGCCGGCAGCGTGCCGCCGGTCGAACGCATGATCGGCGGGCAGCGCATCCTGGTGCAGGCCAGCCCGCTGGAAGGCTTCGGCGCGGCGGGCGAGCCGCTGGCGCTGGTGCTGCGCTATTCGCTCAGCCGGGCGTTGCGGGACTATACGCCGATGCTGTGGCTGCTGATGGCGCTCGGCCTTGCCGGCGGGTTCGCGGCGGTGCTGGCCAGCTGGTGGGTGGCCCGCCGCCTCACCCGCCCGATCGCGGCGCTCGACCGGGCGGCGCGCGCGGTCAGCCAGGGTGCCCATGTCCAGGTGCCCATCGCCTCGGACGACGAACTCGGCCGCCTCGCCGCCAGTTTCAACCGGATGGTGGCGGATATCGCCGATCGCGAACGCCGCATCGCGCATCTCGCGCTCCACGATCCGCTGACCGGCCTGCCCAACCGGGCGCTGCTTGACGAGCAGGTCCGCCTGCTGATGGCCCAGCCGACCGAGGGTGGCCAGCGGCTGGCGATGGTCTCGATCGATCTCCACGGCTTCCGCCGGATCAACGACACGCTCGGCCCCGATCGCGGCGACGCGGTGCTGAAGGACGCCGCGGCGCGGCTGCTGGCGGCGATGCCGGACGGCTTCGTGGCCCGTCTCGGCGGCGACGAATTCGCGCTCGTCACGATCGACGACGAACATAGGGTGGCGCGACTGGTGGACGAGGCGATCGCCGCCATCGCCGGCATCGCCGTGGTCGACGGGCACAAGATCCAGCTTGCCGCCACTGCCGGGATCGCCTTCGCCGGGCCCGACACGCCCGATGCCGCCTCGCTCCTCAAGAACGCCGATCTCGCGCTCGATCGTGCGCGGCGCGAGGGCGCCGGCGCCACCCGCTTCTTCGAAGCGGCGATGGATGCCGAGGCGCAAGGGCGCCGACAGATGGAGGCGGACCTGCGCGAGGCGCTCGCCGAGGGGCAGTTGCAACTCTATTTCCAGCCGCTGTTCAGCCTCGCCGAAAATCGCGTCTGCGGGTTCGAGGCGCTGATGCGCTGGAACCACCCGCTGCACGGGCTGATCCCGCCCGCCCGGTTCGTGCCGCTCGCCGAGGAAACCGGCCTGATCGTGCCGATGGGCATCTGGGCGCTGAAGGCCGCCTGTGCCGAGGCCGCGCGCTGGCCCGGGACGATGACGGTCGCGGTCAATATCTCCCCGGTCCAATTCCGCTCCGCCACGCTCGGCCCCGCGATCGTCGCCGCGCTCGCCGCCAGCGGCCTCGCCCCCAACCGGCTGGAACTGGAGGTGACCGAAAGCCTGTTCATCGACAATGTCGCCGAAACCCTCTCCTCGCTGCACGATCTGCGCCGGCTGGGCGTGCGCGTGGCGCTGGACGATTTCGGCACCGGCTATTCCTCGCTCAGCTACCTGCGCGCCTTCCCGTTCGACAAGATTAAGATCGATCGCAGCTTCATCGTCGATCTGCTCGATCACGATCAGGCGACCGCGATCATCCGGGCGATCACGATGCTGGCCGGCGCGCTCGGCATGGAGACGACCGCCGAGGGGGTCGAGAATATCGACCAGATGGACATCGTCCGTGCCGAGGGCTGTTCGCAGGTGCAGGGCTATTATTTCAGCCGGCCGTTGCCCGCCGACCAGATCGGCGCGTTGTTCGCGATCGATGCCGCGCCGGCCCGTCACGCCGCCTGAGCGGCGGGGAGACGCTGCGATGAAAAGACTGCTGGCCTTCGATCTCGACGGCACGCTCGCGGAAAGCAAGCAACCGATCGCGCCGGATATGGCCGCCCTCCTCGCCCGCTTGCTGGACGTGGCGTCGGCCGCGGTGATCTCCGGCGGGGACTGGCCGCAGTTCCGCACGCAGGTGGTCGATCGGCTGCCCGCGCAGGCACGGCTCGATCGGCTGTTCATCATGCCGACCACCGGCACAAAGCTCTATACCTGCCGCGACGGCGTTTGGGCGCCCGCCTTCCAGCATCTGTTCGATGCCCCGACCCGCGACCGCATCCTGAAGGCGCTCGCCGAAGCGCCGCGGGAAGCGGGGCTTGCCGAGGAGCGGACGTGGGGCGACCGGATCGAGGATCGCGGCAGCCAGATCACCTTCTCCGGGCTCGGCCAGCAGGCGCCGCTGGACGCGAAGCGCGCCTGGGATCCCGACGGCGCCAAGCGCCGCGCGCTGCGCGACGCGCTGGCGAAGCGCCTGCCCGACCTGTCGGTGGCGACCGGCGGCTCCACCTCGATCGACATCACCGCGCGCGGCGTCAACAAGGCCGCCGCGATGCGCGCGCTGGCCGACGCGACCGGCATCCCCGTCACCGACATGCTGTTCTTCGGCGATGCGATCTATCCCGGCGGCAACGACGATGCAGTGCGCGCGGCCGGCATGGACGCGATCAAGGTGCGCGACCCCGCCGAGACGATGACCGCGGTGACGGCGGCGATCGCCTGCCTCGCCTGACGCGTCAGAACCAGAAGCGCACGCCGCCGACCAGCCCCAGCACGCGCGGATCGTCCCCGGCGGCGCGCGCCAGCCGCGCGCTGCGCCCGGTGCGCGCCTCCCACGACAGGCCGACATAGGGCGCGAACTCGCGCGCGACCTCGTAGCGGAGGCGCAGGCCCAGCTCGGCCGAAGCGAGGCCGCGGCCGACGCGCGTGGCGGCATCGTCCTGCGCCGCGAGGTTCAGTTCGGCCCGCGGCTGGAGGACGAGGCGCTGCGTCAGCCGCTGGTCGTACCACGCCTCCAGCCGGCCGGACACGTCGCCGCGGGTCGAGAGGAACAGCGCCGCCTCCACCTCGAACCAATAGGGCGCCAGACCCTCGACGCCGATCGTCGCATAGGTGCGGTCGGGCGAGGGCCGCAGATCGTGGCGAACGCCGGCCTGCACATCGAAATAGGGGCCGATCGCACGCGAATAGAGCGCCTGCACCTCCGCCGCCTCCGGCCGCCCGCCGAAATCCCCCTCCCCTTCGCTCTTCACGACCGCGCGGTGGATGTCGCCCCCGTACCAGCCCTCGCCGTCCCAGCGATACCCGTCCCGCCCCTGGCCGACCCGCGCCTCGGCGATGTTGAGGAAGACCTGATGGAAGCGCTGCGCCCCGCCCTCGCGCATCATCTGCGCGCGCGCCCGCGCCATGTCGGAAGCGGGATAGAGGCGCTCGGCATAATGATCGTGCGGCACGGGCGGCGGCGGCGCATCGCCCGCCGGCGGCACCGACGCGACCGGGGCGGCATCGGCCGCCCCCCCGTGCCCGGCATGAACCCCGGCGGCGGGGTGTGCGGCCGCGTGACTTGCGTGCGGATCGGCGGCGGGAGGGGCCATCGTGTGGCCGGCATGCGGATCGGCGGCCGGCACGGTTATCGTGTGGCCGGCGTGCGGATCGGCGACCGGGGCTGCCATCGTGTGGCCGGCATACGGATCGGCGACTGGTGCGGACATCGTGTGGCCGGCGTGCGGATCGGCGGCCGGGGCGGCCATCGTGTGGCCGGCGTGGGGATCGGCGACCGGGGCGGACATCGTGTGGCCGGCGTGCGGATCGGCGGCCGGGGCGGCCATCGTGTGGCCGGCATGCGGATCGGCGGCTGGCGCGGCCGTCATGTGGCCCGCGTGCGGATCGGCGGCGGGCGCGGCCTTCGGCGCGGCCCGTCTCGCCTGCGCGGTCGGGCCGGCCTTGCCGGCGCGGCGCGGCGCGGCGGCCGGTTTGGGGTCGGCGGGCCGCGCCGGCATCGGCATGGTCATACCCGGCATGTGGTGGTGCTGCGCCGCCACCGGCGCGGATGCCGCCGCAACCACGATTCCCACGATGCGCGCGATCATGCCGCGGCCCCCGCATCGGCGCGCACGCTCACTACCCGCATCATCCCCGCCTGCATGTGATAGAGCATGTGGCAGTGGAACGCCCAGTCGCCCTCGGCGTCGGCGGTCACGTCCCACGTCACCGTGCCGCCGGGCTGGACGATCACCGTATGCTTGCGCGGGGCATGATCCCCCTGCCCCGTCACCAGCTCGAAGAAATGGCCGTGGAGGTGGATGGGATGGCCCATCATCGTATCGTTGACGAGCGTCACGCGCACCCGCTCCCCCAGCCGGAACGGGATCGGCTCGTGCCGGTCGGACATCTTCACCCCGTCGAACGACCACATGAAGCGTTCCATATTGCCGGTCAGGTGGAGGGTGATGCTGCGCGAGGGCACGCGCACGTCGGGATTGGGCGTGCGCGCGGCAAGCTGGCGATAGGTCAGCACGCGATGGCCCACGTCCGCCAGCCCCTGCCCCGGAAAGTCGGTGCGGTCGATCGGTGCGGGCGAGATGGTCTGCACGCCCGGATTGCGATCGACGCCGGGGGCGTTGCGGAAGTCGCGCATCGCGCCGGGGCCAGGGTCCATGCCGCCATGGCCCATCGCGGCATGATCCATCGCGGCGGGATCGATCGTCCCGTCATCCGCCGTCGCGGGGCCGGTCGCCAGCGCGGCGGAGGCGTTCCGCTCCGCGCTGGGATCGATCGGCCGGCCCGTGCCCATCGCCATGCCGCCCATCCCCATATCCGCCATCGTCGCGACGGGGCGGGGGCGGAGGGGCGGAACGGGCGCGGCCATCACCGGCCGCGGGGCGAGTGTCGCGCGCGCCATGCCCGATCGGTCGATGCTCTCGCCGACCAGCGTATAGGCCATGTCGGCCGGCGTCACGATCGCGTCATAGGTTTCGGCCGGACCGATCTGGAATTCGTCCACCTCCACCGGCCGCACGTCCTGCCCGTCCGCCGCCACGATCGCCAGCGGCAGGCCGGGGATGCGGACGTTGAAGGTCGTCATCGACGAGGCGTTGACGATGCGCAGCCGCACCGCCTCGCCGGGCACGAACAGCCCCGTCCAATTGTCGCGCGGACCATGGCCGTTGACGAGATAGGTGTAAGCGGCCCCGGTCGCATCGGCGATGTCGGTGGGGGACATGCGCATCGCCCCCCACGCCAGCCGGTCCTTCAGCCGCTGGTCGCGCCCCGCGAGCAGCCCGCCCAGCGTCTGCTTCTGGAAATCCCAATAGCTTTCGCCCAGCTTCATCCGCCGAAACAGCGCCGCCGGGGCGATATGCGGATGATCGGACAGCAGGATCACATGCTCGCGCAGCGGCGGCCCCGGTTCCGCCGGATCGATCACGATCGGTCCGTACAGCCCCTCCTGCTCCTGCAGGCCGGAATGGCTGTGATACCAATAGGTGCCCGCCTGCACGACCGGGAAGTCCACCGTCCAGCGCGCGCCCGGCGCGATACCGGGGAAGGAGACGCCCGGCACCCCGTCCATCGCCGCCGGCACCAGCAGGCCATGCCAGTGGAGCGACGTCTCGACATCCAGCGCATTGTCGACATGGATGCGCGCGCGCTGCCCCTCGCGCAGGCGGATCAGCGGCGCGGGCGCGGTGCCGTTGATGCCGATCGCCCCGCCCCGCCGCCCGTCGACCGTCATCGCCGTGCGCGCGATGCGCAGCACGATCTCGTCGCCGGACACGGTCGGCAGGTCGGCGGGCGTGCCGGCGGAGACGCGCGCCGCCCAGCCCGACCAGCAGGCGGCCGCACCCAGCCCGGCCGCGCCGCGCAGAAGATCGCGCCGGTTCATGCCACCGCCATTCCCACCGCCATCGCCACCATCATCACATTCTCCGTCAGCGACACGAAGCCCAGCGGCACGTTGCTGCCCCCGCCGACGCAGGCGCATTTGAGCGACCGCCGCTCGACATAGACCGCCTTCACCACCGATACGGCGCCGATCCCGCCGATCGTCGCCGCGATCGGGATCGACAGCGCCGGCCACAGCCCCGCCAGCATGAGGCCGCCCGCCGCCAGTTCCAGCGCCGGATAGGCGTAGGCATAAGGCGGCAGGCGCTGCGCCAGCAGGTCGTAGCCCAGGAACATCGTGGCGAACCGATCGACATCCTGCAGCTTCAGCATCGCCAGCAGCATCATCGCCGCCGCCACGAAGCGGCCGGCGCCCGCCACCGTCACCGGCGGCTCGCCGAGGAGATGGCCGATGGCGAGCGCGATCAGCGCCGCCACCGCGAACACCGCCACCACCGGGCGGTAGCTCGTCGCCTGCGGATCGCGGACGGGCAAGCCGAAATGGCGACGCAGATCGTCATATCCGCCGATCCGCCGGCCGCCGATGAACACCTGCGGCGTCGTCGCCACGTCATGCTCGGCCTTGAAGGCGTCCTGCGCGGCGCGGCTCGTCAGCAGCCGGTCGTCGATCCGGTAGCCGCGGCGGCGCAGCAGCCACTTCGCCTTCAGCCCGAACGGGCACAGGTGCGTCGGCGTCGCCATCCGATAGAGTGTCGCCGCGCCCGCCATCGCCTACAGCCTCCCGCCAAAGCCCCTATATAAGGGCCGGACCATGGTACGGGATCAAGGGGCGATGACGACGATCGGCGGGCTGGCGAGACGCTGTGGCGTCGGTGTGGAGACGGTGCGCTATTATCAGCGCCGCGGCCTGCTGGCGGTGCCCGGCGCCACCGCCGGCCCGCGCCGCTACGGCCCGAAGGACGAGCGGCGGCTGCGCTTCATCCGATCGGGCCAGGCGGCGGGCTTCACGCTGGACGAGATCGGCGCGCTGATGGCGCTGGACGCCGACGAGGATCGCCCCCGCGCCCGCGCCATGGCACGCGAGCGGCTGGCGGCGCTCGACGCGCGCATTGCCCAGCTGACCGCCACCCGCGCGGCACTCGCCCGCCTCGCCGATGCCTGCTCGGCCAGCGAGGACGGCCCCTGCCCGATCCTCACCGCCTTCGACAGCGCGGGATAAGGCGCGGAAACCACTCCCCTCCCTGAAAGGGAGGGGTCGGGGGTGGGTTGGTCGCGATACGCGGTCCCGCCCGCCAACAGGCGAACCCACCCCCAGCCCCTCCCTTTCAGGGAGGGGAGAGGCTAAACCGGTCTCGGATGTCGACCCGGCCTACAGCGTGATGACGACCTTGCCGAACAGGTCGGGCGAGGCCTGATAGCGGAAGGCGTCGGCCGCCTGCTCGATCGGGAAGGTGCGGTCGATCACAGGGCGGATGCCGTTGGCGTCGATCGCCGCGTTCAGCCGTTCGGCCATGATGCGGCTGCCGACGAAGATGCCGCGCAGCGATGCGCCCTTCAGCATCAGCGGGTGCGGGCCGGTATCGCCTTCGCGCGTCAGCACGCCGATCAGCGCCACCTCGCCCGCGAAGCCCACCGCCTGCATCGACTGGGCGAGCGTGCCCGCCCCGCCGACCTCGACGACATGGGCGATCCCCGCCGGCCCGGCGAGCCGCGCCGCCTCCGCGCCCCATTCCGCGGTGGCGCGGTAATTGATGCCGTGCGTGGCGCCCAATCGCTTCACCCGCGCCAGCTTGTCGTTGGACGAGGAGGTGGCGATCACCTCGGCGCCGGCCGCCTTGGCGATCTGGAGCGCGAGCAGCGAGACGCCGCCCGTGCCCAGGATCAGCACGCGCTCGCCCGGCCGCGTCGGGTGCGGGCCTTCCATCAGCGCGTTCCAGGCGGTCACGCCCGCGCAAGGGAGCGTCGCCGCTTCCTCGAAGCTCAGGCTCGCGGCGATCTTCACGACCGCCGCCTCGGGCAGCACGACATAGTCGGCCAGCATCCCCGGCGCGCCGGGGGCGCCCAGCGCGGGCCCGATCGCGGGCGTCGGCGGTCCGGCGTGATAGGCCGGGAAGAAGATGCCGGCGACGCGATCGCCCTCGGCCACCCGCGTCACCCCGGCGCCGATCGCGGCGACCTCGCCCGCGCCATCGGACAAAGGCACGATGTCCTCGGCGATCGGCCCGCCGAAATAGCGGCCCTGCACGATCATCTGGTCGCGGAAGTTGAGCGAGCAGGCGCGGACGCGGATCAGCACCTCGCCCGGCCCCGGCGTCGGCACCTGCGCCTCGACGATGCGGAGCGCATCGAGATCGGCCGCACCCTTCGCCAGTATCGCCTTGCGCATCATCACCGCTCTCCTGCCTGCCTTGTGGGCGGCACGGTAGAGCCGGTCAGCCCGGCTGGCGATCAGAAATGATGGCGGCGGCCGCGCTTGATGTCGACGAAGGTGCGCACGCCCACGAACAGGGCCATGGCGCCGACGACGCCCGCCGCAATGATCTCACCCATCACCAATCTCCTGCCGTCCCAGCGGCTTAGAGCCTGATCCAGCAAGCTGGATCAGGGGCGGCACCGGCCCGCTCCCCCACCCGGCCTCCCACAGAGTATCCTGATTGGGAGGTCGGGTGGGGGAGCGGGCCGGTGCCGCATCCACGTCAGTGGAGCAAATTCTAGGACGGCAGGGTTGGCAAAGAACGAACGGGCGAGGTTAATTGCTCAGAAGCTGCCCAGCGCCATGCCGCCGTCGATCAGCATGTGCGATCCGGTGACGTAGCTGGAGGCGTCCGAGGCGAGATAGAGCGCCAGCGGCTTGATCTGATCGACCTCCGCCACGCGCCCCAGCGGCACCAGCGCATCCCATTTGGCGCGGGCCACGGGATCCTTCTTCAGCCAGCCGCCGCCAATGTTGGTGACGAACGGGCCCGGGGCGATGGCGTTCACGCGGATGCGATATTCGGCCAGTTCGAGCGCGACGTGGCGCACCATATGCGCCACCCCCCGCCTTGGCCGGCATATAGGCCATGCCGACGATCGGTTCGCACACCACCGCCGCGTTGGACGAGGTGGCGACGATCGATCCGCCGCGCCCGCCCGCCTTCATCAGCCGCGCGGCGTTGCGGATCGTGTCGTAGACGCCGGTCAGGTTGATGGCGATCGTGCGATCGAAGCGGGCGGGATCGGCGGTGTCGATCTGTCCTTCGGGATTGCGCTTGCCCGCCGGATCCCAGAAGCCCGCGCCCGGATCGATCCCGGCGTTGGCGAAGCAGATGTCCATTCCGCCGAATGCCGCGGCATGATCGTCGAATACCGCGGTCATGCCGTCCCGGTCGCGCACGTCGAGGGCGGCGGCGCGGGCCTGCTGCCCCAGATCGCGCAACCGCGCCGCCTCCCGCTCGGCGGCGTCGCCGTCGATGTCGGTCAGCGTGACGGAGGCCCCCGCCTCGGCCAGCGCCTCGGCATAAGCGAGGCCGAGGCCCGAGGCGGCGCCGGTGACGAGCGCGGAGCGCCCGCGGATGTCGAACTGGTCGAAGACGGTCATCGGAACAGCGTGTCCACATAATCGGCGCCGATGCCGTTGGTGGCATAATGGGCGCGGGCGGCGGCGATATAGTCGTGCACGTCGTAATGGGCGAAGCCCTTGCCGTCCTCGTCCAGCCAGATCAGCGGGCCCTGGACGACGAAGAACACCTTCATCGCCTCGCCCCCGCCGTAGCACACGAGCGTGTGGCCCTCGCCCGGCGTCTCGTAGACGAAGTCGCCCGCGGTCGCCGTCCAGTCATGCTCCAGATAGCCCCATTTGCCCTGGATCGTGTAGGCGAAGATCTGGTGCGGATGGTAATGGCGGTTCACCAGCCCCGCCTCCTTCGCCATCAGGATGTCCGCCCACATGTTGCGCTGGGGCGATATCCAGATCGGGCGCGAGGACACCGTCTCGCTGATCGGCACGAAATAGCGTTCGTCGCTGTTGGCCGGGTCTTTCAGATAGACTTCCGGAAGCACGCCCGGCTTGAAGCTGTTTTCGATCGGCTTGATATCGCGCCAGAATTCGGTGGTCGCCGCTTCGGCCATGATCCATCTCCTCGTCATTCGGCGTCCGGGGGCGCCCTATCGCCCCCGGATACCAGCCTCAGAAGCGCACGCCCAGCCGCAGATACCATTCGGCCGGCCGGTTGTAGCTGCCGAAGACGATGCCGCCGGCGAACTGGCCCTGCCCGGTGATGATGAACCGCTCGTCGAACACGTTGGTGCCGCCCGCCGTCAGGCTCCAATGGTCGCCCGGCGCCTGATAGGTGAGGCTGGCGTCGACGATGTTGCTGGTCTTGCGATCGAGCAGGAACGTGCCCTCGGTGTCGTTCTTCAGGCGCGTTTGGTGCGTCCAGTCCGCCACCGCGATCATCCGCCCGCCGACCGCGTCGAACTGGAAGCGGGGGCTGAGGTTCGTCTTCCACTTCGGCGTCTTGGGCAGGGTGATGCCCGGCCCGACACCCGCCTGGACCAGGCTGCGCGGCACCACCGCGCCGGCATCGACGCGCGTGTAATAAGCGTCGAGATGGCCGACCGCGCCGGTCAGGGTGAAGCCGCCGCCGGGGGCGAACACCGTCTCCACCTCGAAACCCTTGATGCGCGCATCGCCCGCATTCTGGATGACCGGCGAAACCCCCTGCTGGAAGTTCAGCTGGATGCCGTCGTAGCGGGTGGTGAAGGCCGCGGCGTTGATCTGGAGCCGCCGGTCGAACAGCTTGGACTTGACGCCCGCCTCCCACGTCTCGGCCTTCTCCTCGTCGAAATCGGGGGCGAAGGGCAGCGGGTTGGACAGGCGCGTCGTCCAGCCGCCGGTCTTATAACCGCGCGACCAGGAACCGTAGACCATGATATCGTCGGTCGGATACAGCTGCACGCCGACCTTCGGCGAGAAGTCGTTGAACTTCTTCCGCTGCACGCCCGCGATATAGTAGCGCAGCGGCTGGCCGGGATTGGGAAAGCCCGCCGCCTGCCGGCACGCATCGCTGATCGGATTGAGCGAGGCGCAGGGCGGCACGCCAAGCTGGTTCAGGATCTTGTAGGTAAGGCCGTTCGCATCCGACTGGAAGCCCTCGAACCGCTTCTTCTCATTGGTGTAGCGGCCGCCGACCGTCACGCCGATGAAGTCGCTGAACCGATAGTCGACCTGACCGAAGAAGGCGTAATTCTTCGTCCACAGATCGTTCGGCCCATCGACCTGCAACAGCCCTTCGGCGAACGTCACATAATCGTGTAGATCGCCCGATTCCTTGAAATAATAAGCGCCGAGGACGTATTTCAGCTTGTTGTCGAGCGCATTTCCGAGGAGTTGCAGCTCCTGGCTGAACTGCTTCTGGTTCATCGAGAAGCTGGTGTTCAGGAAATTAAGCGGCGAATTGTCGAGATCGGTGCCGGCCACCCAATGCAGTTCGCGATAGGCGGTAATCGACTTCACCGACAGCTCGTCGCTCAGATCGTAATCGATCGTGCCCGCGCCGCCATAGGTGCGGAGCCGCGAGAAATTGTTGCCGGTGGCGTAGGTCGTATCCCGCCCCGGCGCGATGAAGCGGTTGTCGTAGGGCAGGCGATTGTTGTTGGGGTTGCCGTCGACGTTGACGCCGAAGATCGGCGGAAGATCGAGGATCGAGTTCTGGCCGCCGCGCCGGGCATTGTAGGCGATCGGGGGCGGGCCGCCGCCGCAATTGCCGGCGGCGATGCCGGCGATGGCGCAATTGTAGGTGCCGGCGAAGACGTTGAACTGCCCGCCGAACAGGTTCGGGGTGGTCGCCAGCACCTTGTTGGGGATCTGCTGCGAGGTGTTCTTGCTATAGTCGCCGGCCAGCGTGATGCGCAGCGGGCCGCCATCATCCCACTTCAGCTTGGTGCGGCCGCTCCACGCATTCTCGCCGCCTTCGCGGTCGTCGCCGGCGCCGCCGTAGCCCGCCGCCTTGAACGCCTGGATCGGCTCGATATCGTAGGTGCCGGGGGCGGCGCCCGGGAACGGCAGCCGCTTCATGAAGCCGCGCCGGTCGCGCACCGAGAAGCTGACCGAGGAGGATAGCGACTGGGTGATCGGCAGATCGACCGTGCCGCGCGCCTGCAACAGGCGGTAGCTGCCGGTCGTCACGTCGCCGATGAAGCGGAATTCGCGGCCCGGATCGTGCGTGACGATCGAGACCGCGCCGCCGATCGTGTTGCGGCCGAACAGCGTGCCCTGCGGACCCTTCAGCACTTCGATCCGCTCGACGTCGCCCAGATCCTGATTGGCGCCCACCGATCGGGCCAGATAGACGCCGTCGAGGTAGATGCCGACGCCGGGATCGATGTTGAAGGCGAAGTCGTTCGCGCCGATGCCGCGGATGTAGGCGGAGAGCACCGCCGTCGATCCCGAGAATGGCGTGCCGCCGTCGAAGGTGACGTTGGGGGCGATGTTGGACAGCGACGCCACGCTGGTGACGGCGCGCTCCTTCAGCGCGGTGGCGGTGAAGGCGGTGATCGCGATCGGCACGGTCTGCACGTTCTCTGCGCGCTTCTGCGCCGTCACCACCACCTCCTCGACGCCGGCGGTGGAGGCGGGCGCAGGCGTCGACGGCCCGGCGCTGTTGCCGCCGGACACCGCATCCTGCGCCATCGCCGGCGCCGCCGTGAAGGCCGTCGCCAGCGCGGTTCCGCAGGCGAGCGCGATCATCCTCTTCATAGTCATCCCCTCCTCTGGCCCGCATGTTCCCCGGGGCCGCTGCCGCCATCATCCCGTGCCGGCGCGGCCCGATCTTGCACACAGGCGCAGGGGCGGACGGACGGATGCGCAAGCGCACGCGGCGTGGCCCCGCGGCCACACCGGGGCGGCTCAGCCCTGCGCGCGCCAGGCCGAGGGGGACATGCCGAAGCGGTGGCGGAAGCAGCGGGCGAAATAGGCGCTGTCGTTGAAGCCCAGATCGAAGGCGATGGCGGTGATGCTGCCGGTTTCGGCGGACAGGCGCTCGGCCGCGCGCCGCAGCCTCCGGTCCAGGACGAAGGCGGTCGGCGTCGTCGCCTCCTGCGCGAACAGGTTTTGCAGCGAGCGGACCGATATGCCCAGTTCCGCCGCCATGCTGCCGGTGCGCAGGTCGGGATCGCCCAGCCGCGCCTCAACCAGCGCATGGAGCCGCTGCCGCTGGCGATCCGGCGCGGGGGCGGCCGGCAGGGCGGGATCGGGACGCAGGGCGAGCGCCGCCAGATCGTAGAAGACCTCGGCCACGCCGCGCTGCCAGTCGGGATCGGCCTGGCTCTGATCCCCCTGCCGCCACAGCGACAGCAGGAAATCGTGGAACAGCCGTCCGCCGGGCGAGCGGCCGCTGATCCGGCGTCCCAGCCGATCGTCGATCCCGGCGACGCGCGCCGCCAGCGGTGCGCGCGGCAGTTCCACGACCAACAGCTCGTGGCCGTCGCTGAGATCGATCGCATAGGGTTCGCCGGCCTGTTCGACCACGAAGTCGCCCGCCGCGGCATCGGCGCTGCGGCCGGCTTGGCTGTGCCGGCTGAGACCGCGTTGCTGGAGGTGGATGACCAGCCGGTCGGCGCTCGCCCCCTCGAGATCGCGGCGGCGGACGGTGGAGCGGCTGGCGCGCGGCCGGATCATGCCCAGCTCCCCCACCTGCCAACGCCACATGTCCGCGCGATAGCCTTCGGCGGCATCGACGCGGGTGCCGGCGTAGATCTCGTCGACCAGCGCGTTCCAGAAGCCCAGCCGCTCGGCCGGGGCGACATCCGCCGTCGCGAAGCGCTCCATCATGGCCATCGCTCTCCCCTTTGATTTCGCGCCGGCTTTGCGCCGGTCGCATCGGGCAGATTATGCCGATCCGGCCCCGGATGGAAGCCGTCGATCGCTGTGGCCTAGCGCCGCCGGCGCGGGGCCGTCTCCACCAGCAGCAGCGCAAGCAGGCCGGCGGCGATGCACAGGCCGAACATGATCCACAGCGGCGCCGCCAGCCCCACCCGGTCCGCCGCCCAGCCGGCCAGCGGCGGGCTGGCGACCCCGCCGACCAGCTCGCCCACCCCCATCACCAGCCCCATCGCCGTCGCGGTATGGCGCGCATCCACCGTCTCGGACGGGATCGTCGCCATGAACATCGGGAAACAGCCGTTGAGCGCCCAGCCGAAGAAGAAGATCGCCGCCAGCGCCCATGTCGATCCGTCGAAATACATGGCGCCCAGCGGCAGGATCACGCCCAGCAGCGGCACCGCGATCATGATCGGCTTGCGGCCGATCCGGTCGGACAGGCCGGGCACCAGGAAGCTGCCGACCGCAGCAGAGACGCCCAACGTCCCCATCAGCCAGCCCATCGTCTCGGGCGCGAAGCCGCGCACCCGCGTCAGGAACAGCGGCATGAACGCCCAGCAGATGACGAGATAGGCGACGAGCAGCACCGCGATCAGCGAACAGAGCCACACGTTCCGCAAGGCGAAGGCCTGCCCCAGCGACATCTTCTCGGCAGGCGCGCCCGCCACCGCCTCGCCCGGCGCCGGCTCCTTCACCAGCCACCAGATGAGCGCGGCCGAGATCAGGCCGGGGACGGCCGAGAGGTAGAAGCTCTCGCGCCAGCCATAGGCCGCGGCCACCTGCACCAGCACCACCGCCGCCACCGTCGTGCCGATCAGGTTCGATCCGAAATTCTGGGTGACGCCCATGGCGAGGCCGCGCCGTTCGGGCGAAACCTCGGCGGCGGCCAGCGACTGGCTGATCGGCAGGATGCCGCCCTCCGCCACCCCCATCAGCAGCCGCGCCGCCAGCAGCGCGATGAACGACCCGGCGAGCCCCGACACGACCGAGCAGAGCGAGAACAGCAGGGTGCAGACGAGGATCACGGGCTTCCGCCGCCCCAGCCTGTCCGACACGCGGCCGACCGCGAAGGCGGCCAGCGCCCAGGTGAAGGACAGCATCGAGGCGAGCAGCCCGACCTGAAGGTTCGAGAGGCCGAGATCGGGCTGGACGAACGGCATCAGGAAATTCAGCGCGTTGCGATCGAAGAAGACGATCCCGAAATTGAGGCTCAGCACCGCGATCAGCACGATCTGGTAGCGGGCCGGGGAGCGCGGGGCGGCGGCGGGGGCGGTGGCGGCAGGCATCGTCATGCCCCGACCCTAGCAAAGTAACGCCCGCCCGCTTGGACAGGCGCGCAAGGACGGGGACGCACGACCGTTCGCCGGCCGCGCCTCAGATCGAATAGACGTCCACCACCGTCGGGATCACATCGTTCAGCAGGTAGATCGTCTTTGCCGCGATCCGCCACTCGCCCCCCTGCCGCACCACGCGATGTTCGTAGCGGCCGAAGAACACATGGGCGCGGTCGGACCGCACGTCGTAGCGGTGGACGGTGAAGCTCGCCGCGGTCCGCGCCTCCGCCTCGCCCGCCTCCTCCACCAGCACGTTGGTGACGGCGTGGACGGTGCGCGGCAGCGGGGTGGAGGCGACCGACTGACCCGAGCGCAGCCGCCACACCCGATCCTCCAGATTGCGGCGGCCGCGATAATAGATCAGCGACAATTCCGCCTCCGGGTCGGTGGTCGGCGTCGTCTCGTTCGCCCAAGCCGGCATCCAGAAGGTGCAATCCTCGGTATAGAGCGCCAGCCAAGCGTCCCACGCCCGCCGATCGAGATGGAGCGCCTCGCGATACAGCAGCTCCTCGGCCTCCGCGCGGGTCACGCCGCGCGCTCCATCCGGCGGCGCCATTCGCGATAATAGCTGTGGTAGAGCGTCTCGTCGCACAATTGCGCGTCCGCCGTCACCGATCGCTCGGGCGCCATGCCCAGCGCCTCGGAAAAGGCGTTGCCGCCGGCCGACGACGCCCCCATCCCCCGTGCATAGCCCTGCAACCACGGATCGACGCGGGATGCGAAGCCGCGCTGGCAGTTTTCGTAGCTGACCGTGTCGTCGGGCGTCGCCATGCCGCTGGGATTGAAGAAATCCTCATATTGGCGGATGCGCTGGCGGCGGGCGGCGGCGCTTTCCCCCTTCGGCGCGATGCACCAGGTCCGCATCTCGGTGCGGCCGGCGGAAAGCGGGCGGATCACGCGCAACTGGCTGGACGCGTTTTCGGCGATCTGGAGGTTGGGAAAGATCGTCAGGTTGCGCATGTTGAACATCCAGTCGCGCTTCGCATGGCCATAGGCCTGCGCCAGCCGATCGGAACTCTCGGCAAGCGGCATCGCATCGGATACGCCCATCACCCCCCAGTTGAGGGCATGGCCATTGGCGAAGCTGTAGCTGCCGCCGGCGACCGTGCTGCTTTCCTCGCCCTGCCAGAAGCTGCTGTTCTCCCACACCGATTTGACGACGGCGGCGTCGGCCTGCTTCTGCCGCTGTTCCAGCACGCGGATGTAGGAGGGATGCGCCGAGGTGAAGTGATAGGCGTCCGAGCAATTCTCGAGCTGAAGCTTCCAATTGGCATCGTAGGTGAAGGCGACGCCGCCGGGCACCAGCTCCATCCCCTGCTCGCTCTGGTCGGCGACGAGATCGAGCAGCCTGGCCGCCTCCCCCAGATGCTCGGACAGGGGGGGCACATCGGCCACGAGGCTGCCGAACAGGAAGCCATTGTGTTCGGCAAAGGCGCCGAGCGGCGCCAGATCGTGGCTGTCCGCATCGAAGGCGTCCGCATAGCAGCCCGCCTTCTTCCACTTGACGTTCTTGTTGCGGCCGGCGCTGTCGAACGTCCAGCTATGATAGGCGCAGACGTGCAGGCGGGCGTTGCCGGCCTGCGTCTGGGCGATGCGCGCGCCCTTGTGCGGGCAGGCGTTGACGAACGCGCCGAGCACCCCCTGCCCGTCGCGCATCACCACCACCGGCACGCGGCCGACCTGCGTCGTGAAGAAATCGTGCGGCGCCGGCGCCTGCCCGGCGATCCCCAGGAACACCCAGCCGCCCTCGAAGATGGCGCGCATCTCGGCCTCGAACACGGCGACGTCGTCGAAGATCGCACGGTGGACGCGGAAGATGCCCTCATCGGGGCGATCGTCGACGAGGGCGGCAAGCGCGGCGCGGTCCATCAGTCCACCTCCACTTCCACCAGCGTCGGTCCGTCGGCCGCGAAAGACGCCGCGAGCGCCGCGTCCAGCCCGGCGGCATCGCGGACGGTGACGGCCGACACCCCCTGCCCCTCGGCGATCCCGCGGAAATCCATCGCCGGCAATTGCGTGCCGACCACCTGTTGCAGGCCGAAATGGCGACCGAAGCCGACCAGCGCCTCGTAGCGGCCGTTCTTCACGATCACGAAGCTGATCGGCAGGCCGAGCTGCGCCGCCGTCCACAGGCCCTGGATGGCATACATGGCGGACCCGTCGCCCAGCACCGCGATCACCTTGTCGCCCGGCCGCGCCAGCGCCACGCCGATCGCGGCGGGCAGGCCATGGCCGAGGCCGCCGCTGGCGCAGGTGTAGAAACCGTCCTTCGCCAGGATCGGCAGTCGATCGTGCATCGCGCCGCGGCTGGAGGGGGCTTCCTCGACGATCACGCTGCCTTTGGGGCGCAACGCCGCGATCTGCTGGAGCAGATAGGCGTCGGTCACGCCCGCGCCGTCCAGCCGCGCCGGGCGGGCGATCGGCGCGAGGGCGGGGCGCGCGGCGGGCGCGGGGCCGGCGAGCAGCGCCTCCAGCCCCGCCTTCGCATCGACGATCACCGCATCGCCGTCGGGCGCCCAGCTCGCCGCCGCCGGATTGTCGGTAAGGAGGAACAGGCGCGCGCCCTCCGGCACATGCGGCCCCTCCCCCTCGACATGGTAGAGCGAGAGCGGCCCGCCGACGACGACGATCACGTCATGCCCCGCCAGATCGGCGACGATCCGGTCGCGCATCGGCAGCAGGAAGCCGCGGAACAGGCGATGATCTTCCGGGAAGACGGCGCGCGCCGCAAAGGGCGCGGCCCACACCGCCGCCTCGTGCCGTTCGGCCAGCGCGATCGCCGCATCCCACGCATCGTCGCGGGCGATGCCCGCGCCCAGCACCAGCGCGGGCCGCGTGGCACCGGCCAGCGCCGCCGCCACCTCGGCCAGCGCCGCCGCATCCCCCATCGGCCTTCCCGCAACGCGACGATGGCCGATCGGCTCGCAAGGCACGTCCCAATCGTCGACCGGCACCGAAACGAAGGTCGGCCCGCACGGCGGCGTCATCGCGATATGCCAGGCGCGCTGGATGGCGTGAGGCACGTCCTGCGCCCGCGCCGGCTCGATCGACCATTTGACGAACGGGCGCGGGAATTCGGTCGCGCGCTCGGCGAACAGGAACGGTTCGTAGGGCAGGATGCTGCGCGACTGCTGCCCCGCCGTCACCACCAGCGGCGTCTGGTTCTTGAAGGCGGTGAACAGGTTGCCGAGCGCGTGCCCCGTTCCCGCCGAGGAATGGAGGTTGACGAAGGCGGCGGTGCGCGTGCCCTGCGCGAAGCCGTCCGCCATGCCCAGCACCACCGATTCCTGAAGGCCCAGGATGTAGCGGAAATCGTCCGGGAAATCGCGGAACATGGGCAGTTCGGTCGATCCGGGGTTGCCGAACACGGTCGTCATGCCGAGCGCCCGCATGAGGTCGATCGTCACGCTCCGCACCGTCGATCCTGCCGCCATCATCGATCCTCTCGTTTGTCCGGTGCCTCTATGCACGCATCGGGTCATATCGGCTATTGCATTATTCCGCAAAAGCCATGCACATGCGGCATGGCTTTCGATCAACGCCAGTTGCGCGCCTTCCTCGCCATCATCGATACCGGCAGCCTCGGCCGTGCCGCCGCGGCGGCGGGGCTGACCCAGCCCGCGCTCAGCCGGATGGTGGGCGAGATGGAGCGCCGCCTCGGCCAGCGGCTGTTCGAGCGGAGCGCGCGCGGCATGGTGCCGACCGCCGCCGGCGAGACGCTGGTACCCCATGCCCGGCTGCTGCTGTTCGAGATGGGGCAGGCGGCCGATGCCCTCGACGCGCTGAAGGGGCTGAAGGCGGGGGTGGCGCGGATCGGCGCGGTCGGCACGATCGCGCGATCGGTCCTGCCGCCCGCGATCCGCCGGCTGCTGGCGGCGGCCCCCGGCCTCCACGTCCGCCTGGTCGAACAGCCGGACGACCGGCTGGCGGAGGCGCTGCTGGCCCGCGAGATCGATCTGATGATCGGCGGCGCGGCGCTGGCGCACCCCGGCCTGCACGCGATCGGCGAATGCCGCTACGACGACGTCTTCGCCGTGTTCTGCGCCGCCGGCCATGCGCTCGCCGGCGCGGTCACGCTCACCGACGTGCTCGGCGAGCGCTGGACGATGCCCGCCCCCGGCGCCACCCCGCGCGACCTGTTCCAGCGGATCGTGGCGGCAGCGGGCGGCCGCATGCCCGACATCGCGGTGGAGACGGGGTCGCTGGACCTGATGGTCCGCCTCGTCGCGGAGAGCGATCTGCTGGGCTGGCTGCCCAGCCCGCTGCTGGCGGGCGCCGTCGCGGCGGGCGCGATCCGCGTGCTGGAAGTGCCCGAACTCGCCGTGCGCCGCCGCTTCCTTGTCTATCGCCGCACCGACGGGCTGCTGCCGCCGCCCGCCGCCCGCCTGCTCGACATGCTGCCGATCATCGAAAGGAACGATCCATGACGCCGATCCACACCATCGCCATCGTCGGGGCCGGCGCGATGGGCTGCCTGTTCGCCGCCCGCCTCGCCGCCGCCGGCCATGCGGTGACGGTGATCGACGTCGACGACGCCCGGCTGGCGGCGCTGGGCGGACAGGGCATCACCCTTGCCGACGACGATGGCACGCGGACCGTGCCGGTCGGCGCGGCGCGGGCGGCGGCGGTGGCCGGGCCGGTCGATCTCGTCATCCTGTTCACCAAGGGCATGCACAGCGCCGCCGCGATCCGGTCGGTCGCCCACCTCGCGGGGCCGGAAACACTGGCGCTCACGCTCCAGAACGGCCTCGGCAATGCGGAGACGATCGCCGCCGTTTGGAATCCGGCCAGGATCCTGATCGGGGCGACCGACTTTCCGGCCGATCTGGTCGGCCCGACCCATGTCGCCTCGCACGGGGCGGGGCATATCTGGCTGGGCGCCTTCGCCGGGGGCGGGGACGACGCCGTGGCCGCGGTGGTGGCGGCGCTGCGGGCGGGCGGGCTGGATGCGGTGGCGGACCCCGATGTGCTCGTCTCGATCTGGGAAAAGGTCGCCTTCAACGCCGCGCTCAACGCGCTCGCCACCATCACCGGTCTGACGGTGGGCGGCATGGACACCCCCGCCGGCCGCCGCATCGCCATGGCGGTGGTGGACGAAACGGTCGCCACCGCGGCGGCCGAGGGTCTGACGCTCGACCGCGCCGGCATCGCCGCCAAGATCGATCACGCGCTCGCCCATCACCGCGGCCACAAGGCATCGATGCTCCAGGATCGCCTCGCCGGCCGCGCGACCGAGATCGAGACGATCAACGGCGCGATCGTGGCGCGTGCCGCCGCCGCCGGCGTGCCGACCCCCGTCACCGCCACGCTGGCCGATCTCGTCCGGCTGATCGAGGCGCCCGGCATCGTCTGAACCGCCGACAGTCCTTCGGGTGATGCGGAACGGCAGGCGGGCCGGGCGGTTGGCTCCGCACGGGCGCGATTCACAGCGCCGGGACAGGAGCCAGCGATGCCGGACAGCAAGCAACCGCACTATCAGGCCGACGAGGAGCCCGCCCGCATCGCCCCCGCCCCGCCCCCGCCGCGCGCTGCGGAACCCGATGCCGCCGACAATCGCGGCGCCCGCGCCGACGTGACCGCGGCGGGCGAGGTGATTGGCAGCGGCGCCTCCGCCGGCGGCAAGGGCAATGGCGAAGACATCGACAGCGATGCGGCCGGCGGCGACGGCCAGCACGTCACCCCGCATTCGGAACGGCCGCGGACGGGCGCCGACGCCCCCAAGCACAACAGCGCGTAAGCGGCCGTCCCGCCGGCCGTCCGGGCCGCCCGATCGGGAACGAGGCGGCCTGTCCGCCGCCCGCCCGGCGACCTACCAGAGCGAGAGGTCGTCCGCCGTCAGCGCCGGCCGCCCGGCGAATTGCGCGATCTGGACCTGCGCTAGACCGCCTGCCCCGTCCGCGTCGTAATAGAGCGCGCCGGTGCCGGAATTGTAGATCAGGTGGTGATCGGCGGTCGTCGCCGCCCTCCCGATCGTGAACTGGCCGGGGGCGAGCGCCAGATCGGATGCGCCGGCCGCTGTAAGCGCGGTGAAGGCGGCGCGATCGAAGATCAGCACGTCCTCGCCGCTCCTGAAGTCCTTCACCGTATCGCGCTCGCCGGCCCCCTCCAGCGTGGTGAAGACGAAGGCGTCGGCGCCGGCCCCCCCGGTCAGCACGTCCGCCCCGGCCCCGCCGATCAGATGGTCGGCACCGGCCCCGCCCGACAGCGTGTCGCGCCCGGCCTCGCCATAGAGCATGTTCGCGCCGGCATTGCCGGTGATCGCGTCGTCCGCCCCGGTGCCCGAGCCGGTCAAGTCGTCGAGCCCCGTCAGCACCAGCTGCTCGACATTCGGGGCAAGGATCATGCTGACGCTGGCGTAGATCGTGTCGCGCCCCTCGCCCGCCTGTTCGGTGACGATCGACCAGGAATCGAGATAATAGATGTCGTCGCCGGTCCCGCCGGCCAGATCGTCGAGACCGCCGAGGCCGTAGAGCTTGTCGTTGCCGGCGCCGCCGATCAGCATGTCGCGCCCGCCGCCGCCCTTCAGCAGATCGTTGCCCGCACCACCGTCGATGACATTGCCGCCGCTGCCGCCGGTCAGCTGGTCCGCGCCGGCGCTGCCGATCAGCCGGAAACTCTCGAAGCCGGCGAAGCTGCTTTCGCCCAGCCGCAGCACGCCGTCCGCCCCGACGATCGCCTTACCCGCCGCGCGCCCGGACAGATCGAGCGTCAGATGATCCTGCCCGCCGCCGCCGTTCAGCTTCAGCCGCGCGCCCAGCGCCAGCGGCGCGGCATCCACCGTCAGCAGATCGTCCGCATCGCTCAGCGTGGCGGTGATCGCCTCGATGTCGGCGATCGTCACGCCGGTGTAGCGGCTGAGCGCGCCGGAATAGCCGCCCGCCCCGTTCGACCGCAGCTCGCTTTCCCAATGATGGCCGGCTCCCGAAAGGGTGATCGTGGCCGCGTCCGTGCCAGCACCGCCGTCGATCGTGACGGTGCCGCCGCCCGAGACGGTGAAGACGTCATTGCCCGGCCCGGCGGCGATATCGGCCCCGGTCGCATCGATCAGGCGGATCGTATCGGCCGCATCGCCGAGCCGCGCCTCGACCCTCTCGACCCCCGTCACGCTGGCGAGACCGGCGACGGCGGCGGTCGCCTTCACCCCATCGACCACCAGCGTCCGCTTCGCCAGCGTGCCGCCCAGATCGAGCCGCCAGAAATCGCGGCCGGCACCGGCATCGATCGCGTCCCGGCCGCCGGTCGAGAGGATCGTATCGGTGCCGTCGCCGGTGGCGACACTATTGGTGCCGCTGCCCAGCCTAACGACATCGTCCCCGCCGGCCGTGGCGATCCGGCTGGTGCCGCCGCCGGTGGCGATGGCATATTCCTCGAACCCGGCGATCCGCCAGCCGAGGCTATTGCCGAGCCGGCCGGCGGCATCGGCGATCAGGCTTACGTCCGTGAGGGCCGCGGCATCGATCGTCAGCCGGTCGATCCCGCCGCCGCCGTCCAGCGCCAGCATCCGCCCCTGCACCGCGCCCGACGCCGTCAGGACGAACCAATCGCCCCGATCGCCCAGCCGCACGTCAAGCGTTGCGATCCGCGCAAAGTCCACCCGATCGGCGCCGACGCGCGACTGGACGAAGCCGGAGAAGCCGGCGGCGTCGAGCGTGACCGCAGACGGAAAGCCCCCCGTCGCCGCCACGAAACGCGAATAGTCCACGATCAGCGTATCGACGCCGCCGCCGCCGTCCACCGTATCGATGCCGGTCAGCGGGCGGATCAGATCGTCGCCCGTCGTCCCCGTCAGAGTGTCGTTGCCGGCCGTGCCGTCGATCGTCGCCATCCTGTCCCCCCTGACGCCGGAATTAGCCGGCCGCGGGCGGACATCGCAAGCGCGATCGATGGTGACCCCAACGGGACTCGAACCCGTGTTTTCGCCGTGAAAGGGCGACGTCCTAGACCGCTAGACGATGGGGCCGCGGTGGCAGTGCCGATAGGGCGGTAGGAGGCCCGCGTCAATCGGCCCAGGCGGCATCCTCGACATGAAGTTCGGCGGTGGTGCCGCCCGACCAGTCGTCGATCTGCGCGCGGCCGGCCAGCCACAGGCGGCGGTGCGGCCCCGCCCCCAGCAGCGCCTGCCCCAGCGGCTGATCGGCCGAACGGAAGGCGACCGCCTTCACGCTCCGCCCGTCCGCCCCCGCCACCACCGCGCGGACATGGCCGTTGCCGACCACGTCGGCGCGGATCACCCGCACCGGGCCGGCGGCGATGCGCGGGCCGGGCCAGCCGGCGCCATAGGGCCCGCCCTCCTCCAGCGCCTCGACCAGCGCCGTGGCCACCCCGCCCGGCGCCACCACCGCATCCAGCAGCAGCGCCCGGTCCCCGGCGGCGCGCGCCACGTCCGCCGCCAGCCGTTCGTCCAGGAAGCGGGCGAACGCTTCGACGCCGCCCGCCGCGACCGTCAGCCCCGCCGCCATCGCATGGCCGCCGCCCGCCACCAGCAGCCCCGCTTGCCTAGCCGCCAGCACCGCCGCGCCCAGATCGACCCCCGTCACCGACCGGCCCGATCCCTTGCCCACGCCCGCCTCGTCCAGCGCGATCACGATCGCCGGGCGGCCCAGCTTCTCCTTCAGCCGGCTGGCGACGATGCCGATCACGCCGGGGTGCCAGCCCGCCCCCGCGATCACCGCCACGCTGCCGCCCGCCGCCTCGGCGCGGACCAGCGCCTCCTCCAGCACCGCCGCCTCGATCGCGCGGCGCTCCTCGTTCAGGAGGTTCAGTTCGGCCGCGATCGCCGCCGCCTCGTCCGGATTGTCGGTGGTCAGCAGCCGCACGCCGAGATCGGACCGGCCGACCCGCCCGCCGGCGTTGATGCGCGGCCCCAGCGCGAAGCCCAGGTCGCGCGCCGTCACCCGCTTGGTCAGCCGCGCCGCCGCCGTCAGCGCCGTCAGGCCGATGTTGCGTCCCGCCGCCAGCACCTTCAGCCCCTGCGTCACGAACGCGCGGTTGAGGCCGCGCAGCGCCGCCACGTCCGCCACCGTGCCCAGCGCGACGAGATCGAGCAGGTCGATCAGCCGCGGCTCGGCGGCATCGGCGAAGCGGCCGCGCCGCCGTAGCTCGCGCAGCAGCGCCGCCCCCAGCAGGAAGCATACGCCGACCGCCGCCAGATGGCCGTGCGCCGCCGCATCGGCGCATTCGTCCAACCGGTTGGGGTTGACCACGGCATGGGCGACGGGCAGCGCCGTCGCGCACTGGTGGTGATCGACCACGATCACGTCGACCCCCGCCGCCTCCGCCGCCGCCAGCGCCTCGAACGCCTGCGCCCCGCAATCGACCGTCACGATCAGCCGCGTGCCGCCCTCGGCGATCCGCACCAGCGCCGGGCCGCTCGGGCCGTAGCCCTCCATCAACCGATCGGGGATATAGACCTGCGGGGCCGCGCCCAGCGCCCGCAGCAGCCGGATCATCAGCGCCGCGGAGGTGGCGCCGTCGACGTCATAATCGCCGAAGATGGTGATCGCCTCGCCCGCGTCGATCGCATCGGCCAGCCGCACCGCGGCGCGGTCCATGTCCTGAAAGCAGGAGGGATCGGGCATGAAGGCGCGCAGCGTCGGCGCGCGGTGGCTGTCGATCGCCTCGCGCGGGCAGCCGCGCGCCAGCAGCAGACCCGTCACCAGATCGTCGGCGCGGAACGCATCCGCCCCCATATCGAGCGAGCGCCCCCGCCACCGCCACGGCTGGCCCGCGATCGATCGATCGACGCCCAGCACAGTCGGCGCGGCGGCGGCGGTCGGGGGATCGGGAAGGTCGGCACGCACGGTCAGGACGGACATGGCCCCCCATGCCAGATCGGCGGCGCGGCGGACAGGGCCGTCACCGCGCCGCGCACGCCTCCGCGTCCCCGGCGCGGCAGGCGGCGACCTGCCGCCGCCACGCCGAGAGGCGCCGCTCGTAATCGGCACGGTCCGCCCGCCCCCGCGCGCGCACCGTGGCGTTGGCGGCATCGCGCCGGGCGACGGCGGCGGCGGCGCTGTGGTTCAGTGCCTCGGTCCGCAGCCGGTCGGCGCGATGTGCGGCATCCCCGGGAACGGCGGTGGCGGCAAGCAACGCGGCGGCGAAAAGGATCATCCCGCCTTGTCGGCGAACATCGCTGTCGCCCGCGTGAACGTTCCGGCACAGGAACAGAAGTCTTTCAATTCAGAAACATAGATCGGTCTTGTGCGACACGATGAGAGGAACATCGCCGGTCGCCATCGGCTTGTAGACCGTCATCAGGAGGCCGACCGATGTTCATGCACAACAAGCGACTGCAATATACCGTGCGCGTGTCCGAGCCGAACCCCGTGCTCGCATCCTTCCTGCTCGAACAATTCGGCGGGCCGGACGGCGAGCTGGCGGCGGCGATGCGCTACTTCACGCAAGGGCTGGGCGAGGACGATCCCGGCCGCAAGGATCTGCTGCTCGACATCGCGACCGAGGAGCTGAGCCATCTCGAAGTGATCGGCTCGATCGTCGCCATGCTCAACAAGGGGGCCAAGGCGCAGATCTCCGAGGGCACGATGGAGGAGGCCGAACTCTATCTGTCGCTGAACGCGGGCGGCAACAGCCACACCCAGTCGATCCTTTACGGCGGCGGGCCGGCGCTCACCAATTCGTCGGGCGTGCCGTGGACCGCGGCCTATATCGACAGCCGCGGCGATCCGACGTGCGACCTGCGGTCCAACATCGCCGCCGAATCGCGCGCCAAGATCGTCTACGAACGGCTCATCAACGCCACCGACGATCCCGGCATCAAGGATGCGCTGGGCTTCCTGATGACGCGCGAGGTGGCGCACCAGAAGAGCTTCGAAAAGGCGCTCTACGCCATCGCCGACAATTTCCCGCCCGGCAAGCTGCCCGGCCTCGCCCCCTTCGCCAACACCTATGTCAACGCCTCGCAAGGGGCGGGCGACATGAACGGCCCGTGGAACGAGGGCGCGCAATGGGAGCGGATCGACGATCTCGCCGAGGCGATGCCCGCCGACGGCGGCGACGGTGCCGCGACGGTGATGCTGGGCGAGGCGGATGCGACGACGCTGGAGGCGCTGCGCAAGCGCACCATCTCCCAGCCCGACAGCAATCCGACGACGGGCGCGGACCTGGGCGCCGGTCCGGGTGCCGGCCGCACCACGGAGGGCGACGAGGGCACCGCCACCGACATGGACGACGCCAAGCGCCAGGCCCTGGCGATGACCGCGGCCGTCTAAAAGCCCTCCCTTGAAAGGGGTTGGGTGGGGTTCCCGTCGAGGCTCGAGACCGGTCAACAGGAACCCCACCCCAAACCCCTCAGATCAGCATCCCCGCCAGCGCCGCCGACATCAGATTGGCCAGGCTCCCCGCCACCAGCGCGCGCAGCCCCAGCCGCGCGATCACCGGCCGCTGGTTGGGCGCGAGGTTGCCCGTCACCGCCATCTGGATCGCGATCGACGAGAAATTGGCGAAGCCGCACAGCGCGAAGGTGACGACGCCGATCGTGTGCGCGCTCAGCGTCGGCGCGATCTGGCCGAGGTGGATGTAGGCGACGAATTCGTTCAGCACGATCTTCTCGCCGAACAGGCCGCCCGCCGCCCCCGCTTCCGCCCACGGCACGTTGAGCAGCGCCATCACGGGGGCGAAGACGAGGCCCAATATCTGCTGGAAGGACAGGCTCGGCTGGCCGAACCAGCCGCCGATCGCGCCGAGGATGCCATTGGCCAGCGCCACCAGCGCCACGAACGCCAGCACCATCGCCCCCACCGCCACCGCCAGCTTCACGCCCAGCTGCGCCCCCTGCGCCGCGGCCATGATGATGTTGGCGGGCTTCTCCTCGTCATGCGTCGAATCGACGAGGTCGATGGGATGCTCGATCGGCTGGGAGGGATCGTCGGGCATCATGATCTTGGCCATCAGGATGCCGCCCGGCGCCGCCATGAAGGATGCGGCGAGCAGATAGTCGATGCGGATGCCCATCGAGGCATAGGCCGCGAGAATGGTCCCCGCCACGCCCGCCATCCCGCTCGCCATCACGGTGAACAGCTGCGGCGGCGTCAGCCCCGCCAGATAGGGGCGGATGACGAGCGGCGATTCG
>JAQIJD010000011.1:0-114010 GCA_036946415.1 Edaphosphingomonas fennica | reverse complement strand
GGCCTCGCGGTGGGCGAGGGGCAGGCGGCGATGTTCGCCTGCCTCGATTTCGCGCCCGGCCAACTCGATCCGGCCAAGCCCCGCTATCTGATGGGGGTGGGCAAGCCCGACGACATCGTGGGGGCGGTGAGAGCGCGGCATCGACATGTTCGATTGCGTGCTGCCCACGCGCAGCGGCCGCAACGGCCAGGCGTTCACCTGGGACGGGCCGGTCAACATCCGCAACGCGCGCTGGGCGGAGGACCTTGCGCCGCTCGATCCCGCCTCGCCGGTTGCGGGGTGGAGCCGCGCCTATCTCCACCACCTCGTCCGATCGGGGGAGATGCTGGGGGCGATGCTGATGACGGAGCACAACCTCTGGTTCTACCAGCAGTTGATGGCCGGCCTGCGCGCCGCAATCGCCGAGGGGCGGCTGGCGGCCTTCGCCGACGACTTCCGCTACCGCTACCGGGGCGGCCGGCTTGCCAGCGGCGCCGAGGTTCCATAGGCCGCGCGCCACATCGCGAGCCGAGAGGGGATTTTCCATGCGCACCTTCATTTTTCCCGGACAGGGCAGCCAGTCGGTCGGCATGGGGGGCGGCGCTGGCCGATGCCAGCGCGGTCGCCCGCGCCGTCTTCGAGGAAGTGGACGAGGCGCTGGGCCAGAACCTCTCGCGGCTGATGCGCGAGGGGCCGGAGGACGCACTGACGCTGACCGAGAATGCCCAGCCGGCGATCATGGCCAATGCCGTCGCCACGCTGCGCGTGCTGGAGGAGGAGGGCGGCCTCCGGCTGGCGGACAAGGCCGCTTTCGTCGCCGGCCATTCGCTGGGGGAATATTCGGCACTGTGTGCGGCGGGCGCGATCGATCTGGCCACCACCGCGCGGCTGCTGCGGCTGCGGGGGCCAGGCGATGCAGGCGGCGGTGCCGGTCGGCGTCGGCGCGATGGCGGCGCTGCTGGGGATCGAGTTCGATGCGGCCGAGGCGGTCTGCCGGGGAGGCGGCCGAGGGTGCGGTGGTCGAGGCCGCCAACGACAATGGCGGCGGGCAGGTGGTCGTCTCCGGCCATGTCGCCGCCGTGGAGCGGGCGATGGCGCTCGCCAAGGCGCGCGGCGCCAGGCGGGCGGTGCCGCTGCCCGTCTCCGCCCCCTTCCACTGCCGGCTGATGCAGCCCGCCGCCGACGCCATGGCCACGGCGCTGGCGGCGGCCGACCTGCGCGCGCCCCTCGTCCCCGTCTACGCCAACGTCACCGCCGCGCCGGCCGCCGATCCGGCCGCGATCCGCGACCTGCTGGTGGCGCAAGTGACGGGCACCGTCCGCTGGCGCGAGAGCGTGGTGGCGATGCACGGTGCGGGCGTGGCGCAGTTCGTCGAGTTCGGCGGCAAGGTGCTGGCCCCGATGTGCAAAGCGCATCGCCCCGGACGCGACGACGACGAGCGTGGTGACGATGGCGGACATCGAGGCGCTGGCGGCATCGCTCTGACTCTTCCGGGTCTCTGCGCGAACCAATCTTCTGGAGAATGACGATGTTCGATTTGACAGGCATGACCGCGCTGGTGACGGGCGCGTCCGGGGGGATCGGCTCGGCGGTCGCCAGGGCGCTGGCGGGGCGGGGGGCGCGGCTGGCGGTGTCGGGATCGAACGCGGCCAAGCTCGATGCCTTCCGCGACAAACTGGGCGGCGATCATGTCGCGCTGGCGTGCGATCTGTCGGACGCGGCGGCGGTCGACGGCCTCGTGCCGCGTGCGGTGGAGGGCGCTGGGCGGCAGCCTCGACATCCTCGTCAACAATGCCGGCGTCACGCGCGACAATCTGGGGATGCGGATGAAGGACGAGGAGTGGGATCAGGTGATCCGGGTCAACCTCGAAGCCGCCTTTCGCCTGATCCGCGCCGCCACCCGGCCGATGATGAAGGCGCGGTTCGGGCGCGTCGTCTCGATCACCTCGGTGGTCGGCACGACGGGCAATCCGGGGCAGGCCAATTACGCCGCCTCCAAGGGCGGCCTCACCGCAATGTCCAAGGCGCTGGCGCAGGAGCTGGCCAGCCGCAACATCACCGTCAATTGCGTCGCCCCCGGCTTCATCGCGACGCCGATGACGGACGTATTGCCCGAGGCGCAGAAGGCCGCGCTCGTCGGCCGCATCCCGGCTGGCCGGCTGGGCGAGGGGGGCGGACATCGGCGCCGCCGTCGCCTATCTGGCCAGCCGCGAGGCGGGCTACGTCACGGGGCAGACGCTGCACGTCAATGGCGGAATGGCGATGATCTGATGGAACAGCGGTGGAACCCGGCCCCGGCTTCCACCGCTCTTGCACCTGCCTCCACCCACGGCTAGGGGGCGGGTCAAAGCATAGAGGAAGGCACAATCCATGAGCGAGACCGCCGAGCGCGTGAAGAAGATCGTCGTCGAGCATCTCGGCGTCGAAGCCGAGAAGGTGACCGAGGACGCGAGCTTCATCGACGACCTGGGCGCCGACAGCCTCGACATCGTCGAGCTGGTGATGGCCTTCGAGGAAGAGTTCGGGGTCGAGATCCCCGACGACGCGGCCGAGAAGATCAGCACGGTGCGCGACGCGATCACCTATATCGACACGAACAAGGGCTGAGCCCAACGACCGGCAACGGTCCGGCGGCTCCCCGGCCCTTGGCGGTCGGGGAGCCGCTTTGGTTTTTGGAGACGTGCGGGCGCCGGCCCGCGAAGCAAGCGGAGGAGGGACGCGATGCGTCGTGTCGTCGTAACCGGTCTGGGGCTCGTGACGCCGCTGGGCGCCGATGTGGAAACCGCCTGGGCCAACCTGATCGCGGGCAAATCCGGCGCCGGGCCGATCACCCGCTTCGACGCCTCCGACCAGATCTGCAAGATCGCCTGCGAGGTGAAGCCGAAGGATCACCCCTACGGCTTCGATGCCGGCAAGCGCGTCGACCATAAGGTGCAGCGTCAGGTCGATCCCTTCATCGTCTACGGGATCGATGCCGCCGGTCAGGCGCTGGAGGATGCGGGCCTGACCGAGATGAGCGAGGAGGCGCGCTATCGCGCCGGGCGTGTCGATCGGATCGGGGGATCGGCGGCCTGCCGGGCATCGAAAGCGAATCGCTGGTGCTGGCCGAGAAGGGCCCGCGTCGCGTCTCCCCGCATTTCGTCCACGGCCGGCTCATCAACCTGATCTCGGGCCAGGTCTCGATCAAATACGGGCTGATGGGGCCGAACCACGCCGTCGTAACCGCCTGTTCGACCGGCGCCCATTCGATCGGCGATGCCGCGCGGATGATCGCGATGGACGATGCCGACGTGATGCTGGCGGGCGGTGCGGAAAGCACCGTCTGCCCGATCGGCATCGCCGGCTTCGCACAGGCGCGCGCGCTGTCCACCGCCTTCAACGACCAGCCCGAGCGGGCCAGCCGCCCCTACGACAAGGATCGCGACGGCTTCGTCATGGGCGAGGGCGCGGGCGTCGTCGTGCTCGAGGAATATGAGCATGCCAAGGCGCGCGGCGCCAAGATCTATGCCGAGGTCGTCGGCTACGGCCTGTCGGGCGACGCCTATCACGTCACCGCCCCGCACCCCGACGGATCGGGCGCGTTCCGTTCGATGCAGATGGCGCTGAAGAAGGCGGGGATGCAGCCGTCCGACATCGATTACATCAACGCGCACGGCACCTCGACGCCGATGGGCGACGAGCTGGAACTGGGCGCCGTCCGCCGCCTGTTCGGCGAGGCGATGGCGGATGTCTCGATGTCCTCCACCAAGTCCGCGATCGGCCATCTGCTGGGCGGCGCGGGGGCGGTGGAGACAATCTTCTGCATCCTGGCGATGCGCGACCAGATCGTGCCGCCGACGCTCAACCTCGATAATCCGAGCGACAGCTGCCAGGGCGTCGATCTGGTGCCCCATACCGCCAAGAAGCGGCAGGTGCGCGCCGTGCTCAACAATTCCTTCGGCTTCGGCGGGACCAACGCCAGCCTCGTCCTCGTCCCGGCCGAATAAGCCGTGGCGCGGCGCCGGCGGGGCGGGCGGCGGGGCCTGTGGATCGCCGCGGCGGTCGCGGTGGCGTTGATACTGGCGGCGGTCGGCGTCGTCGGCTTCACCGCCTGGGGCGGCTGGTACGGCCCCGGCCCGGCCGCCGCCGATACCAACGTCGTCGTGCCCGAGGGCGCCAGCCTCGCCGCCGCCGCGCGGGCGCTGGAAAAGGCCGGCGTGATCCGCTCGACCACCAACTTCCTGCGCTACGCCCGCCGCTTCGGCAGCGATGCGCCGATCCGCGCCGGGGAGTTCACCATCCCCGCCCGCGCCAGCGGGGCGGCGGTGCTGGAACTGCTCCAGAACGGGCGCACCGTGCAGCGGCTGGTGACGATCCCCGAGGGGATGCCGTCCGTCCTCGTCGCCGAGCGGCTGATGGCGGAGCCGGCGCTGACCGGGCCGGTGGCGGTGCCGGCGGAGGGATCGGTGCTGCCCGACAGCTACAGTTTCGAGAAGGGCGAGGCGCGGGCCGACGTGCTCGCCCGGATGCAGGCGGCGATGAAGAGCACGCTGGCCGAGCTTTGGGCGGCGCGCAAGCCGACGACGGTGGCGAAGACGCCGGCGGAGGCGGTGACGCTGGCGGCGATCGTCGAGAAGGAGACGGCCAAGCCCGCCGAGCGGCCGCTGGTGGCGGCGGTCTATTCCAATCGCGTGCGGCAGGGGATGCGGCTTCAGGCCGATCCGACCGTGATCTACCCGATCACCAAAGGCCGCCCGCTCGGCCGCCGCATCCGCCGGTCCGAACTGAACGCGGTCAATGGCTACAACACCTATGCGATGACCGGCCTGCCCGAGGGCCCGATCGCCAATCCGGGGCGCGATTCGATCGCGGCGGTGCTTGATCCGGCGAAGAGCGACGCACTCTATTTCGTGGCCGACGGCAAGGGCGGCCACGTCTTCGCGACGACGCTGGCCGAGCATAATGCCAACGTACAGCGCTACTACGCGCTGCGGCGGTCGCGCGGGGAGATGTAAGGCAGGGTTGGTTCACGCGGAGGCGCGGAGACGCGGAGGTGCCGCGACCGCGGCGGCGTCGCCCTGCCGGCCGCAGGCCATCGAGTTGATGGCCGCTTCGCGGCAGAGGCGTCACGTCGCGTCGATCGCAACCCCTCCGCGTCTCCGCGCCTCCGCGTGAAAAACCCTTATTGCTTCTTCGGGATGAAGCTCATCCGCCCCTGCGGCTCCAATATGCCCCATTCCACGTCGGCGATATGGGCGATGCCCGCCAGTCGCATCTCCGATTCCACCTCGCCGCGGGTCAGCCGGTCGCGCCGCAGATTGTGCTCGATCAGTTCGCCATCGCGGATGATGACGCGGGGCGATCCATCCAGCATCCGCTCGACGCGGGGGAAGAGGTAGGTCGTCCAGCTCAGCATCAGCGCCCAGAAGGCGATCGTGCCCACCGCCAGCGCCGCGCCGGTCAGGCTGAAGTCGTTGTGCGTCACGCCCTGCTGGATCAGATCGCCCATCACGATCAGCAGCAGCATCTCGAACGGCGTCACCTGGCTCAGCGTGCGTTTGCCGAGCAGGCGGAGCAGCAGATAGAGAAGCGCGAACATCGCGCTGGCGCGCAGCACGATATCCATCAGGGCAGCACTCTCAGCGCGAGCGGCAGGCGCAGCACCGGCGTCTCGCCATCCAGGACGACGATGTCCCCGGCGGTGCGGCCGACCAGCGACGGGTTGATCTGGAGATCGAGCTTCACCTCCAGCGGATCGCCTGCCGTGCGTGGGCCATAGGCGAAGGTGAAGAGGGCGCCGGCGAACGCCTCTTCGGCGGCGGCGGGGATCATCGTATTCTGCGTCACGTCCCGCCACAGCGACGGCGCCAGGCCGATGCGCAGATCGGCGAAGCGGCGGCGCGGGGTGACGGTGATGGCGGCCTCGAAGAACATGCCGGTGCGGATCGTGGCGGGGGCCTTCACCGTCAGCACCGCATCGGCATTGCGCGCGGCGGCGACGGGCGTCGGCCAGCCGCCCAGCCAACCGAGCAGCGCCGCCAGCATCAGCCCGCCGAGGAGGGCGACGGCGAGCGGGCTGGCGTGATGGTGGAGGAAACCGGGTCGGGCGCTATGCCGGGCGGAGATGCCGTCGGGTGCGGTCACGCGCCGAACCGCCGGGCGACACGGCCCTGCCACAGCACCAGCAGCGGCACCACGCCCAGTTCCATGACGAGGCCGAAGCGATGCCCCGGCCCCGGCGCGCCGATCGCCAACCAGGAGACGGCGCGCGCGAGGCCGCCCGCCACCACCATCGCCGCCAGCAGGCGGAAGCGCGGCCCCAGCCGCTCGATCGCCGGCACGGTGGTTGCAAAGGCGATGCCAAGGGCGAGGAAGATGCCCGACAGATAGCGGAAATGGCTGTCGAGATCGGGCGGCACCGGCTGCGGCACGCCGCGCAGGAAGGCCGCGCCGCGGATCACGCTCTCCCCGCCGGTTGCGAGCGGCACGAGGCAGGCGATCGCCACGGCCGCCTGCAACAGCCGCCGCTCGACGGCGGGCGTCACCGTCGGCTCCGCTCGAGCAGTTCGTCCCGCACGCGAATCGCGGCGATGGCGATGCGCACTTCGTAAAGGAACAGCAGCAAGGCCAGGATCAGCACCAGCATCGCCCCCACGAAGATCGCCGCCATCGTCCGCGCGAAGCCCAGATCGAGGAGGGTGGCGAGGAACAGCCCCGCCACCACCATGCACACTGCCGCGGCGGACAGCGTGCAGAGGAAGATGGCGTTGTTGACGATGGCGATGCGCCGATCGAGCAACCGCAGTTCCGCCACCTGCCGGGCATGGGCGGGGTGATCGATCGGCGTGAAATTCTCGTCCAGCCGCCGCGCGCGATCGACGATGCGCGCGAGGCGGCCGGTGAGCATGTTGAGGATGGCGCCGATGCCCGTCAGCAGGAACACCGGCGCCAGCGACAGCTGGATGGCATGGGCAAGGTTGGTGACCCCCTCGACGGAAATCGCGCCGAGCAAGCTGCCCCCGTTCATCCTGCCGCGCGGCCCCCCGGAACGTTGACGCCCATCTGTTGCAGGTAGCGCTTCACGTTGCGCGCGGCCTGGCGGATGCGATGCTCGTTCTCGACCATCGCGATGCGCACGAAACCCTCGCCCTCCTCGCCATAGCCGACGCCGGGGGCCACCGCGACATTGGCGTGGGTGAGCAGTTGCTTGGAGAATTCGAGGCTGCCGAGGTGCGCGAGCGCCGGCGGCAGCGGCGCCCAGGCGAACATCGAGGCGCGGGGCGAGGGGATTTCCCACCCGGCGCGGGCGAAGCTGTCGATCAGCACGTCGCGCCGCCGCCGGTAGAGCTGGCGGTTCTGCTCGACGATGTCCTGCGGGCCGTTGATCGCCGCCACCGCCGCCGCCTGGATGGGGGTGAAGGCGCCGTAATCGAGATAGCTCTTCACCCGCGTCAGCGCCGCGATCAGCGTCTTGTTGCCGACCGCAAAGCCCATCCGCCAGCCTGCCATCGAATAGGTCTTGGACATGGAGGTGAATTCGATCGCCACGTCCTTGGCGCCCGGCACCTGCAGGATCGAGGGCGTCGGCACGTCGTCGAAGTAGATTTCGGAATAAGCGAGGTCGCTCAAGACCCAGATCTTATGCTCCTTCGCGAACGCCACGACCTTCTCGTAGAAGGCGAGGTCGGCGACGTCGGCGGTCGGGTTGGACGGATAGCCGATCACCATCACGCTGGGCTTGGGCACGGTGAACTTCACCGCCCGCTCGAGCGAATCGAAGAAGCGGTCGTCCGGCGTCGTCGGGATCGAGCGGATCGTGGCGCCGGCGATGATGAAGCCGAAGGTGTGGATCGGGTAGCTGGGGTTGGGCGCCAGCACCACGTCCCCCGGCGCGGTGATCGCCTGGGCGAGGTTGGCGAGGCCCTCCTTCGAGCCCAGCGTCACCACCACTTCGGTATCGGGATCGACATCGACGCCGAAGCGGCGGCCGTAATAGCCGGCCTGCGCCTTCCGGAGGCCGGCGATGCCCTTGGAGGCGGAATAGCCGTGCGCATCGGGCTTGCGCGCCACCTCGCACAATTTGTCGATGACGTGCGGCGGCGGCGGCAGATCGGGATTGCCCATGCCGAGATCGATGATGTCGTCCCCGCGCGCGCGCGCGGCTGCCCGCATCGCATTCACTTCGGCGATGACATAGGGGGGCAGGCGGCGGATGCGGTAGAATTCTTCCGACATGATCGTCCTCGTTGGAACAGAAAAGAAGGGTGGCTTCGGTCCTCTTGGCCATCGGGCGCGGATCGCCCATGATCGATGCCGGACAGCGGTGGCCCGCCGCCCGGCGGCACGCGTTATAGAGCGATCGGCAGGCGAATGGCAGAAGGGCCGCCAAATAAAGCGAGAGGAGCCGCGATGGCCGACGGACAGGATGAGGGACAGGGCCACGGGGCGAGCCAGGGCCAGCCCGGCCTTGCCGATCTCCAGCATTGGACCGGGGTGATCGGCCAGGCCCAGCAGATGCTGATGATCCATGCCGCGGAGGCCGCGCAGCAGATCGCCGGGCAGGCGCAGGACATGCAGGCGCGGGCCGCGGCGACGATCGATACCGACCGGTGGTTCGATCAGGGCCGCGCCTTCTGGCAGGACAATATGGCGCTGTGGCAGCATTTCCTGGGGGCTGAGGATGCGCCGCCGCTGCCCGCCGCCGCCACCGCCCGCGACCGCCGTTTCGCCGCCCCGCAGTGGGAGCAGCACCCCCTGTTCGCGCTGATCCGGCAGAGTTACCTGCTGATGACCGATCATCTGCTGCGCGGGGTCGATACGCTGGAGGGCCTGGCCCCCCGGCAGCGCGAGCAGTTGCGCTTCGCCGCACGCACCTTCGCCGATGCGATGAGCCCGGCCAATTTCCCCGTCACCAACCCGGTGGTGATGGAGAAGATCTTCGAGACGCGCGGCGACAATCTGCTGCGCGGCCTCGAACGGATGGCGCACGACATGGGCCGCGGGCAGGTGACGCACACCGACGCGGAGGCGTTCGAGGTCGGCCGCAATATCGCCGCGACGCCGGGCAAGGTGGTGCGCGAGACGCCGCTCTACCAGCTGATCCAGTACGATCCCGTGGGGGAGCAGGTCGAACGCACCCCGCTCCTCATCTTCCCGCCGTGGATCAATCGCTTCTACATCCTCGATCTGAACGCGAAGAACAGCTTCGTCCGCTGGGCGGTGGAACAGGGGCTGACGGTGTTCATGGTCTCGTGGAAGTCCGCGGACGCCACGATGGCGGACATGACGATGGACGATTACGTCCTGAAGGGCCAGGTCGATGCGATCGATGCGGTGCGCGAGCTGCTGGCCGTCGAGAGCGTCCATACCATCGGCTATTGCGTGGCGGGGACGACATTGGCGATGACGCTGGCTTGGGCCGCGGCGGAGGGGCAGGCGGCGAAGGTCGCCAGCGCCACCTTCTTCACCGCGCAGGTCGATTTCGCCGATGCGGGCGAATTGTCGCTGTTCGTCGACGACGACCAGATCGGCATGATCGCGGCACTGGCGGGGGAGGAGGGTTATATCGACGGCCGCTACCTCGCCGCCACGTTCAACCTGCTGCGCGGGCGCGACCTGATCTGGAACTATGTCGTTAACAATTACCTGCTGGCGGAAGATTATCCGGTCTTCGACCTCCTCCACTGGAACGGCGACGTCACCAACCTGCCCGCCGCCTGGCACCGCCGCTATCTGGAGGACTTCTATCGCGACAACCGGCTGGTGCGGCCGGGCGCGCTGAGCGTGGCCGGCGTGCCGATCGACCTCGGGCGGATCGAGACGCCGGCCTATATCCAGGCGGGGCGCGAGGATCATATCGCGCCTGCCGGCAGCGTCTGGAAGATGACGCGGCATCTGGCGGGGCCGATGCGGTTCGTGCTGGCGGGATCGGGGCATATCGCGGGCGTCGTCAACCCGCCCGCCGCCGGCAAATATCAATATTGGACGGCGGACGGCCCCGGCGATTCGCTCGACGACTTCCTCGCCGCCGCGACGGAAACCAAGGGCAGCTGGTGGCCCGACTGGATCGAATGGGTGAAGGCGCAGGGCACCGGCACGGTGCCGGTGGAGGGTGCGCGACGGCCGGGGGGCGGGGCCTTTCCCGCGATCGAGGATGCGCCCGGCCGCTACGTGCGGATGCGATGATTAACCATCATGACATAGGATTGCTGCACCGCACAAAATGACTTGAAAACGATCTGCCGCCCTATTATTGTGCATTGCAACACGATGACGATGGGAGCGGTTCGATGGCAGATCCCCGGCAGGTCAAGACGGGCAATCGGCGCGGTGCCAAGCCGGCGGCGCCGGTCGCCCCCTTCGTGACGACCGAGGCCCCGCCTTCGCCGCGTGAGGCCGTCGAATCGATGAAGGCCGCCGTCGAGGCGCTTCCGACGGCCACCGCGCCGGTCGCGGCGACGGCCGTCGCACAGACGATGGCGAAGTCCGGCGAACAGGCCGCGGCCGCTGCGAAGGCGGTGGCGGCCAAGACCGCGGAAACCGTGAAGACCGCTGCGGCGCCCGTCGCCAAGGCGAGCGTCTCGGCCGCCGAGCAGGCCGTGAAGACGATGGCGGCGACCGCCGAGGCTTCCACCGACGCGGCGGTCGAGGCCGCCGAAACGACCACGGCAGCGGCCCAGAAGGCGACCGACGTCGCCGCACGCACCGCCAGCGATGCGATCGCGCAGACGAAGGAGGTGGCGGCCGGGACGGTCGCTGCCGTCGCCGCTGCCGCACCCACGATTACCCACGCCCAGCCCGCCGCGCCCGCGGCATCCAACCCGTTGAAAGGATATATGACGATGGCTACCGCTGCGCCCCAGAACGCCCAGGCGATGTTCGGGGAGATCAACGATCGCGCCAAGGGCATGATGGAAAAGACCAGCCGCATGGGCGAAGAGATGGTCGAATTCACGAAGGGCAACGTCGAGGCGATCGTCGCCTCCGCGCGCGTCGCCGCCAAGGGTTCGGAAGCGCTCGTCCAGGACGCCGCCGAATATGGCAAGAAGAGCTTCGAGCAGGCGACCGCCGCGTTCAAGGGCCTGGCCTCGGCCAAGTCGCCGACCGAGCTGTTCCAGCTCCAAAGCGACTATGCCAAGACCTCGTTCGACGCCGCCGTCGCCGAGGCTTCCAAGACCAGCGAAGCGATGCTGAAGCTGATGGGCGAGGTGTTCCAGCCGCTGTCCAACCGCTATGCCGTCGCCAGCGAGAAGGTGAAGGCGACCACCAGCGCCTACTGATCGCTGCCCGATCGGCACGAAGGGGCCGTCCGCATCCGCGGGCGGCCCTTTTCGCGTCTGCCCCATGCCCTTGCGGAAGGCGGGGGGGATGCCATATCCTGCTCTCGCCCCAGCCGGAGTCCGCCCGCGCCGATGTTCGCCGCCGCCACCCCCCTTGTCGATGCCGTCAGCGCCGATCCCTTCAGCGTCGATCCCGTCACCGCCACGCGCAAGAACGGCGACGATGGCGGCACTGGTCTCGGCGTCGCCACGCGCACCCGGACGCGCACCAAGCAGCCGCAACCCTATCGCGTGCTGATGCTGAACGACGATTACACGCCGATGGAATTCGTCGTCCTCTGCCTCCAGCGCTTCTTCCGCATGGGGCTGGAGGATGCGACGCGGGTGATGCTGCACGTCCACCAGAAGGGCGTCGGCGTGTGCGGCACCTTCACCTACGAAGTGGCCGAGACGAAGGTCTCGCAGGTGATCGAATTCGCCCGCGCCAACCAGCACCCGCTGCAATGCACGATGGAAAAGGCCTGAGCAGCGATCGATCGCGGGCGGCTTTCTTGCGCTGGGGCCACGGCCCGCTAAACCGCCTTCCATGGATCGCATCATCATCCGCGGCGGCAAGCGCCTGTCGGGCATCGTGCCCATCTCCGGCGCGAAGAATGCCGCCCTCACCCTGCTGCCCTGCGCGCTGCTGACAGATCAGCCGCTGACGCTCACCAACCTGCCGCGGCTGGCCGATGTCGACGGCTTCGGCCACCTCCTCAACGGTCTCGGCGTCTCGACCCGCGTGGCGGGGGCGACGGCGGGCGAATGGGGCCGGCAGATGACGCTGGACGCGGCGCGGATCGCCTCCACCACCGCCCCCTACGATATGGTGCGCCGGATGCGCGCCTCGATCCTCGTGCTGGGGCCTTTGCTGGCGCGCGAGGGCGTCGCCACCGTCTCGCTGCCCGGCGGCTGCGCGATCGGTAACCGCCCGATCGACCTGCACCTGAAGGCGATGGAGGCGCTGGGCGCCGAGATCGAGATGGCGGCGGGCTATGTGAAGGCGACGGCCCCCGCCGGCGGCCTGACCGGCGGGCGGATCGTCTTCCCCGTCCCCTCGGTCGGTGCGACGGAGAATGCGCTGATGGCGGCGGTCCTCGCCCGTGGCGAGACGGTGATCGACAATGCCGCGCGCGAGCCCGAGATCGCCGACCTGTGCCGCTGCCTGATCGCGATGGGTGCGCAGATAAGCGGCATCGGCGGCGAGCGGCTGACGATCAGCGGCAAGCCCGCCCTCCACGGTGCCGAATATCGCGTGATGGCCGATCGCATCGAAGCGGGCAGCTATGCCTGCGCCGCGGCGATCACCGGCGGCGATCTGACGCTGGCCGGCGCCGATCGGGCGGACATGGGCGCGATCCTCGATCAGCTCGAGGAAGCCGGGCTGACCGTGGAGGATAGTGACGGCGGGCTGCGCGTGGCGGCGAACGGCGCGTTGCAGGCGCTGACCATCTCGACCGCGCCCTATCCGGGTTTCCCCACCGACATGCAGGCGCAGTTCATGGCGATGCTGGCGCTGGCCGACGGCGCCAGCGTGCTGACCGAGACGATCTTCGAGAACCGCTACATGCATGTGCCCGAGCTGGCGCGGATGGGGGCCGACATCCAGGTGCGCGGCCGCACCGCCGTAGTGCGTGGCGTCGACCGGCTGAACGGCGCGCCGGTGATGGCGACCGACCTGCGCGCCTCGATGAGCCTCGTCCTCGCCGGGCTGGCCGCGGAGGGGGAAACGCATGTCAACCGCGTCTACCACCTCGACCGTGGCTACGAGCGGCTGGAGGAGAAATTGTCTGCGGTAGGGGCGGACATCGAACGCGTCGGCGAGGGGTGAAGGTGCGCGAGGGATCCGTTCGCCCTGAGTAGGTCTTGAGCGCAGTCGAAAGGCCGTATCGAAGGGCGGCGCCGCGTGACCCGCTTCGATACGCGCCCTCGACACGGCTCTGATGAGCCCGCTCGGTCGCTACTCAGCGCGAACGGAAGCGGTTTTCTACCGCACCGCCCCCGGCGCCGGCCGGGGCGGAACGCCGGCGAAGGTGACGAGGCTTTCCGCACCGTCCGCCGCCAGCGCCGCGACGCCGAAGAAATGGTCGTCGATATTGACCTTCGGCAGATCGAGCGCGGTGGTGCCGGCGGGCACGTCGCGGCCGTCGGTCCAGTCGGGCCGGTCGGCGAGGCGCCAGCGGACGCGATAGCCTGCCGCGGCCGGCACCGCGTCCCACGTCACGCGCGTATCGTCGGAGAGCGCGCCCGCGATCGAGACTTTCGCCGGCGCCGCCGGCGCCGCCGCCAGCCGGCGCAGAACCGCGACGTTCAGCGCCGTCACCCGCGCCAGATAGGGGAAATCGACGAACGCGATCGTATCGCCATAGGCGCGGTCGCCTTCGGTGCGGACGGTCTGGTGCTGGCGATCGTAATGTTCGGTCGCCTCGGTGAAGCGGATCGCGGGGAAGCCCGCGTCGAGGAAAGGCAGGTGATCGCCGCCGCGCTGGAAGCGATCGGGGCGGCGCACCGCCAGCACCGACAGGCCGATCGCGGGATCGGCCGCGGCCGTCGCCACGACGGCCTTGGCGAGTGCGCGCGACGGGCCGTCGTCCTCGCCGCCGATCGCGCGCTGCACCTTGAGGTCGCCCGCCGCCTCGATCCCTTCGGAAAAGACGCGGACCCGGTCGGTCACATGCTCGCCGCCGATGCCGTGGGTGTTGCCGACGATGTCGTTGTTGAGCACCGCCGCCACCTTCCAGCCGCGCGCCTTGGCCGTCTCGGCCAGCAGCGTGCCGCCCCACAGGCCCTGCTCCTCGCCCGAGAGCGCGGCATAGACGATCGTGCCCGCGAACCTGTCGCGCGAGAGGAGGCGTGCCGCCTCCATCACCAGCGCCACGCCCGAGGCATCGTCGTTGGCGCCGGCGGCATCGCTGGTCGCGTCCATCACGTCGTTGACGCGGCTGTCGATATGGCCCTGCACGATCACCACGCGATCGGGATCGCCGGTGCCGCGCTGAATGGCGATCACGTCTTCGACGCGGACGCCGTCCGGCGCGCGCGGGCCGGTAAAGTCGCGCCCGATCGTCTCGACCGCGAGGCAGCCGCCGCACGCCTTCGCGACGCGCTCGAACTCGGATGCGGCCCAGCGGCGGGCGGCGCCGATGCCGCGCCTGGGATCGGTGGTGGTGGAAAGCGTGTGCCGCGTGCCGAAGCCGACCAATGTCTGCACCGTGCGGCGCAGCGCCGCCGGATCGGGCGCAGCGGGGGCGGCGGGGGCCAGCGTGGGGGCGATCAGGGCGGCGGCGGCGAGGCCGAGGGACAGGCGTTGCATCGCCGCAGCTTGGCACCCGGCAGGCACGACGCCAAGCGCGTTCGGCAGCGACCCGGCGGGATCGCCGTCGCGATCGGCCGGCTTTCCATAGACTTGCCGCAGGATGCCGGTTGCCCGGCGGCGCCGATCAGGCGGCCCCGCCGAGCTTGCCGAAGGTCGCTTCGTAGCGATCGATCTCGCCGGCGTGGAGCATCGCCGCCTGTTCGACCCAGCGGTCGCGCGTCAGCCGGCCGCTGAACGCGCCGAGCTGCGCGTCGATCGCCGCCGCCTCGGCCGGGGCCAGCGCCGCCAGATCGGCGATGCCGGCGACCCCCAGTTCGTTCAGCCGCGCCGCCGCCTTGGGGCCGAGGCCCTTGAGGCGGGTGAGCTCGGATGCCGCGGCGGCCGGGGCCGGAGCGACGGGGGCGGGCGACGGCGCGGCAACCGGTGCCGATGTCAGCGGCGCCGCAACCGGCGCGGGCGGCGGTGGGGCGGGGGTGCGGGGGGCCGGCGGCGGCACCGCGGCGGTGGCATCGAAGCGCACCGTCTGGCGGCGGCGGCGCAGCAGGATCACCGCCAGCAGCGCGAGCGCCACCGCGGCGCCGAGGATGATGGCGACGATTTCGATATTGGTCAGCGGCATGGGTTCCGTCCGGGGTCAGGCCTCGCGGCGGCGGGGGCGCCTGCTCGCGAGCAATTTGTCGATCTTGCGGCCGTCCATGTCGACGACCTCGAACTGCCAGTCGTCGAAGCGGAAGGTCTCGCCCACCTTGGGCAGATGCTTCAATACCGCCAGCGTGAAGCCGGCGCAGGTCGCATAATCACGATCCTCGGGCAGATCGATCCCCAACCGATCGGCCAGCGCATCGGCCGACAGCGAGCCGGAGACGAGCCAGCTGCCGTCCTCCCGCTCGACCAGCGGCGGATCGGTCTCGCCTTCGGGCCGGTCGGAGGCGAAGGCGCCGGCGATGGCGGCAAGAAGGTCCGCCGGGGCCACCAGCCCTTCGAAATGGCCATATTCGTCATGCACGAAGGCGAGCGGCACGTCCGCCTCGCGCAGCGTGGTCAGCGCGTCCATCGCGTCCATCTGGTCGGGCACGATCGGCGCGGTGCGCATCAGCGCGCGCAGGTCGATGTCGTCGCCGGCCATCAGCGCGCCCACCACGTCGCGCGCCTGGACGACGCCGATCAGCCGATCGACCGATCCCTCGGCGATCGGCATCCGGCTGTGCGGCATCCGGGCGAGGCATTCGCGCACGCGCGCGGCATCGGCATCGGCATCCAGCCATTCGACCGAGCGGCGGGGCGTCATCACCTCGCGCACCGGCCGGTCCGCCAGGCGGACGACGCCGGAGATGATCTGGCGCTCGCTTTCCTCGATCACGCCCGCCGACGAGGCTTCGGCGACGACGAGGTGCAGTTCCTCCGCGGTCACGCGATTCTCGGCTTCGCGGCTGAGACCCATGAGGCGGAAGATGAGGCCGCTCGTCCGGTCCAGCACCCACACGAACGGCAGGGTGATCCGCGCCAGCCACGTCATCGGCAGCGCCAGCCAGGCGGCGATCGGCTCCGGATTGCGGAGCGCCACCTGCTTGGGCACCAGCTCCCCCAGGATGAGCTGGACGAAGGTGGTGAGCGCGATCACCAGCGCGAACCCCGCCTCGCCCGCGGCGGCGGCGGGCACGCCCAGCAGCGTCAGCCGTTCTCCCACCGGCCCGCCCAGGCTGGCGCCCGAATAAGCGCCGGCGAGGATGCCGATCAGCGTGATGCCGATCTGGACGGTGGAGAGGAACTTGCCGGGATCGGCGGCCAGCGCCACCGCCGCGCGCGCGCCGCGCGCGCCGCTCGCCTTGCCGCGTGCCATCGCCTCCAGCCGCGGGCGGCGGGCGGAGACGATCGCCAGTTCCGACATCGCGAAGATGCCGTTCAGGATGCAGAGCCCGATGATGATCGCAAGATCACCGAACGGAAACGGCGCGAGGGATGGGGCGTTGGCCATGGTGGTCGCCTGTCGCTCTACGGCGAAAGGCGACCCCGCGACAACGCCTCTTTCACGCGATGTTCAGGCGGTGGAGCGGACGGCAACGAAACGAAGTGTCGAAGGAGCGATCATGCTGAAGTCCCGCCGGATCACCGGCCTCGCCGCCGCCGCCGCCCTGATGGCGACCACCGCCGCCTGCACCACCGATCCCGATACCGGGCAGCGCCGCGTCTCGCGCGCCGGCCTGGGCGCAGGCGTGGGGGCGGCGGGCGGCGCGCTGCTCGGCACCTTGGTCGGCGGGCGGCGCAGCCGCACCGAGGCGATCGTGGGGGCGGGCATCGGCGCGCTCGCGGGGGCCGGGGTCGGCGCCTACATGGACAAGCAGGAGCGCGATCTGCGCGCCAAGACGGCGGGCACCGGCGTGGAGGTGGAGCGGCAGGGCGACGATCTGCTGCTGAAGATCCCGTCCGGCATCACCTTCGATACGAACAGCTATGCCATCCAGCCCGGCTTCCGCCCGACGCTGGATCAGGTGGCGACGACGCTGAAGGACTATCCGCAGACCTATATCGACGTCTACGGCCATACCGATTCGACCGGTTCCGATGCGATCAACCTGCCGCTGTCGCGCAACCGCGCGCAGGCGGTGGCGGACTATCTGGGGGTGCAGGGCGTGCAGCGCGCGCGGATCGGCACGCAGGGCTTCGGCTCGTCCCAGCCGGTCGCGACCAACGACACCGCCGACGGCCGCGCCCAGAACCGCCGCGTCGAAATCAAGATCGTGCCGGTGACGGATCAGGCGGCCGGCTGATCGACAGGGGATGGGGTGCGCGGGCGCCCCATCCTTCGCAATTGCTCCGATAGCGTCTCGCAGGCAGGCGCGACACCTCCGTGCAAACCATCTTCAGCGGCGTTGCGCGAAGAAGCCCCGCAACTGTTCGGCGGCCGCCACCGCCCCGATGCCCGCATAGACGTCGGGCCGGTGATGGCAGGTCGGCTGGGCGAAGAGTCTCGGGCCGTGCGCGACGGCACCACCCTTGGGATCGTCCGCCGCATAATACAGCCGGGCGATGCGGGCGAGGGCGATCGCCCCGGCGCACATCGCGCACGGCTCCAGCGTCACCCACAGGGTGCAGCCGTCGAGACGGGGGCGGCCGAGGGCGGTAGCGGCGGCGCGGATCGCGACGATTTCGGCATGGGCGGTAGGATCGTGGTCCGTCCGCATGCGATTGGCGGAAGTGGCGACGACACGCCCGTCCGCCGCGGTCAGCACCGCGCCTACCGGCACTTCGCCCGCAGTCGCCGCGTCCCCGGCGAGGTCGAGCGCCAGGCGCATCGGGTGGGGGAGGGGGAAGGGCATCGCCCTTCGTAACGGAACGGGCGGGGATCGACACCCCGCCCGTGTGCCGTCAGGCGGCAGGGGCACCGCGCCCAGCCGCCAGCAGCCGCGGCGGCAGGAGGTGCGGCGCGAATTGCACGACGAGCGCGAAGGCGATGCCGGGCAGCCACCAGAAGATGGTGAGCGCGACCCCGACCCAGAAGGCCGGGCCGAGGCCGCGCACGAGATAGATGCCGAGCGGCGGCAACAGGATGGCGGCGACCACCGCCGCGGGGCTGGGGCGCGCCATCCCGGCCACGCCTCAGTTGCCGGCCGGCTTCTGCACGCCGACGACCGGCACGCTGACGGCTTCCTTCGTGGTGCCGACCTCGACCTTGGGCACTTCGATCGTCTCCTGCTTGGTGCCGACCTGGATCTTGCCCACGTCCGCATCCACCTTAGGCAGGCTGCCACCCTCGACCGCGACCTTGGGCAGCGATCCGGATTCGCCGGAAAGACTGATGAAGCCGGTGGCGACAGCCACGATCAGCGCAAGTACGATCACCACGACGATGGCGAGGATAGGACGCATTTCGATCTCTCCCTGTAAATGGTTGCCGGTGAACGTATCTTTGGCGAAACGGTTGCAGGCCGGAAATAGATCGATGGCGATGCGGTTGACGAATCCCGGCAGCCTCGGTAGGGCGGCGCACTTTCCGGGCAACCGAACAGCAGGATTAGAAGCGATGTCGCGCATTTGCGAACTGACCGGCAAGGGCCGTCAGGTGGGACACAACGTGTCGCACGCCAACAACAAGACCAAGCGGACCTTTCTGCCCAATTTGCAGAACGTGACGCTGATGTCCGACGCGTTGGGCCGCAGCGTGCGCCTGCGCGTCTCCACCCACGGCCTGCGCTCGGTCGAGCATGTCGGCGGGCTAGACAATTGGCTGGTCAAGACCGGCGACGAGCAGCTCTCGCTCGCCGCGCGCCGCCTGAAGCGCGAGATCAAGAAGAAGACCGCGGCCGCCGCCGAGGCGGCCTGATCGGCGGGCGGCCCCGGCCGCCCCGATCACGGTCGGACGATGGACCCGCTCCCACCCCGCGTGGGGGCGGGTTTCGTCATGCGCCGGGTGTCCAGCCGGGCGGGGCGAGGTGGAAGCCGGCGAAGTCGAACCCTGGCACGACCACGCAGCTGACCAATGCCCAGCCGCGGTCGGCCTCGGCCGCCTGCCACGCGCCGGCCGGCACCAGTCCTTGCGGCGCTTCGCCGGCCAGCACGTCCGGCCCCAGCCGCAGCGTCGTCACCGGCCCGGCATCGGCCGGCGCGATCCGGAGCGCGAGCGGATGGCCGGCGTGCCACAGCCACATCTCTTCGGCATCGACGCGGTGCCAGTGCGATCGTTCGCCGGCGCGCAGCAGGAACAGGATGCCCGTCGCCGCCGATCGGGGATCGCCCGGCACCCGCCACGTCTCCCGATAGAAGCCGCCCTCGGGGTGGGGCGCCAGCCCCAGCCGGGCGATGATGGCATCCGCTTCCCCATTCATCGCGATATCCTTTGCCTGTTGAGCGATCGTTCATTCGGCTTATGCCATGGCGGGATGCGCCCGCCCATCGGTGCGGCCAGGAAGGAGATGTGCCCGATGCGCCTGCTCGTAATCGCCGCTTTCTGCCTGTGGCCGGCGGCGACGTTCGCCCAATCCTATCCCGATGCCGCCCGCCTGCGCGCGGAGGCGGCGGCGCAGCGCGCGGCGCTGGCCACGGATCGGGCGGGGGCCGCCGCCCAGCAGCAGCAGGCGCTCGACCGCCAGCGGCAGGCGCAGGCCGATCGGCTGGCGGCGGGCCGCGATGCGAAGGCCGAGGACAAGGGCGAGGCCGCCCGCGCCCGCGCCGCGACCCGCGCCAACCGTATCGACGGCAGGCCCGCGCCCCGGCCGGCGCCGCCCGCGCCGGTTGCGACACCCGCCGCCCCCGTCGCCCGCAGCGGGCCGAGCGACGCCGACTATCGCGCGCGCAGCGAATCGCTGCGGCAGGAGGCCGAACAGCTTCGCCTGGGGTTCGAGGCGCGGCGCGAGGCGTGGGAGCAGGAACGCGTGCGGATGCAGGCCGAGGGCCGCTTCACCGGCGCCGCCGTCCAGCAATGGGAGGCCCGCCGCGCCGCCATCGAAACCGACCGCCGCCAGACCGACGACGCCCGCCGCCAGATCGAGGCGCAGCGCGGCCGGCTGGAGCAGGAGCGCGCGAAGGCGGCGGCGGGGGGCTGAGGCGCGGCACCGTTGCGCGATCGGCGTTTCTCCGGCCAGAGTGCGCGTGCGGCAATCCTGCCGCATAAGGAGATGACCTTGCAGATCTCCGACGTAGCCATCGCTTGAGAGTTTGATCCACTCACGTGGATACGGCACCAGCCCGCTCCCCCACCCGACCTCCCATAGCGTACCCTGATTGGGAGGTCGGGTGGGGGAGCGGGCTGGTGCCGCCCCTGATCCAGCTTTGCTGGGTCAAACTCTAACGGCGGTGTGCGCCTTTGCGACCTTGATCCTCAAGATTGTCGAGGTTTCACGCTCGAAGTAGCGTGACGGGCGGGGTTCGGGCTGCAACCCGGACCCCAAACGCAAAGAACCCCGGCCGCTGCAACGACCGGGGTTCGATAAGGAAGATCAATGCATCTTTCCGACAGGGCTTACATAACCCCATCGCCCCATCGCTTCAAGGCCGCTGCCGCTCAATAGCGCACGCTGATCGTGCCCAGGATGCTGCGCGGCGCGCCGTAATAGCCGCCGTCGAAATTGGTGGCGGTGAGATATTTGGTGTTCGTCACGTTGCGCAGGTTCGCCGCCAGCGAGACGTTGGGGGTGATGGCGTAAGCGGCGAGCAGATCGAGCAGGCCGTAGGCGCCCTGCCGGCCGAGGCCGGTGGGGGAGGTGATGCGACTTTGATATTGGGCGGAGGCGCCCAGCTTCAGCGCGGGCAGCATCGGCAGCGCGTAGCTGACGTTCAGGCGCGCGGTGTTGCGCGGCACGAAGGTGCGGGCGCGGTCGCCGTTCTCGTCCTCGATCCGCATCAGCGTATAGCCGCCGGTCACGTTCAGTCCCTCGGCCGGCGTGCCGCCGACCTCGACCTCGATCCCTTCCGATCGGGCGTCGACCCCGCGCGAGATCGTCCGCCCGCCGACGAAGCCGATGCTCTCGGCGGTATTGTCCTGCCGCGCGCGGAACACGGCGACGGTCGCGTTCATCCGGCCGCCCAGCCAGTCCGCCTTGAAGCCCAGTTCGGCATTGTTGCCCTTGATCGGATCGAGCACGCGGAAGTCCTCGCCGATCTGGGTCTGCGGGTTGAAGATCGTCGCATAGCTGCCGTAGGCGCTGATGTTGGTCGTCAGATCGAGCGTGGCGCCGACGAACGGCAGGAAGCGCGTATTGTCGAAATTGGTGTCCACGCCGTAGGAGAAGCCCTCGCTGCGCGCGTGGGTTAGGTTGCCGCCCAGCATCACTTTCAACGCATCGGCGGGGTTGAGGCGGACGAGGCCGTAGACCGTCTCGCGCCGCGTCTGCGTGTTCTGGCTCGACAGATAGGCGGTGGAGAAGGTCGTCGGAAAGTCGGGCCGCGGGAAATTGCCTTGGAACAGGTCCGGGAAGGGCAGCAGCACGCCGATCGTGCTGTCGACGTAGGCCGAGGACTGGCGATAGTCCTGCGCGCTGCGGTTCACGCCGATGTTCACGTCGTGCTGGCGGCCGAACAATGTGACCGGGCCGGTGACATAGGCTTCCAGCGTCAGGTTGCGCGTCTGGGCGCGGAAGGCGCCGGGATAGCTTTGGATGCCGCGATCGAAATCGAGCGGATTGTTGGGATCGGCCAGCACGATACCACCCGGCGCGCCGCGCACGGGGTTGCCGAAGACGTAGAACAGTTCGTCCGCCTCGCTGGTCGCGCGGCGGATCGCGCTCAGCCGCGCCACCCAGCCGTCCCCGAGATCGTGCGTCACGTCGCCGAAGATCTGCCGGTCGATGATGTGCCACGACGACCAGTCGGGCGCGACGTTGCTGGAGCGCGGGATGTCGAGCGGGGTGCCGTCCGTATAGGTGATCGGGATCGCCCCCCACATCGCCCCGCGGCTGTGGTGGTCCTGATGGCCGTAGCCGGCGCTGACGACGGTATTCGGCCCCAGATCGGCCTCGACGACGCCGTAGCCGACCCAGCGGCGCAGGCCGTAGCGGTCGAGATGGCTGTCGGTATCGGTATAGGCGCCGACCGCGCGGGCGCGGACCGAACCGTCGGCGGTGATCGGCGTGCTGACGTCGGCGGTCAGCCGCAGATTGTCGAACGAGCCATATTGGGCGCTGGCGTTCGCGGCCAGATCGCGCGTCGGCCGCTTGCGGATGAAGTTGACGACGGCGGACGGATTGCCGGTGGAGGACAGCAGCCCCGGCGCGCCGCGCACCACCTGGATATTGTCGTAGAAGGCGGTGTCGATCGATCCGGTCTGGATGCCGAAGGCGAAGGGCACGCCGATGCCGTCGATCTGGAAGGTCTGGATGTCGAACCCGCGCGCCGAATAATAGACGCGGTCGGTCTCGCCCGCCTGCACGTTCAAGCCCGGCACCGTCGTCAGCAACTGATTGATGTCGTTGAGCTGGAAGTCGTCGATCTGCGCGCGGGTGACGACGCTTACCGATTGCGGCGTCTCGCGCAGCGACAGCGGGATGCGCGTGGCGGTGGTCTGCGCGCTGATCGCATAAGCGTCGCTGCCGTCGGACTGCTGGCCGGTGATGATGACCTCGTCCGGATCGGCCGGGGCCGCGGCGGGTGCGGCCGCGGCGGCGGCGGCGAGGATGGCGAGCAGAGCGGTCACGGTTAAGTCCCCCCAAGGGATTGCATTCGTGGGGGCCGATAGCAGGGTTGATCGCTATTGCAAGTCAGTCGCACTAATTTGTCGGGACTGGCGCGCCGCCGCATAATCTCTATCTAGCGCGGGGACAGCGCGGCCGCGCCGCCGCCCCACGGAGACACGAATATGCGCGCCGAAGCGCAAGCCCATCTCGATCGGATCGCCCAGGCGATGGCCCTCGTCCGCCGCTTCCTCGACTGGGACCGGGCGGTCCGCCGGCTGGACGAGCTGAACGCCCGCGTCGAAGACCCGAAATTGTGGGACGATGCCAAGGCCGCGCAGGCGGTGATGCGCGAACGCCGCCGGCTGGACGAGGCGATCGCCGCCGTTCGCGCGATCGAAAGCGAGAGCGCCGATACCGTCGAACTGATCGAGATGGCCGAGGCGGAAGGCGATCAGGCGCTGGCCGACGAGGGCGTCGAGAGCCTCGGAGCACTCGCCGAACGGGCCGAACGCGACAAGATCACCGCGCTGCTGGCGGGCGAGGCGGACGGCAACAACAGCTATATCGAGGTGAACGCCGGCGCCGGCGGCACCGAAAGCCAGGACTGGGCCTCTATGCTCCAGCGCATGTACCAGCGCTGGGCCGAACGGCGCGGGCTGAAGGTGGAGCTGATCGATTTCCACGCCGGCGAGCAGGCGGGCATCAAATCGGCGACGATGCTGCTGAAGGGCGAGAACGCTTATGGCTATGCCAAGACGGAAAGCGGCGTCCACCGCCTCGTCCGCATCAGCCCCTATGACAGCGCCGCCCGCCGCCACACCAGCTTCGCCTCGGTCTGGGTCTATCCGGAGGTGGACGAGAATATCGAGGTGAGCTTCAACGAGAGCGACCTGCGCATCGACACCTATCGCGCGTCGGGTGCCGGCGGCCAGCACATCAACACCACCGATTCGGCGGTGCGCATCACCCACTTGCCCACCGGCATCGTCGTGCAGTGCCAGAACCAGCGGTCGCAGCACAAGAACAAGGCCGAAGCCTATAACCAGCTGCGCGCCCGCCTCTACGAGCGCGAACTGGCCGAGCGGGAAGCGGCGGCCAACGCCACCAACGCCACCAAGACCGATATCGGCTGGGGCCACCAGATCCGCAGCTACGTCCTCCAGCCCTATCAGCTGGTGAAGGATCTGCGCACCGGCGTCACCTCGACCGCTCCGTCGGACGTGCTGGACGGCGATCTCGATCGCTTCATGGCCGCCGCCCTCTCGCAGCGGGTGACGGGCGAGACGGTCGAGGTGGAGGACGTCGACTGATGATCGCGGCGCTGCTGCTGGCGGCCGCCGCCGCGGGGGGCTTTCCCGCCGCCGACCGGCCCGTCGCGGCGATCGTCTCGGATCGCTGGTCGGACGAGGCGACCCGCGACCGGCAGGGCGAGGCGCGGACCGTCATCCGCTGGGCGGGCGTCCGGCCGGGGATGAGCGTGGCGGACGTGGGCGCCGGCGAAGGCTATTATACCGTCCGCCTCGCCCGTGCGGTGGCGCCCGGCGGCCGGGTGGTGGCGCAGGACATCGTGCCCGACTATCGCGCGCGACTGGCGGCGCGGATCGCACGGGAGAAGGTTGCCGGCGTCGACACATTGCTCGGCACGCCGGACGACCCCAAGCTGGCGGCGGGCGCGTTCGACCGCATCTTCCTGATCCACATGTATCATGAGATCGAAAGCCCCTACGCCTTCCTGTGGCGGCTGCGCCCGGCGCTGAAGCCGGGCGGCCTCGTCGCGATCGTCGATGCCGACCGGCCGACCGGTCAGCACGGCACGCCGCCCGCGCTGCTCGACTGCGAGTTGCGCAGCGTCGGCTTCGCGCCCGCCGGCCGCCGCGCCATCCCGCGCGCCGGCGCCTATCTCGCGCTCTATCGCGCCGCCGGCGCCCGCCCCGCGCCGGCGGCGATCCGCCCCTGCAAGGGTTGAGGCGGGGCACCCTTCGCGGTCTGGCGTGTTTAGCGCTTATCCCAGGCACGCGAAGGAGTTATCCGATGGCCACCACCACCGCCGAAAAGCCGAAGGCTGCCACCACCGAACGCGCCGCCCCCTCGGGCACCGCGCTCGCCGCCGGGGCCGCCGCCGCGGGTCTCGCGCTCGGCCTCGCCGCCAATCTGTTCCGCAAGGCCGTGGTGCAGGCGCCGACCGCGCTCGCCGGCAATTGGGCGGACGCGCTGGCGGCCGAACACAAGGCCACGCTCGCCATCTTCGACAAGATCCAGGAGACGGGCGAGGCACAGACCAGCAAGCGCGCCTTCCTGCTGATGCAGCTGAAGCATGCCCTCGCCAAGCATGCGATGGAGGAGGAGAATGCCATCTACGCCGCGCTCCGCGACAACGGGCAGGTGGCCGAGGCCGATCACCTCAACGAAGACCACGGCTATGTGAAGCAATATCTCTACGATCTGACGATGCTGCCGAAGGATTCGCCCAGCTGGTCGCGCAAGGTGGGCGAGTTCCGCTCGCGGATCGAGGCGCATATGAAGGAGGAGGAAGAGGTGATCTTCCCCCGCCTGCGCGCCGCGCTGGACGAGGACGGCAACAAGCAGTTGACCGTCGCGATGAACAAGGAAGGCCTCAAGATCGCCTGACGGAGCGCGGGCCGGCTTCTCCGCCGAGGCCGGCCCACGGCCCCGTCAGTCCGGCGTGCCGAACATCGGCGCGCGGTCGAAGTCGGCGCCGGCGAACGGCCGGTCGTGAAACAGATAGCCGTAGTAGAAGCCGCGCAGCCGGGCGTGGAAGGCGCGGATGCGATCCTGATAGGCGAGCTGCGCTTGCAGGTCGGTATGCGCCAGCCGGGTCAGCAGCCCCTGCACGCCCACCGACGGCAAGAGCCAGCCGAGCGACCGGCCCGCCGCATCGCGTGCCTCCAGCCCGGCGCGATAGGCGGCCACGCGGGCGCCGATCGAGACATGGCCGAGCGTCGGCACGATCAGCACCGGCACCAGCCACGCCGCCGCCAGCATCGCGGCATCGGCAGCGGAGGTCCAGTGCAGGCGCCCGACCAGCACCGCCAGCGCCACCCAGAACAGCAGATAGGCGGCGGCGACCGCGGCGACGATCGCGATCGTCGGCATCGCCACGCCCTCGATCAGCGCGGCGATCGACAAGGGCACCGCAAAGACATCCGTTCACGAACAAGCGGTTGTCCGCACCCGTCCGGCCAGGATCAGCGCTCTTGTCCGGAACCAGCGACGCAATCCGCCACCATTGCGCCGCGCTCAACTCGGACCGCTTGATCCCCATCGTCCGCTTTGCGCCGCAACACGGATGCCTATGAATCAGCCTTCATGCCAATTGGGCACCCTGAATGTCGATCCGACCTAGAGCCCGAACCGGATCGTGGCGCGGATGTCGCGTCCGGCGAGCGGGGCGAAATCCTTAAGGAAGCTGGCGGCGCGGCGCGCCGTCACGTCGAAGATGTTGTTGGCGCTGACGATCAGCTGCGTCTTGTCATCCCGCCCGAACGGCGCGAACGACAGGCTGGCGTTGACCATCGTGTAATCGGCGGTGCGCGTCTCGAACGCGGCGGTGCGATCCTGCTGGAAGACATGCTCCACCTCGCCGCGCGCGGTGAAGGCGTCGCCCTGCGCTTCAAGGCCGCCCAGCACGCGCGGCGCCGGGATGCGCGGCACCGGCCCGCGATCGACGACGTTGGCATGGACATAGTCGCCCAGCACATCGGCGTTGATCCGCGTCGTGCCCAGCGTGAACAGCTTGGCGGACAGGTCCGCCTCGAACCCGTAATAGCGTGCCGCCGCCTGCGTATAGCGGAAGCAGGGCAGCTCGACTTCGCGATCGACCGCGCCATATTGGCCGGCGGCGGCTTCGCAGATGCCCTGATCCACCTGATTTTCGAAGATGAAGTTCGAGATGCGGTTGTAATAGGCCGAGGCGTCGAAGTTCAGCCGGTCGCTGTGCGCGTGGAGCGTCGCCTCGATCCCCCAGCTGCGTTCCAGCCGGAAGTCGGGATCGCCCAGTTCATAGGCCTGCGTGCCGGCATGGCCGCCGTTGGCGAACAATTCCTCCGCCGAGGGCGCGCGTTCGGTATAGGAACCGTTGAGGCCGATGCGGAAGCTGTCCGCGAGGCCGTATGATCCGCCCAGCGATCCGGAAAAGGCGCCGAAGCTGCGCTTGCCGGTGAAGAAGCGGGCGTCGGGATCGTTCTTGGCGGCCTGATCGGTCCATTCGTAGCGCGCACCCGCTTCCGCCTTCACCGCCCCGAAATCGAGCTGCTGGAGCGTGAACAGGCCGGTCTGGTTCGTCTCGTTGCGCGGCAGGAAGGCTTCCTCGCCGACGACGTTGAACTGGCGGTTGAAATATTGGACGCCGGAGGCGCCGCTCCACGCCCCGCGCCGCGCCTGCACCAGCTCGATCCGCCCCTCCAGCCCGTTGTTGTAGAAGGCGGTGCCGATCTCGCCCGATTCCTCAAGCTCGAAGTGGCGATAGGTGGCCTGGCCGGCGCGGACCCTGATCCGGTCGAGCAGGCCGCCGCCCGTCTCGACCTCGCCGCGCAGGTCGACGCGGTTCTGGACGATGTCGAGCCGCGGCGCCTCCTGCTCCTGGCCGACCGCCGTCGCATAGCGGACGGGGATGCCGTAGAAGCTGTCGTAATGGCTGTAGCTGATGCCGAGCTGCCCGCTATCCGTGATGATGCTGGCGCCGGCACCCGCCGTCCACGTCTCCGCGAAGCTGTTGGGCAGCTTGTTGGCGATCGCGGCATTGGCGGCGAAGTCGATCGGTTCGTCCCCCTCCTGCGGCAGCCCGACCTGGCCGAGCGCCGCGGCGCGCGCCGTGGGGGACAGAGCGTTGCCGCCGATCCTGAGGTTGCCGGTCTTCAGGTAGGAGCCGTCGGCGTGCAGCACGAGGAATTCGCCGACCGAAACGTCGCCCGCCAGTTCGCCGGATCGTTCGTTGGCGGCGCTGCCATAGGTGGCGATGCCGCCCAGCCGGTAGCCGCCGTCGGGCCGCGCCCGCGGGATGCGCGTGTCGATGACGTTGACGACGCCGCCCACCGCCGACGATCCGAACAGCAGCGCGGAAGGGCCGCGCAGCACCTCGATCCGCTCGGCCAGCAGCGGATCGATGACGACCGCATGGTCGACCGAGGTGTTGCTGACGTCGATCGATCCGATCCCGTCGGTCAGCACGCGGATGCGCTCCCCCTGGAAGCCGCGCAGGATCGGGCGCGAGGCGCTGGGGCCGAACGAGGTGGCGGAGACGCCCGGCAGCCGCGTCAGCGTCTCGCCGATCGTCGGGCGCAGATCGCGGGCCAGCGCCTCGCCGGCCAGGACCGACGTGCCCTGCAACACGTCCCGCTCGCTGCGGACGACGGGGGCGGTGACGATGATGTCCCCGCCGGCCGCGGTCTGGGCGAGGGCGGGCGCGGCGAGTGCCAGCGCGAGCAGGCTGGCGGTGGTGCGCAGAAGATCGGTCATGGCGATGTCCCCCCGAGGATTCGATCGTCGCCTAGGCTCGATGCGCTGTTATATCAATGCAAATCGTCATGCTCGTCCCGCCGGCGCGGCGGGGCGATTGCGGATGGCGGCCCGGGGCAATACATGGGGCATATGAACGGAATGCACCGGCATGGCGATCTGCACGGCGACGCGCTGGCCGATGCGGCGGGCGCTGCGATCAATGCCGCGGGCGAGCAATGGACGCCGATGCGGCGTAAGGTGTTCGCGGCGCTGGCCAGCTTCACCAAGCCCGCCTCCGCCTACGACATCGCCGAGGCGCTGTCGAAGATGGAGGACCGTCGCATCGCGGCGAACAGCGTCTATCGCATCCTCGATCTGTTCGTCGCCGCCAACGTGGCGCAGCGGATCGAGAGCGCCAACGCCTATGTCGCCAACGCGCATCCCGAATGTCGCCACGACTGCATCTTCCTGATCTGCGACGCCTGCGGCGACACCGACCACATCGACGACGACCGTATCGCCGACAGCGTTCGCCGCGCGGCGGACGCGACCGGCTTCGCCGCGCGCCGGCCGGTGATCGAGGTGCGCGGCACCTGCCGCCGCTGCGCGGCCGGATAGATACGATCAGCCGGCCGACTGGGAAGCGGACAGCAGCGGCCTCAGCAGGGCCGAGGCGGCGGCGGCGATCAGCGGTACCACCGCCTCGATGCCGACCAGCCCCTGCACCGCCAGCACGCCGCCCAGCAGCAGCACGACGGGCAGGACGATCGTGAGATTGCCGTGGATGCGCGTCCACCCGCCCTGCGGCGCCTGCCGGATCCAGCGGCGTAGCTGCTCGGGCCGTTCGACCGTGCGCACGAACCGCGCGAAGCTGTAGCTCATCAGCCGCGGCGCCGGGTCCAGCACCACGATCCCGCGTCGCACCAGCGAGCGCAGCGCATAGGCGCGTCGGGTCACGGGCAGTTCGCCGGCCGCCATCCGGTGCATCAATATCTGTTCGGCGCGCGACGAGATCGACCACAGATAATGATAATGTTCGATGAGTTGCGAGGCGAGGAAATCGGCGATCGCGGCCGGCGACGTATCCTTGAGGAACTGGCCCCAGTCGACGATGTCCCGTTCGAGCAGCGTGTCGTCGGTGTCTGGCAGCAGGGCGCGAACGACGGGATCGGGCAGGTAGGCGACCTCCGCCAGCAGGAAGCGCAGGCTGGGGCCGATATCGGTATCGCCGGGCTGATAGGTGCGCTGCCGGGGCGTGACCCGGCCGGTGTAGGTCGTGAAATTCTCGAGCAGCCGGCTCCAGCGGATGCGTTCGGCCGGATCGTCCAGCCCGCCGGTCGCCTCGGCGTCGGTTTCCTCGTCGCGCCATTCGCTGGCTTGCAGGAAGCGGTCGAGCGGGCTGATGTCGGCCAGCAGCAGCAGGCGGAAGGCGGGCGGGCAGCCCGGCCGGTGCGTATTCGGTCCCTGCCGGCGCACCAATTCCTCCAGCAGCGCCAGCGCCCTGCCGCGCCCCTTGTCGTCGCGGATCAGCAGTTCGAGATTTTCGGCGATCACCAGCGGGCGGGGCGCGCCGGGCGGCGGCAGCGCGGGCAGCAGCGCATCGATCGCCTTCGGGTCGAGCGGCTCGTCCGGCGCCTTGCGGGCGATCTCATAGAGGTCGATCGTGTGCGGCCGCGCATAATCGCGCAGGCGCCGGCGGAGGTCGTCCGCCCCGCCCACCAGCATCGCGAGGCGCGGGGCGGCCTGTTCGTCATAGGGTGGTTCGTTCTCGACGTGGTAGTGGACGAGTTCGCCGTCCAGCGCACCGGCGGGCGGCGGCGCGGGCAGCACCAGCAGGATGCGGAAGCCGCCGTCCTCGGCCCTGTCCGCCTGCCGGTGGCGGAGCAGCCGCAGCCGCCCCGCCAGCGCCGCCGCATCCGGCCATTCCGCGGCATGGATGCGGATCACGGTCCGCTCCTCCTCGCCGCGCTCGGGAAGGTCGGGCAAGGCCGGCCCGTCCGGCGTGCCGACCACGGAGCCGGGGTAGGCGGCCGCCCATATCTCGGCATCGCTCGGGGCGGTCGATACGGTCCACGCGCGAACCTGTCCCGGTCGGATCCGCGGATAGCGTACCGGCTCCAGCGGCACGCCGAAGCCCAGCAGCGTCCGGCTGAAGAGGCGCAGCATCGCCGCCGGCAGCAGCAACGCGAGGATCACGATCGATCCCCACGCGATCGAGAAGACGACGCCGTGCGGCAGCACGCCCGCGGCGTGCCCAGCCGGCCTGTCCGCGCCCGGCAAATCTGCGGATGCCTTGCCCGCGCCCGCGGCGTCGGACCGCGGCCGGCACGGGCCCCGATCGAGCAGGCAGAACAGCAATGCGGCGACATTGCCGTCCCGCACGGCGGGCGGGGTGCTCGGGGCGCCGCCGCGTCCACCGTCGGCGGGGAGGCCCCGGCCGTCGATGACGCCTCGCTGGCTCGCGCCGATCAGTTTCAGCGCCCGCGCCTTCGCCTGTCCGGCAGCGATGGCGGCATCCCGATCGGCCGCGACGATCCGGGCGCGGTTGTGCGCATCGGCATCGGCGGCGATGAGCAGCACCGGCACCGCCGCCGCCATCGCCAGCCACAGGGCGAGCGCCAGCAGATAGAAGCGCTCCGTCCGCCGGTTCATCACCGGCAGATAGGGCGTCTGGCGCAGCCACGCCTCGCGCGGCGTCTCGCCATCGCGCCCCAGCACCTGGCGCAGCAGATAGGCGAAAGCCGCGCCGCAGGCGGCGGGCGCCAGCAGCAGCGGCCATCCGCCGGGCAGGCCGAACACGAAACGCGCCGCCAGCGCCGCCACGATCGCGACAGCGAGGCCGATCGCGATCCGGCGATAGGTCTCGGTCTGCAACGCATCGGGCCAGAACATGCCGAAGCGCAGCCGCGTCAGCCGCCGGATCGCGACCAGCGCCAGCCCCAGCGCCGCCACCAGCACGAGCGCGAAGCCCATCCACGCGGCCAAGGCGACCTCCGCCGGATAGATGCCGCGCGCGTCGATCCGCGCATCGGCCATGAACGTGACGACCGACCATTCGGTGCAGGGCACCAGCGCCGTCGCGAAGCGCTGGTCCTCGCCGATGTAGCGGCCGGAGAAGGCGGCGGTCTCGACCGTCCCTCCCGCCCCGGCGCAGGCAGCGCGCGGCAGGCGCGTGGCGTTCAGGAAACGCGCCAGCGTCGCTGCGCTCAGCGTCAGCCCGAAGCGCTCGGCATTGGCGCGCTCGGGATCGCTGTGAAAGATCGCCGGCAGCTCCGGCCGCTGCGACAGGTCGATCACGGCATAGCGCATGCCCGATGGCATCGCCGGCGCCAGCATCGATCGCATGACGAAGCCCAGCGCCACCGCCCGCGCCCTGGCCTTGGCGAGAAAGGTCTTGTCGGCCGGGCGCAGCGGCAGGGCGAGCAGCGTCTTGGCGATCCCGTCCGCCCGGCTCAGCACCTGTTCGATCGTGATGCCGGTGGCCGGGGCCAGCGCGCGGCTCAGCGGATCGCGGCACGGTATCCGGTCGCAGGACGCCAGCCCCCGCGCGATGCGTCCGGCAAGGCCGGCGGTGCCGGGCACCACGTCCCGGTCGCGCGCGCGGACGAAATAGCTGCGGTCGCCGACGTCGAACAGCGCGCCCGGCCGGGGGGTATAGCCGATCAACGGGACGAAGCGGCCGCCCGCGAACGCCTGCTGCCCGTCGGCATCGATGAAGATCGTCACGTCGGGCCAGGCGATCCCGTCCGTGCGGCAGCCGTCGTCGGGGCGGGCCGGGCGGACGGGCAGGCCCCCCCCGTCGACCGCGGCGGCCAGCGCGCCCGGCTGGCGGCATTCGCCGAGGGAAGAGATCTCGCCGCCGATCGCCCCGGCGAGGCCGGCGGCCTGGCGGGCGAGCGCGGCATCGGCGCCGCGGCGCGCGCCGACGCTCGTCACCGCCAGCGCGGCGATGGTGGCGGCGATCGCGAAGCCCAGCATCAGCGCGCCGCCCATCACCATCACGTCGGACTGACGCACGCCGTCCATCGCCCCCAGATTGTCGAGGCGGAGGAACGGCGTCAGCGTCAGGAACGCGAGCAGCAGCAGGCCGATCACGGCGATGCGCGACCCGTTGAGGTTGACGTCGAACAGCGAGGGGTGCGGCAGCATCGCCCCCACCACCAGCATGCGCTGTTCCGCATCGCCCAGCCGGATCGTGACGGGATAGACGTAGAGGCGATAGGGGCGGCCGGCGATGGCGGTATCGACGGGCGCCAGATAGGCGCTGTCCCGCCGGCTCAGCGTCGTGCCGATCGCCGAGATGACGCCGGCCGAATCGGTCACGGTCGCGGGCTTCTGTTCGGTCGCGGCGCGGTGCAGCAGCCGCTGGAGATCGGGAATGTCGGCCGTATCGCGGATCGGCAGCACATCGGCCCCCACCTGCGCCACCAGCCGGCCCCCGGTGGCCGTGCGCCGCTCATCCCGCCCGGCCGCGGCCGGCTGATCGTCGAACAGCAGCAGCGCCTGGAACCCTTCGGGCACGGCCAGCGTGTGCCGGTAGGGCAGCGGGCCGATCGCGAAGCAGATGCGATCGCTGCCGTCCCGGTTGCCGCCGACCGCCATCGTGTCGATCGCGTCGGCGACGGCCCCGTCCCGCGCGTCCCCGAACCGGATCGTGCTGCCCGACACCGTCATGCCGGTGCTGCCGAGGGCGAGGCGCGGCCCCGCGTCGCAATCCCGCGCCGCGCCCCATTCGTAACGGAGCGGCAGGCGGCCGAACTGGGGGTGGATCAGATCGGCGGCGGCGGCCGGACCGCCGCCGCGCAGCGGCACGCTGCGCCGGCCGATGTCGGCCGCCACCCGCGGCCAGGCGGCGAAGCTCTGCGCGGTGATCGCCAGCCGCTGGAACGCCTGGAGGTCGGTCGCCTGCGAGACCGATTGCATCCGCCCGATCAGCAGCGCGGTCAGCCCCGTGGCCCCCGCCAGCACGATCAGCAGCACCATCAGCTTCCAGCCGAAGCCGTGAACCGGCGCCGTGTCGCTCGCCCGCGCCACCGTCACAACAAAGCGAGATAGCGGAGCGCCGAAAGGCTTGGCAGGAAAAAATAGTCCCCGCCCGCCATCTGCACGAAGGTTTCCACCGCAACCCGGCGGCGCAGCGGCGTCTCGCGGATCGTCATCGTGCCGGGCGGGCCGATCAGCGGATCGGTCTCGTCGTAGAGCGTCGCGAAATTGCCGTTGAGCAGCCAGGTCTGCTGGACGAATTCGAACTGGCGGCCGATGTCGGTATTGAGGCAGATGAACAGCAGGCCGCGATCGGCGCCGTCGTCGGTGCGCGGATCGGCGATGGTCGGCCCGTATTTGCGGCCGCGGCGCAGGATACGGTGGCTGTTGGCGGAGGCGAGCGTCGCCTCGCGCGAGGCGTCCGCCGGCGCCAGCCCGTCGCGCGGATTGGCGCGGCGGACGTGCGATCCGACCGGGCAGCCATAGCCGTGGCGATCTTGCCCGAAGAAGCCGAAGTCGTTCTGCGGCTGGCGATCGGCACCGGGGGCGAGCGTGCTGGCCGGGCACAGCATGTCGCCCGCCAGCGTGCGGCCGACCGCGCGTTCGGCCAGCCATTCGGCGGTGACGTGGCCCGAATGATCGGGATCGCGCAGGCGGATGCGGGCGGTGGCGGCGTCCATCGCCCGCCAGAAGGCGGCGACGTCCTGGCGCAGCTCGCGCACCACCAGATAGCTGCCGTCGCGCCCCAGATCGAGCGCGCCTTCGATCTGCGGATGCGGCGGCAGGCCGCCCGTCCCGGCCTTCAGCGGCGGCCCGGCGGGGCAGGGGGCGATCTCGTGGTGGCTGTCGGCATGGCCCAGCAATATCTCGCCCAGCGGCACGCCGTTCCACGGGTCCGCCACCGATCCGGGGATGGCGTGCGCGTCATAGGGGATCGGCTGGGAGATGCCGTCCGCAAAGCCGAAATGCTCGCGCGCGATGCCGCGCTCGTCGGGGCGCAGGTCGAGCGGCAGGCGGTGGACGATGGCGATGCCGTGGGGGGCGAGCGCCGCCTCGATCTCCGCGCCCCAGGCATCCGCCGCCGCCTCGTCGGCCTCGAAGATCTGGAGGAGGGCATGCACGGTCTTGGCGGTGCCGATCGCCTCCTCGGCATGGCCGGTCGCGGTCAGCGGGCGTTCGGCAGCGCCGCCGGGGCGGGGCGGGGTGTTGCCGCTCCACACCGGGCCGCCCGCGATCACCGTCGGCTGCCAGGCGCCGTCGCGCCGGTCGCCCAGCCGCCGCAGCCGGTCCTCCTGCATCATCCCTTCGCGGAACGGGGCCGAGAAGGTGGCGAGCGCCGCCTCCGCAAGCCCCATCCGCCTGAGGCCGACATGGGTGAAGGCGATCGAGACGGCGCGGCCGGTGCGCCCCTCGGCATTCGTCACCGGCGCGATCGTGGCGAGCGTATCCAGCCACGCGCCTTTCGCCGCCTTATCGTCGGGCCAGCGGAATTCCAGGAACAGCGCGCGGCCCGTGGGCAGCGCGCCGAACCCGCTGACGACGATGCCCTGCGCCTCGGCCGCATGCGGCGGGGCGAGCTTCCAGTGGCGGCCGCCGCCGCTCACAGCAGGTCGATCCATTCGGCCGCCTCCTTCGCGGTCAGCGCCGGCTTGCGCAGGCCATCGGCGATGCGGTTGTTGCGCTCGATCTGGTCCACCGTCAGGTCCGGATAGGCGCTGTACCAGAAGCGGCTCACCGCCATCGAATGGCGCGCCCACGCCTTGAAGCGGCTGCCGTGGCTGGCGCCGTCCAGGATCAGGAAGCGCGTGGCGGGAAAGCCCGTGCCGCAGCCCCATGCCAGCGTCAGCCCGACGTGCGCCTTCTCGATGAAATCGTCGAGATAGCTTTCCCAGCTCTGGTCGAAATTGCTGAAGAACATCAGCCGCCCGCCATTGTTGACGAACGCCCAGTGCGCGAAATGGACGGTGCGCATGCTGCCGAGATAACCGTCGGTCGCCTTCGCGCGCAGCAGCAGGTGCAGGCCCAGATGGCCGGCGTGGACGATGATCGTCCGGAGCAGGCCGGGCTTCAGCAGCACGATCGAGCCCATATGGTTCTGCGGGATCCAGTCCTCGCGCTGCACCATCTGCCGCATCTCAGCCTCGTCGACCGGCGGCGCATCCTGCGCGGAATCGCGCCGTTCCAGCACGCGCAGCCAGAGGAGCAGGCCCGGCAGCGTCACGGCGAGCGCGCTGGCGAGGCCCAGCGCCACCATCCGCGCACCCGTCGCCCACAGCGTGCCCACCGGCCGCCCGGTCAGCGCGGCATGGCCGATCGTGGCGAGCGGCACCGCCACCAGCGCGTAGATCGCGATGCCGGCCAGCAGCAGCGGCAGCGCCCTGGCCGCCGCCTTCACCAGCGCCCACGGCCGCGACACGCCCGTGCCCGGCAGCGGCGGGTGGATGCGGCGGAGCGGCAGCGCGATGACGATCGCCGCCAGCGCCAGCAGGATCAGCAGCCGCCCGGTCGGCATCACCGGCGCCAGGATCAGCCCGGGCAGCGAGACGACGAACACCACCGCGATCAGGAAGCCGGCGAACTTCGCCCAGTCGGCCAGATGCTCGATCCGCCCGATGCGGATCGGCGCGGGCGTGTCCAGCCAGGGGAAGGCGGGGCGCATCGCGGCGCGCAGCGTGGCGTGGACGATCGCCGGCGTCACCCCGCGATAGGGGCTTTCGCGGCCCTCGTTGGCGGTCAGGAACTCCGCGCGGATGGCCAGGAACAGGTCGCGCTCGGCCAGGATACGGTCGCGCGTCAGCCCACGATTGCCCTGGTGGAACACGCTCGGCCGCGCCGCCCGCACCTCAAGATAGGCCGCCACCATGCGGCGCGATCCCTCCTCCGTCACGGCATCGTAGAGTGGGCCGTCCCCATCCAGCGGGCGCTTGCAGCAGCGCAGCATCGCGCGCAGTTCGGCGCCGATCGCGCTTTCCAGCTGGCCCCAGAAGATGCCGGCCGCCCCGTCCAGATTGGCCTCGATCACGAAGACGGGATCGTAATCGGCGGCGCGGAATAGGCTCAGCGACAGGAAATGCACGCTCGGCACCGCCGCCATGAACCAGCCGAACCGGCGATGCCCGGCATTGCCGCCGTCGGCCTTGGCATGCAGCGCGTCGATCAAACCGGCCAGCACCTCGGCGCTGCCCGGTTTCACTTCCAGCGTCGTGGACAGGATCGTCTGCGGCATCCGCTCCCCCGGCGAAAGACGAGAACGCCACCGCCCGCATACATCGCGAACATGGTCAACATCTCACCAGCACTGGCGGCATGTCAATGCCTTACTGCGCCGCCTGCCCGCTTCTCTGTCTGGTTACTGCCCTGCCTCGATCTCGTCATGGATTTGTCTGGAGCAAATTATCGAAAGTCGGTCGCCGCAGGACAAAGAATGTTTGGATTTCAGCCGAATTCCACCGTCAGCGCCTCGGCGAAGGCGCCGCGCTTGCGCAGCCGCCCGGCGGGGCCGCGGGCGCGCCGCAGGCGCGGCTGCGCCAGCAGCGGCTTCAGCATCAGGTGCAGAGTCGCATGGTTGATGTGGCGGCCGAAACATTCGTGCGCGCCATGGCCGAAATGCACATAGTCGCGCGCCGGCCGGCCGGCTACGAACCGTGCCGGTTCCGCCACCCGCCGCGGGTCCAGCATCGCCGACTGGAAGCAGGCGAAGACCTTCGTCCCCGCCGGGATCGCCCGCGCCCGCTCCGTGCCGGCCGCCAGCACCGTATCGTGTCGCGCGATTCGCGGCAGCGCCGGCCCCAGCGGATCGAATCGCATCGCCTCCAGCACATGCGCCCGCAACGTCTCGTCGTCGCCCGCGCGCGCCGCCGCCTGCGCCGCCGCCAGCGCGGCCGGGCGGCGCAGCAATTGTTCGAGCGCCTGCGGCACCACCATCGGCGGCTGCGGCGGGCCGCCCACCATCATGCCGAGCAGCATAGTGCGGATCGCGGCATCGGCGAAACGCGCATCGCCCGCCGCCTGCGCCGCGAGGCAGCGGCCGAGCACGTCCGCGCCGCCGCCGCCGTCCGCCCGTCGCGCCGCGATCACCCGGTCGACATGTGCGCGCAGCGTCGGTGCGATCACCGCCACCTCGGCCACCAGCGGCGCGTCCCCCGCGACGAACTGATATTCGAAGAGGCGCGTCGCCCACACCGCCAGATCGCCCCCGGCCGGCGGCGGGATGCCCAGATAGTCCGCGATCACCCCGAAGGCGATCGGCCGGACGAGGCCGTCCACCACCTCCAGCCGCCCGCCCGCGCCGGCGACGATCGCACCCGCCCGCCGCTCGGTGCGCGCCGCCAGCCGCGGCAGATCCTCCAGGCGGATCACCTGCCGCAGCGCGGCGATGGCATCGCGATAGGCGGGGCCGTCCGCCATGCCGAGCACGAACGGCTCGCCCCCCATCAGCAGATCGAGCTTTGCGGCATAGGGCACGCCGAACGCGTCGTCGCGCGCGAACACCTCGATCACGTCGTCGTGGCGGGTCGCCGCGGCGAGCGTGCCGATCCGCGGGATCGGCCACCAGCGGCGGAGGAAGGCGAAACCGGCGGGCGCGATCCGCAGCAGCAGGTCCATCAGCGCCGCGGCGATCCCCTGCCGCGGGCGCAGCACCGCCCGGCTGGCGAGGATCGCCGCCGGATCAGCCGACATTGCCGGCTTCACGCCCCTTCTCCAGCATGCGCAGCACCTTCGCGGTCGCCTCGGCGCGCGTCACCACGCCATCCCGGCCCACGTCCAGCCCGCTGTTCTGATCGTAGCGGCGGACCGGTTCCTGCCCCTTCACGAACAGCGGATGGTCGTCGGGCTTGCCGATCGCGGCGGGCCACAGAATCGCCATATAGACGTCGCCGAGAGTCTTGAGCCGCCCCTTCTGCCCCAGGAAGTAGCGACGCACGAACAGCAGCTGTTCTTCCGCGGTCATCGCCGCCAGCGCCTCGCTGCTCGTCCCCAGCGCCACCGCGGTCGTCGGCATGAACTGGATCAGGCCCACCGCCCCCGACCCCGCCTTGTTCGCTAGCGAGGGCGAGAAGGTCGCCCCCGTCTCGAACGCCATGCACGCCATCAGATGATCGGGCGCCATGCCGATCTCCTCGCAGATCTCGATAACGCGCTGGCGGAAGGCGGGGCTGACCTTCGCACCCCAGGCGATCGGGCCGGCGGGCGCGGCGGCCGCCGCCCCGCCCGGCAGCAGCTTCCAGCTCTTGGGGCCGAAGATGCCGTCCGGCACCAGCCCTTGCCGGCGCTGGAATTCGCGCACGCACGCCTCGGTGGCGGGGCCGTAGACGCCGTCCGGCGCCTCGCCCACCGCCTCCTGCACGATCTTCACCGCCTCGCCCCGCGCGCCGCGGCGCAGCGTCGGCCGCCCGGCCGCGTCCTCGGCCGGGATCACCGGGTTGGCGATCACGCCGGTGCCGTCCATCAGCGCCTGCACCTGCGCGCGGAACTGGCCCATGTCGATGCTGTGCGGATCGCTCTTGCGTCCCTTCGGCAGCGCATATTCGCGGTGGCCGGCGCAATAATCGGCGCTCTGGTCGAGATGTTTAAGGATCGCCGCCACGCCGCGGGTGTAGGCGTCCATCTGCACTGCCGGCCACGGATCGGCCGGGGTGCCGCGATTCTCGGCCTCAATGCCGATGAAGCTGCTGTTGCCCGCCGTCACCCCCTGCCATTCGCCGGTGCCGGCATGGTTGGCGCGCCCCGCCGCGACCACGAAGAAGGTGCCGTCGCGCCCGAGGCCGAGTTGCGAGAGCGGCCCCGGCAGATGCTTGCCATTGGCCTGGGTCACCCCCTCGGCCAGCATGCGCAGCGTCGGCATCACCTTGTCGGACGGGGTGGCGGTGTGATGGCACAGCACGCCCTTCACCTCCCCCATGTCCGCCCCCCGCGTCAGCCAGCCGGGATGTTCCGCCACCTTCAGCCCCGCCGCGCGCAGCACCGCGGGCAACCAGTCGAGCCTCTGTCCCATCGCCTCGGCCTCCCCTGTCCCCTTGCCCCCGTCAGGCCGCCAGCCGCGCCGGCGCCACCCCGCCCACGGTTTCGGGCAGTTCGATGTCCTCCGTCAGCAGATCGGCCGTGCCGGGCCGGTCGCAGCAATCGTCGTCGTCCGCCTCGGGGTCGTCGGCGGCGTCCCCGGCCGGCGGCGCGGCGGCGGCGGGCGGCGCGGCGGGCCCCAGCGGATGGCGTTCGTCCGATGCGGCATCCTCGGCCGCGGCCGTCGCCGTCAGCGCGGCGGGCACCGTCTTGGCGTCCACGGCGGAAACCCGCGCCAGCATGTCGGGCACCAGCCGTTCGAGGAAGCCGGCGACGAAGGCGACGAGCAACAGCAGCAGCCAATCGGCCCCGCGGCTGGCAAAGGCATCGCCCCCGCCGATCGTCGCGGAGCCGATCGTCAGGCCGAACGCCTTCGAATGGATCAACGCATAGAGCAGCGCCCCCGATACCGCGCCCACGAACAGCCGGAGCGATGCGTCCACCGCCGTATCCCGCCCCGAGATGCCGGGTTCGATCTGCCGCGCCCGCACCGCCAGCGCGGAGGAGAAGAACGCGCCCACCACGCCGATCGCAGCGGCGAACCACAGGCTGGCCGCCTGCGCCGCCTGCCGGGCGGTGAGGCCGAGGCCCCAGCAGCACGCTCAACAGCGCGATGCCGGCGATCCCAGCCAGCATCCCCGCCAGCGAGGCGCCGAGATAGGTCAGGCGCGCGCTCGATCGCCGTTCCTCGATCAGGTCGCGCTTCAGCGCTTCCATCTCCAGCGCGGCCTGATTGCTCTGCCCTTGCAGCCCCAGCGTCAGCGCGTCCGCCAGCCGCCGCTCGTAGCGGTCGGCGCGTCGCTGCCCGGCGGCGTCGCCCGTCTGGCGCAATTCGTTGAGCAGGCTGTCGATCGTGCCGCGCGACAGGAACATCGCCGCCATGCTTTTGCGCTGGGCGGCGCCCTGCGCCTGATCGTCGGCGAACTGGATCGTCACCCGATCGGCGGTCGCATAGACGGCGTAGAGCGCGTCGATCTTGATGAACAGCCGGCGGACGGCATTGCCCTCCTGATCGGGCTTGTCTGTGGTCACGTCGCGGACGCGGAATGGCATCGCCGGTCTCCCCCTGCTTGGCGAGGCGCAATCGGGCACGGCGCAGCACGATGCCGCGGTCGGAACCACGGCAGCTACGCATCACCCAAAGCAACGAACGGAATACCCCGGCGGGAAGAATCACCGCGAAAGGCGACAGCGCCCTAGCACAGGTCGTGCGATTTTTCCAGTCTTTTTCGGGAGGGGCCGCCGCACTTGCCGCCGCCCGCACCGCGGCCTAGCCTCCACCCATGGCGCGCCAGACGCCACACCCGACAGGAGAGAGACGATGAACGCCATCGCCCGCACCATCGCCGATTGCATGGCCCCCACCGCCGCGCTGTATGCGCGCACCACCGATCCGCGCCACCGCGCGATCCTCCTCAACTTCTGGCGGCACGTCCACCTCGAAGGCGCGGGCCTCTACGACGATATCGTCGCGGAGGACATGATGGCCGATCACCCCGTCTATCGCGTCTCGTGGGGCGCGAACCCGACGGTGGTGGAGGGCAAGGCGGGCGTCCTCGCCTTCTACAATTCGGTGGGGGAGGCGGTGCTGTGGCATTCGGACGATCGCCTCGCCGTGAACGACTGGGGCATCGCCGACGAGATAACCTTCCACCAGATCGCGCGCGGCCGCGATCTGGCAGCGATGGGCTATGATACGGCAGCGGACGACGGCCTCTACCACGTCTCCAGCCGGCAGGCGTTCGTCTGGCCCTATGACGACCGCGCGCGGCTGGCGGGCGAACATCTCTACGAGGACAAGACCAGCCTCACGATCCAGCCGATCGACCCGGCCGACGCGATTACCCCGGCCGAGGTGCGGGCGATCCACTTGAAGGCGCTGGATGACCTCGAAAAGCGCTTCGGACCGCGCTACTGGGAGTGGGGAGGCAGGTAGATTTCACGCGGAGGCGCGGAGACGCGGAGGCTTTCGGCCGCCGGGCGACAGCATTCTACCCGCCGTCGATTATCGGATGCTTCCGCCATAATATCTCCGCGTCTCCGCGCCTCCGCGTGAACCATAGACGAACGTTGCCGCTGCCGCGCCGGGGCGGTAAGGCGCGGCCATGCCGCCATCGCCGCTCATCGTCGCCGTCCCCAAGGGGCGCATCCTGAAGGAGGCGCTGCCGCTCCTCGCCCGCGTCGGCATCGTGCCCGAGCCGGCCTTCTCGGACGAAGACAGCCGCGCCCTCCGCTTCGCCACCAACCACGATCATGTCAGCCTAATCCGCGTCCGCGCCTTCGACGTCGCCACCTTCGTCGCCCACGGCGCCGCCCAGCTCGGCATCGTCGGCGCCGACGTGCTGATGGAGTTCGATTATTCGGAGCTGTACGCCCCCGTCGATCTCGGCATCGGCCATTGCCGCCTGTCGGTGGCGGAGCCGGCGGCGCTGGCCGATCGCGACGATCCGCGCGGGTGGAGCCACGTCCGCGTCGCCACCAAATATCCCGCCGTCACCCGCCGCCATTTCGAGGCGCGCGGCGTGCAGGCCGAATGCGTGAAGCTCAATGGCGCGATGGAGATCGCACCGCTGCTGGGCCTGGCCGATCGCATCGTCGATCTCGTCTCCTCGGGCCGCACACTGGCCGAGAACGGGCTGGTCGAGGTGGAGCGGATCGCCGACGTGTCGGCGCGACTCATCGTCAACCGCGCCGCCTTCAAGCTGCGCGCCGCCGAACTGGCGCCGCTGGTCGAGCGGTTCCGCGCCGCGGCGGGGGAGGGGCAGGCCGATGCCGCTTAGGCTTTCCGCCGCCGAGCCCGGCTTTGCCGACGCCTTCACCGCGCTGGTCGAGGCGCGGCGCGAGGCGGATGCCGACGTCTCGCGCGACGTCGCCGCCATCCTCGCCCGCGTTCGCGGCGAGGGGGATGCGGCACTCGCCGATCTCACCCGCCGCTTCGATCGCCATGATCCGGAAGCATCCGGCTGGGAGGTTCCCCGCGCCGAACGCCGCGCTGCCCTCGACGGTCTCGACCGCGATCTGCGTGGCGCGCTCGAACTCGCCGCCGATCGCATCCGCACCTATCACGCCGCGCAGAAGCCGGCGGACAGCGCCGCCACCGATGCCGCGGGCGTGCGGCTGGGCGCGCGCTGGCGGCCGGTGGACGCCGCCGGCCTCTATGTGCCCGGCGGCCCGCGCGGCCTATCCCTCCTCGGTGCTGATGAACGCGCTGCCCGCGCGCGTCGCCGGCGTCGACCGGCTGACGATGGTGACGCCGACGCCCGACGGCGTCGTCAACCCGCTCGTCCTCGCTGCCGCCGAACTGGCGGGGGTGGACGAGCTGTTCCGGGTGGGCGGCGCGCAGGCGATCGCGGCGCTTGCCTACGGCACGGCGCGCATCCGCCCCGTCGATGTCGTCGTTGGCCCCGGCAACGCCTGGGTGGCGGAGGCCAAGCGCCAGCTCTACGGCGTGGTCGGCATCGACATGGTGGCGGGCCCGTCCGAGATCGTGGTCGTGGCCGACGCCGCCAACGATCCGGCCTGGACCGCGGCCGACCTCCTCAGCCAGGCCGAGCATGACCCGACCAGCCAGTCGATCCTGTTCACCGACGACGCCGCCTTCGCCGATGCCGTCGCCGCCGCGGTCGGGACGCAACTCGAAACGCTCGCGACCGGCGCCACCGCGCGGGCGAGCTGGAGCGCGAACGGCGCGATCATCCTCGTCGGCAGGCTGGACGAGGCGGTGCCGCTGATCGATCGCCTCGCCCCCGAACATCTCCAATTGGCGGTGGACGATCCGCAAGCCCTGTTCGATCGCGTCCGCCATGCCGGTTCGGTGTTCTTGGGGCGCCATACGCCCGAAGCGGTGGGCGATTATGTCGCCGGCCCCAATCACGTCTTGCCGACCGGGCGGCGCGCGCGCTTCGCCTCCGGCCTGTCGGTGCTCGATTTCATGAAGCGGACCAGCTTCATCGCGCTGGATGCCGCAGCCCTCGGCCGGATCGGCCCGGCGGCGGTGGCGCTGGCGGAGGCGGAAGGGCTGCCCGCCCATGCCGCCTCCGTCGCCATCCGCCTGTAATCCCTTCTTCGCTATCGGAGGCCCCATGGCCCGCAAGCCCAGTGATCGTTCCCGTTCCCGTTCCGCCGCGCGTCTCGCCGCGGTGCAGGCGCTCTACCAGCAGGAGATGGAGAGCACCCCGCTCCCCAAGCTGCTCGACGAATTCCACCGCCACCGGCTGGGGGCGGTGATCGAGGATGTCGAATATGCCGAAGCCGAGGTCGCCTTCTTCGACGATCTGGTGACGGGGGTGAACGCGCGGCTCGAGGAGGTGGACGCCGCCGTCTCCGCCAAGCTGGCACAGGGCTGGACGCTCGACCGGCTCGATCGCCCGCTCCGCCAGATCCTGCGCTGCGGCGCCTACGAACTGATCGCCCGCGCCGACGTGCCGACCGCCAGCGTCATCAGCGAATATGTCGACGTGGCCGACGCCTTCTACGACAAGCGCGAGAAGGGCTTCACCAACGGGCTGCTCGACAGCGTGGCGAAGGCGGTCCGGGGGTAGGGGAGGCGCGGCGGGGCATTCCTATAGCCCCTCCCCTTCAGGGGAGGGGTTGGGGTGGGGTCTGTCCCCCTGGCTCCACCGCACGATGGCGCCCTACGGCCGCGCCCCGCGCTCCGAATACGTGATCCGGATCGACACCCACTCCCCCACCATCCGCCGCGCGCCGATCCGCGGCGGCAGCACGCGGAACTGCCACGCCGCCTGCCGCACCGCGCGCGAATAGCCCGAGCCCGGCGGCGATTCGTCCAGCTCCACGCAATCCTCGACGCGATAGTCCGCCACCGTCCGGCAGGCGATGTCGCCATAGCCGGGCGGGGCGCCGCGCGGCAGGTAGGTGGCGAGTTCGGCGTCGGTCGGCTCGCGATACCATTGCGCCGGGAACAGCCTCTGCCCGTTCGGCCCGCGCCGTCCGCCGCCGCCTGCGGCATCGCCCGCCCCCGCGTCCGCCGATTCGCCCGCCGCCGCCGTGTCGCCCGCCGTGGCCGCGGGGCGCGGCAACCGGCCGATGTCGGCGGCGGCGAATTCGTCGCGCGACAGGAGGATCATCGGCAGCGGCCGGTTGGTGGGGGCGGGGGGCGGCGGCGTCTCGGGCGGCGGCGGGGGCGGGGTGGCGGCGGGCCGCTTCACCGCCCGTGTCTCGCGCCGGGCGGCGGCGCGCGCCTCGGCCGTCTCGGATTGCGAGGCGCTGGGGCTGGCGTCGGCATCGGGGGAGAGATCGAAGATCGCGGGCGGCGCCTTCGGGCGCGGCGGCCGGATCAGGCCGGGGGCGAGGTTGGCGAGCAGCCACAGCAACAGTGCATTGGCGGCGATGGCCAGCGCGAACCCCGCCGCGCGCCTCTGCCACGGCACGTCCTCCGGATCGGTGAAGGAACGGGCGGGGCGCATCGCCGGCCCGCCTAGCCGGTGGATCGCCGCGCGGCAATGCGGCGCGCGCGGCCCGCGCCGCCACGAAGGCCGCAGGCACGGTCCAGGAGCGGGACGGCGCGTGCGAAAAGGAAACCCGCATGCCCACCGACCGACGGGGCACACGGTTCCGGATCCCCTCGCCCGCGGGATTGCGGTTCTGCCGCGCCGGCCGATCGGGCAGGGAGGGGCGGTGGCCCACGAATCGACCTTCATCGCCGCCCTCCGCGCCATCGCCACCGATCCCGCGGCGCGCGGCCTCGCCGACGATGCCGCGGTGCTGGGCGATCTGGTGCTGACGCACGACATGATCGTCGAGGGCGTGCATTTCCTGCCCGACGATCCTCCGGCGGACGTGGCGTGGAAGCTCGTCGCCACCAACCTGTCCGATCTCGCCGCCAAGGGGGCCGCGCCCGTGGGGGGCCTTGCTCGGCTGCGGGCTGGGGCGGGGGGCGGCATGGGATGCGGCGTTCGTCGCCGGCTTGGGCGCGGCGCTGGCGGCCTTCGGCCTGCCGCTGTTGGGCGGCGATACGGTGGCGATGCCGGCGGGCGCGCCGCTCGCCTTCGGGCTGACCGCGATCGGCCGCGCCGGGCCGCGCGTGCCGGCGCGCAGCGGCGCGCGCGCGGGCGACGAGCTCTGGGTGACGGGCACGATCGGCGATGCCGGCCTCGGCCTCGCGCTGGCGCGCGCCGGGGCGGCGGGGCCGCTGGTCGATCGCTATCGCCGGCCGACACCGCGCCTCGCCGCGGGCGCGCGGCTCGCCCCGCTGGTGGCGGCGATGATGGACGTGTCGGACGGGCTGCTGATCGATGCCGGGCGGATGGCGGCGGCGAGCGGCCTCGGCGCGACGATCGATCTTGATGCGGTGCCGCTGTCCGACGCGGCGGTGGCGGCGGGCGGATCGGATCGCGCCGCCCGCCTCACGGCCGCCTCCGCCGGGGACGATTACGAACTGCTGTTCGCGCTCGATCCAGGGCAGGCGGCGGCGGTGTTAACGATTTCGCAAGGCCTTTCGCTCAGGATCACCCGCATCGGTCGCTTCGGCGCGGGCATGGCCCTCGCGCTCGGGGATGCGGGCGGCGCGGTGCCGCTCCCGGCCCGGCTGGGGTATGAGCATGATCCGGTATGACGGCAGCGTATCGCGCATGGTGCTGGTGATCGCCGGCGTGCTGGCCGGCATGGCGAGCGCCGCCGTGGTCGCCACCCCCCGCCCCCGGACCGGCCGCCGCGATCGCCGCAACCGCCTGACACGCCCGCCGCGAAGCGGCCTAAGGACATATCCAAGAGACCGAAGCGCAGCGCTGCCGCGCCTGCACCATCTCTGCGGCTCTGCGTCCTCTGCGCGAACCATATACACTTCGCCCCACGCCGATCGCTCCATCATTCGCGCAGAGACGCGGGGGCGCAGAGAGGCTGCGGGCGTGGTGACGCCATGTCCGGTCGCGACCTCGGCTTCAAAGCTCCGCTCGTCCGCGGGCGCATGATCTCCGCGCCCCCCGCGTGAACCAACCTGCTGCCGCGCCGCGCTCCCCTCGCCCCGCCCAGCCGAGGACGGCGCACTACCTGTCTGATACGGATCAGGTCGTGCCCCGTCTCCGCTTGCCAGCCGTCTCCGTCCCGTCCTAGGCTCGCCGCAACGGCCGCGCGCGGCCCCGGGCGGCGGCTGGACCGAGAAACGGGGCAGTGGAGACGCGCATGCCCATCATCGGAGCTGCGATCGCCTGCGGGCTGATCGCCATCCTTTACGGATTCGTGACCGCAAGGCGGGTAATCGCCGCCTCCCCCGGAACCCAGCGCATGCAGGACATCGCCGGCGCGATCGAGGAGGGGGCACGCGCCTATCTCGGCCGGCAATATCGCACGATCGGCGCGGTCGGCATCGTCGTGGTGGCGCTGGTGTGGGCGTTCCTGGGGCCGGTCGCGGCGATCGGCTTCCTGATCGGGGCGGTGCTCTCCGGCGTCACCGGCTTCGTCGGCATGACCGTATCGGTCAAGGCCAACGTCCGCACCGCGGAGGCGGCGCGCCAGTCGTTGCAGGGCGGCCTCACCCTCGCCTTCCAGGCGGGGGCGGTCACCGGGCTGCTGGTGGCGGGGCTGGGACTGCTGTCGATCGCGGGCTTCTTCTGGTACCTGGTGGGTCCGGGCGGCCATGTGCCGGGCGACCCGAACGACCGCACCGTGGTCAACGCGCTCGTGGCGCTGTCCTTCGGCGCATCGCTGATCTCGATCTTCGCGCGGCTGGGCGGCGGCATCTTCACCAAGGCGGCGGACGTCGGCGCCGATCTGGTCGGCAAGGTGGAAGCGGGCATCCCCGAGGACGATCCCCGCAACCCCGCCGTGATCGCCGACAACGTCGGCGACAATGTCGGCGATTGCGCCGGCATGGCCGCCGATCTGTTCGAGACCTATGTGGTGACGCTGGGCGTGACGATGGTGTCGATCGCGCTGTTCCTGCGCGGCGGCGATCCGGCCGAGACGATCGCGCTGATGACGCTGCCGCTGATCGTCGGCGGCGTCTGCATCCTCACCTCGATCGCCGGCACCTGGATGGTGCGGCTGGGGCGTGGCGGATCGATCATGGGCGCGCTCTACAAGGGCTTCTGGACATCGGTGGTGCTGGCCGTCCCCGCGGTCTGGGCCGCCGCCGCCTGGACGCTGGGCGATCTCAGCCGGCCGATCGGCGGCGCGCGCGAGGCCGCCGGACCGGACGTGGCGGGGGCCGTCGCCGCCGGCACCGCCTTCACCGGCCTCGATCTCGTCGGCTGCATGGTCGTCGGCCTCGCCGTCACCGGGCTGCTCGTCTGGATCACCGAATATTATACCGGCACCGCCTATCGCCCGGTCCGCTCGATCGCGCGCGCGTCCGAGACGGGGCACGGCACCAACGTCATCCAGGGCCTGGCGGTGGGGCTGGAGGCGACGGCGCTGCCGACGCTGGTGATCGTCGTCGCGGTCGTCATCGCCTATCAGCTCGCCGGCATCATCGGCATCGCCTTCGCCGCCACCGCGATGCTGGCGCTGGCCGGCATGGTCGTGGCGCTCGATGCCTACGGCCCGGTGACGGACAATGCCGGCGGCATCGCCGAGATGGCCGGGCTGGAGGATGCGGTGCGCGAACGGACCGACGCGCTGGATGCCGTCGGCAACACCACCAAGGCCGTCACCAAGGGCTATGCGATCGGATCGGCGGGGCTTGCCGCGCTCGTCCTGTTCGGTGCCTATACGGCCGATCTGAAGGAGTTCTTCCCCGATCTCACCGTCGATTTCTCGCTCTCCAACCCGTACGTCATCGTCGGGCTGCTGCTGGGGGCGCTGCTGCCCTATCTGTTCGGCGCGTTCGGGATGACCGCGGTCGGCCGTGCGGCGGGCGCGGTGGTGGAGGAGGTGCGCGGCCAGTTCCGCGACAATACCGGCATCATGGCGGGCACCTCCCGCCCCAATTACGGCCGCACCGTCGATCTCGTCACCCGCGCCGCGATCCGCGAGATGATCGTGCCGAGCCTGCTGCCGGTGCTGGCGCCGGTGGTGGTCTATTTCGTCATCGCCGCGGTCGCCGGGCAGGCGAACGGCTTCGCGGCGCTGGGGGCGCTGCTGCTGGGGGTGATCGTCTCGGGCCTGTTCGTGGCGCTGTCGATGACGAGCGGCGGCGGCGCGTGGGACAATGCCAAGAAATATGTCGAGGACGGCAACCACGGCGGCAAGGGATCGATCGCGCATATGGCGGCGGTGACGGGGGATACGGTGGGCGACCCTTACAAGGACACCGCCGGCCCGGCGATCAACCCGATGATCAAGATCGCCAACATCGTCGCCATCCTGCTGCTGGCGGCGCTGGCGGGATAGCTGCTCAAGCCCTCTCCCTCGAGGGAGAGGGTTGGGTGAGGGTGGGGGACGCCGATGGCTGAGCGGCCCCTCACCCCAACCCTCTCCCCGATGGGGAGAGGGGGCCGGTCACGCCTGCCTCAGCCCCGCTCCACCCGGTTGCGGCCCGCCGCCTTGGCGGCATAGAGGGCGGTATCGGCGCGCTTCAGCATCGCATAGGGGCCGTCGCCGGGGCTAAACGCGGCGACGCCCGCCGAAAAGCTCAGGCGGCCGAGCGACTGGCCGGTCGTCGTCACCTTCAGCTCGCGCGCGTGCAGCGAGGCGCGGATATGCTCCACCTGATCGGTCGCCTCGTCGATGCCGATCCCCTCGAACAGGATCACGAATTCCTCGCCGCCGTAGCGGGCGGCGAACACCCGGTTCTGATCGCGCGAGAAGGATGCGGCGACGAACTTGATCACCTCGTCGCCGATCTGGTGGCCGAAGCTGTCGTTGAAGGCCTTGAAATGGTCGATGTCGCAGATCGCGACGGAGAGCAGCCCCCTGGTGCGTCTGGCGTTGTCGATCGCGGCGGCCAGGCGCACGTCCAGCGCGCGGCGGTTGGGCAGGCCGGTCAGCGCGTCGCGATGCGCGGTCGCCTGCGCGTCGGCCAGGCTGGCGCGCATGCCGCGCATGTCGTCCCCCGTTCGGCGCAGCAGCTGCTCGATCTCGCGCGTGCGGTTGATCATCGATGCGGTGATGTCGATCAGCGCAGCCACCACCGGGCGCGGATCGTCTCCGCGGGCGAGCTTGGCGGCGCGTTCTTCCAGCGCCACGCCATAAGCTTCCACCTCGTCGCCGGTGCCGGCGATCAATTCGCTCAGCTTGTCGAGTCGTTCCTGCGCTTCGGTGACGATCCGGGCGAGGCCGACCGCGGACAGTTCCACGCTGCGCTCCGCCACGATCGCCGCCGCGGCGACGGGGCTCAGCCCGCCGAGCAGCGAGATCGTATCGTCGATCAACCGGTTGAAGGTCGGGTCTTCGCCGGTGCAATAGCGGTGGCCGAGCGCGAAGTGCGCGGGCGAGGGATCGAGCCCGTGTGCGAACAGGAATTCGCCGACCTGGGCATAGAGGACGCGCGGATCGGAGGACGCCGTTCGTTCACCCGTCTCGGCCATTCCCGTCACCCCCCGCTCGCGCGCTCCTTTGCCGCAGCTCCTGCTTCAGAGCAATCGGCTGACATAATATACATAAACTCAAAATGTCGTGAACGCGGGCGCATTTTTGTCAGTTCCGCCACTGGCCCAACTCCATCCAGCGCAGCAGCCGCCGCATCGGGAACACCCACAGCCAGGCGAAACCGGCCAGACCGTAGATCGGCAAGGTCCACACCGGCGGCAGGCCGATCAGGTCGACCAGGCTGACCACCACGACGCACCAGAGCGCGAGAAGGGCGAGCACCAGCAGCATGCCGGCGGGCTTGCGCCAGCTGGGGTTCATGCCGCGCCGATCCATTCGCGTTCGGTGGCAATGCCGTGGAGCGGCACGTCCCACAGATCGGGCTCGATCGCGGCCATCTCCTGCACCGACCAGGCGAGGCCGATGCGCCGCGCCGCGGGCAGCGCCGCAAAGGTGCGATCGTAATGGCCGCCGCCCTGGCCGATGCGGTTGAGCGCGCGATCGAAGCCGACGAGCGGCGCGAAGATCAGGTCCGGCTCGGCCCGCGGCGCATCGCGCCGCGGCTGGACGAGGCCCATCGGCCCCGGCACCAGATCGTCCCCCGGCACCCAGAGGTGGAAGGTGAGCGCGCCGCCATCCTCGGCGATGCGGGGGAGGACGGTATCGATCCCCGCATCGATCGCGCGGAACAGCAGCGGCAGCGGATCGACCTCGACCCCGTTCGAGACGTAGAAAGCCGCGGTCCGCGCGCCGGCCAGCACCGGGGCGGCATGTTCGGCCGCCATCAGCGTCAGCACCAGCAGCCGGTCGACCACGTCGGCGCGGGCGGTGAATTCGGTGCGGGCGCGGCGCAGCGCGCGGCGGGTTTCGGCCTTGTTCGTCACGCGCCGCATCCTGGGCAATTGGTCGACAAGCGGTTGGCGGGACCGCCATGGCCGTGTGCCATGTTATCCTCTGACGCCCGTTACGTCAGGTGGGGACCATGTGCGTCGGGCCACGGCCCGGGCAGGGACAGCCCCCAAGGATGATGAATAGCCTCAGGGATAATGGTGGCTCGTACCGGGCAGTGCCCGCCACGGCTGCATCTAGGGATCGGAGGCGTCCGGCTCAACCCCGCCGTCGATCTTCGCGGCGGCCGCCTCCAGCCGCTCGGCGATCTCCTCCATCAGCGGGGCGATGCCGGCCCACGGATCGGGCGGGGGCGGGGCGGCGGCACGGGCGCGCGCCTCGGCCAGCTCGTCGGCGAGCATGATCGCCGCCACCACCAGCCGCCGCGTCTCGTTCATGCCGCCCAGCGCGCGGCCGGCGGCCGACATCTTCTCGTCGACGATCGCGGCGAGTTCGAGGAGCCGGGCCTCCTCCCCGTCGCGGCAGGCGATCTCGTGTGCGCGGCCGCCGATGCGGAGTTCGACCTGCGCCATCAGTCCGTCCCGGCGCCGGCGGCGATCTGGCTGTCGAGCTTGGCGAGCAGCGCCGCCACCCCGTCCCGCAGCGCGGCATGGCGCTCGGCAAGCGCCGTATCGGGGGCCGGCCCGTCCGGCAAAGGCATGGGGCGATCGGCCGCCGCCTCGATCCGCAGCAACGCCTGTTCGATTCGGCGCATCGCCGCGATCGCCTGTTCTTCCGCCATTTCCGCCGCATAGCAGGCCGGCCCGGCATGGCAACGGAGGGCGGTGGAGCGGCGTGCACGCACGCGACGAACCGGGGCCGGCGGGCGGCGGCGGGGCGGCGCGGTTGACGCTGGCCCCCGCGCGCGACAAAGGAGCCGCGCGCATCCCGCGCCGCGCTGCCGCGCCAGACGACAGGACCATCGATGACCCGCGCCCCCGATCCGCTCGCCAACGCCGTCCGCGCGCTTGCGATGGACGCCGTCGAGGCGGCCAATTCGGGCCATCCGGGGATGCCGCTGGGCATGGCGGACGCCGCGACCGTGCTGTGGACGCGCTTCCTGCGCCACGATCCCGCCGATCCGCGCTGGCCGGATCGGGATCGCTTCGTGCTGTCCGCCGGCCATGGATCGATGCTGGTCTATGCGCTGCTCCATCTGACCGGCTATGCGAAGCCGACGATCGACGACATCCGCCGCTTCCGCCAGCTCCATTCGCCCTGCGCCGGCCACCCCGAGAATTTCGAGCTGCCCGGCATCGAGGCGACGACCGGCCCGCTCGGTTCCGGCCTCGCTACCGCGGTCGGCATGGCGATCGCCGAGCGGCACCTGAACGCCACGTTCGGGGACGATCTGGTCGATCACCGCACCTGGGTGATCGCCGGCGACGGCTGCCTGATGGAGGGCATCAACCACGAGGCGATCGGCCTCGCCGGGCACCTGAAACTGGGCCGGCTGAACGTGCTGTGGGACGACAACCGCATCACCATCGACGGGCCGACCGATCTTTCAACCAGCGAGGATGTCGCCGCCCGCTATGCCGCGACCGGCTGGCATGTCGTGTCGTGCGACGGCCATGATGCCGACGACGTGGCGCGCGCGCTGGCCGAGGCGGTCGCCGATCCGCGGCCGTCGCTAGTCGCCTGCCGCACGATCATCGGTTTCGGCGCGCCGACCAAGCAGGGCACGCATTCGGTCCACGGCTCCCCGCTCGGCGCCGAGGAGATCAAGGCGACGCGGCAGGTGCTGCAATGGATGAACGAGGCGTTCGACCTGCCGCAAGCCGTGACCGACGGCTGGGCCGAGGCGGGCCGCCGCTCGGCCGCCGACCGCGCCGCGTGGGACGCGCGCCTCGCCGCCTCCGCCGATCGCGCGGAGTTCGAGCGGCGGATGGCGGGCGCGCTGCCCGAAGGCTTCGACCTGTCCGCCCACAAGCAGGCTCTGTTGGCGGAACGGCCCAAGATCGCGACGCGCGTCGCCAGCCAGCGCGCGCTGGATGCAATCAACGCCGCGGTGCCCGAGACGATCGGCGGCTCGGCCGATCTCACGCCTTCCAACAACACCTCGACCAAAGGATTGAAGCCGCTGACCTCGGCCGATTACGGCGGCCGCTACGTCCATTACGGCATCCGCGAATTCGGCATGGGCTGCGCGATGAACGGCCTTGCTCTCCATGGCGGCGTCATTCCCTATGGCGGCACCTTCCTCGTCTTCGCCGATTACGCGCGCCCCGCGATCCGCCTGTCCGCGCTCCAGCGCCAGCGCGTCACCTATGTGATGACGCACGATTCGATCGGCCTTGGCGAGGATGGCCCGACGCACCAGCCGATCGAGCATCTGATGGCGCTACGCGTCATCCCCAATCTCGACGTGCTGCGCCCCTGCGACGCGATCGAGACGGCCGAGTGCTGGGAACTGGCGCTGACGAACGAGGCCGGCCCGTCGCTGCTCGCGCTCAGCCGCCAGAACCTGCCGGCGGTGCGCGATACGGCGGACGAGAACCGCGCGGCACGCGGCGCCTATACGCTGCGCGCCGCCACGGCTGCGCGGCGCGTGATCCTGATCGCCACCGGTTCCGAAGTGTCGCTGGCGCTGGAGGTGGCGGACGCGCTGGAGGCGCAGGGGGTGGGCGCGGACGTCGTCTCGATGCCGTCGTGGCGGCGTTTCGATGCGCAGCCGCGCGACTATCGGGACAGCGTGCTGCCGCATGCCAGGCCCGAGGAAGTGTTGCGCGTCTCGATCGAGGCGGGCACCACCGTGGGATGGGAACGCTATACGATGGTCGATGGCCTGCGCTTCGGCGTGGACGATTTCGGCGCATCGGCCCCGGCACCGGCGCTCTACGATCATTTCGGATTGACCGCGGCGGCGATCGCGCCCCGCATTCTGGACGCGTTGAACGGATAAGAGGAGCTTTGGCATGACGAAGGTTGCGATCAACGGTTTCGGGCGCATCGGGCGGCTCGTTGCCCGCGCCATCCTGTCGCGCCCCGATTGCGGGCTCGAACTGGTGGCGATCAACGATCTGGGCGATGCCAAGGCCAATGCGCTGCTGTTCAAGCGCGACAGCGTGCACGGCAACTGGCCGGGCGAGGTCTCGTCCGAGGGCAGCGACCTGATCGTCGACGGCAAGCGCATCGCCGTGACGGCGGAGCGCGATCCCGCCAACCTGCCGCACGCCGCGCACGGCGTGGAGATCGCACTGGAGTGCACCGGCTTCTTCACCGACAAGGAATCGGCGGGCAAGCATATCGCCGCCGGCGCCAAGCGCGTCCTCATCTCCGCGCCGGCCAAGGGCGTCGACCTGACCGTCGTCTACGGCGTCAACCACGACAAGCTGACCGCCGAGCACACGATCGTCTCCAACGCGTCCTGCACCACCAACTGCCTGGCGCCGATCGCCAAGGTGCTGAACGACGCGATCGGCATCGAGCGCGGCCTGATGACGACCGTGCACAGCTACACCAACGATCAGAAGATCCTCGACCAGATCCACCCCGACATGCGCCGCGCCCGCGCCGCCGCCATGTCGATGATCCCGACGACGACCGGCGCCGCCCGCGCGGTGGGCGAGGTGATGCCCGAACTGAAGGGCAAGCTGGACGGTTCGGCGATCCGCGTGCCGACCCCCAACGTCTCGGTGGTGGACCTCACCTTCACGCCGAAGCGCGACACGACCCGCGATGAGGTGAACGCCGCGCTGAAGGCGGCGTCCGAGAGCGGCCCGCTGAAGGGCATCCTCCAGTATGTCACCGATCCGCTCGTCTCGATCGACTTCAACGGCGACCGCCATTCCTCCTCGGTCGACAGCCTCGAGACGGCGGTGCTGGAAGGCAAGCTGGTCCGCGTGCTGAGCTGGTACGACAACGAGTGGGGCTTCTCCAACCGCATGGTCGATACCGCCGGCGTGATCGCCGGCCTGCTCTGACGGTGGCGGGTCGTCTGCTGGGGATCGCGCGGCACGACCGGCCGCGCGGACCCATCGAGACGATCGACCATGCCCGCGTGACGACCGAACTGGGCGTCGCGGGGGACTTTCGCGGCGCCGCCAAGCCAGGCAGCAAGCGCCGCCGGCAGGTGACGGTGATGGCCGCGGCCGACTGGGCGGCGGCCACCGCCGAATTGGGCGTGGCGCTCGACTGGTCGGTGCGCCGCGTCAACCTGCTGGTGGACGGGATCGACCTGCCGCGCGAGGAGGGGGCGCTGCTACGCTTCGACGGCGGGCTGGTGCTGGAGGTGACCGGCGAATGCGACCCGTGCAGCCGCATGGAGACGATCGCCCCCGGCCTGAAGGCGGTGCTGACCCCCTTCTGGCGCGGCGGCATCACCACCCGCGTGATCGCGGACGGCGATCTTTCGATCGGCGCCGAAGTGAGGATAGAGCGATGACCTTCAAGACCCTCGACGACATCGGCGACGTTTCCGGCAAGCGCATCCTCGTCCGCGAGGATCTGAACGTCCCGATGGACGGCGCGCGCGTCACCGACGATACCCGCCTGCGCGCCGCCGCCCCGACGATCGCCGAACTGGCCGACAAGGGCGCGATCGTGCTGGTCCTCGCCCATTTCGGCCGCCCCAAGGGCCAGCGCAACCCGGACATGAGCCTGGCGCTGGTGACGAAGCCGCTGTCCGACGTGCTGGGCCGCGAGGTGCGCTTCATCGACGATTGCTGCGGGGCGGAGGCCGAAGCCGCCGTCGCTACGCTGGCGCCGGGCGACATCGCCGTCCTGGAGAACACCCGTTTCCACGCCGGGGAGGAGAAGAACGATCCGGCGCTGGCCGAGGCGATGGCGAAGCTGGGCGACCTCTACGTCAACGACGCCTTCTCCGCCGCGCACCGCGCCCATGTCTCGACCGAGGGGCTGGCGAAGCGGCTCCCCGCCTTCGCCGGGCGATCGATGCAGGCCGAGCTGGAAGCACTGGAGAAGGCGCTGGGCGCGCCCGTCCATCCGGTGATGGCGGTGGTCGGCGGCGCCAAGGTCTCGACCAAGCTCGACGTGCTGAAGCAGATGGTCGCCAAGGTGGATCATCTCGTTATCGGTGGGGGCATGGCCAACACCTTCCTGGCGGCGCGCGGCGTCGATGTCGGCAAGTCGCTGTGCGAGCATGATCTGACGGATATTGCGCTCGAAATCCTCGATGCCGCCGACAAGGCGGACTGCACCGTCCACCTGCCCTACGACGTGGTGGTGGCGAAGGAATTCCGCGCCGATCCGCCGACGCGCACCGTCAACGTCCACGAGGTGGCGGCCGATGAGATGATCCTCGATTGCGGCCCCGCCGCCAGCGAGCAGATCGCCGACGCGCTCAAGACCTGCCGCACGCTCGTCTGGAACGGCCCGCTCGGCGCGTTCGAGATGACGCCGTTCGATACCGCGACGATGGCGCTGGCGCATACCGCGGCGGCGCTCACCAAATCGGGCGGCCTCGTTTCTGTGGCGGGCGGCGGCGATACGGTGGCGGCGCTGAACGTGGCGGGCGTGGCCGACGACATGAGCTTTGTCTCGACGGCGGGCGGCGCCTTCCTCGAATGGATGGAAGGCCGCGAACTGCCGGGCGTCGAGGCGCTGCGCGGTTGATGCGCGGGCGGGGCGGGCCTATGTTCAACATGTTGAACGGAGGTGCGCCATGCTGGGCCTGAGGCTGGAACGCGATCTGGAGGAGCGGCTGGACGGGTTTGCGGCGCAGACCCGCCGTTCGCGAAGCCAGATTGCGCGGGAGGCACTGCGCGAATATCTCGATCGTCATGCGATCGATGCCGAATGGCGGCGCCAGATCGCATTGATTGCAGCGAGCACGACGGAAGAGGATCTCGATCGTCTTGACGCCGATCACGACGACATGACTGCCGACGAGCCCGATTATAATTGGGGCGACAAGCGGCCTTGAGACGGGGCAGTATCGTAATCGCGGCGGACCGCGGCGACTTTTCAGGCAAGCCGCGCCCGTATGTCGTCGTACAGGCGACGGCAGCGCTGGAGGGCACGACAGCAATCACCCTCTGCCCCATCACGACCCACCTGACGGGCGCGGCTCTGATGCGCGTGCCTGTGTTGCGTCTGGACGGAACTGGCCTTCTCGAAGCCAGCGAGATAGAGGTCGATCGTATCCGAACGATCCGCAGATCACGCGTGAAAGCTCCGATCGGGGCCGTATCCGACGACATTCTGAAGCAGGTCGATGCGGCGCTCCGCCGCTGGCTGGAACTCTGAGATAACCCAAGGGAGACCCCATGAGCATCACCCCCATCGTCCGCGACATCCTCTCGAAATATGAGAGCGACAATCCCGGCACCAAGGCGAACCTCGCCCGCATCCTCATGCAGGGCGCGCTCGGCGGCACCGGCAAGCTCGTCATCCTCCCCGTCGATCAGGGGTTCGAGCATGGCCCGGCGCGCTCCTTCTCGGTCAATCCGCCGGCCTATGACCCGCACTACCATTATCAGATGGCGATCGACGCGGGCCTTTCCGCTTATGCCGCGCCGCTGGGGCCGCTGGAGGCGGGCGCCGATACGTTCGCCGGGCAGATCCCGACGATCCTGAAGGTCAATTCCTCCAACAGCTGGGCGGGTTCGATCGACCAGGCGGTGACGGGCACCGTCGCCGACGCGCTCCGCCTCGGTTGTTCGGCGATCGGCTTCACCATCTATCCCGGCTCGGACAATATCTTCGAGCAGATGGAGGAGATCCGCGAGCTTTCGGCCGAGGCCAAGTCGGTCGGCATCGCCACCGTCATCTGGTCCTATCCGCGCGGCGGCGAGATCAGCAAGGCGGGCGAACTGGCGCTCGACGTCGGTGCCTATGCCGCGCACATGGCGGCGCTGCTGGGCGCGCACATCATCAAGGTGAAGCTGCCGACCGACCATATCGAGCAGAAGGACGCCAAGAAGGCCTATGAGGGCGGCGACTGGTCGACGCAGGCGAAGCGCGTCGCGCATGTCGTGCAGTCGAGCTTCGCCGGCCGGCGGATCGTGGTCTTCTCGGGCGGCGCCACCAAGGGGTCGGACGCGGTCTATCAGGACGCGCGCGACATCCGCGACGGCGGCGGCAACGGCTCGATCATCGGCCGCAACACCTTCCAGCGCCCGCGCGAGGAAGCGCTCGAGATGCTCGCCAGGATCATCCGCATCTACAAGGGCGAGGAATGATCCGCGGGGCGGGACCGGCGCTGGCGTGGGCGCTGGCGGGGGCGGCGCTGATCGCCGCACCCGCCGGCGCGCAGCCGAAAGCGAAAGCGGACGAGGCCAAGGCCGAGGCCACGCCGCCGATCCCGCCCCCCAAGGTCGTCACCACGCGCCACAGCGGCACGTTCGGCGGCCAGCGCATCGCCTATACCGCGACGGTGGGCGAGACGTATCTGAAGGACAAGGACGGCAATCCCAATGCCGCGATCGTCTCTGTCGCCTATCTGAAGGACGGGCCGGCCGATGCGAACCGGCCGGTCACGTTCCTCTTCAACGGCGGGCCGGGGTCCGGCTCGGTCTGGTTGCAGATGGGCGCGTTCGGGCCGAAGCGCGTCGTCATTCCCGAGGCGGCGGACGACGGCGCGCCGCCCTATCCGATCGTGGACAATGAGCATTCGCTGCTGGACGCGACCGATCTGGTCTTCATCGATCCGGTCGGCACCGGCTGGTCGAAGGCGCTGGGCAAGACCGATCCGAAGGAGTTCTGGGGCGTCGTCAAGGATGCCAAGTCGGTCGCGCAATTCATCCGCATCTGGCTGAACGAACATCCCGATCGCTGGAACGCGCCAAAATATCTGGGTGGCGAAAGCTATGGCACGACGCGCTCGGTCGCGGTCGAGCATGAGCTGGAATCGTCCTACAACGACGTCGCGATGAACGGGATCATCCTGATCTCTTCGATCCTCGATTTCTCGGTGGCGTCACCCGCGCAGGGCAACGAGCTCGGCTATGTCACCAATCTGCCGTCGATGGCGGCGACCGCCTGGTATCACAACAAGGTGGCGGATCGGCCCGCCGCGGTCGCCGACTTTGCCGCGGAGGCGCGGGCCTGGGCGATCGGGCCCTATGCGTCGGCGCTGCTGAAGGGCAATGCCCTGCCGGCCGAGGAACGCGCCACCATCCGCCGCCAACTTGCCCGCTACACGGGCCTGTCCGAGACATTCCTCCAGAATGCCGACCTGCGCGTCAGCCCGTCGCGCTTCTACAAGGAATTGCTGCGCGACCGCGGGCTGGTCGTCGGCCGGCTCGACACGCGCTATACGGGGCGCGACTATGACAATGCCGGCGAACGGCCCGACGACGATCCCAGCTTCTATGCGATCGACGGCAGCTATACCGCGGCAATGAACGCTTATGCCCGCAACGACCTGAAGTTCGACATCGACCGCGATTACGTCACGATCGGGGAGGTGCGCGACTGGGACTGGAAGATCGGCGGCGGGGCCCGCGGTGGCGTCGACTATCTCAACGTCACGCCGTGGCTGGGCGAGGCGATGCGCCAGAACAGCGCCCTGCGCGTGTTCGTCGGCCAGGGCTGGTATGATTTCGCGACGCCCTTCTTCGGTGCCGAATATGCGCTCAACCGCACCGGCGTGCCGAACGACGGGCGTATCCAATATCATTATTACGATGCGGGGCACATGATGTACGTCCGTCCGGCCGATCTCGCCACATTGTCGGCGGATATCCGCCGCTTCATCCGCGCGCGCTGACGATGACGGAAGAGGATGCCGATCCGCTGGCGCTTGATCCCGGCTTCGCCGACCGGTTCGAGCGCGATCCCGGACGGCCGGCCGCGCAACTCTATCTGATCTCCCCGCCGGCGATCGACGACGGCTTCGCCGATCGCCTGAAGGCGGCGCTGGACGCCGGCCCCGTCGCCGCCTTCCAGTTGCGGCTGAAGGGGATCAGCGATCATGCCATCGCCGAACTGGCGCCGCCCCTCCAGCGCATCTGCGCCGATCGCGATGTCGCCTTCATCGCCAACGACAGCATGGGGCTGGCCAAGCGACTTGGCGCGGACGGCGTGCATCTGGGGCAGGGGGACGGCGATCCGCGTGCGGCGCGCGCGCTGCTGGGGCCGTCCGCGCAGATCGGGGTGACCTGTCACGACAGTCGTCATCTGGCGATGGAGGCGGGTGAATTGGGGGCCGACTATGTCGCCTTCGGATCTTTCTATCCCAGCACCACCAAGGATGCGAAGCACCGCCCCGATCCTTCGATCCTCGGCTGGTGGACGACCTTGTTCGAACTGCCCTGCGTCGCGATCGGGGGGATCACGCCGGAAAACGCAGCGTATCTTATTGCTGCGGGCGCCGATTTTCTGGCCGTTTCGGGCTCTGTCTGGGGCGATCCGGCCGGGCCGGCGGCGGCGATTGCGCGCTTTTCTGCGCGACTGGGCGGCTAATCACCGATTTTTATCGCCGTTTTCGTGCGAATATTGTCGTCAAAGGGCTCCGATGGCAAAACAGCCGTTGCAGCGGGCAGGTTTGCGTCTATTTAGTCACGCGAGTGAACGATCGCGTAGAGGAAATGGACATGGCGGACGAAAACGGTGGCGACCTGCTGACGCTGACGGCGGATATCGTGGCGGCCCATGTGTCGAACAATTCGGTCGCGGTCGGCGATGTGCCGCAGTTGATCGAGAAGGTCTATGCCTCGCTCCAGGGCCTTGGCACGCCGCAGGAAGAACCGGTGGCGGAACTGAAGCCGGCGGTGCCGGTGCGCTCGTCGGTGAAGCCCGATTACATCGTCTGCCTGGAAGACGGCAAGAAGCTGACGATGCTCAAGCGCTATCTGCGCACTAATTACGGTATGTCGCCCGAGGATTACCGGGCGAAGTGGAGCCTGCCGGCCGATTACCCGATGGTGGCCCCCAATTACGCCGCCAAGCGCCGGGATCTGGCGCATTCGATCGGCCTCGGCCGCAAGCGCAAGGACGATGCCGCCGGCGTCGAGGCCGAAGTGATGGACGAGGCGCCCGCCCCCGAGGCGAAGCCCGCCACCCGCAAGCGCGCGCCGAAGAAGGCCGACGCCTGATCGCTCCGGCCGGAACCGGACAGGCAAAGGGCCGCCCCCGCCATGTGCGAGGGCGGCCCTTTCCGTATCAGAGCGCGAGATTGAGCAGCGCCGGATCGCCGCCCTGCGCGGTGATGTCGACGGAGACGGCGCGCTCCACCGCATAGCGGGTCAGCGCGTGCGGCCCGCCCGCCTTGGGGCCGGTGCCGGACAGGCCCTCGCCCCCGAACGGCTGCACCCCGACGACGGCACCGATGATCGTGCGGTTGACGTAGACGTTGCCCGCCGGGACGATCGCCCGCACCGCCTCGGCGAAGCTCGCCAGCCGGCTGTGGATGCCGAGGGTCAGGCCATAGCCGCGCGCCGCCAGCGCCCCCGCCACCGCCGGCAGGTCCGCCGGATCGTAGCGGACGACATGCAGGATGGGGCCGAACGTCTCCCGTTCGAGCCAGTCGGCGCGCGGCACCTCGGCCATCACCAGCGGGGCGAAGCTGCCGTGCGTGCCGGCCGGGCCGGCGTCGCGTTCGTGGAGGATGCGGGCGTCCGCCGCGAGCCGTGCGCGGTGCGCCGAAAGGGCGGCGAGCGCCTCGCCGTCGATGACCGGGCCGATGTCCGTCGCGGGATCGGCGGGATCGCCGATCGTCAACGCCTCCATCGCCCCCGCCAGCGTCGTGAGGATGCCGTCCGCCGTCTCGTGCGGCAGGAACAGGATGCGGAGCGCCGAGCAGCGCTGCCCGGCCGAGCCGAAGGCGGATCGGATAACGTCGTCCACCACCTGTTCGGCCAGCGCGGTCGTATCCGCGAACAGGCCGTTGAGGCCGCCCGTCTCGGCGATGAAGGGCAGGATCGGGCCGGGCCGGTCGGCCAGCGTGCGGTTGATCGCGCGCGCGGTATCGGTACCGCCGGTGAAGGCGACCCCGGCGATCCCCGGATGGGTGACGAGCGCCATGCCGACGCGGGCACCATCCCCCGGCAGCAGCGCCAGCAGCCGCGGATCGAGGCCGGCGCCGTGGAACAGCCGCACCGCCGCCGCCGCGATCAGCGGGGTCTGTTCGGCGGGCTTGGCGAGCGCGGCATTGCCCGCGGCCAGCGCGGCGGCGATCTGACCGGTGAAGATCGCGAGCGGGAAGTTCCAGGGTGAGATGCAGGCGAAGCTGCCGCGCCCGCGCCATTCGAGGCGGTTGGTCTCGCCGACCGGCCCCGGCAGCGTCTCCGGACCCGCGAACTGCGTTTCGGCGAGGTGGGCGTAATAGCGGCAGAAGTCGATCGCCTCGCGCACTTCCGACACGCCGTCGTCGAGCGTCTTGCCCGCCTCGCGCGCGAGCAGGGCGACCAGCCGGTCCATCGCGCCTTCCAGCGCATCGCCCATCGCCCGCAGCACCCGGCCGCGGGCGACGCCGCCGGCGCGATCCCATGCCGGCTGCGCGGCGGCGGCCAACGCCACCGCATCGGCCACGTCGGCATCGGCCGCTTCGCTGGCGCGGCCGATCGTGCGGCGGCGGTCGGCGGGATCGGTGACGTCGGCCGGCGCGATACCGGGCCGGTCCTGCCCGCCGACGATCGGCCCCGCCCGCAGCGCCCCGAGTGCCGCGACGGCGGCGGCGGCACGGGCGCGCTCGGCGGCGATCGTATAGTCCCGGCCGAGGGGGTTGCGGCGCGCGGGGCCGTAGATGTCGGCGGGCAGCGGTAGCCGCGGATGGGGGCCGGGCAACGCCTCCACCGCCGCGATCGGATCGGCGACGACGCGCGCCGCCGGCACTTCCGCGTCGATCAGGGCGTGGACGAAGCTGGTGTTGGCGCCATTCTCCAGCAAGCGGCGGACGAGGTAGGGGAGCAGTTCCTCATGCCCGCCGACGGGGGCGTAGGCGCGCAAGGGGGCGTTGCCGCCGCCGCCTGCGGCATAGAGCGCCTCGCCCATGCCGTGCAGCCGCTGATGTTCGATCGCCACCCCCGCCCGCGCCGCCATGCGGCGGACGGCGGCGAGCGTATGGCCGTTGTGCGTCGCGAACTGGGGGTAGAGGCGGGGGCTGGCGGCGATCAGCGCGTCGGCGCAGACGAGGTAGCTGAGATCGGTCGCGGCCTTGGTGGTGAAGACGGGATAGGCCGGGCGGCCCGCCACCTGTGCGCGCTTGATCTCGGCATCCCAATAGGCGCCCTTGACGAGGCGGACCATCAGCCGCCGCCCCGTCTCCGCCGCCAGCGCCGCCAGCGCCTCGATCACCGCCAGCCCACGCGTCTGATAGGTCTGGACGACCACGCCCAGGCCCGCCCAGTCGCCCAGCGCCGGCTCGCGCGCCAGCCGGTCGACCAGCTTCAGCGAGAGGGTGAGCCGGTCCGCTTCCTCGGCATCGATCGCGAGGTTCAGGTCGTGCGCGGCGGCGGCGCGGGCGAGGCGGAGGAGACGGGGATAAAGCCCGTCCCAGACCCGCGCTTCCTGCACCGCCTCGTAGCGCGGCGAGAGGGCGGAAAGCTTGACCGAGATGCCGTGCCCCTGCTCCGGCGTCAGGCCCGCGGTGCGATCCCGGCCGACCGCCTCGATCGCGTCCAGATAGAGGCGTTCGTAGCGGGCGGCGTCGGCGGCGGTGCGCGCGCCTTCGCCCAGCATGTCGAAGGAGCACAGCATCCCCTCGCGCCGGGCGCGGGCCAGCGCCTCGCCGATCGTGCGGCCGAGGACGAACTGCTCCCCCATCACCCGTACCGCCGCGCCCACCGCCTGGCGGATCAGCGGCTCGCCCAGCTTCGCCGTCAGCCGGCGGAAATAGGCGGCGGGCGCGCTGCGGGTTTCGGGCGCGACGTCGACCAGCCGCCCGGTCAGCATCAGCCCCCACGTCGAGGCGTTGACGAACAGGCTGTCGGAGCGGCCGAGGTGCGCCTGCCAGTCGGCCGGGCCGATCTTCTCGGCGATTAGCCGGTCGCGCGTTGCAGCGTCGGGCGTGCGCAGCAGGGCCTCGGCCAGGCACATCAGCGCCAGCCCTTCCTCGGTGCCCAGCGAGAATTGGGCGAGGAAGCTTTCCACCACGCCCTGCCGCTTCGCCGAGGCGCGCGTCGCCTCGACCAGGCCGATCGCGTCTTGCTCCACCTTCACGCGCTCGGCCGGGGTGAAGGGCGCTCGCCGCAGCAGCGCGGCGATCGCCTGCGCCTCGTCCCCATATTTGATCGCGTCCAGCGCGTCCCACGCCTGCATCGTCATCCGTCCCGTTTCGATCTGCGCCCCCGGATATAGGGATGGCGGCGCGTGGCGGCACGGCCGCCAACATAAATCAGGGGGCGGCGCGACCAGCGAGGTCCTTTTGCGTTACGCCTACCGGTGCGACACGGGAGACGAATGCCGATGATGCCGGACCAGCAGATCTTCGATCCCCTGCCCGTCGAGCTGATGCCCGATCCGACGCGGACGATGATCCGTCCCTTCCTGCCCGAGGATCCCACCGGTTTCGAGCAGCAGGTGCCACGCCCGCAGCGCATCGCCGAGCGGGTGGCGGCCCTCTCCGACGCGCAGGTCGCCGCCCTGTGCGAGGCCATGGAGGAGCCACTCGCCGCCCGCGCCGCGAACCCGGAGGAGGTGCTGCTCGATCGCTATCGCGCCGCCTGCCGCCGCTTCGACCTGCCCGCCACCGATCGCGCCCGGCAGGTGGTGATCGGCGGCTATTTCGCTCAGGAATATGCGTTCGAATCCGCCGCCTTGTTCAACCCCAGCATCGTCCGCCACCACGATCAGGGCGGCACCGCGCCGGACGAGGCGCGGATCACCTTGTCGCTACGCGGGATCGGGGAGGGGCATATCTCCTCCGTCACCTTCCGCACCGGCCTGTGGCGACCGGGCGGGCCGCTGACGATCGATCCCGCCGACCGCCGCGCCGTCACCCCGCGGATCGAGGAGGAGGACGGCGACACGATCCATTTCTCCTGGCCGCCCGAAACCGATGCCTCGGCCGCCGTCCTCTTCCCCGCCACCCCGAGCCAGCGGCAGGGGATCGAGGACATGCGGATGACGACCTTCACCGACGACGACGGCAGCGTCCGCCACTTCGCCACCTATACCGCCTTTAGCGGATCGGACGCGCGCTCCGAGATGCTGGAGATGACGCACCTCGATCGCTTCACCCTCCGCCCGCTGACCGGGCGATGCGTGCAGAACAAGGGGATGGCGCTGTTTCCGCGCCGCATCGATGGCCGCTTCGCGATGATCGGTCGGCTCGACAACGAGAATATCTGGCTGATGTATTCGGACGATCCCTATCGCTGGGACAAGGCCGAAATCATCGTCCGCCCCGCCTTCGCCTGGGATCTGGTGCAGATGGGCAATTGCGGGTCGCCGATCGAGCTGGACGAGGGGTGGCTGCTGCTGACCCACGGGGTGGGCATGATCCGCAGCTATTCGATGGGCGCGGTGCTGCTCGACAAGGCTGATCCCTCGAAGGTGCTGGCCCGCACCGCCGAGCCGCTTCTCAGCCCCAGCCCGGAAGAGAGCGGCGGCTATGTGCCGAACGTGGTCTATAGCTGCGGGGCGCTGGTGGAGGACCGCACGATGCTGCTGCCCTATGCGGTGGCGGACCGGTATACGGCGTTCGGCACGGCGCCGGTCGAGCGTATTCTCGCCGCGATGGGGTAGGGGGGGGCGCCAAATGCGAACCCGTTCGTGCTGAGTAGGGCTGAGCCTGTCGAAGCCCGTATCGAAGCACGGCACCGAGCTTAGCCGTCCTTCGATACGCCATTTCGACTTCGCTCAATGGCTACTCTGGACGAACGGTGTCTTTCATCGGTCGGTCAGAATCGCGCATCCGCATAGATGCGCGAAAGGTCGCCGCCCCATTCGCCGTGGTAGCGGGCGAGGAGGACGTCGGCGGGGGTGCGGCCGCTCGCCACCACCTCGCGCAAGGGGGCGAGGTAGCCCGTCTCGTCGTTGCCGGCGGCGTCCAGCCGGGCGCGGGCCTTGAGGCCGGCGGCGGCGATGTCGAGGATGCGGGCGCCCAGTTCGCGGAAGGTGCGGCCGCGCGGTCCCTGCGCCGAAAGGCCGAGGCGGGGGACTTCGGCGCGGATGCGGTGATGATCGCCGATCGTCCAGTGCTTCACCTCGTCCCACGCGGCGTCCAGCGCCTGATCGTCGTAGAGGAGGCCGACCCAGAAGGCGGGCAGCGCGCAGATGCGGTTCCAGGGGCCGCCATCCGCGCCGCGCATCTCGAGGAAGCTCTTAAGCCGCACTTCGGGGAAGGCGGTGGAGAGGTGGTCGTTCCAGTCGCCGAGAAGCGGCTTTTCGCCCGGCAGGACGGACAGGTCGCCCTTCAGGAAATCGCGGAAGTCGAGGCCGGCGGCGTCGATGTAGCGGCCGTCGCGATAGACGAAATACATCGGCACGTTCAGCATGTAATCGGCATAGCGTTCGTAGCCGAAGCCGTCCTCGAACACGAACGGCAGCATGCCGGTGCGGTGCGGATCGGTGTCCGTCCAGATATGGCTGCGATAGGAGAGGAAGCCGTTCGGCTTGCCTTCGAGGAAGGGCGAATTGGCGAACAGCGCGGTCGCCAGCGGCTGGAGGGCGAGGCTGACGCGGAACTTCTTCACCATGTCCGCCTCGCTCGCATAATCGAGGTTGGTCTGGATGGTGCAGGTGCGCAGCATCATGTCCAGCCCCATGCCGCCGACGCGCGGCATGTGGCGCAGCATGATGGCGTAGCGCCCCTTGGGCATGATCGGCAATTCGTCGCGCGTCTTGTCCGGCCACAGCCCGAGGCCGAGGAAGCCGAGGCCGAGCCGGTCGCCGACCGCCTTCACCTGATCGAGGTGCCGGCCCGTCTCGGCACAGGTCTGGTGGAGGTTTTCGAGCGGCGCGCCCGACAGTTCGAGCTGCCCGGCGGGTTCGAGGCTGACGTTGCCGTCCGGCCCGCCCAGCGCGATGACGTGCCCGTCCTCCTCGATCGGTTCCCAGCCGTAGGCCGTGAGGCCGTCGAGCAGATCGCGTATGCCGCCGGGTTCCTCGTAGGAAGGAGCGCGGTGGCTGCCGTCCGTCCGGTAGACGAATTTCTCGTGTTCGGTGCCGATCCGCCAGCGATCCTTCGGCTTTTCGCCGCGCGCGAACAGGCCGATCAGGTCGGCGCGGGTCTCGATGACGGGGTCTTCGCCCTGTCCGCTGGTGCGGGTGCTCATGATTCGGCCCCTACAAGGGCCGCTGCGGGAACGCCAGTACGGTTCAGCGCCAGTCGCCGGCGATCCCCATCCATTGCGCCACCGCCGCCGCCGCCGCGGTATCGGCACGCAGGATGCGGGGGCCGAGCGTGATCGCGGTCGCCTGCGGCACGGCGCGGATCAGCGCGGCTTCCTCGGCGGTGAACCCGCCCTCGGGGCCGATCAGGATCGCCGCCGGGCCGGGGCGCGCCGCCGCGGCCATCGGCCGGCCGCCGCCGCCCTCGTCGGCGAACAGCAACTGGCGATCGGCGGGCCAGGCGGCGAGGCGCTTGGCCAGCGGCAGCGCATCGTCGATGGCGGGCAAGGCGGTGCGGCCGCATTGCTCGGCCGCCTCGATCATGTGCGCGCGCAGCCGATCGAGATTGGGCTTGTCGACCACCGTCCGCTGCGTGACGACGGGCACCAGCCGATCGACGCCCAGTTCGCACGCTTTCTCGGCCAGCCAGTCGATCCGGCCTTTCTTGAGCGGGGCGGCGACCAGCCACAGATCGGGCACGGTTTCGCGGGGCGAAAGGTGGGCGGTGATCGCCAGCGTCAGGCGGCGCTTGCCGACGTCCGCCGCCTCCGCCAGCCATTCGCCGCTCACGTCGTCGAACAGGCGGACGGGATCGCCCGGCTTCACCCGCATGACGTTGCCCAGATAATGCGCGGCCGGCCCGTCGATCGGCACGGTCAGGCCGGCGGCCAGCGGCTGCGCGACGAACAGGCGGGGGGTGCTGGCAGGCGGCCAGGCGGGGGTGGCGGGCATGGCCCCTCTTGCCTTCTCGAAGGCGATCGTGTCGAGCGGGGCGATGCTGGAGAAGGACATCGTACCCGACAGCGAGGGGCGCGGCGCGGTGGCGCGGCTGCCGCGGCGCGCCGCCGATCTGGTCCAGCTCGCCCGGCTGGACCGGCCGATCGGGGCGTGGCTGCTCTACTGGCCGGGCGCCTGGGCGATCGCGCTGGCGGACGGGGTGCGCGACCGGTGGGGCCTGCTGATCTGGTTCGCGATCGGCGCCATCGCGATGCGCGGCGCAGGCTGCGTCTACAACGACATCGTCGATCGCGACCTCGATGCGCAGGTGGCGCGCACCGCCGCGCGGCCGGTGGCGAGCGGACGCGTCTCGCTGCGCCTCGCCTGGGGATGGCTGGTGGCGCTGTGCCTGATCGGGCTGGTGGTGCTGGTGCAGTTGCAGCCGACCGCGCAGGCGATGGCGCTCGCCAGCCTCGCGCCGGTGGCGGCCTATCCGTTCATGAAGCGGATCACCTGGTGGCCGCAGGCGTGGCTGGGGATCGTGTTCAGCTGGGCGGCGCTGGTCGGCTGGCCGGCGGTGACGGGCCGGATCGATCCGGCGATGCTGTATCTGTGGATCGGATCGATCTTCTGGGTGATCGGCTACGACACGATCTACGCCTGCCAGGATCTGGAGGACGATGCGCTGGCGGGCATCCGCTCCTCCGCCCGCGCGCTGGGGCGGCATGTGCGGGCGGGCGTCGCGATCTGCTATGTGCTGGCGCTCGCCGGCTGGGGGGCGGCGATCTGGGCGGTCAACCCGCAGGTGTTGGCGCTGGCGGCGCTGGTGCCGGCGGGCGCGCATCTCCTGTCGCAGTCGCTGCGGCTGCGGCCCGACCGGCCCGAGGTGGCGCTCAGCCTGTTCCGCAGCAACCGCTTCGCCGGCTTCCTGATGTTCCTCGCCTGTCTGGTGGTGGGCGGGGCGTGATCGCCCCTCAGGCCCGGCCGCCGCGCAGCAGGTCGCGCAGCACCAGCCACAGATAGCGGGGGGCGCCGAGGCCGTAGCGGGCGATCAGGCGGCGCGGCTCGCCCATCATCCGCCACAGCCATTCGAGGCCGAGCCGCTGCATCGCCCGCGGCGCACGGCGGCGGGTGCCGGCGTAGAAATTGAGCGAGGCGCCGAAGCAGCAGGCGTAGAGATCGCCCAGCGCCGCGCGATGCCGATCGACCCATATCTCGGACTTGGGCGCGCCGACGCCCAGGAACAGGTGGGTGGTGCCGAAGGCGCGGATGCGGCGGGCGAGCGCTTCCGAATAGGCGGCATCCTCCTCGAACCCGAACGGCGGCACCACGACTTCGGTCAGCACCGGCGGTACGCCCTCGCGCTCCAGCCGCTCGGCCAGCGCCACCGCGGTCGCTTCGCCCGAAGCGAGGCAGAAGATGCGGTGTTCGGCGCCCAATTGGCCGGCGATCAGCGGGAACAGGTCCGCCCCCGTCACGCGGCCGTGGGCGTAGCCGCCGGCGAAGCGCGCATAGGCGACGACCGGCCAGCCGTCCGCCGTGGCCGCCCAGGCGCCGTCATAGGCGCGGCGGAAATCGGGCCGTTCGGCGAGCTGGACGACGTGATCGATATTGGCGGTGACGACGAGGCGCGGGCCGTGGCCGGCGGGCACCGGTTCAGTGGCGATGCGGCGGGCGAGATCGTCGGCGGCCTCGTTGTTGAAGCGGATGCCGAAGAGGGGGCGGCGAAGCGCGGCCGGCCCGGCCGGACCGGTGGCGGCAGGCGGCGCCGCGGCACCCGGCGCGTGGTTCATGAACACGACCTTCCCCCCTGTTCCGCCGGCGTCCCCTGTCACCGCGCGGAAGGCGGTGCCGCTGTTACCATGCCGTTCCGGTCGCACAAGCTCTGCTCCGCCACTGTGTCGAGCGGCCCGTTGGTAGGCGACGAAGGTTACGCCACACTTAAGGCGGGGGCGAGTCCCGCCGATCATTTGCCGGTAAGGTTCGCCGGGCTACAATGACGCAGGACGGGACGGGGATCGACGATGCGGATCGGGATGGTGCTGCTGCTGCCGGTGATCGGCATCGCCCTGTCGGGCTGCGTGGTGGGGGCGGTCGCCTCGACCGCGGTGGCGGTGGCGACGGCGCCGGTGAAGGCGGTCGGCTACACGGCCGACAAGCTGACGACCAGCCAAGAGGAGGCCGACCGCAATTACGGCCGCAAGATGCGCAAGAAGGAAGCGCGCGAGGGACGCGAGGCGCGCAAGCGGCAGAAGGAATGGGAACGCCAGCAGCGGCGGCGGTAGCTTTGATTCGGTGCCGCCCCCTGATCCGGCTACGCCGGATCAGGCCATAGCATTTATCCCCCGACCAGCGCCTCCGCCGCCGCCAGGACCGGATCGCGGCCGGCGCGAAGGTCCGCGAGGGTGGGGCGGACGATGTGGCCGGGGGTGAAGCCTTCGCCCTCGATCCTTTTGCCTTGGCCCGTGCGGATGTCGAACACCGCGATCGAGAGGAGGCCGCCGTCGGGCAGCGGTTCCTCCGCCGCGCCCGTCAGCGCGCCCGAGGTGCGCTCGCCCACCGTCACGCCGCGGCCCGTCTCCTCGACCAGCGCCGCGATCGCCTCTGCGCCGCTGGCGCTGCGCGGGCCGACCAGCACCGCCAGCGGGCCGGCGAAAGCGCGATGGCCCGCGCCCGCGATCGGCACGTCCTCGAACCCGTCGCGATGGGTGCGGCGGAGCAGGGTGTGGCGTTCGAGGAAGAAGCGGCCGGCGATGCGGGCGATGGCATCGGCATCGCCGCCGCCATTCTCGCGCAGGTCGAGGATCACCGCCGGCGGCGGCGGGCCTTCCGCCAGCCGTTCGCCGAGCCAGCGGGCGGCGTCCATCGTGAAATCGTCGATCGCAAGCAGCAACGCGCCGCCGTCCAGCACGCGGGCACGCATCTCGGGCTCGGCGGGCAGCATCGCGCCGCGCAGCGTGACGGTGTGGCGCCGGCCGGTTTCGTCGGCGAAGACCAGTTGCGAGTCGCGGTCGATCGCGGGGCGGAAGTCGGTGCCCGCGGGCGCGCCGTCCACCGAGACGAGCGCCCAGCCGATCTGGACGCCGGCGCGCGCCGCCGGGCCGTCCGGCCGGACGGAGAGGATGCGCCACGCATCCCCCTCCCGCCAGAAGGAGAAGCCGAAGCCCGCCGCCGCCTCGCCCGCATCGCGCGCGCGATCGATGGCGACGCGGGTGGGGGCGGTGGCGTAGACGTGACTGTCGTTCAGCGTATCGAGCAAGGCGTTGAGGGCGGCGTAGCGCGCGGCTTCGCTGGTCGCCGCCAGCACCGCCGGGCGATGGCGCGCGACCGCCGTCGCCCATGCGGGGCCGAGCCGGGTCTTGTCCCAATAGCGGTCCGCTACCTGTCCGACGGCGGCATCCAGCACGCGCGCGTTCGTCGCCGGATCGAAGGGCGGGGCGGGCGCGGCGGCGACCAGCGCCGGCAGCAGCGCGAGGGCGGCGGCGCGGATCACGGGGCGGTGCAGGCGAGGGTGATGGTGGCCGGTGCGCGCGTCAGCACGATTTCCGGGCAGTCGCCCAGCCGGTCCCGGCCGAGGAGGATCGCGGGCCATGTCTCGCCCGGTTTCGGCCGTGCCTGCACCACCAGCGCGCCGGGCGGGCCGGGGGCGGCGGGGAAGCCCTGGCGGCCGCGATAATCGTCGATCCGGACGGCGACCGACCGCACCACCCGACCGGCAAGCGCGACGGGCCGCGCGAACGTCAGCCGGCGCGTGTCGCGCGGCAGGCCGAAGGCGCCGGGCATGGGCGTCACCGGTCCCTCGATCCGCCCGCCGCCCAGCGCCGCAAGCCGCGTGCCGGCGGAGCGGGTGGCGACCGTCTCCGCCCGGTCCAGCCCGAACAGGATGAACAGCGGGCCGGAGGGCGTCGCCATGCGGACGTGGCTGCCGTTGGCATCGTCGTCGACGAGCGGGAAGGTGAGGCGGGTGGCGGCGACGGGGGCTGCGCCGGGGCGGGCGAGGCGGACGGTGCGATAGGGCAGCAGCGCGGCGGCGATCGTGCCGTCCACCCCGTCCGCCACCGGCCGGTCGTAATCGGTGACGACCAGCGGCACCGCCATGCCGCCGATCCGGGCGACGGCGCGCGCCTGCCGGCCTTTCAGCGTCTCCGCCCCCAGCACCGCATCGGGCGCGCCGCCGAAGCGCAGGTTGCCGAGGCCAGCGGCGGCGGCGGGGTTGAGATCAACCGTGCCCTTGCCCGACAGATCGACCGCGAGCCGGAGCCGCCGCCCGGCGATTTCCACCGGCACCACCGGCTGATCGCGATCGAGCGTCAGCAGGTCGGCCAGTTCGGGCTCGCGCGCGGGGGCGGGGGCGGGGGCGGGGGCGGTGGCCGCCAGCAACGGCAGGAGGAGCAGGATCGGACGCATCGCCGTTACGAACGCGAAACATGGCCTGCGGTGCCGCGCTTGCCGGCGGGGGCTGCGCCCGCCACAAGGCGGCATGATCCGCAGCGCCCTGTTCCTCCCCGCCGCCAATGCCCGCGCGATCGAGAAGGCGCGGACGCTGCCTGCCGACGCGGTGATCCTCGACCTCGAGGATTCGGTGGCGGCGGAGATGAAGGCGGCGGCGCGGGCGCAGGCGGTGGCGGCGTTGACGCAGGGCGGCTTCGGCGGGCGGACATTGGTGGTGCGGATCAACCGGCTGGACAGCGAATGGGGCGCGGCGGATGCCGCTGCGATCGCCGCGGCGCGGCCCGCCGCCATCGCCATCCCCAAGGCGCGATCGGCAGCGGACCTCGCGGCGCATCGCGCGGCGGCATCCGGCCTGCCGCTGTGGGCGATGGTGGAAAGCTGCGGCGCGGTACTGGGGCTGGCCGGGCTGGCGGCGGCGCCGGGCTTGCAGGCGCTGGTGCTGGGGCCGAACGACCTCCTCGCCGAGATGCGCGCCCGGCCGCAGGCCGATCGCCGCGCGCTGTGGCCGGCGATGGCGGCGCTGGTGATGGCGGCGCGCGCCAACGGGCTGGTGGCGCTGGACGGCGTGTGCAACGATTTCCGCGATCTCGATGCCTTTGCCGAAGAGGCGCAGGCCGGCCGCGACTTCGGCTTCGATGGCAAGACCCTGATCCACCCCGCGCAGATCGCGCCCTGCAACGCGGCCTTTTCGCCCAGCCCGGCGGAGCTTGACGAGGCGCGGGCGATCGTCGCCGCCTTCGCCGATCCGGCCAATGCGGGGAAGGGCGCGATCCGCCTCGGCACGCGGATGATCGAGGGGATGCATCTGGCGGCGGCGGAACGCCTGCTGGCGGCCGGCGTTCGCGGCGGGGATGAGTGACGACGATTATCTGATCTTCGGCCCCGGCGACGTCGATCTGGCGCGTTCCCCGCTCCGCCGCGGCATTTCGGCCGCCACCTATGTGCTCGGCGCCTTCAACCCCGGCCTCGCCCGGCTGCCCAACGGCAATCTGCTGCTGATGGTGCGCGTGGCCGAGGCGCTGAGCGAGCCGGTTGCGGACGGCGCGGTCCATGCGATCCGCTGGGCGGACGGGGAATATGTCCTCGATGCGTGGCCGCTCGATCAGGTGGCGATGGACGATCCGCGCCAGTTCGCGATCCGGGGCCACGCCCACAAGGTGCTGGCGCTGACCTCGCTGTCGTGGCTGCTGCCGGTCGAGCTGGATGCCGAGGGACGGCGGATCGTCGCCGTCCATTACGACCGCGCCATCGCGCCCGAGATCGATCACGAACAATATGGGATCGAGGATGCGCGGATCACGCGGATCGACGGCACCTATTATATGACGACCTGCGCGGTTTCGGCCGAGCGCCATGCGACCACCCTGTTGACCAGCGCCAATGGGCTGGACTGGCAGCGGCACGGCATCGTCCTCGATCACCAGAACAAGGACATGATCCTGTTCGAGGGCAAGGTCGGCGGCGCGTATATGGCGCTGACTCGGCCGCTCGGCGATTGCTGGTTCGCCTATCCGCCGGGCAGCGGCCATGCGCCCGGGCCTTCGATCAACCTCGCCCGGTCGCCCGATGCCCTCCACTGGAAGCCGCACGACCGGCCGTTCCTGCGCCCACGCGTCGGTTCCGTATCGGGAATGAAGCTGGGTGGCGGATCGCAGCCGGTGCTGAGCGACGACGGCTGGCTGATGCTCTACCACGGCGTCGAGCGGCAGGGCGCGGTCGGCGTCTACCGCACCTTCTGGGCCTTGCTCGACCGGGACGATCCGGCGACGATCCTGCGGCTGGAGGACGAGACGGCGGTGCTGGAGGCGGCCCCGCACCTGACCGCGCCGATCGCCCATCGCCTCTATCTGCCGACGCCGGTGGTGTTCACGACCGGGGTGGCGGACGGCGGCGACAGGTGGATCGTCGCCAGCGGCGAGGCCGATCTCGCCTGCCGGATCAGCCATCTGCCGAAAGCGCTGTTCCGGTGAACGATCGCCCATGGTGGCATGGTGGCACCGTCTATCAGGTCTATCCCCGCTCCTTTCAGGATAGCGACGGCGACGGGGTGGGCGACCTGCCCGGCATCACCCGCCGGCTCGACTATCTCAAATGGCTGGGCGTGGACGCGCTGTGGATAAGCCCGATCTACCCCTCGCCGATGGCCGATTTCGGCTATGACGTGTCCGATTATTGCGATGTCGATCCGCGCTTCGGCACGCTCGTCGATTTCGATGCGCTCGTCGCGCGTGCGCACGATCTGGGGCTGCGGGTGCTGCTCGATTTCGTGCCCAACCATTCGTCGGACCGGCATCCGTGGTTCGTCGAAAGCCGGTCGTCGCGTACCAACCCTAAGCGGGGCTGGTATATCTGGCGCGATCCCGCCCCCGGCGGCGGCCCGCCGAACAACTGGATCAGCGACATGGGCGGCCCGGCGTGGACGCTCGATCCCGCGACCGGCCAATATTATTACCATGCCTTCCTGACGGAACAGCCCGATCTCGACTGGCGCAACCCGGCGGTCGAGCAGGCGATGCTGGCGGCGATGGCCTTCTGGCTGGACCGGGGGGTCGACGGCTTCCGCATCGACGTGCTGTGGCACATGGTGAAGCACGCCGACTTCGCCGACAATCCGCCCAACCCCGCCTATCTGCCGACGATGGGCGAGATGCACCGCGTCCTCCAGCTCAACAGCACCGACCAGCCCGAGGTCCACGGCATCGCCGCGCGGATGCGCGCGCTGGCGGACGGCTATGCCGACAGGCGCCTGCTGATCGGCGAGATCTACCTGCCGACCGACCGGCTGATGACCTATTACGGCACCGACGCGCCGGGCGTGCACCTGCCCTTCAATTTCCAGCTGGTCGATGCGCCCTGGGACGCGGCGGCCCTCGGCCGGATCGTGGCCGATTACGAGGCGGCGCTGCCGCCCGGCGGCTGGCCCAATTGGGTGCTGGGCAACCACGACCGGCCGCGCAGCGCGACGAAACGCGGGCAGGGGCAGGCGCGCGTGGCGCAGATGCTGCTGCTCACGCTGCGCGGCACGCCGACGCTCTATTACGGCGACGAGATCGGCATGACCGACGGCGCGATCCCGCCCGCGCTGGTGCGGGATCCGCTGGAACTGCGCGAGCCGGGCCTCGGCCGCGGGCGCGATCCGGTGCGGACGCCGATGGCGTGGGATGCGGGGCCGGGGGCGGGCTTCACCACCGGCACGCCGTGGCTGCCGATCCACGCCGATCATGCGACGCGCAACGTGGCGGCGCAGGCGGACGATGCCGCCTCGATCCTGTCGCTGGTGCGCGCGCTGCTGGCGCTGCGCCGCGACCGGCCGGCGCTGGCGGTGGGGGACATCGCGATCCTCGCAGCCGAGGGCGATCTGATCGCCTACGAACGGCGCGAGGGGGGCGAGCGGCTGGCCGTCGCGCTCAACCTCGGCGGGGGCATCGTGGCGCTGCCGGCGGCGCTCGGCGGCTGGCGGCCCCTGCTCTCGACGCTGCCGACCCCGGCCGAACCCGGCCTTCTCCGCCCCGACGAGGGCCTCATCCTGGAACCGCCCGCCCCATGAAGATCGCGATGCTGAGTTCCATCTCCTGGGCGACGCCGCCGCGTGCTTATGGCCCGTGGGAATTGGTGACGAGCCTGTTGACCGAGGCGCTGGTCGCGCGCGGGGTGGAGGTGACATTGTTCGCCACGCAGGACAGCCATACCGCCGGCACGCTCGCCGGCCCCGTCCCCGCGCCTTATTCCGAAGACCCGTCGATCGACGCCAAGGTGTGGGAGGCGATGCACATCGCCGCCTGTTTCGAGCGCGCTGCCGAGTTCGACATCATCCACAATCAAGCCGATTTCGTGCCGCTGGCCTTTTCCCGCCTCGTCGAGACGCCGGTGGTGACGACGATCCACGGTTTCTCGTCGGACCGCATCCTGCCGATCTTCCGCAGCTATGCCGATCGCGTCCATTATGTCGCGATCAGCGCCGCGGACCGGCACCCGGCGCTGCCCTATGCGGCGACGATCCACCACGGCATCCCGGTGGACGACTTCCCGCTCGATCCGGCGGGCAGCGACGACCTGCTGTTCTTCGGCCGCATCCATCCCGACAAGGGTGCGCACCATGCCATCGCCGCGGCCCGCGCCGCCGGGCGACGGCTGGTAATGGCCGGGATCGTGCAGGATCAGGGCTATTTCGAGCGCGAGGTGCAGCCGCACCTCGCCGCGGGCGACGTGGACTATATCGGCCCGGTCGGCGGGCAGCGGCGGGTCGAGACGCTGGGCCGCGCCGCCGCCCTCCTCCACCTGATCGAGTTCGAGGAGCCGTTCGGCCTTTCCGTGGTCGAGGCGATGGCGTGCGGCACGCCGGTGATCGCGACGCGGCGCGGGTCGATGCCCGAGCTGATCGAGGACGGCGTCAACGGCTTCCTGATCGACGATCCGGCCGAGGCGCCCGCCGCCATCGCCCGCCTCGGCGCAATCGATCGGGCGGCGGCGCGGGCGCGGGTGGTGGAGCGTTTCTCGATCGACCGCATGGCTGAGGCGTATATCGCGCTCTACCGGCGCATCCTCGGGCGCTGAGGCGGCGGCGGCGCTCCGTTTACAGCGCCGCCCCTCACGCTTATCTGGCAGGCATCATGCCCAGCCAGCCTCGCACCCTCTACGAAAAAATCTGGGACGCGCATGTCGTCGAGCGGCGGCCCGACGGCACCTGCCTCCTCTATATCGATCGCCACCTCGTCCACGAAGTGACGAGCCCGCAGGCGTTCGAGGGTCTGCGCGCCGCCGGCCGCCGCGTGCGCCGGCCGGACCTGACGCTGGCCGTCGCCGACCACAATCTGCCGACGACGCCGCGCATCGATGCCGAGGGGCGGCGCATTCCGATCAAGGATCCGGAGAGCGCGCAGCAATTGGCGGCGCTGCGCGCCAACGCGCCCGAATTCGGCATCCGCTATATCGAGGAAACGGCGGCGGCGCAGGGCATCGTCCATGTCGTCGGGCCCGAGCAGGGCTTCTCGCTGCCCGGCGCCACGATCGTCTGCGGCGACAGCCATACCGCGGCGCACGGCGGGCTCGGCGCGCTCGCCTTCGGGATCGGCACGTCCGAGGTGGAGCATGTGCTGGCGACGCAGACGCTGCTGCTGAAGCCGTCGAAGACGATGGAGATCCGCGTCGACGGGACGATGGGCTTCGGCGTCTCGCCCAAGGACGTGATCCTCGCCATCTGCGGGCGGCTGGGGGCGGCGGGCGGCACCGGCTATGTCGTCGAATATACCGGCTCCGCGTTCCGCGACATGTCGGTCGAGGGGCGGCTGACCGTCTCCAACATGGCGATCGAGCATGGCGCGCGCAGCGGCCTGATCGCGCCCGACGAGACGACCTACGCCTATCTGAAGGGCCGGCCGATGGCGCCGGCCGGCGCGGATTGGGACACAGCGCTGGCCTGGTGGCGGACGCTGCCGACCGACGCCGGCGCCCGCTATGACGCGACGGTGGTGCTGGACGCGGCCGACATCGCCCCCAACCTGACGTGGGGCACCAGCCCCGAGGATGTGGTGCCGATCACCGGCAGCGTGCCCGATCCGGAGAGCTTCGCCGACCCTTCCAAGCAAGAGGCGGCACGCAAGTCGCTGGCCTATATGGGGCTCGCCCCCGGCACGCGGATGCAGGACGTGGCCATCGACAATATCTTCATCGGCAGCTGCACCAACAGCCGCATCGAGGATCTGCGTGCGGCCGCGGCGGTGGTGAAGGGCCGGCATGTCGCGGGCGGCGTGCGGCAGGCGCTGGTGGTGCCCGGCTCCGGCCTCGTCAAGCGGCAGGCGGAGGAGGAGGGGCTGGACCGCATCTTCACCGAGGCGGGTTTCGAGTGGCGCGAACCCGGCTGCTCGATGTGCCTCGCCATGAACCCCGACAAGGTGCCGCCGGGCGAACGCTGCGCCAGCACCTCCAACCGCAATTTCGTCGGTCGGCAGGGGCCGGGCGCGCGCACCCACCTGGTCTCCCCGGCGATGGCGGCGGCGGCGGCGGTGACCGGGCGGCTGACCGACGTGCGCGATCTGGTGGGATGATCGGCGGCTGCCATTGCGGTGCTGTCGGCATCGCCGTGCCGGCGCTGCCCGATCACCTAAACCAGTGCAATTGTTCGGCCTGCTTCACCTTCGGCACGCTGTGGGGCTATTATTCCGCCGCCGAGGTGACGATCACGGGCGCGGTCCGCGCCTATCGCCGGGCGGACAGGCAGCCGCCGCTCCTCGACCTCAATTTCTGCGGGACGTGCGGCGCGCGCACCCACTGGTCGCCGACCGAGCATTTCGACAGCGACCGGATCGGCGTCAACATGCGGCTGTTCGATCCCGCGGCGCTGGCCGGCCTGCCCGTCCGCTACGGCGACCGTCGCCATCATAGCCACACCGAACCCCGCCGCACCTATCGCGAACCGACCGTCTTCGACGGCGCAGGAGTTGCCCCATGAAGCCCGTCACCATCGTTTCCGGCACGGCCTATCCGTTCGGGCGCAAGAACGTCGACACCGACGTCATCATCCCGGCGCAATATCTGAAGACGATCAGCCGCAAGGGCCTCGGCAAGGGCGCGTTCGAGACGGTGCGCGCCGAGCCCGGCAACGTCTTCGAGGATCCGGCCTACAAGGGCGCGCCGATCATCATCGCCGGCGACAATTTCGGCTGCGGTTCCAGCCGCGAACATGCCGCCTGGGCGCTGACCGACATGGGGGTGGAGGCGGTGATCGCGCCGTCCTTTTCCGACATCTTTTCGGGCAACGCCTTCAAGAACGGCATCGTCGCGGTGGTGCTGCCGCAAGAGGCGATCGACCGGCTGATGGAGGTGGCGAAGGACCATCCGATCACGGTGGACCTCGAGACGCAGACGGTGACGACGCCCTTCCAGGATCGCTTCCCGTTCCGCATGGACCCGTTCCGCCGCCAGAGCCTGATCGAAGGCCGCGACGAGATCGGCCTGACGCTGACGATGGCGCCGGCGATCGAGACGTTCGAGGCGGGAATGGCGACGGCGCGGCCGTGGCTGTGAGGGAGCGTTCGGGCGGCGCATCGCGGCGCTGAGGGCGGGCTGCGTGCGGGAGAGCCGCGCGTGGCGCCGCCCTTCGATACGCGCCTTCGGCTTCGCTCAGTCGCTACTCTGGGCGAACGGGGGGTGGATGCCTGTCCGCTCGTGTCGGATATGGCGCGTCCGGCCTGAGCATAGTTTGGCGCGTTCGGGGCTGGCGGAGCGCGTGTGTCTCGACTTCGCTCGACACGAACGGGGTGGGGGCGTCCGGTTTCCGTTGCCGCCCTTATTCTCCAACCCACAACCCCCGTTCGGCCCGAGCGAAGTCGAGGGCTATGCGGCGCGGGTGTTTCGCGTGTGTCTCGTCGCTCGACACAAACGGAGGTGGGGGGCGTCAAGTTTCCGCTGCTGCCTCTCTATCCGCCCAGCCCCCCAGCCTCCGTTCGGCCCGAGCGAAGTCGAGGGCTATGCGACGCGTGTGTTTCGCGTGTGTCTCGACTTCGCTCGACACGAACGGGGGTTGGGGGGCGTCCAGTTTCTATTCGCCCGTCCCCCAACCTCCGTTCGGCCCGAGCGACGTCGAGGGCTATGCGCTGCCCTCGCCCCGCGCCGCCGCCGCCATCTCGCGGTTGCGGGCGACCGCCGCGGCGATCGTGCGGGTGAGGAGGGCTGCCAGCGCCGCGCCGTCGTCCAGCACGTCGAGGCCGCGGCGGGTGCTGCCGCCGGGGCTGGCGACGCGATCGGCGAGGGTGGCGCAATCCTCGGTCGCGCGTTCGGCGAGGTCGGCGGCGCCGGCGACGGTGGCGGTGGCGAGGCGGCGGGACTGGTCGGGCGGCAGACCGGCGGCGGTGCCGGCGGCGGCGAGCGCATCGACGAAGCGGTAGAGGAAGGCGGGGCCGGAACCGGCGAGCGCCGTGACCTGATCGAACAGCGCCTCGTCCAGCCATTCGACGAGGCCGAGGCGCGTCATGAGGGCGTGGACGGTGGCGCGGGCTTCGGCATCGCCCGGCGCCTCCATGGCGAGCGCGACGACGCCGCGGCCGATCGCGACGGGGGTGTTGGGCATGGCGCGGACGATCGTGCCGGCAGAGGGGAAGCGGGCGCGGAGGGCGGCGATCTCCACCCCGGCGAGGATCGAGACGAGGATCGTCCGCGGCCCGACGGCGACGGCGAGCGTGGGCGCCACCGCATCGAGCATCTGCGGCTTCACCCCCAGCAGCAGCAAAGCGGGGGGCGGGGCGTCGGCGGGCGGGGCGGTCAGCACCGTGACGCCGGGGGCGAAGGGCACGCCGCTCCTGCGGATGACGGTGAGGGTGGCGGGATCGAGGCCGGTCGCCAGCCAGCGGGTGAGCATCGCGCCGCCCATATTGCCTGCGCCGACCGACCAGATCGGGGCGGGGGCCGGAACCGACGCCATCAGGCCGTGCCGCCCATCAGGCGGCGCGGCCGACGACATATCGGGCCTGCATCGCGCCTCGCCCCGGTCATGCCTCGTCCCCGCACGCCTCGCCCGTCGTCCAGGCGACGCGGCCGACGACATATCGGGTTTGCATCTTGCCTCGCCCCGGTCACGCCTCGTCCCCGCTCACGCCTCGCCCATCGCCGGGGCGACGCAGCCGGCGACATATCGGGCTTGCATCGCGCCTTGCCCGGCTCACGCCTCGCCAATCGTCCAGGCGGCGCGGCCGACGACCTATCGGGCCGGCCTCGCGCCCCGCCCCGCTCACGCTTCGCCCATCGTCTCGATCATCGCCGCGGCGATCGCCTCGGCGGGTGTCTTGTCCCCCCACAGGACGAACTGGAAGACGGGGTAGAAGCGCTCGCACTCGTCGATCGCGGCTTCCACGAGCGTCTCGATCTGGTCGATGCCGATCGCGCCTTCTTCGCGCGCGTCGAGCAGCGCGGCGTGGCGGAAGACGAGGATGCCGGAGGAGGACCACATCTCGAAATGGCCCATCCACAATTGCTCGTTGATGAGGCCCAGCGTCTCGTACATCGCGGCGCGCCGGTCCTTGGCGACGCGCACGTCGGGGAGGGCGAGGAACTGGAGGACGTTATCCTCCTCCCGCCAGACGCCGCGCAGCTCATATTGCGTCCAGCTGCCCTGCCGGTGGGCGACGATCTCGTCCTCCGACAGGCGCTCGTGCGCCCAACCGTGCGCCTCGCAATACATCTCGAGCATGTCGATGGCGGCACCGCCATCGCGGTTGCCGCCGCCTTCGTCGATCATCATGCGCGATCCAGCCATGCGCCGGTCTTGGGGGAGCATCGCGGCGGTCGCAAGCGGGTGACGGCGGCGGGCGTCAATAAGTTGTGGATTGATGCCTCACATCTGATCCGAATCGGACGTCTCCCGCCGATCAGGAAAGCGGCGGGGGCGGGTTGTCCGTGGTCGGCGCGGCAGCATCGGCGGCCGCCTTGCCTTCCAGCGCATCGAGCCGGCGGCGGAGCGCATCGGCCTCGTCGCGGGCGGCGGCGGCCATCGCCTTGACCGCCTCGAACTCGTCACGGCTGACGAAATCCAGCCCGCCGATCCATTCGCGCGACTTTTCGCGGAAGCTCGCCTCGGCCTCGCGGCCCATGCCCGCCACGGTGCCGGCGACGCCGTTCAGCATCTTGGCGAAATCGTCGAACAGGCGGTTCTCGGTCTGCATCTGAAGGCTCCTCGGGGACGCCCCTCAGGTGGGGGATAAGGGCGCCGCTTGCAAGTCGCGGGCGGGCGCCGTGGCGGCGAGCAGGAATTCGACATTGCCCTCGGGGCCGGTGATGGGGCTGGGTTCGATGCCGTCGACCCGCCAGCCGAGGCCGGCGAACCAGTCGGCCACGTCCCCGCAGACGCGGGCGTGGACGGCGGGATCGCGGACGACGCCGCCCTTGCCGACCTCGCCGCGCCCCGCCTCGAACTGCGGCTTCACCAGCACGACGGCGCGCCCGCCGGGCACGACGAAGCCGACCGCGGCGGCCAGCACCTTCGACAGGGCGATGAAGCTGGCGTCGCAGACGAGCAGGTCGATCGGATCGGGGATCTCGGCCGCCGTCAGCGCGCGGGCGTTGGTGCGTTCGTGGACGACGACGCGCGCGTCCTGCCGCAGCGACCAGGCGAGCTGGTTGGTGCCGACATCGACCGCGAACACCTTCGTGGCCCCCGCCTGCAACAGCACGTCGGTGAAGCCGCCGGTCGACGCGCCGACGTCGAGTGCGGTCAGCCCGCTGGGATCGATGGCGAAGTGGCGGAGCGCATGATCGAGCTTGATGCCGCCGCGCGACACCCAGGGATGGTCGCGCCCCTTGACGGCGAGGGCGGCGTCTTCGGCGAGGGGCTGGCCGGCCTTCTCCACCTTGCGATCGCCCGCGAAGACCAGCCCGGCGAGGATCAGCGCCTGCGCGCGCGCCCGGCTTTCGGCGAGGCCGCGATCGACGAGCAACTGATCGGCACGCATCTTCGGCATGGCCGGCCTCCTAGAGCCTGATCCGGCACGGCCGGATCAGGGGCGGCACCGGCCCGCTCCCCCACCCGACCTCCCACACCGTATCCTGACTGGGAGGTCCGGCGGGAGAGCGGGCCGGTGCCGCATCCACGTCAGTGGATCAGGCTCTAGCCGCGGCCGCACCGCTTGGGGAGGGGCTTGCGCGCGGGGCGGCGGGGGACGACATTGGCGCCATGCTCAACCTCGTCTCGATCGTGATCGGCCTGTTCGCCGCGCCGCTGATCTTCTTCGCCTTCCTGCCCTTCTTCGGCTGGGCGCTGTGGCTGATCCTGCCGCTGCCGGCGCTGGGCGCGCTGTTCGGCCACCTTTCCAGCCGGCGGAGCGGGCGGACGTTCAACCTCGTGCTGCTGGTGGTGGGCGGCCTCCGGCTGATGCTGGGCCACGGCATCTTCTGACCGGGCGATGGCCTGCCCCCCGCCGCCTGCGGAGGCGATCGCCGCCGCGCGGCTGACGATCGACCTCGCCGCCGTCGCCGCCAATTATCGGCTGATCGCGGCCCGCGCCGCGCCCGCCGCGGTGGGTGGGGTGGTGAAGGCGGACGGCTATGGCCTCGGCGCCGAGCGGATTGCGGCGGTGCTGGCGCGCGAGGGCTGCCGTGACTTCTTCGTGGCGACGCTGGACGAGGCGATCGCCCTCGCCCCCGCGCTCGCGGCGGAGGCGCGGCTGTTCGTGCTGAACGGGCTGGTGCGCGGGGCGGAGGGCCGGGCGGCGGCGATCGGGGCGATACCGGTGCTCAATTCGGTAGAGCAGGTGGCGGACTGGGCGGCGGCGGCGCCGGGCCGGGCGGCGGCGATCCAGATCGACAGCGGCATGTCCCGCCTCGGCCTGTCGCCGGGCGATGCGCTGGCGCTGGCCGGCGATGCGCGGCGGATGGCCGCGTTGAACCCGTTGCTGCTGATGAGCCATCTCGCCGCGGCCGACGTGCCGGGGGCGGCCGCCAACGCCGCGCAGGCGGCGCGCTTCGCGCAGGTGGCGGCGGCGTTTCCGGGCGTGCCGCGCTCGCTCGCCAATTCGGGCGGGGTGCTGCTGGGGGGGCTGGCACACGATCTGGTCCGCCCCGGCATCGCACTCTACGGCGGCGCGCCGCAGGCGGGGCCGAACCCGATGCGCGGGGTGGTGACGCTGGAGGCGCGGATCGTGCAGCTGCGCGACGTCGGCGCGGGCACGGGCGTGGGCTATGGGCTGGACTGGGTGGCGGCGCGACCGTCGCGCATCGCGACCGTTGGCGTCGGCTATGCCGACGGGTGGCCGCGGGCGCTCGGCAATGTCGGCGCGGTGGCGATCGGCGGGCGGCGGGTGCCGATCGTCGGCCGCGTGTCGATGGACAGCATGACGCTGGACGTGACGGACGTGGACGGCACGGCGCTGGCGGGCGATTTCCCGGTGCAGCTGATCGGGCCGGACCGGCCGCTGGATGCGGTGGCGGCGGAGGCCGGGACGATCGCCTATGAGATATTGACGAGGGCAGGCCCGCGCTATGCCCGCCGCTATCGTGGCGACGGAGCGGACGGTGCGGCGCCCGCCGACGGCGCTTCGTGATGCGGCGCGCGCCCCGACCCGATCCGGGCGCCTGACGGACATCGCCTGCTTCCGCGATCGACGATCAGGCTCTAGGCACGGGGGCAGCGGCCCGCCCCGGTGCTCGCGTCTGTTCGTCGAGGTCGCCATGTGGGCACGCCGTTTCCTCTATGCCGTCGCAGCGCTCGTCGTGCTGGTGCTGCTGGCGGCGATCGGCTGGAACCTGTTCCAGGACCGGTTGCTGCGCGTCGCCTTCGTACCCTCCGTGCCGTTCGCAGCACCGCCGGCGGCGGGCGCGCCCGATTATGCGCGGCCCGCGGCATGGCTGGCGCGGCCGGGGCTGGCGGACGATCCGACGCATTACCTGCCCGCCGGGGTGACGCCCGCGCTCAGGCGGCCGGCGGCGGTCTTCTATATCCCGCCGACGACCTATCTGGGGCGCGACCGGTGGAACGCGCCGCTGGACGACACGCAGGCGCTGGAGCGGTTGCGGCTGTTCGCGGCGAGCCAGGGGAGCGTCTTCACCGCCGCCGGCGACGTTTGGGCGCCGCTCTACCGGCAGGCGACGATCGGGGCGTTCCTCTCCGGTTCGGCGAGCGCGGGGCAGGCGCTCGATTTCGCCTATGGCGACGTGGCGCGCGCCTTCGATGCGTTTCTGGGCCAGGTGGCGCCCGACCGGCCGATCCTGCTCGCCGGGCACAGCCAGGGGGCGCTGCACCTGATGCGGCTGCTGAAGGAGAAGGTGGCGGGGCGGCCTATCGCGCGGCGGATCGTGGCGGCGTACGTCGTCGGCTGGCCGATCTCGATCGAGGCGGACCTGCCCGCGCTCGGCCTGCCGGCGTGCGCGGGGCCGGCGCAGGCGGGCTGCATCCTTTCGTGGCAGAGCTTCGCCGAGCCGGCCGACGCGCATCTCGTGACTGATCTGTTCGCCGCCAGCCGCGGGCTGACCGGGCGGCCGCGCGGCGGCACGCGCGTGCTCTGCACCAATCCGCTGACCGGCACGCCCGATACGGCCGCCCCCGCCGCCGCCAATCGCGGATCGCTGGTGGCGGAAGGCGGGCTTAAGGCGGCGCGGCTGGTGCCGGGGCGGGTGCCGGCGCGCTGCGGGGCGGACGGTCTGCTGCTGATCGGCGAACCGCCGGAGGGCTATGACAGCTACGTCCTGCCGGGGCGCAACTATCACGTCTTCGACTATATGCTGTTCTGGGCGAACGTGCGCGCCGACGCCGCCGCCCGCACCGCCGCGTTCGCCGGCCGGTGATCGCCGAACACATCGCCGATTTCGCCGCGGCGCTACCCGAGGGCGGGCGGCTGGCGGGGCTCGACGTGGGGACGAAGACGATCGGTCTTGGGCTGTGCGATGCCGGCTGGACGATCGCCAGCCCGGCCGAGACGATCCGCCGCGCCAAGTTCACCGTCGACCGGGCGATCTTGCGGGACTTCTGCGGGGCGCAATCGGTGCGCGGGCTGGTGATCGGCCTGCCGCTGAGCCTAGACGGCAGCGATTCGCCGCGCACCCAATCCGTCCGCGCCTTCGCCCGCAACGTGAGCGACCTCGGCCTGCCGATCCTGCTGTGGGACGAACGCTGGTCGACCCAGGCGGTGACGCGCACCCTGCTGGCCGCCGACGCCAGCCGCGCGCGGCGGGCCGAACTGGTCGACAAGCTGGCGGCGGCCTACATCCTGCAAGGCGCGATCGATGCGCTGGCGGGGGTGGGGTGAGGGCGCGTTACGGCGAGTGATTCGGGATTGGGCGTGCCGCCTGCGAACATTGGCTTGAGGCTGACCGGGCGGTGTGACAGGCGGCCCGTGACCAGCATCAGCCACAGCATGTCGCAGCCGGTAGGCGGCTGGTTCCCGCGCGCCTGATTGCAGCGCTGATGCTTGAGGAGGCCGTTGGCGAGCACGCGACGACCACCGGCACTTCTGGGAAGGACGTGATCGAAGGTGGGATAATCCGGATCGAAGCGCTTGAGCCGCTTTGCCGCGGGCAGGTGCCCCCCGCAGCCCGCGCAGATCGATCCCTGCGCCCACCGCAGTGCGCGTCGTTGAGCCTGAAGCTGGCGGGATGCGGCCATGCCGGCCATAATCGCACTTACGAATTAACCCTTCGTTCCGCGTACCCACGCGTCCCCCGGTGCCGAGCCCAGGAATTCCATTTTAAGAGCCTGATTCACGGCATCGGCGGAAGCGTGAAGCGCTTCCACCACCAATGATCAGGCTCTACAGCGGCGCTTCGATGAGCAACCAGCCTTTTCCGCACCGCGACCTCGTCGGCATCTACGGGCTTCAGCCGCACGAGATCCTGTTCCTGCTCGACGAGGCGGAGCAGTGGATCGTCGTCAACCGCGGGCGGACCAAGCATGACGAGCGGCTGCGTGGGCTCACCATCATCAACGCCTTCTTCGAGAACAGTACGCGCACGCTCCTCTCGTTCGAGATCGCGGGCAAGCGGCTGGGGGCGGATGTCGTCAACATGGGCGTCGCGCAATCGAGCGTGAAGAAGGGCGAGACGCTGATCGATACGGCGATGACGCTGAACGCGATGCGCGCCGACGTGATCGTGATCCGCCACGATGCCTCGGGCGCGGTGCAGCTGATCGCCGACAAGGTCGACTGCCCGGTCCTCAACGCCGGCGACGGGCGGCACGAGCATCCGACGCAAGCGCTGCTCGATGCGCTCACCATCCGCCGCCGCAAGGGGCGGATCGCCGGGCTGACGGTGGCGATCTGCGGAGACGTGCTGCACAGCCGCGTCGCGCGATCGAACATACTGCTGCTGACCGCTCTCGGCGCCGACGTGCGCGTCGTCGGCCCGCCGACGCTGCTGCCGCCCGAGGTGGCGCGGATGGGGGTGACGCCCGTCACCGATTTCGACGCCGGCATCGCCGGGGCGGACGTGGTGATGATGCTGCGCCTCCAGCGCGAGCGGATGGCGGGCGGGTTCGTGCCGTCCCTGCGCGAATATCATGCTTTGTATGGCCTGACGCCGGAGCGGCTGGCCGGCGCCGCCGCCGACGTGCTGGTGATGCATCCGGGGCCGATGAACCGCGGCGTCGAGATCGCCTCGTCGGTGGCGGACGATCTCCAGCGATCGGCGATCACCGAACAGGTGGAGATGGGGGTGGCGGTGCGCATGGCCTGTCTGGACGTGCTGACGCGGCGGATGCGGGGAGCGAACGGATGACCCGGCCGCTCGCCATCCTCAACGGCCGGCTGGTCGATCCCGTCGCCGGCACCGAGGCGGCCGGCGGGCTGCTGCTGGCCGACCGGCGGATCGCCGCCGTCGGCACCTTCGCCATCCCCGACGGGGCCGAGACGATCGACGCGAAGGGGGCGATGGTGGCGCCCGGCATCGTCGATATCGGCGTGGCGGCGATCGACCTGCCGGCCTTCGCCGCGGGCGGGATCACGCGCGCGGCGCTGATGCCCGACCAGTCGCCGCCGCTCGACCATCCGGCGCTCGTCCAGCGGGCGGCGGCGGCGGGCAAGCCCGATGCGTGGATCCACCCGCTGGCGGCGGCGACGCGCGGGCTGGAGGGGACGGAACTGGCCGAGATCGGGCTGATGCGCGCGGCCGGCGCCCCGGCGGTGGCGACGGGGCGGGCGCGGATCGCCGATTCGGGGGTGATGCACCGGCTGCTGGCCTATGCCGGCGCGCTCGGCCTGCCGGTCGTCACCCACGCCGAGGACGAGGGGCTGGCGGCGGCCGCCGTCGCCACCGCGGGCGAGACGGCGACGCGGCTCGGCCTGCCCGCCGCGCCGGCGGTGGCCGAGGCGATGGCGATCGCGCGCGACGTGATGCTGGCGGAGGAGACGGGCGCGCGGCTGCACATAAGGCAGGTGACGACCGCCGCCGGCCTCGCCCTCGTCCGCGCCGCCAAGGCCCGCGGCGTGGCGGTGACGTGCGGGATCACGCCGGCGCATCTGTTCCTGGCGGACAGCGCCGTGACGGGCTTTCGCACCTTCGCCCGCCTTTCCCCGCCGCTGCGCTGCGAGGACGACCGGCAGGCGTGCCTCGCCGCGATCGGGGACGGGACGATCGACCTGATCTGTTCGGGCCACGACCCGCAGGGGCCGGAGGCCAAGCGCCTGCCCTTCGCCGATGCCGAGCCGGGGATGGCGGGGGCGGAGACGCTGCTCGTTCTGTCGCTGACGCTGGTGCGCGACGGGCGGCTGACGCTGCCGCGGCTGATGGCGATGCTCTCGACCGCGCCGGCCGATCTGCTGGGGCTGCCGCCGGGGCGGCTGGCGGTGGGGGCGGAGGCCGATCTGGTGATCGCCGACATCGGCCGGCCGTGGGTGATCCGCAGCGAGGCGCTTGCCGCGCAGGCGGGCAACACGCCCTTCGACGGGCTGCCGGTGCAGGGCCGGGTGATCGCCACGATCAAGGGCGGCACGCGTGTTTCCGGGGGGATAGGCGGCGGCGCGGGCTTAAGCTAATCCTGCCTGCAACAGGCAGGGGGGATGCGCGTGGTCAAGGCAGGTCTGGCGGGTGTGGCGGCCGTGGCGCTGATGTGGGCGATGCCCGCGGCGGCAGGCGTGGCGGAGGGCAATGCCGCGTGGCTGGCCGGCAATTACGCCAAGGCCATCGCCGAATGGCGCCCCGCCGCCGATGCCGGCAGCCCGGAGGCGCAGTTCAATCTCGGCCAGGCCTACAAGCTGGGCAATGGCGTGACCGCCAACATGGCGGAGGCCGAGCGCTGGTATCGCAAGGCCGCCGATCAGGGCTTCGCCGATGCCGACGACGCGCTGGGGCTGATGCTGTTCCGCGCCGGGCGGCGGCAGGAATCGATGCCGTTCGTCGCCCGCTCCGCCGCGCGGGGCGAGCCGCGATCGATGTATGTCCTCGCCACCGCCAAGTTCAACGGCGACTTCGCCGAGAAGGACTGGCCCGGCGCCTATGCGCTGATGACGCGCGCCGCCGCCGCGGGCGTGCAATCGGCGCGGACGAGCCTGGAGCAGATGGACCGCTATCTTTCGCCCGAAGAGAAAGCGGCCGCCAACCGCCAGCTCGCCGCCGCAGGCGCGGCGCCGGCCGCGGCCCCCGGCACGCTGCCGGCGGTGCAGCCGAGCTATACGCCCGGTGTCGGCGCCGGCCAGCCGCCGGTGCAGACCGCAGCGGCGGGCGCGCTGCCGACCTACAGCGCCCCCGCGCCCGCGCCCGCCGCCGCCCCGGCCGCGACCGACGGGCCGACCGCCGAGGTGGACGGGCAAAGGGTGGCGGTGCCGGGGGCCGAGGTGAACGTGCCCGCCGACCCGGCGCCGGCCCCGGCCCCGGCCCGGACGGCGGCGGCGGCGGTGCGCGCCGCGCCGGTGCCGATCGCGCGCACCCCGCTGCCCGCCTCGACCCCGCCGGTGGGCGCGCCCGCCGCGGCGACGGCATCGGCGCCGGCCGCCGGCGCCGCGCCGGGTACGACCGCGCGGGCGGCGACGAACGCCCCGGCGGCGCCGGCCGCGACCGGCCCGGTTCCTGCGGCGGCTGCGTCCACAGCCGGGGCGGGCGCGCAGCCGAACCGTGCGGCGGGCGGCGTCTACGGGCCGCCGGCACAGCTCGCCGGCCTGCCCGCCGCGCGCGCCAACCCGGCACCGGCTGCGCCCGCCCCGACCGCGGTGCCGCCCGCCACGACCGCGCCCGCCGCAGCGCGCCCGAGCCCGGCGTCCGCCGCGCCGGCGCGCGCATCGGCGGCCGCACCCGTCGCCACGGCGGCGCGCGACACCGCGCCGCCGCCGGCCGCGCGTGCCCCTGCCGCCGCCCGTCCGGCCCCGGCCGCCGCGCCGCGCCCGGCGAACGGTCGCTGGCGGGTGCAATTGGGGGCGTATAGCGCGCCCGCCGCCGCGCAATCCGCCTGGGCCGATCTGACACGCCGCGTGCCGGCCCTGCGCGGCTGGCGCTTCGCGACCGAGAAAGCGGGGGCGATCACGCGGTTGCAGGCCGCCGGTCTGCCCGACAAGGCGGAGGCGGAACGCCTCTGCCGGGCGGTGGCGGCGGCGGGCAATGCCTGCTTCGCGGTGGCGCCGTAGGACGGGGTCGCCCGACGCGGCAGCGTCTGCCGCGTCCGCGGATCACGGACAGCCGCGTGCCCATGCGGGGGGCTGACGCCGATCCCGGCCTTCCGTTCTTGCCGGACCCGCGGGAAGGCCGGCGGTCCGGGCGCTCGTCGGTGCGCTACATCCCGTCCCCCGCCGGCGGGGTTCGGCGGGGTTCCCGCAGCCCCCTGCGCGGACCGCGCGGCGCCGTCGATCCGTCAGGCGGCCTTGCGGACGATCAGGCCGAACGAGGTCGTGGCGTAGCGGGCGAGCGCGACCTTCAGGTGGACGTCGGTGGAGTAAGGGGGCGCATCGACGAAGCGGTCGTCCTGATGGGTGCCGATGTCCCAGTTGAGGGGCATCACCTCATGGCCTTCCGCGGCGAGGCGGAGGGCGAGGCGTTCGAAATCCATGCGGCGGAAGAGGACGGTCTCGCCGCGCAGGCTGGTGCGGGCGTTGGAGACGAGGTTGAGTTCGGTGGTGTGGACGGCGAGGCCGCCGGGGCGCAGCGTATCGAGCGAGCGGCGCACGAAAGTGAGGCCGGCGCCGATCGACCCGAGATGCTCGAACGCGCAGGACGACCAGCAGAAATCGAAGCCGCGCAGATGGGCGGGGATGGCGGTCATGTCCGCCGGCTCGAAGCGGACCAGCGCGTCGAAGGCGGCATCGGGGCAGATTGCGGGATTGCGCAGATCGTCCAGCGCCTTGCCGTGCTGGTGGGTGAGGCTCCACGCGGCGGCGCGGGCATCGTCGGCGGCGAGATCGGTGGCGACGGTCGCGATGCCCATCGCCGCGAACAGCGCCGGCAGCGGCTCCACGCCGACGCCGAAGCCCAGGCCGCGGTGGCCGGGGCGGAGCATGCCGTGGTGCGCGAGCGCCTGGACGATGTAGACGAATTCCCACTGCTTGCGGTGGCGGTGATGGCTCTGGCCCATCCGCGCCAGCCATTCGGCATAGAGCGGTTCGTCCATCTGCGCGGCGGTGCACATCTGCGAGACGGGATCGGCGATCGTCGCCGGGCCGTGCCGCGTCAGCCCGGCGAGGCGGCCGGTGCGACGGGGGGCGAAGATCGCGTCGCGCGCGATGGCGAGGCGCGCAGCCAGCGGCGATCCGTCGCGCCGCGGGCCCTGCGTGAGGGCGAGGTGGGTGGCGGTGGCGTCCGTCTCGTCGAAGACGTAGCCGGCCAGCGCCAGGCCCGCGCCGGTCGCATCGAAGGTCAGGCGGTAGCGGCCGCCCGCCGCCGCCAGATCGGCGAGCGCGACATGGACGATCTTGGCGAGCGCGGTGGCGCCGCCGGCATCGATCGTGTGGACGATCAGCGTCAGCATGCCGCGCGTGGCGGCAAGCCCCGAGACATGCAGATCGAACTGGATCGGCCCCGGCGCGGGGGCATGGAAGGCGGTGTGGAAGGCGGCGCGGGGATCGACGGCGGGCTGCGTGCCGCCGAGGCCGGCGATGCGGCTGGCGGCGCCGGGCCAGTGCGCGAAGGGATCGAGCGGCAGCGACGGATCGTCCGGGGCAGCGGGTTCGGGGGCGGCGAGCGACATGGCCGGCCTTATGCGCATGCGGCGGCGGCGTCGCCAGACGCGATCTCGGTGACGATCAGCCGTACGCCGTGGCGGGGGCGGAGCGTCAGCCGGCTGACGGGTTCGGGCACGTCGCCCGGCACCGTTTCCAGCCGGAAGCGGCGGACGATGGTGGCGAGGAGCAGCAACGCTTCCTGCTGGGCATAGCCCGCGCCGATGCAGATGCGCGGGCCGCGGCCGAAGGGGAGGTAGGCGGTGCGGATCGCGTCCGCCTCATCCCCCCGCGCGAAGCGATCGGGATCGAAGCTGTGCGGGCAGGCCCAGCGATCGGGGTTGCGCTGCATCAGCCAGGGCGAGACGGCGACCATCGCGCCCGGCTTCAGCAATTTGTCGCGGAAGCGGACGGGCGCGGTGACGCCGCGCAGGAGGAAGCTGACGGGCGGGTAGAGGCGCAGCGTTTCGCGGAACACGTTGCGGGTGCGGGGGAGCGCCTTCAGCGCGGCGAAATCGATCGTGGCGGTGGCGGCGGCGGCGGCCTCCGCCTCGGTGCGCAGCGCCTGCTGGATGTCCGGGCAGGCGGCGAGGATGTAGAGCGCCCACGTCATCGCCGAGGCCGAGGTTTCGTGGCCGGCGAGGAAGATGGTCGAGATCTGGTCGATCAGCTCGCGGAAGGTGAAGGGCGCGCCGGTCTGCGGGTGGCGGGCGCGGAGCAGGCTGTGGAGGATGTCGTCCGGCCCGGCATCGCCGCGTTCGACATAAGCGTCATGGCGGGCGCGGACGACGGGGGCGAAGACGGCGTGGATCGCCGCCGCCGCCCGCTCCGCCCGGCGGCGGTAGCCGAAGCCGGGCAGGCCGAAGATGCGCAGCGTGATCGACGGCTGCATCTGGCGCTGGAACAGATCGAACGCCTCGAAGATGGCGCGCGCGCCGGCGGCGTCCAGTTCGGCCGAGAAGAGCGTGCGGTAGATGATGTCGCCGGCGACGTGGGTCATCAGCGGATCGATGTGGACGGGGGCGCCGGTGGCGGCGGCGGCGGCGAGGCGCGTGGCCATCGCCTCGACCGCGGCCTGCATGAGGGGGAAGGCCGTCTTCAAATGGGTGTGCTGGAAGGCGGGGTTGACCATCCGCCGCTGGTCTTCCCACGTCTGGCCGTTGGCGTTGAACACGCTGGTGCCGATCAGCGGATCGAGTACGGAATTTATCATCCAATGTTTGGGGAAGGTGGGCGGATTGCCGTCGTCGGCGTCCCTCACCTCGTCCAGCACGCGGTGGACGATGGCCGGATCGTTGGCGATGTAGATCGAGACGCGGGGCAGATGCGTTTCCCCCAGCATCATCGTATAGCTGCGCGCGAAGAGCGTGTGGATCCACGAATCCCAGCCGATGCGGAAGCGGCGGACGAGGCCCGGCTTGCGCGCCGGGGGGACCGGATAGGGGGGCGTGTAGGGGCAGGTCATGCGATCAGGCGGAACGCGTCGATCGACTGCGCGATCGGGTGGGGGGCGGTGGTGATCCCCAATATGTCGATCGGCGAGGGGCGCTGGCCGGTGCGCAGATATTCGAAATGCAGCTCGTATTTCTGCTTGCGGCGCGCTTCGTAGACCTCGGCATCGCGGAAGCGGAAGAAGCGGGGGGAAAGCATCGTGAGGTCGGTGGCGACGCGGGGCGGGCGGCCGAGCGCGAACGGATCGACCCCGGCGTAGCAGGCGCCGTCGGGCGGGAAGCTGATGTCGATCCAGCGGAACGGCACCGCCGCCACCGTGGCGATCGAGGCGCGATAGGCGGCGGCATCCCGGCGGAGCGCGACCAGGGGGATGCACTGGGCGAGCGTGACGACCGCGAAATGGCCGGGCAGCGTGCCGCCGGTGCGCGCGAGCAGCCGTTCGACCAGCGGAAAGGCGAGGATCGAGCCGTTGGAATGGGTGACGAGCAGCACCTCGTCGGCGTCCCCCGCCGCCAGTTCGGCGGCGATGGCATCGGCGAACAGATCGAGCCGCGCGTCCAGCCCCGGCACCGGCCGGCCGCGGGCGAGGAGATCGTTGAAGACGTAGAGACGCACCAGCCACAGCGCGCGCAGGCGGACGAGCACCGGCACCGACCCCGCCGCACCGATCGCGAGGCCGAGGAGCGCGGCCGCCCAGCCGGGCAGCACCAGCCCCAGCAGCAGCCCGGCGGCGAGCGCCAGCAGCAGCGGCACCGCCACCATCGCCGCCAGCGGATAATAGAGCGTCGTCAGCGGCGCGCGCGGCAAGGCGAGGACGCGCGGCCAGTCGCTCAGCGTCAGATAGCGCCAGTAGGTGGCGAAGCCGCGCGCGACGAGGCGGCGCGGATCGCGGATCCAGGCGGCCCGGACCAGATCCTCCCAGCGCAGGCAGGTGTAGGAGGTGGCGGTGCCGGGCGCCTCGATCGTCCATTCGGCGCGCGCCGCATCCAGCGTGCGGCGGCGGCCGACGGCGATGCCGGGGCCACCGCGCGCCGCATCTGCCGCCGCCTGCTCCGCCATCATCCGGTGGTAGAAGGATGCCCCCCGCGGATCGAAGCCCGAGAGGTAGAAGATTTTGCGCTTGAACGTCGCCATCAGCGGTGCATAGCCCGGCCATGGCCGAGACGGAACGGGACTATTGCCACCTGATCGACCCGCGGAAATACAATCGCAACCGCGGCTGCCGCCTCCACGACAACGCTTATGGCATCTACGGCGGCGGCGGCGAGCGCGACCGCTGGCGCGCCGACGTGGCGCTCTACCGGCACATGCGGGGCGAGCGCGACCCGATGGCGCTGCCGGGGCTGGCGGCGACGCTGGCGTTCGGCTGGTTTTTCTTCAACTATCACCCCGGCCGCTGGCCGTGGCGCGGGCAATTGGTGCGCAGGTTCGCCAAGGCGCCGAAATAGTTGTGAAATATTCGCGTCGTTGACAGCCGCCGGAATAGCAGCGGCTTGGCCGCCCGCGGCGCTGTAGGATTTGGCGGCGCGGCGGGCCGGGATCGAGCCAAGCGTTTCGACCGGCGCGTCCTGCCACGGGCATCCGGGCGGGACGGCAGGGCCTGGCCCTGCCGGCAAGCGGTGCGCGAGGGCGCCGCCTTATGGTATCGGGATGACCCGCCCGATGCGGGGACGGCGGGCGGGGCGGCGGCGCCGGGCGGGATGAACCGCCCGCGTGGCATGCCGCCGATCCCGCTGCCTGTCGGAGTGCGAAGCTTCTGGAATGATCCCGGATGGCTCCGCGCCGGTCGTGCCCGACGGCGTGCCGCCGGGCTGCTCGTGTCGCCCGCCATGGCCTGTGACGGGAAACGGCGCGGCTTGTATCTGGTTTGTTCTGATTTGTCAAGGGGGGGGGCGTGTCGGCCGAATGGGGGGCTAGGGGCGGGTTGGTGGCTAGGGTCGGCGGCCGATAACGGGCGAACCCACCCCCGGCCCCTCCCTTTCAGGGAGGGGAGGGTGAGGCGGATTAGGCGGCCAGCGGGAAGCGCAGCAGGCGGTCCGCGAGCGGGATCAGCGCCTGCGCGCCGCGGCCGACCGCCTGGGTGATCGCCGTGCCGCCGGCATCCAGCCCGCCGGTCAGCGCGCCGAAGGCGGGGAGGATCAGCTTCGCCTCGCTCGCCACGAAGCAGCGCCGCGCCACCTTGCGGCCGCGGTGGACGAGGCGGAGCTTGGGGTGGAAATGGCCGGACAGTTCGGGGCGGGTTTCGGCGCGATCGGCCTCGTGGCGCAGCACGATGCCGTCCACCACCGCTTCCTCCACCACCGCGCCGCCGCAATGATCGGCGATGCCCGCCGCCCCGCGCGTGAGGGAATCGTGGTTGCCGGTGATCCACGTCCAGCGCACCGCGCCGGTCAGCACGCGCAGCGTTGCCTGTGCCGCGGCGGGTAGCCGTTCGCACCCCGCGGCATCGTGGAAACTGTCCCCCAGGCACCAGATCTCCGCCGGGCGGTGGCGATCGACCAGATCGGCCAGCGCCGCCAGCGTGGCCTGCGAATCATAGGGCGGCAGCATCTGGCCGCGCATCGCGAACCAGCTGGCCTTTTCCAGATGCAGATCGGCCACCAGCAGCGCGGCCCGCGCCGGCCACAGCAACGCGCCCTCGGGCGTTGCCCGCCATTCCTGCCCGCCGAACGAAAAGGGAACCATGGTGGCCCTCTAGGGCGCCGCACGCGCCTGCGCAACCACCCCTTCCGCAGGAGACGGGCCGATCCCATATCCGCCCGTGGACGCTCGCCTTTCCTTTTGCCCGGCCGGGCGCTAAGGCGGCGCGATTCTACGGGCCCGATCCACCAGACAAAAGGCAGACTAATTGGCGAAGGAAGAACTTCTCGAAATGCGCGGGCAGGTGGTGGAACTGCTACCCAACGCCATGTTCCGCGTGCGGCTGGAAAACGACCATGAAATCCTCGGCCATACCGCCGGCAAGATGCGCAAGAACCGCATCCGCGTGCTGGTGGGGGACGAGGTGCTGGTCGAGCTGACGCCCTACGACCTGACCAAGGGCCGTATCACCTACCGCTTCAAATAAGCCGGGCGCCTGCGCGATGGCGCCGCTCGTCCTGGCATCTTCCTCCCCCCGGCGGCATGACCTGCTGGCGCGGCTGGGCGTCGCGCCCGATCGCATCGAGGCGCCCGCCATCGACGAGACGCCGGGGAAGGCCGAACTGCCGCGCGCCTATGCGCTGCGCCTCGCCGCCGAGAAGGCGGCCGCCGTCGCGCGGCGGGCGGGCGAGGTGGTGATCGCCGGGGATACGACCATCGCCCTCGGCCGCCGCATCCTGCCGCCCGCTAAGACCGAGGCGGTGCAGCGCGACCTGCTCCAGCGCCTGTCCGGCCGGCGCCACCATGCCCTGTCCGCCGTGTGCGTGATCGACGCCGAGGGCATCGTGCGCAGCCGGCTGGCGGATACGATCGTCGCCTTCAAGCCGCTCAGCCCGGCCGAGATCGACGCTTATGTCACCTGCGGGGAGGGGCTGGGCAAGGCCGGCGGCTATGCCATCCAGGGCCGCGCCGAAGGCTTCGTGCGGTTCCTTTCGGGCAGCCATTCGGGCGTGGTCGGGCTGCCGCTGTTCGAGACGCGGGCGCTGCTGCGCGCGGCCGGGATCGCGCTTGGCTGAGTGGATCTACGAACTGGGCATCGGCGAGGCGCGGGCGGCGCTCGTTTCCGGCGGTGACATCCTCGAACTGGCGATCGACCGCGACGACGGGCGGCTGCGCGCCGGCGCGATCGTGGCCGTGCGCATCGCCCGCGTGGCGGATGCGACCGGCCGCGCCTTCGGCGAACTGGCGGACGGCGCCCCCGCCCGCATCGAGCGCCTGCCGCGCGGGGCGACGCAGGGCATGACGATCGCGGCCGAGGTGGTGCGCGAGGCGATCGACGAGGGCGGCGGGCAGGTGAAGCCGCCGCGCCTGATCGCCAGCGACGAGGCCGAGCGCCCCGGCCCGACGCTGGCCGAACGCATCGCCGCGACCGGCCTGCCGGTGCGGCGGGGGGCGGCGCATCTGCCCGATGCGCTGGAGGCGGCGGGCTGGTCCGAAGCGATCGAGGAGGCGGCGAGCGGTGTGGTTGCGCGCGATACGGCGCTGCTGCGGATCGTGCCGACCCCGGCGATGACGCTGATCGACGTCGACGGGGCGAGCGCGCCCGAGGATCTCGCCGTGGCCGGGGCGGGGGCGGCGGGGCGGGCGATCCGCCGGTTCGACATCGGCGGATCGATCGGCATCGACCTGCCGACGATCGAGGGCAAGGCGGCGCGGCAGGCGGCGGCGGCGGCGCTGGATGCGGCGCTGCCCCCGCCGTTCGAGCGGACCGCCGTCAACGGCTTCGGCTTCCTCCAGATCGTCCGCCGCCGCCGCCGCGCCTCGCTGGTCGAGCTTTTGCGCCACGATCCCGTCACCGCCGCCGCCTGCGCGCTGCTGCGCCGGGCGGAGCGGGTGCGCGGCGCAGGTGCGGTGACGCTGACCGCCGCCCCGGCGGTGATCGCCCGGATCGAGCGTGAGGCGGGATGGGTGGCGACGCTCGCCGCCCGGCGCGGCGGGGCGATCGGCTTGCGGGTGGTGCCCGGCATGGCCATATCCGCCGGCGATGCCGCCGCAACCCCGCTCTAGCCGCCGTTCGGGCTGCGCCCATTGCGGCGCCCCCCGTCACCCCCGCCCATGCGCCCTTTTGCAGCCAGGGCTGCCGCGACCGCGACCTGCTGCAATGGCTGGACGAGGGCCACCGCATCCCCGGCCCGCCCGCCGATCCCGACGACGCGCATGAAGGCTGACGGCACGTGACGACGGGGCTGGACAGGGGGCGGAAACCCCCTCTATAGGCCCCCTCGCACCGCCCGAGGGCGGCGCCCGGCCCAGGTAGCTCAGTTGGTAGAGCACGTGACTGAAAATCACGGTGTCGGCGGTTCGATCCCGTCCCTGGGCACCACTTTTTATACGATAGCGGAAGCCGTCCCCGCATCACGCCGGGGCGGGATTGAAAGCGTGGAACGCGAAGATGGCGGAAGCCTGCCTGATCCTCGGGCCTCCACTCCGCTGACGGTTGCGACACCCCAGGCCGTCATGGGTCCCGGTCCGCGGGGTCGTGCGGGCAGTCAGACCGGATCGACCGCGCAGCGGCGGACCGTCACGGCGGGCGAAGCGCTGGCGTGTGGCAGTCCCCGGTCCCGCCGGAGACAGACCGGTCCTGGCGTGTAGGAGCGTGCGTGACGCGGGGGCATGGGCCCCCGCCCGCTGCCGTTCGGATGACGGCCGGCAGGCCGGGCGAGGCATCGTCGGTCGCTGGAACCTGAGGCGTGTGGCACGGTCGCGGCGCTACAGGATGTCCGTGGCGGCGTCGGTCGGCACCCCGGCCTCCTTCCGCTCCGAATATCGACTGGCGAGTTGGTCGGTATGGGGGCGGAGCAACAGGGTGAAGCGTGTGAGTTCCTCCATCACGTCGACCATGCGGTCGTAATAGCTGGACGGCTTCATGCGCCCCGCATCGTCGAACGCGTCGGACACCCGCGCGATCGACGATTGATTGGGGATCACGACCATCCGCATCCAGCGGCCGAGCGCACGGAGCGTGTTGACGCTGTTGAACGACTGCGACCCCCGCCGACACCTGAAGGACCGCAAGCGTACGGCCCTCCGTCGGGCGCACGCCGCCGATCGCGAGCGGCAGGTGGTCGACCTGAAGCTTCATGACGCCCGTGATCTGGCCGTGACGTTCGGGGCTGCACCAGACCTGCCCCTCCGACCAGATCGACAGTGCGCGCAGCTCGTCGACGGCGGGATGATCGTCACCGGCCACCTGATCCGGCAGCGGCAGGGTGGACGGATCAAAGATGCGGGTTTCGCACCCGAAGAAGCGAAGCAGCCGTGCCGCTTCCTCCACGCACAGGCGCGAATAGGATCGCTCCCTCAAGCTGCCGTAGAGCAGCAGGATGCGCGGGGGAGGACCGCCGGACCGGGCCGGCGCATAGCGTCTATCCAGCGCCGGCAGGTGATCGGGATCGGCAAGGTCGCGGAGTGGCATCGAGCGGTTCCAAGGTCGCAGGGCGGGTGCTGCAATTGAGGGAAGAGGGGGCACGACGATCCGGATCGTCGCGCGGAGAGGAGAGCCGATCGGATCCGGGCGTCTGCCTGTGGGTCTGCGACCGATCCGCCGGCCCCGGCTTACGCGTCAGAGATCGGCATAGAGTCGCTCGTCGGCGATCAGGATGCGTTCCAGCAGGCGGGGATAGTCGCCATAGTTGCGAACGGCATAGTGGACGGCCGCCCGATTGTCCCAGAAGGCGACCGAACCCGGTGCCCAGGTGAAACGCACCTGATATTCCGGCCGCTTGTACTGATGGAGCACCGCCAGCGCGAGGGCGCGATTCTCGTCCGGATCGACGCCCAGGAATTGCGGGCGGAGCGAGAAATTGACCCACAGGATCTTCCTGCCGGTCTCGCGATGCACCCGGACGGCGGGATGGGCGACGATCGGATAATCGTGGCCGAGGGCGTTCAGGGACGCCTGGAAATCGTGCGTGACATGGAGGCTTTCCAGCCGCGCCTTGAGTTCGTCCGGCAGACCCTCGTAGGCGAGGTTCGCGTCCACCCAGATCGTATCCCCGCCGGTGGGCGGCAGATCGACCGCGCGAAGCACCGCACCCCAGGCCGGCACCAGCCGCCAGCTCGTATCGGTATGATAATAGTCGCCGTTGCGGATATAGTCCGGCTGCGGGGCACGCGCCCGATTGCGGTTGTCCGCGGCCGAAATCCTGTGGATCGATACGATCTTGTCGTCGCTCGTGGCACTCGGATAGTCGTAGAGCGGGCCGAACTGCCGCGCGAAATCGGCATGCGACGAACCGTCGAGCGTCTGATCGCGGAAGAAGACGACCTTGTAGTCGAGGATCGCCTGCCGGATCGCGTCGCGCTGGCCGAGGCTGAGCGGCCGGGCGATGTCCAGCCCGTGGATTTCGGCGCCGATCGTCGGCTGGAGCGGGCGGATTTCGATGCCCGCGATGCGGGCGAGTTCGTCTGTATGAACGGGAGCGGTCGACATCATGTCTGTCCTCTTGGCCGGAAACGCCCCGTGATGCGCCGTCGGCGACGCCCCGTCTGTCGAGGAATGGCCCATGGCGATCGACGATCCGTAATATGTCGCGTCAGAAGCGCACGCGGACGGTAGCGCCATAGAAGCGGGGATCACCGAGCACGCCCGAATAGGTATAGGTCGTCGCCTGATCGACCGCCGCATTCACGTAATACAGTTTGTCGGCGAGGTTGCGGCCCCACAGCTTCACGTCCCACACTCCGCTGGCGGCGCGCAGGCCGACATAGGCGTTGAGAAGGCCGTAACCGGGGATCAGGCTGTAGGGATCGTCGTTCAGCGCGCCATAGGCGCGGGTGCGGTGGTTGAAGTCGCCGCCGACGTAGACCTGCGCCTCGGAGCCGAACGGCCGGCCGACCGCATGGCCATATTCGGCCGACAGCGTATAGACGAAGCGCGAGACGCCGCTCACCGGTCTTCCTGTCAGGTCGCACACGCCCACGTTGGCCGCCGTCCGATCGAGATAGGGACAGGCGGCGTTTCGGTAGGAGCGGAAGGCGGCGTCGTTGTAGGTGGCGGCGGCGCCGAGGCGCAGCCCGTCGATCGGCGTGGCGGTGACATCCGCCTCGATCCCCTTGGTGCGGACCGTGCCGACATTGGTGATGTAGCTGCGCAACACGGTGGCGCCGGCGATCGTCGTCGCGAGGCTCTGGTTGGCCTGATAGCCGCGATCGTCCGACAGGAAGAGCGCGAAATTGGCCGTCAGCCGCCGGTCGAATAACTGGCTTTTCAGGCCGATCTCATAGGCGTCGACGATTTCCGGCCGGAATGTCTGCGGGGCGGGGCCGTCGGCCAGCTGGACCGGCGCGACCAGATTGATCCCGGCTGATTTGAAGCCCCGGGAATAGCCGGCATAGGCGTTGACGCCGTTCGTCAGCCGGTAGAGCGCGTTGATCGTGCCCGAGACCTTTCCGCCCTTGGCCGAGACCGTGTAATTGTTCGCGATCGGAAAGCTGCTGTTGCGCTGGTTGACGATGGCGGTGCGCTGCGCCGCGGTAAGCCCCGAAAAGACGGCGGCGGTGATCGGGACGCCATCGACCTGATAGGCGTCGTAAAGGCCCGAGCGCGTCTCGTAGGTATAGCGGAGGCCCCCGGTGAGATCGAGCCGGTCGCTGGCGTGCCAGGTCGCGTTGGCGAAGCCCGAATAACTCTGCGTGCGGGCGAGATAGAGGCCCCGCTGGCCGACGGTATCGAGCGCCTCCGGGGGGAATGCCGCGCCCAGCAGGAAGCGGGCGGCGTCCCGTCCGAAGGCGGTGTAGGGAATTTCGCGATTGCGCTGCCAGAAGTAGAAGAGCCCGGCGGTGTAGTCGATCGCGCCGCCGCCGGGGGAGGCGATGCGCAATTCCTGGCTCCACTGGCGCTGGTAGGTCGGCAGGTTGCTGGCGACGGTGATCGCCGCCCCCGTCCGGTCCCCGTCGAGCGAGGGATCCCAGTCCCAGAAGCGCCAGGCCGTGATCGAGGTGAGCGTGTGCCCGCCGCCCAGCCGCTGATCGAGCTGAAGCGAGACGCCCCCGGTCTGCATGTCGACGGTGAACGGCGTGTTGAGATCGGTCGTGCGCGCGGCCGGATCGATCGGCGGCACGTAGCCGGCATCGCGTGACCGGTCGAAGAAATCGCGCGACACGCCGACGCTGCCGTCGCGGCGCAGCTTCGGCAGCGCTCCGCGGGTGATGGCGAAGCCGGCATATTGCCGCTGATCGTTGTAATCGCCGATCAGCCGGGCGTGAAAGGTCTCGTCCGGGTTGCGAAAGGCGATCTCGCCGCGGACGGCGCGGTTGTGGTAATCCTGCCAGTCCTGATCAAAGGTGGAATTGTAGATCGTGCCGTCCCGATCCGATTTGATGCCGGCGAGGCGCACCGCGAAGCCCGTCTCCCCGATCGGGGCGGAGGCGGCCAGCTTGATCTGGCTGAAATTGTAGTTGCCGTAGCTCAGCTCGGCGGTCGCTTCCGGCGTGTAGGAGGCGGGATTGGTGCGAACGTCGATCACGCCCGCGGTCGTGTTCTTGCCGAACAACGTGCCCTGCGGCCCGCGCAGCACGTCCACCGCCGCCACGTCGAACACATCGAAGACCGCGATCGAGGGGCGGGCATTGTAGACGCCGTTGACGTAGACGCCGACGCCCGGCTCGATCCCGCTGTTGACGCTGCCGCCGGTCGTGCCGAGCCCGCGGATTTGGATCGTGATGTTGCGGGGGTTGAAGCCTAGGATCTGGAGGCTCGGCACCTGCTGCTGGATCTGGCGGATCGAGAAATTGCCCGATGCTTCCAGTTGCCGCGCCGTCACCGCGGTGATCGCGATCGGCACGTCCTGCGCCCGCTCCGTGCGGTGGCGGGCGGTGATCGTGATGTCCTCGACGGGCGCCGGGGCCTCCGCCGCCCCATCCCCGACGGCGGCGTGCACGGGCGCGCCGTTCGCTGCCAGAACCAATGCCAGCGCAGGGGCGATGCCCTCCGCCCTTCGACCAGACCGCATCATGGCCGCCCCCTTATCGCTTGAACCGGGGCGCTGCTTGTTCGCTGGCGGGGGGGAGCGCCATCGCAGCAAATCTTGGGGCGGCGATACGGGTTCAGCCGCACTTATAAGGGCTTATCAGCGCACCTCATTCGCCGGATAGTATATCTACCGATATGGTAGATATAGCTTGGTGGCGCCCCCGGCGGAGGCCGCTAGACCGGCCCCACCATCCATCGAAAGGGCGTATCATGTCGCAGATCATTCGTGCGCGCCGTGCCGAACGCCGTTGGCTGGCGCCGCTCGCGCTTGTGCTTGTCTGGGAGGCGGCCTCGCGCGCCGGAGTGCTGCCGGAACGCGTGCTGGCGGCCCCCAGCATCGTCGCCGGGACGCTCTGGTCGATGACGGCGAGCGGGGAATTGGCGCACAATCTGCTCGTGTCGCTGAGCCGGGCGGCGGCGGGCCTCGCGATCGGCCTCGCCGTCGGGATCGCGCTGGCGCTGGCGGCGGGCCTGTCCCGCGCGGGGGAGGCGGCGATCGATCCGCTCGTCCAGATCAAGCGCACGATCCCCACGCTCGCGCTGACGCCGCTCTTCATCATCTGGTTCGGCATCGGCGAACAGCCCAAGATCCTGCTGATCGCGCTCGCCACCGTCTTTCCGGTCTACCTCAACCTGTTCACCGGCATCCGCGGCGTCGATGTGCGGCTGATCGAGGCGGCGCGCAGCCTGGGCCTCGGCCGCACGCAGATCATCCTGAACGTCGTGCTGCCCGGCGCCATGCCGGCGTTGCTGACCGGCATTCGCTATGCGCTCGGCACCGCGGTGCTGGTGCTGGTGGTCGCCGAGCAGATCAACGCCAGCGCCGGACTGGGCGCGCTCATCAATCAGGCGCGCGATTTCATGCAGACCGAGGTTATCGTGGTCTGCATCATCGTCTATGCCGCGCTCGGCCTCGGCGGCGATGCGATCGTGCGGCTGGCGGAGCGGCGGCTGCTGGCCTGGCGGCCGAGCCTGCTCGGGCAGTGACGGGGGCGGCCGGGTTCGCGCGAAAGGCGATCGCGATCCGGCCAAGGATGAGGATCGCTCATCGAGGCCCGCGCGATCCTCGTTTGTCGCACCGCCGCCGCGCCGATAGCGCTGGCCCGATCCCATCAGGAAAGGACGGACCCATGGCGCGTACGCTGCATTTCGGCGCGATCCTGAGCGGCGTCGGCACGACGCAGAACGGCTGGCTCGACCCGGACCTGCCGGGCGATGCGAGCGTCGACATCGACTGGTATATCGAGGCGGCGCGCACCGCGGAGGCCGCCAAATTCGATTGCGTGTTCATCGTCGATTCGCCGTTCATCACGCCCGATACCGCACCCCATTTCCTCAACCGGCTGGAACCGCTGACCTTGCTGTCCGCAGTGGCGGTCGCGACGCGCCGGATCGGCCTCGTCGGCACGCTCACCACCTCTTATTGGGAGCCCTATAACGTCGCCCGGCAGTTCGCCTCGCTCGATCTCATCAGCCGCGGGCGGGCGGGGTGGAACGTCGTGACGACGGGCCTCGAAGGGGCTGCCGGCAATTACGGACGCGAGCAGCATTTCGACCACGGCCTGCGCTACGCGCGCGCCGCCGAGTTCGTCGAGGTCGTGAAGGGCCTGTGGGACAGTTATGAAGACGATGCCTTTCCGCGCGACAAGGCGCGTGGGCTGTTCCTCGACAAGGCCAAGCAGCACCGGCTGGATCACAAGGGCCAATTCTTCGCGGTGACGGGGCCGCTCAACATCCAGCGGTCCCGCCAGGGGCAGCCGGTGATCTTCCAGGCGGGCGACAGCGACCAGGGCCGCGCATTCGGTGCGGAGATCGCCGAAGGCACCTACAGCAACGCCGAAAGCTTCGAACAGTCGCGCGATTATTATGCGGACCTGAAGGGGCGGGCGGCGGCGCTCGGCCGCGATCCCGACCATATCGTCATCCTGCCCGGCCTAACCCCGATCATCGCCGACAGCGACGCCGAAGCGCGCGCGATCGAGACGCAGCGTCGCGGCAAGCTGGATTTCGACAAGGCGCTGGTCGAACTCGGCCGGCCGTTCAACTATCACGATTTCAGCCGCTACGATCCCGATGCGCGCTTCCCGGACGTGAGCCATCTCTCGCTCAACAGCTACAAGGGCCATGCCGAACGCATCGTCCGCACCGCCGCGGCGGAGGGCCTGACGCTGCGCGAGACGGCGTGGCGCTTCGCGGCGAAGGCCAATCCCTTCGTCGGGACGGCGGAGACGGTGGCGGCGGAAATCGAGCGGTGGTTCGTGGGCCGGGCCTGCGACGGCTTCAACTACCGCATCTCCAGCCCGGCCGAATTCGCGGTGTTCACGGAGCGCGTCGTTCCGATCCTACAGGCGCGCGGCCTGTTCCGGCGCGATTATGCGGGCGAGACGCTGCGCGACCATCTGGGGCTGCCGTTCCCGGCCAATCGTTATGCCGATCCGGCGGCACAGGTCGCCATCGCCGCCGAATGACGGTGCGTATGAGGAAGCATCGTCGTTAAGTATAAGAAAGTCGCACCCGGTTAATCCACAACAATAATAGCTTCATTGGCCAAGAGATGACGAGAAGATACTCCCGACGCTGAATAAAGGGGGTATTGAGGTGACGAATAATCGAAAGCGCCGCGCCGTTCTTCTGGCCGGCTCGGTTCTTCTGGTGCCGGCCGCGGCATCGGCGGCGGCCGACCCCGCCGCGCCCGCGGCGGCGGAGGCCGCGGGGCCGCCGCCCGAGGAGACGGTGGTAGTGACGGGCAACCGCGGCGGCCGGCCGCGCACGCTGGCCGAAAGCCCCGCGCCGATCGACGTGATCCAGGCCGATGCGCTGACCGGCACGGGCCGCGCGGACCTGGCGGAATCGCTGTCGCGGCTGCTGCCCTCGATCAATTTCGGCCAGACGACGGCGGGGATCAATTCGGTCGTCCGCCCGATCAACAACCGCGGCATGGGGCCGGCCTATACGCTCGTGCTGGTCAACGGGAAGCGCCGCCACAACGGCGCGCTGCTGACCAACGGCGGCGGCGACACGAGCGGCGTCAACCCGGTCGACTTCGACGTCATCCCGATCGCGGCGATCGCCTATGTCGAGGTGCTGAAGGACAGCGCCGCCGCGCAATATGGATCGGATGCGGTGGCGGGCGTCGTCAACGTCGTGCTGAAATCGGGCGACAGCGGCGTCCATGCCGGGCTGCTCGGCGGGCGGCTCTATGGCGGCAAGGGCGAACTCGGCACCTGGCGTGCGGAGGCCGATGCGGGGTTCGGACTGGGCGACGGCGGCTTCCTGCATGTCAGTGCCGACGCGCGGAAACGCGGGCTGACGTGGTGGAACTTCTATGCCCCCGATCTGCCCTATTCGCCCGCCGGCAACCCCAGGAACGCCAGCTGGAACGGCGATGGCGCGCATAACGGCGATCCGGAGGTGAAGGCCTTCAACCTCGGCTACAATGCCGAACTGCCGGTGGGCGACAGCGTGACGCTCTATTCCCATGCGACCTATGGCGAGCGCGACACGGTGATCGGCAACAACTTCCGCCGGCCGAACAGCCTCGCCAGTTTCGACGTGCTGTTTCCGGCGGGCTATTATCCGCTGAACAACACCGCCGAAAGCGACTGGCAGGTGTTGGGCGGCGCGAAGGGCGAGGCCGCCGGTGTCCGCTGGGATCTCAGCACCAGCTACGGCCGCAATCGCAACCGCCAGTATAGCGACTATACGATCAATCCCTCGCTGGGGCCGACCGGCCCGACGCGGTTCGACAATCTGGCGACCTACCGGTTCGAGCAGTGGGTGACGAACCTCGATCTTTCGAAGGGGATCGCAGTGGGGCTGGCCGAGCCGCTGATCCTATCCGCCGGGATCGAGCAGCGGATGGATCGCTTCACCACCTTCGCCGGCGAGGCGGACGGCTATCGCAACGGCGGCTACATCTATCGGCCGGGCGATCAGGACGGGAACCCGAACGTCGGCCGCGCGGCACAGGTGGGGGCGCAGGCGGGCGTGATCCTGTCGCCGGCGGATGCGGTACGCTTGAGGCGCGACAGCATCGCCGGCTATCTCGATGCGGCGCTCAATCCGACGCGGCGCTGGTTCGTGGGCGCCGCCGTCCGCGTCGAGCATTATGACGACAGCGCCGGCACCACCTTCGGCGGCAAGCTCAACAGCCGCTACGACCTGTCCGACGGCTTCGCCCTGCGCGGCACGATCGGCAGCGGCTTCCGCGCACCGTCGCTCTCCCAGATCGGCTATGCGCAGACCGACAGCCGCACCGGCATCAACCCGGTGACGGGCGTGTCCGGGCCTTCGCTGTCCAAGATCGTGACGCCCGCCTCGGCGATCGGCCGCGCGCTGGGGGCACAGGATCTGAAGCCCGAAAAGTCGTTCAACTTCGGCTTCGGCGGGGTGATCCGGCCGGCGGATCGCGTCAACATCACGATCGATGCCTATCAGGTGACGGTGAAGGACCGGATCAGCCGGACGGGGACGCTGCTCGGCCCCGCGGTCGGCCGCATCCTGATCGCCAACGGGCTGACCGGCGGCGAGTATATCACCTATTTCGCCAACATGGTCGACACGCGCGCACGCGGGGTGGACGTGGTGGCGGACGTGACGCGGGGGCTGGGCGATCTCGGCCGGATCAACCTCAGCGCCGCCCTCAACTACAATCGCACGAAGATCCTGCGCGTGGCGGATACCCCGCCCGAGCTGGCGGCGCTCGCCCCCGCGAATGCCGGCGGCAGCCTCATCTACCTGACGCGCGCGGTGCGCGGCGATCTCACCGTCACCCAGCCGCGCAGCAAGCTGATCCTGGGGGCGGACTGGAAGCGCGGGCCGGTCCACGTCGATGCGCGGCTGACGCGTTTCGGCCGCTATCAATATATCCGCTCCGAACTGCCGTCGCAGGATGCGCGCTTCGGCGCGAAGTGGATCACGGATCTGAACGTCAGCTACGCGCTCACCCGTTGGCTGAAGCTGGCGGGCGGGGCCGCGAACCTCTTCGACGTCCGCCCCGACGAGCGCGGCCAGAACAATACGGCGACGGGCAGCGCCTCGTTCGTCTACGGCCTCTCGCCCTTCTCGGCGGCGGGCGGCTTCTACTACGGCCGCGTCTCGGTGGATTTCTGATGCGTCGGCTGGCGATCCCGCTGCTGCTGGCGATGTCCGCCTGCGGCCCGAAGGCGGCGCCCGATGGGCGGGTGACGCTGGTGCTGGGCGATCAGGTCGGCCTGAGCGAGGCGAAGGTGAAGGCGGCCGATGCGTTCCGCGGCGCGCGGTTCGCGGTGCGCTGGGCAACCTTCGCCGGCGCCGCCCCGCTGTTCGAGGCGCTGAACGCGGGCGCGGTCGATACCGCCCCCGCAGGCGATACGCCGGTGATCGCGGCGGCGGCGGCCAAAGCGCCGATCCGCATCGTCGCCGCCACGCGCGCGTCGGGGCGAAGCGTCGCCATCCTCGTGCCGAAGGGCTCGCCGATCGCGCGCGTTTCCGATCTGCGCGGCAAACAGGTGATCGTGTCCTCGGCGCGCGGCAGCATCGCCCATTATCTGCTGCTGGGGGCGCTGCGCGAGGCGGGGGTGCCGCCGGCGGCGGTGAAGATCGGCTTCATGCTGCCGGGCGACGCGCAGGCGGCCTTCGCCTCTGGCCGGATCGATGCCTGGGCGACGTTCGGCACCTATCAGGCGCTCGCCGAGGCGGACGGCGCCCGCGTCCTGCGCGACGGGCGCGGGATCAACAGCGGCTTGTCCTTCCTGACCGTGTCGGAGGCGGCGCTTGCCGATCCGGCCAAGCGCGCCGCGATCGTCGATTACGTCCGCCGCCAGCGCGCCGCCAATGCCTGGGCGGCGGCGCATCCCGAGCCTTATGCGCGCGTCTTCGCCCGCGTCACGCGCGTCACGCTGCCGATCGCGCGGGTGGTGGTGGGACGCGAACGCCCGACGCTGATCGCGCCCGATGCCGCCGTGATGCGCGATCTCCAGCGGGTGGCGGATCGCTTCGCGGACGAAGGCGTGCTGCCGGCGCGGGTGGATGTGGCGCCGCTGGTGGATGCGACGGTATTCGCCGAGGCGGCTCGACGGTGAGATCGTGCGTGGCCCCCCGACGTCGCGCAGCGAAGTCGAGGGCTACCCGCTAGTTCAGTCGAGAAAGTCGGGCTGCTCGCGCAGGATGCGTTCGTAGAGCGGGCGGAAGCCGTGCGCGCCGGGATCGCGGCCGCGCATCTGGCCGGCGGTGTAGGCCGCGACCTCGTCCGAAATCGGTTTCACCGTGCCGGCAGCCTCCGCCAGCAGTTGCGCATGGCACGCCGTTTCCATCGCCACATAGCTCGATACGGCGCTGTCCACGCTGCGGCCGACCGTCAGGATACCGTGATTCTGGAGGATGACGGCGCGCCTGTCGCCCAGCGCCGCGGCGATCCGGTCGCCTTCGGACTGGTCCCAGACGATGCCGGAGAACGTCTCGAACAGCGCATGTTCGCCGTAGAAGAAGCAGGCGTCCTGGCTGATCGGATCGAGCAGGCGGCCCAGCGCCGACCATGCCTTGCCGTAGAGCGAGTGCGAATGCGCCGCCGCGATCACGTCCGGCCGCGCCTTGTGCAGCGCCGAGTGGATGGCGAAGCCCGCCTGGTTGATCGGCCCCTCGCCGTCGAGGATCGTGCCGTCATGATCGACCAGCACCAGATCGGATACGCGGATATGGCCGAACCACGGCCCCAGCGGCGCCACCCAGAAGCGGTCCTCATATTCCGGATCGCGCGCGGTGATGTGGCCGGCGAGGCCGTGGTCGTAGCCCTTCAGCGCGAAGACCCGGTAGCCGGCGGCCAGCCGCCGCTTGCGGTGCAGCCGCTCCTCCTCGATCGAGCGGGGCGCATCGTCCGTGCGGAGGCGAAAGGCGGAATGATCGACGGGGCTGTTCATGGAGATGCCTTTCAATAGCCGGCGACGGGATCGACCAGGTCGCCGGGCGTCCCGCCGCTGGTGAAGCGGTCGAGATCGGCGGCGATGCGGTCGAACAGGCGGTCGCGGACGCGGGTGTGATTGGAGGAGACGTGCGGGGTCAGGCGCACCTTGGGGTGCGTCCAGAGCGGGTGGCCGGCGGGCAGCGGTTCGGGTTCGGTCACGTCGAGCGTGGCGAAGCCGAGCCGGCCGGCATCGAGCGATGCGACCAGCGCCTCCTGATCCAGCACCGATCCGCGGCCGACGTTGACGAGATGCGCGTGCGGCCGCGCGTGCGCGAGGGCCGCTGCGTCGATCAGCGCGCGGCTGTCGTCCGTGCCGGGCAGGGCGAGGACGAGGTGGTCGGCCTCGGCGACGAGCGCCGACAGATCGCCGCGCAGGCGGACGCCCGCGACCGGGCTCGGCAGCGGGCGGCGGCGGATGGCGCTGACCGCCATGCCCAGCGCCAGCGCACGGCGCGCCACCGCCTGCCCGATCGCGCCGAAGCCGACGAGGCCGAGCGTGGTGCCCGCGATCCGCCCGAGCGGCGCCTGCCGCCATTCCTCCGGACTGCGTGCGCGCACGCCTTCCAGATCCTTGGCCTGTAGGTAGAGCGCGGCGATCACATAATCGGCGATCTCCTCGGCCGAAACGCCGCGGCCGCAGCTGACGAGCGGCGCCTCCAGCAGCCAGCGCGGATAGGGATCGATCCCGGCCGAGGCGCTGTAGACCCAGCGCAGACGGCCGGGCCACGGATCGGGCCGCGGCCGGTCGCGATGCGCGCGCCAGGCGGGCGAGGGGCGGGCGAGCAGGACGTCGGCATCGCGGGCCGCGGTCCACGGCCGGTCTTCCGCCACCGGGATCACCGTGGGGCGCGAGGGGCGGGCGCGGAGCAGATCGTTGAACGGCTCCTCCATCTGGCTGGCGATGACGAGGCTCATCGGGCCAGCCCCGCCCGGCCGGCCGCGATCAGGATCGTGTCGTCCTGCGGGCTGTGGATGCGCGCGCACAGCACGTCGCGATAATGGCGCTCGAGGGGGTTGCTGCGCGAGAGGCCGGGATTTCCGGTCAGCTCCAGCCCGATCTGCACGGCGCGCAGCGCATTGCCCGTCGCCACCTGCTTCACGACATTGGCCTGGCTCGCCGATGGCGGATCGCCCGCCTCGGCTTGCTCCGCCGCGCTCCGGATCAGCGTGCGGTTCACCTGCAACAGCGCCTCGATCTCGCCGAACTTCTCCTGCACGCGCGGCAGCGTGGCGAGCGGCGCGCCGAGATTGGCGGGCGTGCGTTCGTTCAGATAGGTCGCCAGCCAGTCGCGCGCGGCGCGGGCGGCGCCATCGTAGATGGTCGGGATCGCCAGTGCGTTCCACAGCCCCTGCGTGTCGCCCGGCTGCGGCGTCCAGCCGTCCGGCGCGCGCACGTCCACCGCATGATCGGCGGGGATCGGCGTCTCTTCGAAGCGCACTTCGTGGCTGACGGTGGCGCGCATCCCCAGATGGTCCCAGGCGGGCACGATCGTGATGCCGGGGCTGCCCGCCGCCACCAGAAAGTTTCCGACGCGGGCGCTCGCCTCGTCGGTCTTCGCCCAGACCGAATACCAGGCGAGGCCGGTCGATCCGGTCGAATAGATCTTGGTGCCACTGAGCGCCCAACCGGTGGCGGTGCGGCGCGCGACCGTGGCGGGCAGGCCGCCGCGGACGGGCGTGCCGAGCTCCGGCTCGACGCGGAGGCCGCCGATCAGCCCGCCGCCCGCCACCGCCTCGCGCGCCAGCCGCTCGTAGATGTGCGCCGGCCAGCTGCGCGCGCGGGCGGGCTGGGCGTGATAGGCATAGGTCATGTAGAGGATGAGGGCGGTCGAGGGATCGCCCCTGGCGACCGCGGCGAGGACGCGGAGCGCGTCCGCCAGACCGGCGCCCTGTCCGCCCAGCGCCTGCGGCACCGTCAGGCCGATCAGGCCGTGCCGTGCCAGCAGCGCGAAATTGGCGGCCGGGAAGGTGCCGGCACGATCATGCTCCTCGGCACGGGCGGCGAGGGACGCGGTGATCGCGGCCAGCGTCTCGTCCGACGGGCGCGCGGGCGCAGGCGGCGTCGGGCGGGTGAGCGCCAGGGTCGCGGTCATCAGGCGGTCTCCAGAATGCGGGTGTAGCGATCGTCCCACAGCGGCTTCATGTCGACGGCGCGGGGAATGAGCTTCTGTTCGGCGAACAGATCGGCCACCGCCTGCTGGGAGGCGATGGCGGCGGGGGTGACGGGGCCGAGCATATAATCGTCGCTCTGCCGCGCGAGCTGGTCGCGCACATAGGCGACGGGGACGCCGATCGCGTCGGCCACCAGCGGGGCGAGCCGGTCGTGGTGCGCCGCCGCCCAGCGATGCGCCCGTTGCGACAGCGTCAGATAGTCGCCGATCAGCCGCGCGCGTTCCGGGTCCGCCAGCGCATCGACATGCGCCGAGACGACATAATTGCCCGAGAGGAAGCCGAGCGCGGAGCGCAGGATCGTCGCCCCCTCGGTCGCCATCGCGCGCTGGATCGGGAAGCCGTAGATCGCCCAGGCATCGAGCGCACCCGACGAGAAGGCCGCGGCCCCGTCCGAAACCGTCATCGGCACGGGCACGATATCGCCCCAGCCGAGGCCGACCGATTGCAGCATCCGGATCAGGAAATATTGCGTCGTCGTCGCGCGGACATAGCCGACGCGCTTGCCCCTCAGCCCGGCAAGATCGCGGATTTGGGAGCCGCGCGGCAGGAGGACGACCTGATTGTTGACGTCGCCGCGCACCACCGCGATCTGGCGGAAGCTCTGGCGAGAGGAGGCTGCGGCGAAGGCGGGCGGGATCTCGCTCATGCTGCCATAGTCCAGCGCGCCGCCGTTCAGCGCCTCGATGACGAGGTGGCCCGACTGGAATTCGCTGTAATCGACGCGGTAGCCCTGCGGCTCGAGGCCGCTCGCCCGCAGCAGCAGACGCATGTCGTTGGCGCCGCGGCCGGTGACGGAGGCGCGCAGCACGCCGGCGGCGGGCCCGGGCGCGCCGGTCGTCTCGCGCCCGCACGCGGCCAGCAGCAGCCCCGCCCCACCGGCCAGCAGCAGCGCGCGGCGGTCCGGCCGCCAGGGCCGGTCAGGCGGCATGGACATCGAAACTCCTGTCGAAGGCCTGGGGCAGCGGCGGGCCGGCGTCCGCCCCGCGGGGATCGAACGTCGCGATGACCGTCTGCATCGCGGCGATGACGGTGGCGTCGGTCGGCACCGGATAGAAAGCCCGATCGGCGGTGTAGCGGGCGATATCGTCCGGCAGGCCGGTCTCCTTCGCCAGCACGCGACCGAAGGCATCGGGGTTGGCGGTCGCCCAGGCCTGCGCTGCGGCATGGCGGCGGGCGAAATCGGCGACGGCCGCGTGCTTAGCGGTGATCGCGTCGGTATTGCCGACCAGAAAGGCATAGCCCGTCATCAACCCGCGCCCGTCGACCAGTGCGCGCGCACCGCCGCGCAGCAGGGCGGCGCCGACATAGGGGTTCCAGGTCGACCAGGCATCGACCGCGCCGGCATCGAACGCGGCCTTGGCGTCGCCCGGCGTCATGAAGGCGATCTCGACCGCATCGGCGGGCAGGCCGGCCCCGGCGAGCGCGCGCAGCAGCAGGAAGTGGCCGACCGAGCCGCGTCCGGTCGCCACGCGCCGGCCGCTGAGGTCCGCCACCGTACGGAAGGGCGCGTCCCGCCGCACCAGGATCGCATTGCCGGCGTTGCGCGGGCCGTAGCGTGTCGCCTGGACGGAACGGATGCGTGCCCCGCCGCGCCAGGCGAACAGGAACGGCGCATCGCCCGCCCCGCCGAGATCGGCCGCCCCCGCGCTCACCGCTTCCAGCAACGGCTGGGCGGCGGCGAAATCGGACCATTCGACGGCGTAGGGCGCGCCGTCGAGCGTCCCGCTCGCCTCCATCATCGCCTTGGTGCCGCCGCGCTGGCTGGCGACGCGCAGGCGCGGGGGAGGACGCGCCGCCGCAGCCGCCGGCGAGCAGCGCGCCGCCCAGACCGACGAGGGCGGAACGGCGCGTCCAGCCGGCCATCAGGCGGCGACCGCGGCCCGGGCGTCCCGCTCCGCGACGCGCGCGCGCACCAGCGGGATCAGGTCGCGGCCATAGTCCACCGCATCGCCCAGCGGATCGAAGCCGCGGATCAGGAAGTGATCGACGCCGAGATCGTAATAATCGAGCATCGCCTCGGCCACCTGCTCGGGCGTGCCGACGAGGCCGGTCGAATTGCCCGCAGCACCGGTCAGCGCGGCGACGCCCGTCCACAGGCGCTTGTCCTGCCGGATCTGTGCGGCGGTGCGCAGCAGGCGGCGGGCGCCGTCATTGGGCGGTTCGTGGCCGGCGATCGGCAGGCCTGCCGCCACGCGGTTGGCGCGGACCTGCTCCTCGATATCGGCCGCCTTCTTCCACGCCGCCTCTTCCGTGTCGGCGATGACGGGGCGGAGCGAGAGCGAGAAGCCGGGGTTGCGGCCATAGCGCGCGGCCGAGGCACGGACCCGGGCGATCGTCTCGCGCGTGGCGTCCAGCGTCTCGCCCCAGGTGGCATAGACTTCGGCATGGCGGCCGGCGACGTCGATCGCCTCGTCCGACGTGC
>JAQIJD010000010.1:0-94623 GCA_036946415.1 Edaphosphingomonas fennica | reverse complement strand
CCTCCGCGTGAACCCTCAATTACCCGCGATCGCGTCCAGCACAGCGGCACGTAGGTCGGCGATACCGCCGCCTTTCTCGGACGAAGTCGCCAGCACTTCCGGATGCGCCGCCACATGCTTGCGCGCCTCGGCGGCGACGGCGGCGGTCACATTCGCCAGTTCGCTCGCCTTCACCTTGTCCGATTTCGTCAGCACGAGGCGGTAGGAGACGGCGGCCTTGTCCAGCATCTCCATGATCTCGCGATCGACATCCTTCAGGCCGTGGCGGCTGTCGACCAGCACCAGCACGCGCTTCAGCACCGCGCGACCGCGCAGATAGTCGTTCACCAGATGGCGCCACTTGCGCACCATGTCCTTGGGCGCCTTGGCGAAGCCGTATCCGGGCATGTCGACCAGCCGGAACACCGGCGGCTCGCTCTCGCTGCCGCCCACGTCGAAGAAATTGAGCTCCTGCGTCCGCCCCGGCGTGTTGGAGGTGCGGGCGAGGCCGTTGCGCCCGGCGAGCGCATTGAGCAGCGAGGATTTGCCGACGTTGGAACGGCCGGCGAAGGCCACTTCCGGCAGATCGGGATCGGGCAGGTGGACGAGGCCCGGCGCCGATTTCAGGAACGCCACCTGCCCTGCGAAGAGCAGCCGCCCGCCCTCCAGCCGGGCGGCGGCATATTCCTCCTCGGGCGTCATTTGGGGGCCGGCGTCTTGAGGCCGGGGTGGCGCGAATAGAGCCAGGTCTGCTGGGCGATGCCGATCAGGTTGCTCATCACGTAATAGAGCTGCAGGCCGGCGGCGAGCGAGGCGAAGAACAGCATCATCACCCACGGCATCAGCCCCATGATCTGCTGCTGCGTCGGGTCCATCTGTGCCGGGTTAAGCTTGAACTGCACCCACATGGTGACGCCGAGCAGGATCGCCAGCACGCCCAGATGCAGCATCCCCGGCGGATCGAACGGCAGGAAGCCGAACAGGTTGACCGGGGTCAGCGGATCGGGCGCGGACAGATCCTTGATCCACAGGATGAACGGCTGGTGCCGCATCTCGATCGACAGCATCAGCACCTTGTAGAGCGCATAGAAGATCGGGATCTGGAGGAAGATCGGCAGGCAGCCGGCCAGCGGGTTGACCTTCTCCTCCTTGTAGAGCTTCATCATCTCCTGCTGGAGGCGCGGCTTGTCGTCCTTGTAGCGTTCCTGCAACGCCTTCAGCTTGGGCTGGACGACGCGCATCGCCGCCATCGAGGCGAACTGCTTGTTGGCGATCGGGAACATCGCGCCGCGCACGATCAGCGTCAGGCACAGGATCGCCACGCCGAAATTGCCGACCATGCGGAACAGCCAGTCGAGCAGGTAGAAGATCGGCTTCTCGAACCAGTAGAACCAGCCCCAGTCGATCGCCTTGTCGAACTGGGCGATGCCAAGGTCGTTCTTGTAGCCGTCGAGCAGCGCCACTTCCTTGGCGCCCGCGAACAGCCGGGTGGTGGCGGCGGCGGTGGCGCCGGGGGCGACCAGCTTCTGCGGCAGCGCGAGATCGGCCTGATAGCGCTGGCCCTCGCCGCCGCGGAACCCGGCCTCGACCGCGGCCTGCTGATCGGGGACGAGCGCCGTCAGCCAATATTTGTCGCCGAAGCCCAGCCAGCCGCCGGTGGAGGTGAACCGCTCGCCGGCGGGGTTCTTGTCGAGATCCTTGAAATTGACGCTGTAATTGGCCCGCCCGTCGAACGTGCCGATCGGGCCGGTGTGCATCGTCCAGCTGTCGGGATCCTTGGAATGGCCGACCCGGCTGACGAGGCCGTAGGGCTTCACCGCCACCGCCCCCGCCGCCGGCATTGGTGACGCTCTGCGTCGCGGTGAACATATAGCCGGCATCGACGGCGAGGCGGATGCGGAAGAGCTGGCCGCGGCCGTTGTTCCAGCTGAGCGTGACGGGCGTCGCCGGCGTCAGCGCCTGCCCGTCCGCCTGCCAGACGGTGTCGGGGCCGGGCACCGCGACATTGTCGCCCGTCCAGCCGAAGCCGGCGAAATAGGCATCCTGCGTGCCGCCGGGGGACAGCAGGCGGACGGGGGGCGAACCCCTGGCGATCGTCTCGCTGTGCGTCAGCAACAGCAGGTCGTCGATCCGCGCGCCCTTGAGGTTGATCGAACCGCCAAGCCGGGGCGTGCGGATGGCGACGCGCGGGCTCTCCCCCAGCACCGCCTGGCGGTTGCGGATCGTGCTGCCGCTGTCGGGCAGCGCCTCGGGCTTGGGCAGCGCCACCTGCCTCCCGTCGACCACCTTGGTGGCGGGTGGATTGGCGGCAGGCAGGAAGCGGTCGGACAGGAACGTCCAGCCGAGCAGGACGAGGGCCGACAGCACGATCGCCGTAATCAGGTTGCGCTGGTTGTCCACGGTCGGTCGGTCTTCCTGTTCGGATGGGGGCGGATCAGGGCACGGGATCGCAGCCGCACCCGCCCCAGGGGTGGCAGCGGAGGAGGCGGCGTGCCGTCAGCCAGCCGCCCTTCACCGCCCCATAGCGCGTGAATGCCTCGATCGCATAGGCCGAGCAGGAGGGATGGAAACGGCAGGAGGGCGGCAACACCAGCGACGGGCCATATTGCCAGCCGCGCACGAGCAGGATCAGCAGCCGGCTCACGCCCCGGCCGGCGCGCGGCGGGCGCGGGCGAGCGCCTTGACCAATTCGGCCGAAAGCGCTGCATAATCGCGCTCGATCCCGCCGGCGCGGCCGATCAGCACATGGTCCGCGCCCGGCTCGCCATGCTCCGCCAGCACGTCCTGCGCCACCGCGCGCAGGCGGCGCTTCATGCGGTTGCGGACGACGGCGTTGCCGATCTTCTTCGTGACGGTCAGGCCGAGCCGGATCGCCGGATCGCCATCGGCGCGCGCGCGCACCAGCAGCACGAAGCCGGGCATGGCCGCGCGCGTGCCGGCGTTGGCGGCCAGGAAATCCCGGCGCGCCGCGATCATGCGATAGGGACGGCTCAGGCCGACAGCGTCTTGCGGCCGCGCGCGCGGCGCGCCGCCAGCACCTTGCGGCCGCCGACCGTGGCCGTGCGGGCGCGGAAGCCGTGGCGCCGCTTGCGGACGAGGTTGCTGGGCTGGAAGGTGCGCTTCATCTCGACGATTCCCAAAGCAAAAGGCCGCCGGAAACGGGCGGCCGTCAGGCCGGCGCGGATAGGGGAGGCAGGCGCGTGAGTCAATGCGGGCGGGGCCGGCGGAATCGCCTGCTCCCCGCCGTTCGTGCTGAGGAGGGGCTGAGCGAAGACGAAGACCCGTCTCGAAGCACGGTCCCGCACGCGGCCGCCCTTCGATACGCGGCTGACGCCGCTACTCAGGACGAACGGAGGTTGGGAGCGACGTCTTTCCATCGGCCCCGTTCGTGTCGAGCGAAGTCGAGACACCGCCCCCAACCCCGCGGCAGACGATTCGCCCCGCCCCGCTTCCGTCGCGTCCGCCCCGGCCCTATACGCCAGGCAGGACAGGCCGGGGGGCATCCGTTCATGGTTTCGCACGTCGCCACGGTCGCGTTCCTCGGGCTGGAGGCGCGTGGCGTCGAGGTGCAGGTGCAGATGACGCCGGGCCTGCCCGCCTTCGTCATCGTCGGGCTGGCCGACAAGGCGGTGGCGGAGAGCAAGGAGCGGGTGCGCGGCGCGCTGGCGGCGATCGGCCTCGCGCTGCCGCCCAAGCGCATCACCGTCAACCTCTCGCCCGCCGATCTGCCGAAGGAGGGCAGCCATTACGACCTGCCGATCGCGCTCGGCCTGCTCGGCGCGATGGGGGTGGTGGATGCCGAGACGCTGGCGAGCTTCGTCGTCGTCGGCGAACTGGCGCTCGACGGGCGGATCGCAAGCGTGCCGGGGGTGCTGCTGGCCGCGCTCCACGCCTCGGCCGAAGGGCTGGGGCTGGTCTGCCCTGCCGCGCAAGGCCCCGAGGCGGCGTGGGCGGACCGGATCGAACTGATCGCCGCGCCCGATCTGCCGGCGCTGCTCGCCCATTTTCGCGGATCGATGCCGATCGCTCCGCCCGCCCCCGGTGCGGTGGCGGAGGCGCGCGACGGACCCGATCTGGCGCAGGTGCGCGGCCAGGAAAGCGCTCGCCGCACGCTGGAGATCGCCGCGGCCGGCGGGCACAATCTGCTGATGTCGGGGCCGCCGGGGGCGGGCAAGTCGCTGCTCGCCGCCTGCCTGCCCGGCATCCTGCCGCCGCTGACGGCGGAGGAGGCGCTGGAAGTGTCGATGGTCGGATCGGTGGCGGGCACGCTTGCCGGCGGGCGGCTGTCGCGCACCCGGCCGTTCCGCAGCCCGCATCATTCGGCGTCGATGCCGGCGCTGGTCGGCGGGGGCGCCAAGGCGCGGCCGGGCGAGGTCAGCCTTGCCCATATGGGCGTGCTGTTTCTGGACGAGCTGCCGGAATTCCAGCGCGCCACGCTCGATTCGCTGCGCCAGCCGCTGGAAACGGGCCGCGTCTCGATCGCACGCGCCAACGCCCACCTCACCTATCCGGCGCGGGTGCAGCTGGTGGCGGCGATGAACCCGTGCCGCTGCGGCCACCTCGACGATCCCGCGCTCGCCTGCGCGCGTGCGCCGCGCTGCGCGGCGGACTATCAGGCGCGCATCTCGGGGCCTTTGCTCGACCGGATCGACCTGCATGTCGACATGGCGGCGGTGACGGCGGCCGACCTCGTCTCGACCGTGCCGGCCGAACCCTCCGCCGCGGTCGCCGCGCGGGTGGCGGCGGCGCGCGCCGTACAGGGCGCGCGCTATGCCGGCACGCCTGCCCGCACCAATGCCGAGGCCGACGGCCCCGCGCTCGACGCCGCCGCCACCCCCGACGAGCCCGGCCGCCGCCTGCTGGCGCAGGCCGCCGATACGATGCGGCTGACGGCGCGCGGCTATACCCGCGTGCTGCGCGTCGGCCGCACCATCGCCGATCTGGGCGGGGCGGACGTGGTCGGACGCGGGCATGTCGCCGAGGCGCTGTCCTACCGGCGGCGGCCGCCCGTTGGCTGAGGCGACTGGCCGCCGGCAGCCGGATCGTATCCCGGCCGGCGGATGTTTCGGTGCGGCCTTGCGGTCGCGGAGGCGTGCCCCCGCCCGGCCGGGCCGGCGCGTCGCGCATCGCTTGAGCCTGATCCAGCAAAGCTGGATCAGGGGCGGCACCAGCCCGCTCCCCCACCCGACCTCCCATAGCGTATCCTGATTGGGAGGTCGGGTGGGGGAGCGGGCTGGTGCCGTATCCACGTAAGTGGATCAAACTCTAGCAGGCACCGGACAACGCCGATTCGCGAGCAAAGCCGGCCGCGGTTCAGGTGGCCGCCGCCCGCCCGTGCTTCGTCTCGGGCATGGCCACGAGATAGAGGACGAAACCGGCCGCAGCGATGGCGGCCAGCGTCAGGAAGCCGGCGGTGTAGCCGGCGGAAACGATGATGCCGCCGGCCAGCGTCGCCGACAGCGCGGCCCCCAGCCCCTGCGCCGTCGCCACCGCCCCCTGGCTGACGTTGAACCGCCCCGAGCCGGAAGTCAGGTCGGCGATCACCGTCGGGAACAGCGCGCCGAAGATGCCCGCCCCGATCCCGTCCAGCGCCTGCACGCCGACCAGCCACCACGGATCGCGCGACAGCGTATAGAGCGCACCGCGCACCGCCAGGAAGGCGAAGCCGACGAGGAAGATGGGCTTGGTGCCCCACCGCTCGACATTGCGGCCGACGACGATCGCCACCGGCACCATCACGAGTTGGGCGGCGACGATGCAGGCGGCGGTCAGCGATGTCGCCTGATCCTTGCCGACCGTCTTCGCCAGCAGCTGGCCGACCGAGGTCAGCATCGCCGCATTGGCGAGGTGGAAGGTGAAGGCGATCACCGCGAACAGCAGCAACGGGCGGTTCTCGACGAGGCAGGCCCAGGCGCTGGGCTGGGCGCATTCCTCGTCGGGTGCGCAATCGAGGCCGCGCGCGACATCGTTGTCGATCCGGTCGTTGTCGATGCGGAGTGCGGCGGCGATGCTGGCGAGCGTCAGGCCCGCCATCAGCCAGAACACCACCACCGGCCCGAATTTCCACGCCAGCACCCCCGCCAGTGCGGCGGAAACGGCGTTGCCGGCATGGTTGAAGGCCTCGTTGCGCCCGATCCGGCGGGCGAAGGCACGGGGGCCGACCAGCCCGAGGGTGATCGCCGATATCGCGGGCGCGAACACTGCGCCCGCGATCGCCGCGATCGACTGGGTGGCGGCCACCATCGCATAGCCGGAGACGAACGGCAGCGAGACGCTGCTGAGCGTCACCAGCGCCGCCGCGAGGATGACGACGCGCGGCTTGTTCAGCGCCTTGTCGATCAGCCCGCCCGCCGGCGTCTGCGCGATCAGTCCGACGATGCCGGCGATCGTCAGCACCGTGCCGACGGTCGCCTCGTTCCAGCCATGGGCCGGCCCGCGCACCGCGATCAGGTAGATCGCCAGATACGGCCCCAGCCCGTCGCGCACGTCGGCGAGGAAGAAGTTGAGCGCGTCCAGAGTGCCGCCGGCCGTGGGCGAGCCGCCGCTTCGGCCGGCGGAGTGCGCAATCGTCGCCACCTCTGTCTCCCATGCGCCGGCCGGATCTCGAAGGCCGGGTGCATAGGCCCCGAACGGGCCTATTGTTCCGTCGGCGCAGATAGATGCCGGTCCGGCCGGCGCTGCGGCCGGCCGGCCTTGAAGTCGGCAGCCCGGCCGGCTAGCCCCGGACCACCCGGCTGGCCGACGGGCCGCCGCCACGACAGTGACGAGGAGCTTTGCGATGGGCGACACAGGCGATGCGGCCGGCAACCAACCCAGCGGCTATGTCCCGCCCGAGGTGTGGACGTGGGATCGCGAGAACGGCGGCCAGTTCGCTTCGATCAACCGGCCGATCTCGGGCGCCACGCACGATCGGGTGCTGCCCGTCGGCGACCATCCGATCCAGCTCTATTCGATGGGCACGCCCAATGGCGTGAAGGTGACCATCATGCTGGAGGAGCTGCTGGAGGCGGGCGTCGCCGAGGCGGAATATGACGCCTGGCTGATCCGCATCGGCAACGGCGATCAATTCTCGAGCGGCTTCGTCGACATCAACCCCAATTCCAAGATTCCGGCGATGGTCGACCGCTCGACGGAGCCGCAGGTCAAGCTGTTCGAGAGCGGCTCGATGCTGGTCTATCTGGCCGAGAAGTTCGGCCGCTTCCTGCCGCAGGACCAGCCCGCCCGGGCGGAGACGTTCAACTGGCTGATGTGGCAGATGGGGTCGGCGCCGTTCGTCGGCGGCGGCTTCGGCCATTTCTACGCCTACGCGCCGTTCAAGATGCAATATCCGATCGATCGCTACGCCATGGAGACCAAGCGCCAGCTCCACGTCCTCGAGACGCATCTCGCGGCCCATGAATTCATGGCGGGCGGCACCTACACCATCGCCGATATGGCGATCTGGCCCTGGTATGGCGCGATCATGCGCGATGCCTACAATGCCCAGCGCTTCCTGTCGGTCGACGAATATCCGAACCTGCGCCGCTGGGTCGATGCGATCGGCGCGCGCCCGGCGGTGCAACGCGGGGCGATGGTCAACCGCACCTTCGGCACCCCCGACACGCAGCTCCTGGAACGCCACGACCGTTCCGATTTCGAGCACAACCGCGAAGACAAGCGCATCGCCCGCGGCGAGGGCGGGTAAGCCTCAGCCTAGGAACCGCCGCCGCATCCGATCCCGGTCGGCGGCGTGCCCAGTGATGAGCGTGAACGCCTCCGCCGCCTGACCGATCACCATGCCGCTGCCGTTCAGCGTCCGGCAGCCGAGGCGTGCGGCGGCGGCGAGCAATTCGGTCTCGAGCGGGAAGTAGACGATGTCGGCGACCCACAGGCCTTCGTGCAGGCGGGCGGGATCGATCGGCAGGCCGGGCGCCGCCACCATGCCGATGGGCGTGCTGTTGACGATGCCGGTGACGCCCGCCGTATCGTGATCGCCCGCCGCGCGGACATGCACCTCGGCCGCGCCGTACGTCCGGCGCAATTGCCGGGCGAGGTCTTCGGCGCGGGCGGCATCGAGGTCGCACAGGTCGAGCCGCCGGCACCCGAGCGACAGCAGCGCGCTGGCGACGGCGGCCCCTGCGCCACCCGCGCCCAATTGCAGAACATGGCCGAGTTCCGCACCGGGCAACCCGTCGATCAGCCCCTGGCGGAAGCCGCCCATGTCGGTGTTGTGGCCGATCGTGCGCCCGTCGCGGATGACGATCGTGTTCACCGCCCCCACCGCCTGCGCCGATCCGGCCAATTCGTCGAGCAACGGCATCACCGCCTGCTTGAACGGATAGGTGACGTTGCAGCCGGAGAAACCCGCCGCCACCAGTTCCGCCACCGTCGCGGCGAGACGGGCATCGTCCCAGCCGCGATCGGTGAAATCGAACAGTTCGTAGGTGAGCGCGAGGCCCTGGGCCGCCGCCTCCTGCTCGTGCAGCCACGGCGAGCGGGAGGCGAGAATGGAACGGCCCAGCAGCCCGGATCGGATCATCGATGCAGTCCTCGTGATTGGGAGCGACGACCGTTTCAGAAGTTGAAGCGGACGCCCGTATAGAAGGACCGGCCGATCGGATCGTAGAGGGCGACATCCGTGCCGTTCTGCGAGCTGGCGACGACCGGCAGGCTGCGATCGAACAGATTGTTGATGCCGGCGCGCAGTTCGAAATTGCGGGCGACCTTCACCGATCCGAACAGATCCCACAGCGAATAGGCGCCGACGCCGAACTGGGCGGTGGCCGGCGTCAGCACAGAGCTCACGTCATCGAGCTTGCTCTGGTAGCGCCAGCGCATGCCGACGTTCAGCGTGTCGGAGCGGACGCCGAACGAGGTCAGCGCGCGCCAGCGGGGGGTGGCGCGCGGCGGCACGCTGGTGGGGCCGGCGCCGCCGTTGCTGATGCCGGTATAGTCGAGGAACGGATTGCCCGGCAGCAGCTGCACCTTGTAGTTGCGCGTCCAGTCCACGCCCGAATTGGCGAACAGGCGGGTGGTGGCGCCGGCGAAGCCCAGCGCCGTGCTCCAGTTCGCCTGGAATTCCACGCCGTCGGTGCGCAGCCCGCCGATGTTCAGGAACGGCGTGTTGATCGTGTCGATCTCGCCCGCGCCGTTGCGGCGGATCAGCGCGCAATAGAGGTTGGCGGGATCGTAGCCGGGGTTGGTGCCGTCCAGGTTGAAGCATTTGGACAGCACGGTCAGGCCCGGCACGGTCGAGATCACGTCGCGGATCTTGATGTTGTAATAATCGACCGAGAGCGTGAAATCGCCCAGGATGCCGTCCGATCGCGGCGCGTTGAACACGAAGCCGACATTGTAGGTATCGGCCTTTTCCGGCGTCACATCGGTGTTGCCGGACACGGTCTGGCCGGTGGCGGTGGTCGGGAAGGTGTAGGAGCCGATCGCCGCATTCGGCACGCCCTGCGCCACGCAAAGTGCTGCGACACGCGCCGCATTGGCGCCGGTCCGCGCGGTCGAACGCACGTCGCACGGATCGCCCAGCGACGCCGGCGGCGTGCCGATCACCAATTGCGTGCCGGAGGCGGGGGTGAACAATTCGCCGATGTTGGGCGCGCGCACCGCGCGCTGGTAGGAGCCGCGGATCAGCAGCGCCTCGAACGGCTTCCAGCGCGCATCCGCCTCGTAGCTCGTCACCGAGCCCGTGACCGAATAATCGGACAGGCGGACGGCGCCGCCGACCCCCAGTTCCTGGAAGAACGGCCGGTCGGCGAGCAGCGGCACGTCGATCTGCGCGGCCACCTCCTTCACCGAGATCCGGCCGCTGGCGGGCGCCGAGGCGATCACCGATTCGATGTTCTGCGCGCGCAGATCGCTGTCGGGCACGAAATCGTAGGTGTTGCGGCGATAGCCGGCGACCAGCGCCAGCTGCGCCGGCCCCGCCCCCAGATCGAACAGCTTGCCGTTGACCTGCGCCTGGACCTGCGTCTGATCGAGATCCTCGCGGCTGAAACCGCTCTTGGTGATATAGGCGGCGCAGGCGGCCGACAGCGAACGGGCATTGGCATCGCCGAACGGATTGAACCCGCCCGCGCAGAGCGAGGCGCCGCCGTCGGCGGCGTTGAGCAGCGTCTGTACCCGGCTCTTCAGCACCGCATTGTTGATCTGCTGATCGTGGACCGACTGGTCGTAGGCGGCATAGAGATCGAACGTCCAGCCGGCGGCGATGTCGCCCTTCACGCCGGCCAGATATTGCTGGATGTTGTACTTCTCGTCCCAATTCTTGTAGGGCACGCCGACGTAGCGGCCGTTCCAGGTGAACGGCGCCGTGGGATTGGGGCGCGAGGCGAGGATCGTCCTGAGATCGGCCGGGATGAACGGGTTGGTGACGGGAATCGTCGTCAGGCTGCCGAACTGGGTCAGGCTGCCGCCGCTGGCGGTGCGCACCGCCAGATCGACATACATGAACTGGCCGTAGACGGTCAGGCCCGGCGTCAGGTCGTAATCGGCCTTGAGGAACGCCGTCTTGCGGTTGAGGCCGTTCTGAAAATCGATCTGCTGGCCGACCGGCATGCGCACGTTGTTGGCGACGACCAGGTAGCCGTTGGTGCTGCGCGGCCCTCGATAATTGACCGCGCCGGTCTGGACGTAGAGCGTCCGGTCGTCGTTGAAGCCGAGGTTGAACAGCGGGTTGACGGTGCCGGTGACGCCATAGCCGCGGAACACGCCGTTCACCGCGGCGGCGGTCGGCGCGTTGGTGGCGCTCGGCACATAGGTGCCGGTGCCGACGAACGACGAGGGCGTCTGGCTGAAGAAGAACGGCCGCTCGCTGCCGTTGACCGGATCCTGCTTGGCATAGCTGAACGCGGCGACGACATGGCCGCGATCCTCCCCGAAGCCGGTGCCGAAGGCGATCGATCCGTTCAGCCGCCACGCGTCGCCCCGCTGGCTGATGCCGTTCTGCGCATCGACCTTGAAGCCGTCGATGTTGCGCACCGTGCGGAAGTTGACGACGCCCGAGATCGCGTCCGATCCGTAGACCGCGGACGCGCCGCCGGTGATCACGTCCACCCCGCCCAGGATCGCATCGGGCAGGATGTTGATGTCGACGTTGCCGTTGATGTCCGACACCGGCAGGCGGCGGCCGTCGAGCAGCACGAGGTTGCGGTTGGAGCCGAGGCCGTGGAGGTTGACGGTGGCGCGGCCGCCGGTGCCCTGCCCGCCGGTATTGCCGTTGCCGGCGGTGGTGAAGCTCGGGATCTGGTTGAGCGCGTCGACGACGTTGACGGCGCCCGTCTCGCGCAGCGCCTGATCGCTCACCGTCACGATCGGGCTGGCCGAAGTGTTGTTGGGGCGCTGGATCAGCGATCCGGTGACGACCACCTCCTGCGTATCGTCGGGCGTGCTGGTGGTGTCGCTCTGCGCCGTCGGATCGACGGCGGGGGTCGGCGTCGTCTGCGCCCGTGCGCCGCCCGCCATGAGCAAGGTGATAGCCGCGATCGACGCCGTCTGCACGGCCAAGGCGCGCGTATGCCGCATGTCCCACATCCTCCCTGTGGCGCCGTGTCGTCCGGCGCGATGGGAGCGGGAATAGTGTTACGAACCGGTTCCTGTCAATCTCCGTCGTTGTGGGTCGAAACCCAGGCGAGAAGGATGTCGGCGATCTGCCGCGCGCGCCGCTCCACCGCCTCCGGCCCCGTCATCTCCACCCCGAAATTGTGCGCGAAGGTGAATTGGTTGGAGACGTTGTAGAAGGCGAGCGCGGTCATGTTCATGTGCAGGTCGATCGGATCGACGCCGGCGCGGATCAGCCCTTCGGCCTGGCCGCGCGCGATGATCCGGCCGAGCAGATCGATCACGCGGCGGTTGCTGGCGGGCAGCCCGTCGATCTGCTTCAGATGTTCGGCACGGTGGATATTCTCGTTCATCACCAGCCGCACCAGTTCGGGATGCTGCGAATGGTAGCGCACGTCATGCTCGATCAGCCGGCGCAGCGCATCGATGGCGGTGCCGCCGTCGATATCGACCTCCGCCTCGCTGGCGCGGACGCGGCGATAGGCGCGCTCCAGCACCGCGCGGTAGAGATGATCCTTGCTCTCGAAATAATAATAGATCTTCCGCTTGGTCGCCTTGTTGGCGATTTCGTCGATCCGCGCGCCGGCCAGCCCCTTCTCGACGAACGCCTCGGTCGCCACGTCGAGGATCGCGTTGATCGTTTCCTCGCGCGCCCGCGCCCGCTTGCCACCCGCACCCTGATCTTCGTCCAAGCCCGATCTCCGCATCACCGGCACCGATCCTAAAGCATCGCCGCCGACCGACAAGGCGTGAGGCCGACCGGCCGGCCGGGCTTTCTGTTACGAACTGGTTCGTTTTCTCTTGCCCGTTCGCCGCGCCGGGGTAGACATCGCGGGACGGCGCGCATCCGAACGCGCAGCATAGGACTTGGAGAGGCACGGATGACGGGATTGCGGATGGCGACGATGCTGGCCCTACTGACGGCCGCCCCGATGGCGCACGCCGCGCCGCCGCGGGTGCTGCCGGTGGCGGACGCCCCCGTGCTGGAGGACCGGCTGCCCAAGGCGCCGATCGATTTTCCCGGCGGGGTGAAGGCGTGGCCCGACGTGGTCTATCGCACCGTGCCCGGCTTCCGCCCGCAGATCGTGGACGTCTACGTGCCGGCCACCCCCGGCCCCCATCCGCTGATCCTCTACATCCACGGCGGCGGCTGGACGGGCGGCCACACCCGCCATTCGGGCGCGATGGCCGATTTCCCGAAGGCGCTGGCGTCGCTCGCGGCGGAAGGCTTCACCGTCGCCAGCCTCGAATATCGCCTGTCGGGCGAGGCGCGCTTCCCTGCCCAGCTCGAGGATGCGGATGCCGCGCTCGCCTTCCTGCGCGCACACGCCGCCGACTATCGGATCGATCCCAAGCGCGTCGGCCTGTGGGGCGGATCGGCCGGCGGGCATCTGGCGGCGCTGACCGCCGTCGCCTGCGGCGATGCCGCGCTCGATCCCAAGGGGGACGGCTGCGTCCAGGCCGTCGCCACCTGGTACGGCGTCTATGATTTTGCCGGGATGACGGCGACGCCCGACGGCAATGCCGCCGGCGCGCGCCTGCTCGGCTGCGCTGGCGCCTGCCCCGCCGATCGCATCCGCGCCGTCAGCCCCGTCACCTATATCGATGCCAAGGATCCCCCTTTCCTGCTGATCCACGGCACCGAGGACAAGGTGGTGCCCGTCGACCAGTCGCGCCGGGGCGAGGCGGCGCTGCGCCGCGCGGGCGTGCCCGTCGAGGCGATCTACATTCCGGGGGTCGACCACAGCTTCATCGGCCGCACGCCGGAAGCGACGCGCGATGCGACGTTGCAGGCGGTGAATGCGACGTTCGATTTCTTCCACAAGACGCTCGGCGTGGCGCGGCCGTGATCGCCGCGCTGCTGCTCGCCGCCGCCGCCCCGGCCGTCACCGTCGAGGGCGGCCGGCTGGAGGGTGTCGCCCTCACGTCCGGCGTCTCCGCCTATCTCGGCGTGCCGTTCGCGGCCCCGCCGGTGCGCGATCTCCGCTGGAAGCCGCCGCAGCCGGCCCCCGGCTGGTCCGGCACGCGCCATGCCGATCGCGCCGCGCCCGAATGCCTGCAACCGCTGCGCGGATCGATGCAGAACCATTATTTCGGGGAGGAGGCGACCAGCGAGGATTGCCTCTACCTCAACATTTGGGCGCCGCGCCGGGCGGCGAAGGCGCCGGTGATCGTGTGGATCTACGGCGGCGGGTTCAACATCGGCTCGGCATCGATGGCCAATTATTCGGGCGCGCCGCTGGCGGGCGACGGCGTCGTCCGCGTCAACATCGCCTACCGCGTCGGCCCGCTCGGCTTCCTCGCCCATCCGGACCTGACCGCGGAATCGGGCTATGGCGGCTCGGGCAATTACGGGCTGATGGACCAGATCGCCGCGCTGCAATGGGTGAAGCGCAATATCGCCCGCTTCGGCGGCGATCCGGACAATGTGACGATCGTCGGCCAGTCGGCGGGATCGATGTCGGTCTCGATCCTGCAGGTCAGCCCGCTCGCCCGCGGCCTGTTCGCCAAAGCGGTGGGGATGAGCGGCAGCGGCTTCGCCGGCATGATCGGCCCAGCCGCGCTGGACGCGGCCGAGGCGCAGGGCATCGCCTTCCAGCAGGCGGCCGGCGCCGCCTCGCTCGCCGAACTGCGCGCGCTGCCGGGGGACCGGCTGATCGCCACCACCGCCCCGCGCGATCCGATCGTGCGCGACGGGCGGGTGGTGACGGACACGGCCGAGGCCGTCTTCGCCGCCGGCGGGGCGGCGAGGGTGCCGGTGCTGATCGGCTACACGCGCGACGAAAGCTTCGGCCCGCTCGGCCCCGTGGCCGATGCCGCCGCGCTGAAGACCGCCGTCACCGCCCGCTTCGGCGCCACCGCCCCGGCCGTCCTTGCCGCCTATCGCAGCGGCAGCCCCGCGCGCGACGCCGCCGACATCGCTCGCGACGCGTCGGTCGGCCGGCAGATGGCGGGCTGGGCGATCGCGCAGCAGCGCGCGGCGGCACCGGCCTACGCCTATCTGTTCGCCCGCCGCCAGCCCTATGCCGCGGGCATCCGCTTCAGCGATCACGATCCGGCGACGGCCGGCGCCTATCATAGCGGCGACGTGCCCTATTGGCTGGGCACGCGCGATTCGCTCGATCTGTTCCGCCGCACGCGCGACTGGCAGGCCGGCGACACGACGCTGGAAGCGGAGATGCGCGCCGCCCTCCTCGCCTTCGCGCGCACCGGCCGGCCGGCCAGCCCCGCGATCGGCGCCTGGCCGGCATTCGATGCCGCCGCCCCCCGGCTCGTCTCGCTCGACACCACCAGCGGCATCGTCGCCTGGCCGCATTTCGCCGATCTGCCGCTGCTGGCGACCGCGCAGCGGCCCGGCCGGCCAGGGCGGCCGCGCGATTGACGATGCTGCCCGTCCTGCTGGCGTCTCTGGCCGCGGCCCCCGCCGCGGCCGGTTGCGCGCCGGATGCGGACCTCGATTACGTCTGTGGGCCGGAGAAGCCGGAGGACGTGCTGGCGCTGCCCGGCACGCGCTGGCTGATCGCCAGCGGCTTTTCGCCCGGCGCCGGGCTGAAGCTGGTCGATACCGTCACGCGCACCGCGACGCTTTGGTATGACGGCACCGCGGCAGCGCCCGACCGGCGGCATCATTCCGATTGCCCCGCCCCGCCCGACCCGCGCCTGTTCAACACGCGTGGCCTTTCGCTCCGCGCGATCGGCCGCGATCGCTGGCGCCTGCTCGTCGTCAACCACGGCGGGCGCGAGGCGATCGAGGCGTTCGAGGTGCGCGGTCGCGGCACGGCCGCACCGACCCTGGTCTGGCGGGGATGCCTGCCGATGCCGGCCGGGCAGGTGGCCAACAGCGTCGCGAGCTTCGCCGACGGCACGGTGATCGCGACCGTGCTGACCCGGCCCGGTACCGCCATCGCCGATTTCGTGCGCGGCGGCATCACCGGCGGCGTCTGGCAGCGGCGGCCGGGGGAGCGCGCCTTCACCCTCCTGCCCGGCACCGAACTGCCCGGCAACAACGGGATCGAGGTCGACCCCGACGATCGCCGCTTCCACGTCGTCGCCTTCGGCTGGCATGCGGTCGTCACCTTCGATCGCGCCGATACGCGCACACCGCTCGCCCGCGTCCCCGCGCCCGATTTCATGCCCGACAATATCCACTGGACGGGCGGCCGGATGCTGCTGGCGGGGATGCGGCTGGACGAGCCGGCGTGCGGCGGGCTGCGGCGGATCGCGGACGGCATCGCCGATCCGATGCTCTGCCACCGCGGCTGGGTGGTCGGCGAATTTGATCGCGCCGCCGGCCGCATCGCCACCGTCGCCTACGGCCGGCCGCAAGCCGGTTTCAACGGCCTGTCCGCCGCGGCGATCACCGCCGGCGGCGAATTGTGGCTGGGATCGTTCCAGTCCGGCCGGCTGGCCATCGTCCGCGGCTGGCGCGCCACCCCATCCGAAGGTGCCAAGCCATGACCAACGCCATCGCCACCGTCTCGCTGAGCGGCACGCTGGAGGAGAAATTGCGCGCCGCCGCCGAGGCGGGCTATGCGGGGGTCGAAATCTTCGACACCGATTTCGTCGCCTCACCCCTCTCGGCCGAAGCGGTCAGGGCGCTGCTCGACGAGCTCGGCCTCGCCTGCCTGCTCTACCAGCCGCTGCGCGATTTCGAGGGGATGCCCGAGCCGCATCGCACCCGCGCCTTCGCCCGCGCGCGCCAGAAGTTCGACGTGATGCGCATCCTCGGCTGCGACCGGCTGCTGCTCTGCTCCAACACCTCGCCCCTCTCCTCCCCCGATCGCGACCGGATCGTCGCCGATTTCCGCGCGCTCGGCGATCTGGCGGCCGAATATGGCATCATCGTCGGCTACGAGGCGCTCGCCTGGGGCCTCCACGTCGACGATCATCGCGATGTCTGGTCGATCGTGCAGGCGGTTGACCATCCCAATATCGGCATCCTGCTCGACAGCTTCCATTCGCTCGCCCGGAACATCCCGAGCGATTCGATCCGCGCGATCGATCCGGCCAAGCTGGTGTTCGTCCAGCTGGCCGATGCGCCGCGGCTGGACATGGGCCATCTCTACTGGAGCCGCCACTTCCGCAATCTGCCCGGCCAGGGCAACCTCGACCTCACCGGCTATGTCGCCGAGATCCTGCGTCTGGGGTATGAAGGGCCGCTGTCGCTGGAGATCTTCAACGACCGGTTCCGCGCCAATTCGGCGCGGATGGTCGCGCGGGACGGGGTTCGTGCACTCGATGCCTTGTGCGATGCCGCGGCGCGGGCGATCGGCCGGCCGGCGACGATGCCGGCGCGCGCCGCGATCGATCGCATCGGCTTCGTCGAATATGCGGTGCTGGAAGAGGATCGCGCCGCGCTGGAGGCGATGCTCGTGGGGCTGGGCTTCGCCGCCGTCGGCACGCATCGCACCAAGCCGGTCACGCTGTGGCGCAACGGCGCGGCCAGCATCGTCCTCAACTTCTCGGACGCGGGCTTCGCCGGCGCCTATCGCACGACGCACGGCACCGCCATCTGCGCGATCGGCCTCGTCGTGACGGACGGGCCGGCGGCGATCGCGCGCGCCGCCGCCCTCGGCATCCCCCGCCACGACAGCGACCTGCCGACGATGCCGGCGCTGCGCGGCGTCGGCGGCACGCTCGTCTATGTGATCGACCGCGAGGCGGCGGCGGCGATCTGGGCGGACGAGTTCGTGCTGGACGAGGCGGCCGATACGCTCGGCGATGTCGAGGCGATCGATCACCTCGCCGCCACCGTCCACAATGACGAATATCTGTCCTGGCTGCTCTACTGGCGGACCTTGTTCGACGTCGAACCGCAACTGGCGCAGGACGTGATCGACCCCAACGGCCTCGTCCAGAGCCAGGCGGTGCAGAACCGCACCGGCAGCTTCCGCCTGACGCTGAACAGCACCGATGCGCGCGAGGCGCTGTCGTCGCGCTTCCTCAGCCTCTCCTTCGGCGCGGGGTTCCAGCATGTCGCCTTCCGTGTCGCCGATCTGGCGGCCGCGGCGGCGGCGCGTGACGCGCGCGGCATGGAGCGGCTGCCGATCCCCGCCAATTATCACGACGACACCGCCGCCCGCTTCGCGCTGGACGAAGCGGACGCGACGGCGGCGCGCCGCTACGACCTGCTGGTGGACGAGGATGCCGCCGGCAACCGCTTCCGCCAGCTCTACAGCCGCGCCTTCCACCGCACCTTCTTCTTCGAATTCGTCGAACGCCGCGGCTACGACGGCTATGGCGCGCCCAACGCCCAGATCCGGCTGGCGGCGCAGAGCCGCTACCGCCCCGCGCCGCCGATCGACTGAGCGGCGGTGTAGACGGCTCAGCGCGCGATCACGATCCGCTTCACGTCGCCCAGGATCACGATATAGGCGAACGCCCCCATCAGCGCGACGAGGCCGATGAAGGCCAGCGCGTAGAAGAAGCTGCCCGTCCCCGCCACGATCAACCCGATCGCCAATGGCGTGACGATGCCGGCCATGTTCGCCGCCAGGTTGAACACGCCGCCCGTCACGCCCAGCAGCCCTTCCGGCGCGATGTCGCTGACGAGCGTCCAGCCGAGCGCCGCCATCCCCTGCGCGAAGAAGGCGAGGCTCAGGATGGCGATGACGAGCCGGTCATCAGCCACGAAATTGGCGAGGACGATGGTGGAGGCGAGCAGCAGGCCCAGCACGATCGGCAGCTTGCGCGCGACGTTGGGCGAGCGCCCCTGCTTCAGCATCCTGTCCGACCACCAGCCGCCGAACAGCACGCCGATCGAGGCGGCGATGAACGGCAGCACCGCGAAGAAGCCGATCTTCAGCCAGTCCATGTGCCGTTCAGTCGCCAGATAGCTGGGGAACCAGGTGAGGAAGAAGACCAGCGTCGAATTGCCCGCGAACTGGCCGAGGCAGATGCCCCACATCTGGCGATGGCGCAGCAGCCGGCCGGCATCGCGCCAGTCGATCGCCTGCCGCCGGGGCTGGTCGATCAATCCGCCGCCGTCCGCGATCATCGCCAGTTCGGCGCGATTGGCGCGGCTCTGCCCCGGCTCGCGATAGCGCCACCACCAGACGGCGGCGAAGGCGATGCCGGCGACGCCCGTCGCCACGAACAGCGATCGCCATCCCCAATAGGCCAGCATCGCGAACAGCAGCGGGCTGAGGAAGGCGAGGCCGATATATTCGCCGACGGTGTAGATGCCGGTCGCCAGCGCCCGTTCCTGGCGCGGAAACCACGTCGCCACGACGCGGCTGTTGGCGGGAAAGCACGGGCTTTCGGCGATGCCCAGCGCCATCCTGAGGCCGAGCAGCCCCGCCACGCCGCCGACGAAGGCGTGGCACAGCGTGAAGAACGACCAGGACGCAAGCGACAGGCCGTAGGTGAGCCGCGTCCCGAACCGGTCGAGGAAGGCGCCGCCCGGCACCTGCGCCAGCGCATAGCTCCAGCTGAAGGCGGAGAAGATCACCCCCATCAGCGCCGGGCTGATCGCCAGTTCGGCGGTCAGCGCGGGGGCGGCGATGCCGACGATCGTGCGATCGAGATAGTTGATGAGCGTGGCGGTGGCGATCAGCCCCAGCACGCCATAGCGGACGCGCGTCGCCCCTGTCGCCGCGACGCGGCTGTCCAACGCTCCACCCATCGGCCTCTCCCCTGTTATAGGGACTAGTTCGTAACATTTTCAGATGCTGTCAAGCGCGTCGCGCGCGCCCTATCCGCCCAGTTTGGACAGCACGAACGCGATCAGAAAGCCACCCACCGTGATCAGGCCGGAGAATTCGTGCGTTTCCTCGGTCGCCTCGGGGATCATGGTGTCGACCAGCATCGCCAGGATGGCACCCGCCGCCACCGCCGTCGTCCCCGCGATCAGGTCGGGGTCCGCGCCGGCCAGCGCCACGTTGCCGATCAGGGCGGCGAGGCCCGAAAGCATGGCGATCCCGCCCCAGACGCCGAAGATATAGGCAGGGCCGTGCCCGGCGCGCTTCATGCCGGCCGCGCTCGACAGCCCCTCCGGCACGTTCGACAGGAACACCGCCGCGACGGTGACGAAGCTGACCCCCGCGCCTTCGAGCAGGCTGACGCCGATCACCACCGATTCGGGTATCCCGTCCAGCAGCGCGCCGATCGCGATGGCGAGGCCCGAGCCGCTGGCGGCCGGCGGCTGGCGCCTGGCGGGATCGGAGCCCGATCGCTTGCGATGCCGCGCCCCGGCACGCGAGACGACGACGTTGGCGATCGTGTAGACGCAGGCACCGCCCAGGAAGCCGAGCGCGGTGGAATCGAAGCCGCCCCGCCGATACGCCTCGTCCATCAGTTCGAAGGCGACGGCGGAGATCAGCACGCCCGATCCGATCGCCATGACCGCCGCGATCAGGCGCTGCGGCAGGTGCACCAGATACGCCACCGCCGCCCCCAGCAGCAGCGCCGATCCGCCCAGAAGGCCCCACAGGCCCGCTTGCACCGCCATCGTCACGGAAGGCAGAACGGCCACGCCCCCGTCATCGATCCGCCCGTGGCAAGACGCTGTTAACGCAACGCTTCTACCCCCGCCCTGCCCGCCAGGAGGGGGCGTGTATGGTTCGTCAGCTCATCTACATCAGCACCGCATCGCCGGGTTTTCAGGAAGCGGAGATGCCGGCCATCCTGTCCGTCTCCCGGCGCAACAACGCGCTGCGCCGGATCAGCGGCCTGCTCATGTTCGACGGCCGGCGCTTCCTTCAGGCGCTGGAAGGCGCGCCCGCGGCGCTGGAGACGGCGCTGGAGACGATCAGGGCCGATCCGCGCCATCGGGCGATCGTCGTGCTGAAGGATCGCACCGTCCCGGCAACCGAATTCGGCGGATGGGCGATGGCTGCGCATCGCTTCGACCAGACCACCGACGATCTCGTGGCGGCCGTGGAGAATTCGGTCCGGAACGTCACGGATGTCAACGTCGCCGCCCAGTTCCTGCAATTCGCGCGGCGGGACCGGGTTGCGGCATAAGCGCTCGGCCGGCCGGACGATCGACGATGGGCCGTGGCGGGGCGGGCGGCATGACGCCCCCCCGCCGCCCCGCTCAGAAGGTCTCGTAATAGCCGTAGTTGCGTGTCTCCAGGTCGCGCACCGCGCGCGCCGCGGCATCCAGCGCGGTCTGGGCGATGCCGACGCCGGTGGAATCCGAATTGGCGATCGCGATCCGCCCGAACCGCTTGCTGGCGACGACGGTCGGCGACACGTCCCCCTCCCCGACCGGATCGAAGAGCGTGTTGCGGCCGGTGGCGAAGCCGTGCGGCCAGCGGTTGACGGTGATCGCCAGGATGTCGCGCGCCGGATCGAAGCCGCCACCGCCGAGCGCCGCCGCCGCCTGCGTGCGCACCGCCCGCTCGAAATGGGCGAATTCGGTTTGCAGCAGGCCGGCGCGGATCATGCGGAACTGGTCGTCCATCGGCGTGCCGGGCGAGGGCGACTGGCCGCCGAGCAATTCGGAAACCATCGTCGGATTGGCGGCGATGCCCGAATTGGCGGCGGTGCTGAACCCCACGATGATCGGATCGTCCGGCTTCTGCGGCATGGCGATGCCGCCGACGTCACGGCCGAAATTGAGGCTCATGCCTTCGTAGAAGGTCCGCGGGAACATCACCCGGTTGGTCTTCAGCCGCGCGAACGCCTCCCAGTTGCGGAACAGCACGTTGGTCGTCTGGTTGGCGGCGCGGACCGCCTTGTGCAGCGCAACCTTCTGCTCATCGGGCATTTCGGGGCAGATGTAGGGGACCATATTGTTCATCCCCGCCATCACCACGTCCTTGCCGCGGACGGAGAAGGCACGGCCACCCTGGACGTAGGTCATCTCCACCTCGCGCCCATCGGACTCGAACTGCCTGGGGGTGTTGCCGACGTGGATCGCCTTCAGGACGATGCTGCTCAGCCGGATGCGGGTCGGCGCGCCGGCGCGATCGAGCGTGGCATAGTTGGTGCGCGCCGTCTCCACCGACTTCCAGTCGCCGCCGGGCAGCGATTCCGGCACCAGCGCGCGCACCAGCAGCCGCGCCAGATCGGAATTGCCGCCGGGCAGCGTATAATCGGTGGCGGTCTGTTCGGGGCCCTCGGGGGAATAGGGCGGGCGGGTGAGCCCCAGGCCGTCGAACCCCGGCTTGAACCGGAAGAAGGCCATCCACGCGCTCGCCATGTCGTTGCCGAGGCACCAGACGCCGGCGGTGAAATCGAGGATCGCGGGCGGGAATTTCGCCACCGTCAGCAGATAGTCGCGGTAGCTGATCGATCGCAGCTTGGCGATCTTGTCCGCCTCGCTCATCCCCGCCAGATAATCGGTCTTGCCGGTGTAGAGGCGCAGGATCTCGGCCTGCAACGGCTGCGGCAGCGGCGTGCGGGCCAGATAGTCGGCGGTCGGTTTCAGCGGCGATCCGCCGACGACCAGCTGGTCGCGGCCGTAGACCTCCTTGCGGAACATCGTCGCCTGCTGGAGGCCCATCGCCGATCCGGCATTGGCCCCGCCGCGCGACCCCTGCTCGCGCCAGTCGACCCCCATCGCGTTGACGATCGAGATGGCGTCCGTCGTCCAGGCATCGGGGCCAACGAAATAGGACGAGCCGCCCGTCGTCATCAGCTTGCGGCCGTTGTAGACGAATTCGTTGCGCTTGGCGTGGCCACCGAAATCGTCGTGATTGTCGAGGATCAGGATCTTGGCATCGCCGCCTGCGCGCTGGCGGTAGAACCAGGCGGCGGCGAGGCCGCTCAACCCGCCGCCGACGACGACCAGATCGTAGGTCTCGCCCGTCCGCGTGCCGCCCGGCACCGCATCGCCGTCGCGCAGGGCATGCGCGCTTTCGAACGCGCCGGGATGCGCGCCGCGCATGCCGGTGCGGAGCGGGGGATAATTGCCGGGATCGGTTTCCAGCCCCGCCGCCCGCTGCTTACGCTGCGCGCCGGCCGTATCGCTGAGGCCGAGCGTGGCCGAAGCGGCGGCGATTCCCTGCACGAAATCGCGCCGCGAGATTGCGGCGTTCATCCCCAGGTCCTTGTCCTCGCCCGTCATCTGCAATCCCATCGAGGAAATCGGCGCGGCCGGCGCCCCGGTTCAGAAGTTCAGGTTGATCCGGGCGTAATAGAAACCGCCCTGCCAATCGACCACCGAGTCCGCGCGATAGACGGCCCCGTTGGTGACGGCGCCGATCCGGTCGCGATCGGGATAATTGTCGAACACGTTGCGCGCGCCGATCGAAAGACCGACCATCTCCGAGAAGCGATAGGTGGCCTCCACGTCGATCAGCGCTTCCGCCCCGAACCGCTGGATCGGGAAGGCCGGCGCGATATCGCGCTGGGCGCGATAGGAGCCGAACAGATTGGCGCGGGCCAGCAGGCTGACGGCGCCGATATTGTGCGTGACGCTGACCACGCTGCGATAGCGCGGCGGCTGGCGCTGGAAGTTGTTGATCGACACCTGGTTGAACAGGTTGGGGATGTTGAGCCGGCGGATCTTGTAGCGGTTGATGTTGAGGCTGGCGAAGAAGTCGGTCGACTGGTCCGCCGACCAGCGCTGGCGATAGGTGCCGACCACGTCGAGGCCCCTGGTGCGCGAATCGAAGGCGTTCTGGAAGAAGTTGACGCTGGAGATACTGTCGCCCCCCAGCACGCCTGCCGCGATCATCGCCGCACGGATCGCCGGGGTGACGGCGATGTTGGACGTGGAGAAGAGCTGGTCGCGGATGTCGATCAGATAGCCGTCGATCGTCAGGCTGAAGCCCGGCATCGGGTTGAGCGTCAGGCCGAGCGCGAAATTGGTCGACTTTTCGGGCTTTAGCGGCGTCGCACCCAGGAATTGCGGCACGGGCGAGGTGGCGGGGAACAGGCCGGCCAGCGTCGGAATGCCGTTGATCGTCTGGATCGAGACGTAGCTCTGGTTGAGGTAGCCGGCGCTCGGCGCATGGAAGCCGGTACCGATCGACCCGCGCACCGCCACGCCCCGCACCAGTTCGATGCGCGTCGCCGCCTTGCCGTTCACCGTCGATCCGAACTGGTCGTAATGTTCGTAGCGGCCGGCCACGTCGAGGAAAACGCCGGTCACGACGTCGGTCGACACTTCGGCATAGACGGACTGGCTGCGCTGGCGGAACGACCCTGCGATCGTCGGTTGCGTGCCGGTGAAGCCGTTCGACCCGCCGGAGAGCGTGCCGTAAACCGGATCGATCCCCGCGAAACCGTCCGCCGTGCCGGCGAGATAGTTGGCGCAGTTGATGCCCTGGTTCTGCGGCGCGGTGGGATTGAGCGTGCGCGTCGCCGCGTTGCAGAAGCCGAAGGGATCGGGGCGGGAGAAGGTGCCGGCGGCGTAGGAGGCGGGATCGCCGGGGAAGATCTTGTAGGTTTCCTTGCGCGCCTCGAACCCCGCGCTCAGCGTCAGCGGCTTGGCGAAGGCGGCGACGGGGACTTCGTAGCTGAAGTCGCCGTTCACCCCCAATTCCTCGTTGGTATAGGTATTGGGCGTGAATTCGCGCGGCGATGCCGGCCCGAGTGACGGATTGACGGTGTTGAAGATGCGGTAGACGATCTTGTTCCAGCCGTAGCGCATGCCGACGTCGTAGCTGAGCGCGTTGCCGCCCAGATCGACCTGACCCTTCACCCCGCCGACGCTGCTCATATCCTGCACCGTGCCGGTGAAATGGGGGGTGAAGCCGGCCGGGAAGAGCTGGTTGAAGCGGAAGATGCTGCCGTTCTGCAACCGCACCGGCACGTCGTTGACCGGCTGGCCGGCGACCGGATAGCGATAATTGCCGAAGGCCAGCCCGCGCGACCAGGAATAGTTGCCGAACGCGTAGACGCGCACGTCGTCGGTCACGTCGTAGCCCGAATTGACGAAGGTGCGGATCGCGCGGTTCTTGGGCTGGCCGCTCGGCTGAAGCGGACGATCGAGATCGACCAGCGCGGCATAGGCCGGATTGGCCGCGGCATAGGCGCGGGCATCGAACACCGTCGTCGTGAACTGGTTGGCGCGGTTGGTGTTCTGATCGTCGTTGAACTGGGCGGTGACGTTCAGGAAGCCGCGCGCGCCGATCTTGAAGCCGGCGTTGACCGCCGCCATCAGGCTCTCGCCATCGCCCTTGTAATATTGCCCCGCCTGCGCGGTGGCGGCGACGCCGTGATCGGCGTCGTTGAGGATGAAGTTGACGACGCCGGCGATCGCATCCGATCCATATTGGGCGGCGGCGCCGTCGCGCAGCACTTCGATCGATCGCAGCGCGAGCGAGGGGATCACCGCCGAATCCTGGCCATGCGCGCCCGCGCCCGAGATGCCGACGCTGGCGGTGCGGTGGCGGCGCTTGGAATTGACGAGGAGCAGCGTCTTGTCCTCGGGCAGCCCGCGCAGCGTGACCGAACGGATGAAGGTGCCGGTGGTGCTGTTGGGCGCCCGCGTGACGTTGAGGCTGGGGATCACGGTGCGCAACACGTCGACCGTGTCCGTGTTCGAGACGGAGCGGATCTCGCGCGGGCTGATGACGTCGATCGGCACCGGCGAATCGGCGACGGTGCGGGCCTGGCCGCGCACGCCGGTGACGACCACCGTTTCCGCATCGTTGGGCGGGATGTCGGGATTGATCGCCTGCGCCACCGTGTTGACGGGGGCCGGCGGCGGCACGTTCTGCGCCGCGGCGATGCCGGGCAACATGACCGCCGCAACCGAGACGGACGAAAAGCGGATCGATCTGGACACCATCGGATAAGCCCCCCAAGGTTTATTGGAAACGACGGCGCGAGCCGCCGGCCCGGAAAACGGCTATTGCCCGTCTTCCAGCTTTATCTCTGTCCACTCCCGCCGAAGCGGGCCCTGCGATGTCTTTTATTTGCAAGACTTGGCTAACACGGGCGCCTTGGCAGAGGTTGCCGTTTTGTTGGGCCTATCCAGTGGATTTGGTTTGCCACCGCAACGGAAGCGGCAGGGCGTGGCCGTCACGTCGATTAGGTCGGTTTGTCCACGAACAGGCTGCGGATCGGCGCCCGCCCGTTGCTGATCGGCGATTTGATGACGATATACGGGAGGTGTTTGTTGATGCCGTTATTGCTATCCAGGATCGGCTCGATGGTCGGCCGAAGATACTGGACGTTTCGCACGACGAACTTCAGCAGATCATCGAAACCGCCACTGACGAGGCGGCAATCGACTACTTCCCGATGGGCACGGATGCCGTTCTCTGACTTTAGACGATCTGCACGTCGCCGGGCTCAGCCAGATGGATGCTGGCGCCATAGGCGGTGATTCAGCCGACGCCTTGCAGCTGCTCGACCCGCATGACAGGGGCTCGCCGAAAGGCCGACCTCGTCGGCGAGCCGGGTATCGGTGACCCGTCCACGCTGCTGCAATTCGGCCAGGATATCGATGTCGATCCGATCGAACTTGGGCATGTTCGGCATCGTACACCCTTTCGTCCTGTCTCCGCCTCAGTCGTTCATCAGCGCACTCTGGTGCGCCTTGGCAAGCGCGGCCATCGAGGTGAAGCGAAAGTCGGTGCGCGGCGTCTCGCCGGGGTTCATCGTCGCGCCGAACCCCTCGTCCTGGAAACGCCGGTAGATCCAGCACGATGCCAGGCCGTGCCGGTTGGCGGGCACGTGATCGTGGAACAGGCTTTCGGCGGTGTGCAGCAGATCGCCCGGTTCCAGCCCCAGCGCGCCGATATGATCGAGCATATAGGTGAAGTTGCGGTCGTCGGGCTTGTACGCGCCGACATCCTCCGCCGTGTAGATGGCGTCGAATTCGATCTCCAGTTTCTCGTTGCTGAAGCTGAAGGTGCGGTTGTCGACGTTGGACAGGATGATGAGCTTGTAATGCTTCTTCAGATATTGCAGCGCGCCGGCCGTATCGGCGAAGGCCGGCCAGTCGCGCACCGAGCGGCCATAGGCCTCGCACTCGTCGATCGAGGCGGGCACGCCCCATTCTTCCGCGAGCCGCTTGTAGACGATCGGCAGCAGCTCGGCATAGCGCTTGCCCGGCGTCTGCCGCTGCTGGCCGGATTCGTGGCGCGCGTGCGCTTCCAGGATCCGGTTGCGGGTCAGGCCCGGCACGCGGGCGGTCAGCGCCGACAGCGCCTCGATCATCCCCGATTCCCAATCGATCAGCGTGCCGTAGCAATCGAACGAGAGGGCCTTGTAGTCAGTCAATCGCATCGCGGATCTCCGTCAGTTCCAGTACCGCGTCGAGGGTCGCGGCGAACCGCCCGACCATTTCGTCCAGTTCGTCGGCGCTCGCCACCAGCGGCGGCGCGAAGCCGACCGTACCGTCGCCGAAGGCACGGAAGATGACGCCCTTCTCGTAGCCGATCCGCGCCAGATGGTCGGGCAGGCCGAGCGCCGGCGCGAACTTCGCCTTGCGGGCCTTGCTGGCGACCAGCTCGACGCCGGCGAGCAACCCCTTCACCCGCACGTCCCCGACCAGCGGGTGATCCGCCAGCGCGCGGAGCCGCGCCGCGAACCCCGCCGCCTGCGCCTGGCCGTTGGCGAGGATGCCGCCCTCGGTATAGAGGCGCAACACCTCCAGCCCGACCGCCGCGCTCACCGGATGGCCCGAATAGGTGAAGCCGTGGCCGATCGCCGCGCCTTCGGGCGCATTGTCGGCGATGGCGCGGTAGACGGCGTCGGAGAGGACCACGGCCCCCATCGGGCTGTAGCCGGCGGTCAGCCCCTTGGCGACCGTCATCATGTCGGGCACGACGCCCTCATGCTCGCAGGCGAACATCGGCCCGGTGCGGCCGAAGCCGGTGATCACCTCGTCCACCACCAGCAGCACGTCGTGCGCGGTGCAGACGCGGCGCATCGCGGCGAGCCAGCCCGGCGGCGGCACGATCACCCCGCCCGAACCCTGCACCGGTTCGCAGAAGAAGGCGGCGACGTTCCCGGCCCCCAGTTCGGCGATCTTCGCTTCCAGCGCGGCGACCGAATCCGCAATGACCGCGGCATCGTCGCCGGTCGCGTGGCGATAGGGATAAGGGGCGGGAATGTGGTGCTGGATCGTCATCGGCGCATCCATATGCGCATGGAACGCCGGCAGCCCGGTCAGCCCCGCGCCGAAGCTGGTCGATCCGTGATAGCCCTTGTCGAGCGCGATCATATGCTTCTTGGCCGGCCGGCCGGTGACGTTGGAATGGTAGCGGATGAAGCGCGCCGCGCTGTCCACCGCATCCGATCCGCCGAGCGTGAAATAGACATGGTCGAGATCGCCCGGCATCAGTTCGGCGAGCCGCGCGGCGAGGAGGGCGGCGGGCTCGCTGGCGAAGCTGAAATAGCCGGTCGCATAGGGCAGGCGGCGCATCTGTTCGGCGGCGGCGGCGACGATACTGTCCTGCCCGTAGCCGACGTTGACGCACCACAGGCCGGCGAAACCGTCCAGCAGCCGCCGCCCCTCGCGATCGGTCAGATAGACCCCCTTGCCCGATTGCAGCATGGTAGCACCGCGGCGCTCGTGCCCTGCCCAGGATGTGACCGGATGGATCAGATGGGCACGATCGAGATCGATGACCGAATTGGATTGCATGACGCCTGAACCCCTCTCTGCCGTCACTGTAATCGGCGGGGCGCGCCACGCATGCGGTTTTGCGGGGGGCTCGTCTGCGTTTCTGCCGTTTGTGCGCTCATCGGCGGCAGGGTCTTCCGCGGCGAGCCGGTAGGGCGGGCGGCAAGGCGCCCGGCCGGATATCGCGCGCGGACGGCACGGCACATCCGCATCGTCGAAGCGGTAAAATCGGTCGGTTCCCCCTGCCGTCGCCCGCCCGGGGCGCTTCCCGCTGCCGTCCGCGCGCGGCTAGGATGGGTCCGGCCAGCATGAGGACGGTCCGATGCCCAGTGAAACGCATGCCCCCACCCTCGCCGACCCCGGCCTGTTCGTCGAACGGGCGCGGATCGGTGGCGAATGGGTTGCCGCGCGCGGCGGCGGCATCATCGCGGTCGAGGATCCGGCGAGCGGGATCCCGATCGGCACCGTGCCCGATTGCGACGGCGCGGATACCGAGGCGGCGATCGCCGCGGCGGCGGCTGCGTTCGGCCCGTGGCGGCGGCGCACCGCCGGCGAGCGGGCCGACCTGCTCGAACGGTGGCACGCGCTGATCCTCGCCAACGTCGACGATCTGGCGCGGATCATGACCGCCGAGCAGGGCAAGCCGCTGGCCGAGGCGGCGGGCGAGATCCGCTACGCCGCCTCCTTCGTCAAATGGTTCGCCGAAGAGGGCCGGCGGATCGGCGGCCACGACGTGCCCGCGCCCGAGGCCGACCGGCGCATCCTGGTGCTGAAGGAGCCGGTCGGCGTATCGGCCGTCATCACGCCCTGGAATTTCCCGGCGGCGATGATCACGCGCAAGCTCGCCCCGGCGCTGGCCGCGGGCTGCACCGCGGTGGTCAAGCCGTCCGAGCTGACGCCGTTCACCGCGCTGGCGCTGATCGTGCTGGCGGAGCGCGCCGGCATCCCCGCGGGCGTCGTCAACGTCGTGACGGGCCTGCCGCAGGCGATCGGCGCGGCGCTGACCGGCAGCGAGACGGTGCGCAAGCTCTCCTTCACCGGATCGACGCGGGTCGGCGCGGTGCTGATGCGGCAGAGCGCGGACACGCTGAAGCGGCTCAGCCTGGAACTCGGCGGCAACGCCCCCTTCATCGTCTTCGACGACGCCGATCTCGACACCGCGATCGAAGGCGTGATGGCCAGCAAGTTCCGCAACGCCGGCCAGACCTGCGTCTGCGCCAACCGCATCCTCGTCCAGGCCGGCATCCACGACGCCTTCGTCGGCCGGCTGGTGGAGCGGGTGGCGGGGCTGCGCGTGGGGGCGGGCACGGCGCCCGGCGTCACCATCGGCCCGCTCATCAACGCCGCCGCGACCGACAAGGTGGCGGCCCATGTCGACGATGCGCTGGCTCATGGCGCCACGCTCGCCGCGGCCGCGGACGCGCCCGGCGACCGCCGCCGCTTCGCCGCCCCGGCGCTGCTGACCGGTGCGACGGACGCGATGCTGATCGCGCGCGAGGAGACGTTCGGCCCGGTCGCCCCCGTCTTCCGCTTCACGCATGAGGAGGAGGCGATCGCCCTCGCCAACGCCACGCCGTTCGGCCTCGCCAGCTATTTCTACACCGAGAATCTGCGCCGTGCGTGGCGCGTCGGCGAGGCGCTGGAATTCGGGATGGTCGGCCTCAACACCGGCTCGCTGGCGCTGGAAATGGCGCCGTTCGGCGGGATCAAGGCATCCGGCCTCGGCCGCGAGGCGGGCGCGAGGGGATCGCCGAATATTTGGAAACCAAGGCCTTCCACTGGGCCGGGCTGGGGCCGGGCCGGTGAAGGACGGGACGGGAGGGGCAGCGATGGCACGCAAGTATCGGATCGCGGTGATCGCCGGCGACGGGATCGGCAAGGAAGTGATGCCCGAAGGCATCCGCGCGCTGGAGGCGGCCGCCGCCGCTTTCGGCTTCACGATCGACCAGCAATGGCACGATTTCGCCTGCTGCGACTATTACGCCCGCCACGGCACGATGATGCCCGAGGACTGGAAGGCGCGGATCGGCGACGTGGAAGCGATCTTCTTCGGCGCGGTGGGCTGGCCGGACACGGTGCCCGATCACGTCTCGCTATGGGGCTCGCTGCTCCAGTTCCGGCGCGAATACGACCAGTACGTCAATCTGCGGCCGGTGCGGCTGATGCCGGGCGTGCCCTGCCCGCTGGCCGGGCGCGAACCGGGCGACATCGACTTCATGGTCGTGCGCGAGAATACCGAGGGCGAATATTCGGCGATCGGCGGCATCGCCTTCCCCGGCACGCCGCGCGAGATGGTGATGCAGGAAACGGTGATGAGCCGCCATGGCACCGATCGCATCCTGCGCTACGCCTTCGATCTTGCGCAGAGCCGGCCGGCGCGGCACCTCACCTCCGCCACCAAATCGAACGGCATCGCCATCACCATGCCGTGGTGGGACGGGCGGGTGGAGGCGATGGCCGCCGCCTATCCCGAGGTTCGCACCGACAAATATCATATCGACATCCTGGCCGCGCAATTCGTGATGAACCCCGACCGGTTCGACGTCGTCGTCGCCTCCAACCTGTTCGGCGACATCCTGTCCGATCTGGGCCCCGCCTGCACGGGCACGATCGGCATCGCCCCGTCCGGCAACATCAATCCCGATCGCACCGGCCCTTCGCTGTTCGAACCCGTCCACGGCTCTGCCCCCGACATCGCGGGGCACGGCATCGCCAATCCGGTCGGGCAGATCTGGTCGGCGGCGATGATGCTCGATCATCTGGGCGAGCGCGACGCCGCCGCGGCGATCGTCGCCGCGATCGAACGGACCTTGCCCGATCCCCGCTTGCGGACGCGCGACCTGAAAGGCACCGCCGGCACCGAGGCATGCGGTCGCGCGATCGTGGCGGCGATGGCCTGACCGGGGCAAGGGGGAACGACGATGACGGGCTGGATGCACCGCAAGACGATTTCGGCGGACGGCCATGCCGGGGACGGACCGGCGCTGCGCCGCTCGCTCGGCTGGTGGCATCTGCTGGCGCTGGGCGTGGGCGCGATCGTCGGCACGGGCATCTACACGCTGGTCGGCGTCGGCGCCGGCCTCGCCGGGCCGGCGGTGATCCTGTCCTTCGCCATCGCCGGGGCGATCTGCTGCTGCGCGGCACTCGCTTATGCCGAGGTGGCGACGATGATCCCCGCATCGGGCAGCGCCTATACCTACAGCTATGTCGTGATCGGCGAGGTCGTCGCCTGGGTGGTCGGGTGGAGCCTGATCCTCGAATATTCGCTGGTGGTGAGCGCGGTGGCGGTCGGCTGGTCGGGCTATGCCACCGGCTTCCTAACCGGCATCGGCCTGCCGCTGCCTGCCGCCATCGCCGCCGGGCCCTATGCCGGCGGGATCGTCAACCTGCCGGCGGTGGTGATCGTCTTCGCGGTCGCCGGCCTGCTGGCGCTGGGGACGAAGGAGAGCGCCACCGTCAATGCCGCGCTGGTGGTGGTGAAGATCGTCGCCCTGCTGCTGTTCGTGGTGGTCGCGGCGCGCGGCTTCGATGCCGCCAACTTCACCCCCTTCATGCCGAACGGCTTCGCCGGCGGCGAGGCGAACGGCCGGCCGCACGGCGTGATGGCGGCGGCGGCGATCATCTTCTTCGCCTTCTACGGCTTCGACGCGATCTCCACCGCGGCCGAGGAAGCGCGCCGGCCCGAGCGCGATCTGGCGATCGGCATCGTCGGATCGATGCTCGTCTGCACCGCGCTCTACGTGGGCGTGGCGGCGGTCGCGGTGGGATCGATGCCCTATACCGCTTATGCCGACAGCCCGGAGCCGCTGGCGCTGATCCTGCGCTCCCTGGGGCAGGGCAGCATCGCCGGGGTGATCGGGGCCGCGGCGATCGTGGCGCTGCCGACGGTGATCCTCGCCTTCCTCTACGGACAGAGCCGCATCTTCTTCGTCATGGCGCGCGACGGCATGCTGCCGGGGGCGCTGGCGAAAGTGAGCGCGCGCACCGGAACCCCCGTCCGCGTGACGCTGGCGACGGCGGCGGTGGTGGCGGTCGTCGCCGGGATCATGCCGCTCGACCGAATCGCCGCCCTCGCCAATGCCGGCACGCTCGTCGCCTTCGTCGCCGTCTCGGTCTGCCTCCTGATCCTCCGGCGGCGCGAGCCCGCCCGGCCGCGCCGCTTCCGCGCGCCCGCCGCCTGGGTGATCGGTCCCGCCGCCATCCTGGGCTGCCTCTACCTCTTCTCCAGCCTGCCCGGCGAAACGCAGGGCTTCTTCCTCATCTGGAACGTCATCGGTCTCATGCTCTACGTCGCCCGGCGGCGGCTGGCGGCGCGGGGCTGAACCATTCAACCAGGAGCATCGCCATGCACCCGGTCCGCTTGCTGCTGCTGATCGCGGCCGCGCCAGCCGCCGCCGCTGCGCAGGCTCCGTCCGCCCCCGCCCCCGCCCCCGCCGCGCATCGCAACGCGCGCGAACAGGCGCCGGCGGCCCTGATCGGGCCGTGGAAGGTCGATCTCGCCGCCTCGCGCTATTCGGGCGCCAAGCCGAAGGTCGCGACGCGGACCTTCCAATATACCGAGGACGGCAAGCTCCTCGTCACCTTCCAGTCCGTCTCGGCGACCGGCAATTACGTCACCGGCCATTGGGCGGCGCAGGTCGATGGCACGCCGGCCAACGAATATCACAGCGCCGCCGGCGCCATCCCGTACAACGTCGTCCGCCTGTGGAAGGTGGACGAGAACAATCTGAAGCTGACGGTGACGCGCAACGGCAAGCTCGACATCGAGGCGACCTATGCACTCTCGCCCGACGGCCGCACGCTCACCTACAGCTATGGCGGGAACAGCATCGTCTACCGGCGCTGGACCGCGCTGGACTGACCGGAACGAAGGGGAAAGACACAATGTCCGAGACGATCGCCATCGACCAGTTCCTCGCCGTCGACATCCGCGTCGGCACGATCCGCGAGGTGCAGCCCTTCCCCGAGGCGCGCAAGCCGGCCTGGAAGCTGGCGATCGATCTCGGCCCGGATATCGGCACCCGCTGGTCGAGCGCGCAGGTGACGGATCATTATGCGCCGGGGGATCTGCTCGGCCGGCAGGTAGCCTGCGTCGTCAACCTGCCGCCGCGGCGCATCGGCCCGATGATGTCCGAAGTGCTGACGCTCGGCTTCCCCGATGCGGACGGCGCGGTGGTGCTGATCGGCCCCGAACGCGCCGTGCCGGACGGCGGGCGCCTGTTCTGACCGGGCAGGCGCTACGCCCGCAACAACGCGTCGTCGATCGGCAGGCGGCGCAGGCGCACCCCCGTCGCGGCGGCGATGGCGTTGGCGAGCGCGGGGGCGGCGATCGTCGTGCCCGGTTCGCCGACCCCGCCGGGCGCCTCGGCGCTGCCGAGCAGGTGCACCTCGATCGGCGGCACCTCGCCCATCCGCATCAGGCGATAGTCGTGGAAATTGCTCTGCCGGATGCGGCCCCCGCTCGATCGTGATCTCGCCCCATAGCGCCGCGGTGAGGCCGAACAGCGCCCCGCCCTCGATCTGGGTGACGACACCGCTTGGATTGACCACCCGCCCGCAATCGACCGCCGCCACGAACCGTTCGATGCGGACGCGGCCGTCCCCCGCCACGCTCACCTCGCACACCGCCGCCACCGGCGATCCGAACGAATGCTGCAAGGCGATGCCGCGGCCGCGGCGCGGGGGCAGCGCCGCGCCCCAGCCGCCCCGTTCGGCGGCGGCGCGCAGCACCCGCGCCAGCCGCGGCCGATCGGCCAGCGCATCCAGGCGGAAGGCCAGCGGGTCGCGGCCGTCGAGCAGCGCCAGCTCGTCCATCATGCTCTCGATCGCGAAGACGGTGCTGTTGGGGCCGACCCCGCGCCAATAGCCCGAGTGGACGGCGCGCGCCTCGTGCCGGGCATATTCGACGCGGTGGGCGGGGAAGGCGTATGGCGGCTCGGTCGCCCCCTCCACCGCCCCGGCCTCGATCCCGTCCGCCGGCGGTCGGCCGCTGATGCGATGCCCGATCGACGGGCCGGAGACGCGGTGCAGCACGCCCGTCACCCGCCCGTCCCGCACCCCGGCCGAGACGAGGTTGCGGTAGAGCGGGCGCACCGTGTCCTGCCGCATATCCTCCTCACGGCTCCACATCGCCTTGACCGGCAGGCCGTCGCCGAGGGCGCGGGCGATGCGCACCGCCGCGAGGATCATATCAACGTCCAGCCGCCGTCCGAAGGCGCCGCCCAGCAGCTGGTTGTTCAGCCGCACCCGATCGACCGGAATGTCGAGCAGCCGGGCCACTTCGCGCTGCGCCCGTGTCTGCACCTGCGTGCCCACCCACAAGGTGCAGGAACCGTCGGCGATCTGCACGGTGCAGTTCAGCGGCTCCATCGGCGCATGTGCCAGCATCGGCAGATCGTAGGCGGCCTCGAGCCGCTTGCCCGTCGCGAGCGCCGCCGCGACGTCGCCGCGTTCCTTGGCGACGAGGCCGGGCCCGGCTGTCGCGCGGCGCGCCTCGTCCATCAGCGCGGCGGTGTCGATCGCGGCATTCGGCCCGTCGTCCCAGACGATGTCGAGCGCGGCCCCGCCGGAGAGCGCCGCCCACGTATTGGCGGCGACGACCGCGACGAGATCGTCCTCGACGATCACCCGCTCCACGCCCGGCCGCGCCAGCGCCGCCGCCTCGCCCACGCGCACCGCCCGGCCGCCCACCACCGGTGCCCGCAGCACCGCGGCGACGCGCACCTTCCCGGCCATGATGTCGATCCCGTAGACCGCGCTGCCGTTCGTCTTGGACGGCGTATCGAGGCGCGGCACGGGCTTGCCGATCAGCCTGAAGTCTTGCGGCGCGCGCAAAGGCGCAGGGGGGCCGGGCGTCAGGTCCGCGGCGGCGGACGCGAGATCGCCATAGGCCGCCCGCCTGCCACTCGCCCGATGGAGGACGCTGCCCCGCTCCGTCTCGAGCTGCGCCGGCGGCGCCTGCCAGCGCCGCGCCGCCGCCGCGATCAGCAGCGCCCGCGCATCCGCCCCGGCCTGCCTGAGCGACATGTAGAAGCCGCTCCGGATGGAACTGGAGCCACCGGTGCCCTGCGTGCCGGTGGCGGGGCGGCCGTAGAGCCGGTCGTCGGGCGGCGCCTGCTCGAGCACGATCTGGTCCATGCCGATGTCAAGCTCTTCGGCAAGAAGCTGGGCGTGCGCGGTATGGATGCCCTGCCCCATCTCCTGCTGCGGCATCACCAGCACGATCGGGCCGGCGGGCGGCACGCGGACGAACGCGCCCAGCGCGCCCGGGGGCGCGGCGGCGGCGGCCGTGCCGCGCAGATCGAGGCCCAGCAGCAGCCCGCCGCCGGCGAGCGCGCCGATCTTCAGGATGCCGCGTCTCGTCGCCCCGCCCGTCATCCGTCGCCCCCTCGCCGAGCGTGCCGCCACCATGATATGCGACGACCGCCCGACGATGACACCGTTTCCGGCCATCGTCACGGCACGGCTTGCCGCGGTTCAGGCGCGATCGAAGCCCAGGCTTTCGGCGACCGTCGGGTTGACGATGCGGCCCTGGTGGACGTTGAGGCCGGCGGTGAGCCCGGCATCGCCGCCGATCGCGTCATAGCCCCCGGCCGCCAGCCTGAGGCCGAACGGCAGCGTGGCGTTGTTGAGCGCCTCGCTCGATGTCAGCGGCACCGCGCCCGGCATGTTGGCGACGCAATAGTGGATCACGCCGTCCACCTCGTAGGTGGGGTCGGCATGCGTCGTCGGGTGGCTCGTCTCGAACGCGCCGCCCTGATCGATCGCGACGTCGACCAGCACCGACCGCGGCTTCATCAGCTTCAGCATCGGCCGCGTCACCAGCTTGGGCGCGGCGGCGCCCGGCACCAGCACCGCGCCGATCACCACGTCCGCGTCCGCGATCTCCGCCTCGATCGCGGCGATCGTCGACACACGCGTCCGCACCCGCCCGCCGAACAGCTCGTCCAGTTCGCGCAGACGCGGGATCGAGCGGTCGACGATCGTCACCTCCGCCCCCAGGCCTGCCGCCATCCGCGCCGCATGCGTGCCGACGACGCCGCCGCCCAGCACCACGACGCGTGCCGCCGCCACGCCCGGCACGCCGCCCAGCAGCAGCCCGCGCCCGCCGGCCGGGGCCTTCAGCGCGGCCCCCGCCGCCTCGATCGACAGACGGCCCGCCACCTCGCTCATCGGCGCCAGCAGCGGCAGGTGGCCCTGCGCGTCGGTGACGGTCTCGTAGGCGACCGCGGTGCAGCCCGAGGCAAGCAGCCCGCGCGCCTGATCGGGATCGGGCGCGAGGTGGAGGTAGGTGAACAGGATCTGCCCTTCGCGCAGCTGCGCCCATTCGGCCGCCTGCGGCTCCTTCACCTTCACGATCATCCCGGCGGTGGCGAATACTTCCGCCGCATTCTCCGCGATCTGCGCACCCGCGGCGCGATACACCGCGTCGTCGGCGCCGATCCCCGCCCCCGCGCCGCTCTCGACCACCACCTCATGGCCGTGCGCCGTATATTCGCGTACCGCCCCCGGCGTCAGCCCGACGCGATATTCGTGGTTCTTGATCTCCTTCGGAACACCAACGCGCATCGCCTACCTCCTGATCTGACCGATGCGGGATAAGCGCGCCACGGCAAGCGATCGTGCCGAATGCCTCCACGCAAACCGCGAAAGATTGCAAATATCGCGGTCGTGGGAGCGAAGATCGATCGGCATCGCGGCGGGCCCGGTTCGCGATCGCCTCGTCGGCTGCCCCTCACGCCGCCTCGGGCTCGCCGGCCCCGCGCCGATAATCGCGCGCGGTGACGCCATAACGCTCGCGGAAGCTGCGGGCGAAATGGGGGGCGCTGTTGAAGCCCCAGCTGAACGCGATCTCGGTGATCGTATGGCCGTGCCAGCGCGGATCGCGCAGCTGGCGGGCGATCTCTTCCAGCCGCCTGCGCAGGATATAGGCCGACACCGTCTCGTCATGCGCCGAAAAGACCATGCGGACGTAGCGGGCCGAGATCCGCAGGCCCGCCGCGATCGACGCGGGGATGAGGTCGGTCTCGCGCAGCCGGTCCTCGATATAGCGCTTCACCTCGGTATAGCGCGCGGCGATCACGGCGGTGGGCGCGCTGCCCAGCGCCGGATCGAAGCCGAGCGCATAGGTGGACGCCATCATGTTCATCAGATGCCGCGCGGCACAGGCGCCGTGATCGGATCCGAGACCGGTTTCGACCTGCCGGCACAGTGTGCGCGCCATGGCCCCCGCCGTCTGCGCCAGCCCGCGCGCGGCGGGCAGGCGGCGGCCGCAATATTCCTCGGGCGTCGGGAAATAGCTGCGCATCACCGACGCCGGCACGCGCAGCATGATGATTTCCGACCGGTCCTCGACGGCGAGCTTATGGGGGGCGGCGCTGTCGCACAAAGCGAAATCGCCCTCCTGCAAGACCGCCTCGTGCCCGCAATGGCTGAACAGGCCGCGCCCCTTCTCCTGCAGGACGAAGGTGTAGAGCCGCCGCGAGGCGTGGCGGATGTGGCTGGGCGTGCGATCGATGCTGCTGCGGTCGGCCCTCATCCGGGCGACGCTGATCGGGCCGAGCTCGCCGGTCGTCAGTTCGGCGCGGAATTCGCGTCGATCGGCCGGCTGGAAATCGACCTGCGCGAGATGGGACGCGTAGAGCGCGTTCCACGCCGCGATCTTGCCGGTGCTGGGCAAAGCTGCCGTGCTGAAAGTCTGCATTCGTCCTCTCCCCGCCCCGCTGGTCGCTGACGGGCAACTCTGTCCGGGGCCGAACGGCGACAGATGATCGGAAACGGCGGCCGCTGGCAAGCAAAGACGGCGGTCGCTTCCGCCTGAGGCAAGCGGGATAGCCCGACGGGCGCTAATATCCGCGCAAACGGCTGAGGGGAAAAGAGAATGGCAAGGCGGTATCGATCGGTCGCGGCATTGCTGGCGGCGGGCCTCGCCGCCGTTGCGCCGGCGGAGACGCCCGCACCGCTCGGCATCCACGGCAACCGCACGACGTTCGAGATCGCACCCGTCCTGCTGGCGGCCGAGCGGCTCTACGGCAGTGCCGAAACGGTGAAGATGGGGGGCATCCCCAATCTAGTCGGCGCGCCCGGCATCCGTGGATTCGAGGCGCCGGGCCGCGCTGACCTTGCGACCCACGCCGATACGCAGGCGCTGCGCTATTCGGTGGATCACCCCGACCTGCGCATCATCCTGACGGTCGCGGAAGGCCATTATCGCATCCTGGCGCGCCGGTCGGCCGGCATCGCCGCCCTGGGTGATCTGCGCGGCAAGCGCATCGCCGCCATCCCCACCACCTCGTCGGGCTATTTCCTGCATCGGATGCTGGAATCGGCCGGGCTGAAGGACGGCGACGTCACGATCGTGCCGATCTCGCCCCTTTCGGCGATGCCCGCGGCGCTGGCCGAGGGACGCATCGATGCGATGACGATCTGGGAGCCGGAGATCGAGAAAGCGGCGGCGCTGCTCGGCGCGAACGGCATCGGCTTCACCGGCGACGGCATCTATCGCGAGTTGTTCGGCCTCAACAGCACCGCCGCCGCGCTTGCCGACCGCGACACGCGCAAGCGGATCGTCCGCTTCGTGCGCGAGGTGATCGCGGCATCGGCGGCGATCCGCGCCACGCCGGCGCTCGGCCAGGCGCAGGTGGCGCGCGCGACGGGCGAACCTGCGGCGGTGGTGGCCGCCTCCTGGCCCCACCAGACGTTTCCGGCGACGCTCGTCCCCGACCTGCTCGACACGCTGGTCGCCGAGGAACGGTGGCTGGCGGCACGCGACGCGCGCGTTCCGCGTGATCGCGCGACGCTGGCGAAGCTGATCGATCCTTCGATCCTTGCCGAGGCGATGCAGGCGCCGCGATAAGTTCCGCGCCGGGCACACCGCCCTGCCATCCCGGTCAATCCCCCGCCCGGACGGCATCCTAAGACGACCCCAAGGCAATCAGCCATGAAGGAGGAGGGGTCATGATGCGCTTGGGGAAAGCGATGCGTTCGCTGTGGGCGGGATCGGCGCTCGTCGCGTTCGCCATGCCGGCGTCGGCGCAGGAGGCGGCGGCCGGCCCGCTGCTGGCCGCGCCGGCGGTGGACGAGGCTACCGCCGAATCGGTGGTCGTCACGGGATCGCGGATCGCACGCAACGGCTTCAGCGCGCCGACGCCCGCGACCGTCTTCAACGCGCAGACGATCCAGAGCCTGGGCCAGATCAACGTCGCCGAGACGCTCCGCATCATCCCGCAGAATTCGTCCTTCCAGTCGGATGCGAATGCCGGGATCACCGCGGGCGGCAACGTGGGCGCCTCCTTCGCCAACCTGCGCGGCCTGAACCCGTTCTTCGGCACGCGCACGCTCACTCTGGTCAACAGCCGCCGCTTCGTGCCCACCTCGGACGGCGGTGCCGTCGATCTGAACGTGATCCCGTCGGCGCTGATCAAGCGCGTCGAAACCGTGACCGGCGGCGCATCGGCGGCTTATGGCTCGGATGCGATCGCCGGCGTCGTCAACATCCTGCTCGATACGGATCTCGAAGGGTTCAAGGCGCAGGTCGATTACGGCCAGACGGCGCGGGCCGATGGACGGACGTGGCACGGGTCGCTGATCTACGGCACCGGTTTCGCCGGTGGGCGCGGCCATATCGTGTTCGGCGGCGAATATCAGAAGCAGCGCGGCATCGGCGATTGCGCCAAGGTGCGGCTGTGGTGCGCCGCCAGCAACGACGTCTACACCAACGCCAGCACGATCCTGCCCGGCGGCCGGACATCGGGCTACAACATCCCCGGTTCGCCCGGGTTCGGCCTGCCCAACTTCATCATCGGGCCGGGTTCGAAGCAGGCGTTCAACGACGCCCGCGGCGTCGTGCGCGATCGCGCGCCGGCTGCGCCTGCCGCGCGCAACATCCGCTTCACCGACGACGGCCGCGGCATCGTCCAGTTCGATCCCGGCCAGTATGTCAGCTCCTCGCAGACCGGCCCGCGCCAGGGCGGCGACGGCGCTTCCACGTTCGACGATTCCGATCTCCAGACGCCGGTGGAACGCAAGATCGGCTATGCCTCGGCCGAATTCGAGGTTTCGGAAGCGCTGAAGATCGCGACCGAACTCAGCTATGCGGAGCGGACCGCCAGCAATTCCGGCGTCACCGCGGGGCCGCGATCCACCTATTTCGTGCAGGCGCGCAATCCCTTCGTGCCCGATGCGCTGCGGGCGCTGCTCGGCAACACGTCCTTCAGCCTCGGCAAGGATCTCGACGGGCAGGTCGCTTCGGACAATCGCGCCAAGGCCACCGTCTTCCGCGGCGTCCTCGGCCTGTCCGGCGCGATCGGCGGCGGGTGGACGTGGAACGGCTATTATCAATATGGCCACAACAAGCGCGATCAGGACCGGACCAATTCGCGCGTCAACACCCCCTTCGTCTACGCGCTGGATGCGGTGCGCAATCCGGCTACCGGCGAAATCGTCTGCGCGGAATTGCTGCGGCCCAATCCCGATCCGATCGCGCAAGGGTGCCGCCCGCTCAACCTGTTCGGCATCGGCAATCTCGATCCCGCCGCCGTCGCCTACGCCTATCGGCCGGTGGTGGAGAATTTCCGCTACACGCAGCATGTCCTGTCGGGCAGCGTACAGGGCAATCTGCACGACGGCTGGGGCGCCGGACCGATCGGCGTCGCCGCCGGCGTCGACTATCGCGACGAGAAGGGCAACGTCACCCACGGCGACATCCCCAACTATACCGATTACGCCTTCACCTTCGGCCTCGATTTCGGCGGCACGATCAAGGTGCTGGAGGGCTTTTCCGAAATCAACGTGCCGGTGTTCCGCGACGGGCCGCTCGGCAACCTGCTCGAACTGAACGGCGCCGTCCGCTACACGCGCAACCGCAGCCGCGACAGCTACAGCGCCGAAGCCAAGACGACCGAGGCGACGAGCTGGAAGCTGAGCGGCATCTACGATCTGGTCGACGGGCTGCGGCTGCGCGGATCGCGCTCGCGCGACATCCGCGCGGCCGGCTTCCGCGAGCTGTTCCTGAAGAACCAGCCGACCGAGAGCGGATCGTCGCAGGGCATCGTCGACAATCCAGCGATCCCCGGATCGCCGGCGGGCGGGGACGATCCGACGCCGATCCTGAACGGCGGCAGCTTCGCGCTCCGCCCCGAAAAGGCCGATACCACCACGGCCGGCGGGATCGTCTCGCCCGGCTTCCTCAAGGGCTTCCGCGTCTCGGTCGACTGGTATCAGATCAAGATCAGGGACGCGGTGACGACGCTGCCCGGCCAGAGGATCGTCGATTTCTGCACGCAATTCACCTTGTTCTGCGACCGCATCACCCGCGCCTCGGCGACCGACATCACCTTCGTCGATGCCCGGCAGGTGAACCTCGGCCGCCTCACGCTGCGCGGCTTCGATATCGAGGCGGATTATACGGTGCGGCTGAGCGACCTCGCCGCCCCGCTGGCCGGATCGGTCAATCTGCGGGTGCTCGGCAATCGCCAATATGATTTCATCGTCCAGCCCAATCCGGGCGTCGCCAGCCGCAATTACGCCGGCCAGTCCGGCCCCGTCGGCGACGCGGGGGATTTCAATCCGACGCCGCCGTGGATCTGGAACGGGTTCGTCACCTACGACACGGACCGCTTCACCACGGTGCTGAGCATGCGGCGGATCAACCGCGGCATCCTGAACGTGGAACGGACCGGGCCGGAGGACGCCGGATACGATCCGGCCGCGATCAACAGCATCTCCACCAATCGCGTCGCCGCCCGCACCTATTTCGGCCTCGCCGCCTCCTACCGCATCCCGATCGGCCGCAACGATCGGGCCGTCGAGCTGTTCGCCACGGGCGAGAACATCTTCGATCGCAAGCCGCCCGTCGCACCGGGCGGCGGCGGCCTCGGCGGATCGAACTATCCGACCAACCCGGTCTATTTCGATACGTTCGGCGCGCGCTGGCGGGCCGGCCTGCGCGTGCGATACTGAGCCGGGCTTCCCCCGCCCCGCGGGGCGGGGGATCAGAAGCCGACCGCGTGCCGGCCCTTCAGCCCGAGCATCGCGCGCGCCTCGTCCGGCGTCGCGATCTCGTGGCCGAGCGCTTCCAGGATCGCCCGGATACGCCCGACCTGTTCGGCGTTCGATCGCGCCAGCTGGCCGCGGCCGATGTAGAGATTGTCCTCCAGCCCCACGCGGACATGCCCGCCGAGCAGCGCGCTCTGCGTGCAGAAGGCCATCTGGTTGCGGCCGGCCGCGAAGGCGGAAAAGACGTAATCCTGCCCGAACAGGCTGTCCGCCATCGTCACCATGTGCGCGACATTGCGCACGTCCGCGCCGATGCCGCCGAGGATGCCGAACACGCCCTGGATCAGGAACGGCGGTTCGACGAGTTTGCGATCGGCGAAATGCGCGAGCGTCGTCAGATGCCCGATGTCGTAGCATTCGAACTCGAAGCGCGTGCCGCCCGCCTGGCCGACCTCGCGCATGATCCGTTCGATATAGGCATTGTCGTTGTACATGATCCGGCCGCGTGCGCCTTCCACATACGCCTGCTCCCAGCCGTGCCTCCATTCGGCGACGCGGCTGCCCGCGGCGCTGAAATCGAAGATGAGCGGCCCCATGTTGAGCGAGCATAATTCGGGCCGGAAGCGGATCGCCGCCTCGAGCCGCGCATCGAGCGACATCGCCGCGCTGCCGCCCGTCGAGATGTTGACGACGGCATCGGTCTCCGCCGCGATGCGCGCCAGGAAGGGCGCGAAATGGGCCGGCGCGGGGCTCGGGCTGCCATCGTCCGGATCGCGGGCATGGAGGTGGAGGATCGAGGCGCCGGCAGCGGCCGCGCCGATCGCGGCATCGGCGATGGCGTCGGGCGTGACGGGCAGATGCGGCGACATCGACGGGGTGTGGATCGATCCCGTCGGCGCGCAGGTGACGATGACCTTGTTCGATCGGCGCATGAGGTTCGCTCCGGCTTACAGGCCTGCGTGGCAGACGTATTTGAGGTTCAGATATTCGGCGATGCCGTGGTGCGAGCCTTCGCGGCCCAGCCCGGATTGCTTGACCCCGCCGAACGGGGCCGACGCCGTGGAGATGAGGCCGGTGTTGATGCCGACCATGCCGCTTTCCACGTCCCGCGTCGCGCGCGCGATCCGCTGCGGATCGCGCGAGCAGACGTAGGCCGCCAGACCGAACGGCGTGTCGTTCGCCATCGCGATGCCCTCGTCATAGCTGTCGAAGGCGATCAGGGCCGCCAGCGGCCCGAACGTCTCCTCCCGCGTCATCAGCGCGTCGCGCGCCACGTTCGCGACGAGCGTGGGCGCCGCCATCCGCGGTGCCGTGCTGGCGCCGCCGACCAGAAGCTGCCCGCCGCCGCGCACGGCATCGCCGATATGCTCGTCCACCTTGGCGGTGGCGCGCGCGTCGATCAGCGGACCCTGGTCGGTCGCCTCGTCCAGCCCGTCGCCCAGCGTCAGCCCGGCGATGCGCTCGCGCAAGGCAGCGGTGAAGGCCGGCAGGATGCCGCGTTGCACGTAAATGCGGTTGGCGGCGATGCAGCTCTGCCCGCCGTTGCGGAACTTGGCGACCATCGCCGTCTCGATCGCGACATCCGGATCGGCATCGTCGAACACGAGGAGCGGGGCGTTGCCGCCCAGTTCCAGCGAGAGCCGCTTGATGGTGGGGGCCGACTGCTGCATCAGCAATGCCCCTACCCCGGTCGACCCGGTGAAGCTGATCTTGCGGACGACCGGCGAGCGCGTGGCGAGGCCGCCGATCATCGCCGCCTCCCCCGTCACGACATTGAGCACGCCGGGCGGAATGCCCGCCTCCTCCGCCAGTGCGGCGAGGGCCAGCGCGCTGAGCGGCGTCTGCATCGCCGGCTTGCACACGATCGTGCAGCCGGCGGCCAGCGCCGGCGCGATCTTGCGCGCCAGCATCGCCATCGGGAAGTTCCAGGGCGTGATCGCGAAGCATACGCCGATCGGCTCGCGCTCCGCGGTCAATCGGCGGCCGGCCACGTCGGCTGGGATCACCTCGCCCTGGATGCGGCGGGCTTCCTCGGCATAATATTCGATGAAGCCGGCACCATAGGCGATCTCGCCGCGCGCCTCGCGCAACGGCTTGCCGTTCTCTAACGTGATGAGGCGGGCGAGCCGTTCGCGGTCACGCTCGATCAGCGCCAGCCAGCCGCGCAGCAATGCGCCGCGTTCGCGATTGGGGCGGCGCGACCAGGCGGGGAAGGCGGCTTCCGCCCCCTCGATCGCCGCCTGCACGGCGGATGCGTCGAGCAGCGGAACCCGGCCGATCGCCTCGCCCGTGAAGGGATCGGTCACGTCGGCGGGGTCGCCCCCTACCCACGCGCCGTTCACGTAAGCGCGGTCGCGCAGCAGCGCCGATCCGGCAAGGTCGCCCAGTCTTTCCATCGCCATCCCGTCCGTCATGCCCAATGTTCCGCCTGCGCCGTCACGCGCCGTTCCGGGGCGCGGGGCGGCCCGTGCGTCTGATGATCGCGTCGATAGTCGCGCGGCGCGGTGCCGAACTGGTCGCGGAAGCTGCGCGTGAAATGCGGCGCGCTGTTGAAGCCCCAGCCGAACGCGATCTCGGTGATCGAATGGCCGCGCCAGTGCGGATCGGCGATCTGGCGTGCGCATTCCTCCAGCCGGCGGCGGAGGATGTAGCCCGAAACCGTCTCGTCGTTGGCGGCGAAGATGGTGCGGACGTAGCGCGGCGAAAGCTTCAGCCGCTCCGCTACCGCGCAGGAACCGAAATCGGGATCGCGCAGATGCTGTTCGATGAAGAGCTTGATCGCGGCGAAGCGGCTGCTGACGATCGACGACCCGGCCGCGATCGGATCGAAGGCCATCGCGTAGGAGGTGGCGATCATGTCGAGCAGATGGCGGGCGACGCGGTCCGCCATCGGCAGGCCGCCGCCGCCCGCCATCCGCTCGGCAAGGCTTGCCATCACGGCCGCCGCCGGGGCGGCAAGGCCCGCCGCGGCCGCCACGACGCGGCCGCAATGATGCTCGGGCGACGGCAGGTGATCGTTCAGCAGCGCGGCCGGGGCCTGGAGGATCATCAGCTCGGCCTCCGCCTCGATCACGAGGCCGAGCGGGGCGTTGCCGTCGCACAGCACGCTGTCGCCGGGGCCGAGCGATGCGGTCCGCCCGAAATGATCGAGCGTCGCCCGCCCCGAACGCAGGACGAGGAGGTCGTAGCGCCGCCCGCGCGGATGCCCCCGCGGGGCGGCGCGGGCGATCGTGGCCCGCTGGCACGCCAGTCGGGCGAGATGCAGCGCGCCGATGGCATGGCTGGCGAGGGTCGGCCGGAAACCGGCGGGATCGACCGGCATGAAGGTCGCCGCTCCGCACAGGCCCGAAAAGTGCGCGTTCCACGCTGCGAGACCAACCGACGGCGTTTCCGCCTTTCGCTCGTCCATCCGACCCCTCCGACATGCGGCACGCCTTCCGGCCTACCCGTTCCGCGCACCATATATCATATAGGATTTAGGTAAAGACCTTGCGGCGCTGGATTTTTCGGATCGACTAGCCGGCCGTATAGGGCTCGATGCGGTCGTAGGAGCGGGTCAGATGCGCGCGCATCGCCTGTTCGGCAGCGGCCGGATCGCGGGCCAGCAGCGCCGCATGAAGCGTCGCATGTTCCGCCACCGCTTCGGTCGCGACCTCGCTATGGTAGCGCAGGCGAAAGATGTGGAGGTGCGCGTGCAGCCGCGCCATCGTCTCGCGAATCAGGGCGTTGCCGCTCGCGATGGCGATGAGGTCGTGCAGCTCGGCATCCTGATCGGCGAACTGATCGTAGGACCGCCGCGTCTCGCCCGGATCCATCGCTGCGATCAGCGCGGTGATCGCGGCCATCTGGCCGTCCGTGATCCGTTCGGCAGCTCGCCGGGCGGCGTACGGCTCGATCAGCAGCCGCACCTCGTAGAGTTCGTCCAGCTCGTCGCGGCTCAGCTGCGGGGCGGAGCAATAGCCGATGAAATGCCGCTTCGTGACGAGGCCGGTGCCTTCCAGCATGCTCAGCGCCTCGCGGACCGGCGTCTGCGAGACGCCCAGTTCGCGCGCCAGACTGTCGATCGAGATACGCGTGTCGGGCGGGATCTTCAGCGACATGATGTCGCTGCGGATGATGGCGATGATCTCGTCGACATAGCCGGGCGGACGCTTCATCCGCCCGCCGCCGCTTTCCCCCTGGGATCGAGCCACCACGCCTGTCGTCCATCTGCCTGTCCGATCGCCGAATTATCACTCCGGGCGCCCGCTCGCCAGCAACTCCCCATGCCCTTGCGAGCAAGCGGCCCGGGCCCGCCCCCCTTAACCCGGCGGTCGCCAAGCAAAGAGGGGCCCCATGCCGACGATGGAACAGACGCTGCTGACGATCCGGAACGTCGGGCAGCTGCATTTCGGGCCGGGCGCGCTCGCCCGCTCGGGCGACGATCTGATCGCCCGCGGCACGCGCTCGCTCTTCCTGGTCACGACCGGTCCCACCCTCTTCCTGTGCGATCCGCTGGTGCGGCAGCTGGAAGCGGCAGGCGTGCGGGTGACGATCTGGCACGATATCGTCGGCGAACCGACCTTCGAGGCGTTCGATGCCGCGATGGCGGCGGCGCGTGCCGTCGCGCCGGATGCCATCCTCGGCCTGGGCGGCGGCAGCGCGATGGACGTCGCCAAGCTCGTCGCCGCCTTGCTCGACGGGCGGCAGCAGGTGCGCGACGTGATCGGCGTGGGGCTGCTGTCCGGCCGCAGCCTGTGGGTCGGCTGCGTGCCCACCACCGCCGGCACGGGCAGCGAGGTGACGCCGATCGCGATCCTCGGCGACGAGGACGAGGCGCTGAAGAAGGGCGTCGTCAGCGATCATCTGGTGCCCGATGCCGCCTATCTCGATCCGGCGCTGACGGTATCGATGCCCGCGGCCGTCACCGCGGCGACCGGCCTCGATGCGCTGACGCATTGTATCGAGGCCTATGCCAACCGCTTCGCGCACCCGATCGTCGACGTGCAGGCGCTGGCCGGGATCGCGCTGGTCGCCCGCCATCTCGAACGCGCCTGCCGCGACGGCACCGATCTGGAGGCGCGCGGCGGGATGATGCGGGCAAGCCTCTACGGCGGCATGTGCCTCGGCCCGGTCAACACCGCCGCCGTCCACGCGCTCGCCTACCCGCTGGGTGGCGAGTTCCACATCGCCCACGGCGTCGCCAACGCGCTGCTGCTGCCGCATGTGCTGCGCTTCAACATCGCCGGCGATCCGGCGCGCTATGCCGCCATCGCGCATGCGTTGGGCGTGCCGCCGACCGGCGACGCGGCGGCCGATGCGGCGGCGGGGGTGGAACGGGTGATCGCGCTGGCCGATGCCTGCGGCATCAAGCGCCGCCTGTCCGACTTCGGCATCGCGCGGGAGGCGATCCCGCACATGGCGGCGGCGGCGATGACCGTGACCCGCCTGCTGGAACGCAACCCCCGCCCGCTGACGGAGGCGGATACGCGCGCGATCTACGAAGCGGCCTGGTAGGCGGGCCGCCCATAGACGCGGGCGGCATTGTCGTGGAGGAAGGCCAGCCGCTCCGCCCCGGTCAGCCAGTCGGCCGCGGCGCGCGCCATCGCGGTCTTCTCGGCATAGCTCCACTTCATGCTCTGGCCGATGTCCGATCCCCACATCAGCCGATCGGGGCCGAAACCGTCGACCAGCCGGCGCACGATATGCGCCGGTCGCACCCCGGCGGCATGCAGCCGTTCCATGTTGATCTCGGTGATCTTGAAATGGACGTTGGGCTCGTCCGCCAGCATCTCGATCGTCCGGTCGATCCCGAAATGCGGCGGCGGCGGCATCACCACGGCCTCGCCCGCGGCTTCGGCCAGCGCCACCTCATATTGCGTCATCCCGAACGGCATCGCCGCATGGTCGAGCAGGATCGGCAGATCGGGGAAGCGGCGGGCGATGATCTTCAGCAGCGGCAGATTGTAGGGCAGCTGGTTCATGAACATGATCAGCGTCATCGGCGTGCCCAGATCGGCGCACGCCTCCCACAGCCCCATCGCGGCGGGCGAACTCATCCAGGCGGTGTCCAATATCCACGGCCGCGTCTGCGCCAGACGGAGGCCGCAGACGCCGCCCCCCGCCACCATCCGGCGGTATCGCCCCGCCGTCGCGGGATCCTGCGCATCGAGGATCACCACCGCCTGCAACCGATCGGGCCGGGCGCGCGCGCATTCGACGATATAATCGTTGTGATAGCCGTAGACGTGGCCGCGCTGGACGAGGCAGGCGGCGGCGACGTTCTCGGCGTCCATCATCGCGATCAGCGCATCGCCCGTCACGCTGTAGCCCGGCCGGTCGGGCACCGGCAGGTCGGGCGTGAACGGGCGGGCCGGATAGCGATTCCAATCGTCGGCGATCAGATGCGCGTGGGTATCGAACAGCGGGATCGTCATGGGCAAACCTCAGGCATCGAAGGCACGGCGGGCGGCGAGCGCCCCTTGCCGCAACAGGCCCTGATCGGAGGCGACGAGGAACGCGCCGACCCCCAGACCGCGGAGCCGGGCGATATCCGGATCGTCCCCCGCCCCGACATGCGCGATCAGCGGCACGCCGTGCGCCCCGGCCGCCGCGGCGATCCGTTCGACCAGCATCGCGACCGCCGGATCGCCGACATGCGTTGCGCCGAGGCGGGCGGACAGGTCGCCGCGGCCGATGAAGGCGGCCGTCAGCCCTTCGACCGCGAAGATCGCATCCAGCCGCTCGATCGCCTCGGGATCCTCGATCATCGCCACGATCGCGGTCGCGGCGTCCGCGTTGGCGATATGATCGGCGAAATTCAGCGCACCATAGTCGCCGGCCCGCGGCGAATTGGAAAAGCCGCGCAGGCCGCCCCGATAGCGGCAATGGGCGACGATGCCGCGCAGCGTCTCCGCGCTGTCGACATGCGGCACCAGCACTCCCGCCGCGCCGCAATCGAGCGCGTTGAGCAGATCGGCCGGGGCGGCCGAGGCGACGCGGACGATCGCGGGCAGGCCGCCGGCCCGCGCCGCCAGCATCATCAGATCGATCTCACTGCGCGAGAAGGGCGCATGTTCGGCATCGATCACGACGAAGTCGAAGCCCGCCCCGCTCAGTATCTCCGTCGCATGTGCGGTCGGCGTCTTCAGGAAGGTGCCGAGCAGGCTTTCGCCGGCCGACAGCCGGCCGCGGAACCGCCGCTGGAGCGCCGCGTGGCTCATGCCGCCGGCGGGGCGGGATAGTCCGCGGCGTTCAACACCCAGCCGGGCATGTCCGAAAAGTCGCGCCGCGGCGGCGAGAAGATGTCGACCAGCAGATTGTTCTCGGGCGCGATCGAGGCTGAGGTGTGGATCGAGCGCGGCGGGATCACCGCGATCGACGGCGCCGGGCAGGTGACATGCTCGTCATCCCGCCAGTCGGCCAGCCGCGCCGTCCACGGCCAGCGCAGGTGGTGGACGAAGCTGCCGCCCATCGCGAGCGAGCATTGCTCGAAATCGTCATGGTGGTGCGGCGAGAGCTTGTCGGGATCGCGTGGGGCCGCAGGCTCGAACACGTTGACCATGAAGGTCGTGCAGCGCCAGATGCGGCCGAAGCGCCCCTCCTCGGCGGGCACGTCGAGATCGTAGGCGCGGATCCGAAAGCCGTCCGGCGGGGTCGGCCAGCGTTCGAGCGGCGGGATGAAGGGCGCGGGATCGGCATAGGTCGCGGCGTTCGAGCAGAGTGCGGCCAGATCGGCCGAGGCGGTGGTGAACAGGCGCACGATCTCCCCGCCCTGCGGCACCGTGATGCGGCTGTCGCCCGGCGGCACGAAGGCGATATGCGCGCCGCCGACGTCGACGCGCTCGCCGCCGGCCTCCACCGTCGCGGACGGTTCCGGCGCTTCGATCAGGAGGACATATTCGTCCGGCTGGCCCGTCCGCTCGAACACCGCGCCCGGCGTCGCGATCGTATAGGCGACGATGAAATTCTGGCCGCGCGCCAGCCACGTCCGCCCGGTCGCATCGTCGATCTGCGGCGCGCTCTCACCGAACAGCGCGTAGGACGAGGCGCCGAAGCCGCTCGCGGCGACGGGGGTCGGCGCCGCTCGGGCGGTGGCGAGGCCGGCGCGCGGATCGCCGGCCGCATACATCGTGTCGGTGGACATGGGGCCTCGCTGTCAGAGCTTGGGATTGGTGATCGGCGTGTCGCCTTCGAACCAATGTTCGAAGCGGCGGTAGGTGCACAGCCAGCGGTCGCCGGCGCGGACATATCTGTCGGTCGCCATCGAGATGGTGATCGGCGCATGGCTGGGCAGGATCTTCTCGCCGTTGGCGGCGTAGAGGAACAGGTAGCAGCTGCTTTCCGCCGTCTGCTCGCTCGTGAACCAGGCGCGGAAATTGGTGAAGCTGTGCACCGCCAGCCGCGGCCCCTGCGCGACCCGCCAATCGTAGAATTGCTGGATCTTGGCCCTGCCCTCGTAGGACGCCATCTGGCCGTGGAAGACGCCGTCTTCGGTATAATAGCTGCCGGCGTCGCGGCCGCCGTTGGTATCGATCTCGTGCCAGTAATCGGCCAGTTGCTGTTGCAGCTCGAACGTCAGTTCGGCCACCTTCCGGTCAAACATGGGTGATGCCCTCGTGCAGGGTGGGGGATGGAACGGCGGCGTCGGCATCGGCGTCCTGCCCGTCGGCCAGGCTGTGCAGGGCGCGGCCGGCCGTTTCGGGCAGCGCGAAGGTCGCGGCGATCGCGCAGACCATGCCGATCAGCCCGAAGATCGCCATCGCCGCGCTCAGCGGCACGCTGGCCGCCAGCACCGCGACCCCGGTGATGAACAGCGCCGAGAAGCCGCGCCCGAAATTATAGGCGAAGGCCTGGCCGGTCGCCCGCATCTCGGTCGGGAACAATTCGGTGAAATAGGGGCCGAACGACGCGTAGATGCCGAACTGGAAGAAGCCGTAGACGAAGCCGATCGGGATCAGCAGCGCCACCGCATTGCCGAGCGGCGCGAACAGGTAGATCGACGAAGTGACGATGAAGCCGGCCGCGAACAGGCGGAACACCGTGCGCCGCCCCACCCTGTCCGACACATAGGCGTTGCTGAGGAAGCCGAAGAAGCCGCCGGCGCTGTTCACCATCACGCACAGCCCCGCCATCGATACGCTGAGCCCGCGTTCGACGCTGAGGAAGGTGGTGAGATAGTTGCTGACCGCAAAGGCCGCCCCCTGCGCCCCCAGCGACAGGAGAGACGCCATGGCGGTGGTGAAGGCGATGCGCGGGCGGAAGATGCTGGCCATCGTCGCGTGCCGCCCGGTCCTGGCGGCATGTGCGGCGGCGGCACGGTAGATCGCCGGATCGTCCGACCCGCGGCGCACGAAGAAGATCAGCCCGGCCGGCAGCAGGCCGATCCAGAACACCGCGCGCCAGCCGATGTCCGCCGGCAGCGCCGCCGCGAACGGCCCCGCCAGCAGCGCCGCGATCGCCGAGCCGATCGCCGCGCCGGCATGGACCGTGCCCAGCGCCTTGCCGCGGTGCTGCGGCGCGATCATCTCGCCCAGCAGCACCGCGCCCACCGCCCATTCCGCGCCGAAGCCGATGCCTTGCAGCACGCGCGCGGCCAGCAACTGCTCGTAGCTGTTGGCGAAGCCCGACAGGAAGGAGAAGACCGAGAACCACAGGATCGTGATCTGCAACACGCGCGCCCGGCCGAAGCGGTCGCTCGCCCAGCCGCCCAGCCACCCCCCGAGCGCCGCGGCGACGTAATTGGCGCTGGCGATCGCGCCCGCCTGCCCCAGCGTCATGCCGAAGGCCGCCATCAGCACCGGGATCAGATATTGGTAGACCAGCCCGTCGGCCGTATCCATCGCCCAGCCGGCGCCGCACGTCCAAAACACGCGCCGGGTCTTGCCGTCCGCCTCGCGATACCAGCCGAACATGGTCAATGCAGGGTCCGCGATGGCGGCATGGGACGGATACTCCTCGGGGCGGAAATCGGAATAGGCGCGGCGCGGCGCGCCGGCTTGCCTCGGCCGGTATCGGCTGTTGACCGGATCACGGGCGGGCGGGCGGCACCTCGACCCCGTCGATCTCCGGTCCGGTCGGCGGCTGCTGATAGCCGTGGGCGGTCATCCGCGCCGCGGGCACCGCTTCGCACGGCACGCAATCGGGCCAGAACCGGTCGGGCGTGCGGCCGCTGACGGGATTCCGGTAATGGAACCACATCGGCAGGATGCCCGGCCAGTCGACGGGCGTGCCGGTGCCGCCGCGGAAACCCTCCTCGCGCCGGCCGAGATCGCTGATCTTCACGTCCGGCGGATATTTGGTGAGGAGCGGACTCGGCCGCACCGCCGTCTCGTTCGGGGCCGCCGCCGCCCAGCCGCCCTTCCAGTTGGGCGACGCGAAATAGTGTTCGTCGATGGTCAGGCTCCACAGGCGCCAGATGCCGTTCTCCAGCACCGCCTGATCGTTGGGATACATGCCCCCGTGCAGGCCGCCCATGTAGAAGCTGGCCGGCGTCTCGACCGCATTCTTCGACGTCCGCGGCTGGAACAGGCGGGTGCGCAGGTTGGCGGAGCGGCCGTCGTGCGAGACGTGGATCACCGGCTGCGTCCGCCAGTGGAAGGAGATGGCGGCGCGCATCGCCGGCGCCGGCCCCCAGCTGGCGTTCACCGCCCCCAGAATACGGTCCCGCCCCAGATAATAGCCCGCGAACGGGGCCTGCTTGTTGCCCTTCTCGGCGAAGATGCCCGCCATCTGCGGCCATTGGAAATCGTCGATGTAGAAGCCGTAGGCGGACGAGACGTTCTCGACGCCGTCATAAGCGGCGGACCGGGCGAGGCGGCGGCGAAGGTCCGCCGCCTGGACCGCCCCCGCCGTGGCGACCGGCACGCCGGCCCGGACGGCCAGAAAGGCCGGCACCGCACGGGCGCCGGGCGCCGTGCCGCCATCGCCCCAGCCCGTCGCATAATCGGCCCGCAACAGCGGCGTGCGATCGAGCGCCTTCAGCTTCCAGAGGCCGCCATCCTTGACGAAGCGGCTTTCGAACACCGCGAATTCCCAGGCCCCCTGTCGCTTCGCGCCATCGGCGAGCAGGCCCAGTTCGATGCCCCGCGCGCGCGCCTCGCGCCCGCCCGGCTGCACCTCCACGATCAGGTCGAAGATCGGGCGTTCGTTGAGATCGCCGGTCGCCAGCCCTTCCGGCCCCATCGCCTCGAGTGCCCGGCGGATGCCGGCCGGCCCACGCGCCGTGCCGATCGCCCCGTCCGCCGCGAACAGGCCGGCCGCGTCCGTCCACATCCGCCGATCCACATAATAGCCATAAGCGTTCTGGACGTTGCGGATCGCGTCCTCGTCGTTGAGGCGCGCGATGCGGGCGGCGATCTCGCCATCGCTCAACCGCGTGGACGGGGCGGCGCCCGTCGCCGGCGGGATCGGCGTGCCGCTTTCGTCGACGGTGAAGTGGGCGGGCACGATCGGCAGGTCGCGCCCGCCGACATTGGCCCAGCCGCCGGCATAATCGCCTTCATATTGCGGATGATAGGCGAGCGTCGCGATCCGCCAGCCGCCGTCCTCGCGCACATATTCGTTCTCGTAGAGGCCGCCTTCGATCCGCGCCCGGCCCTTGCCGTCGCCCATGAAGCGCATTCCCATCCAGCGGACCCGGGCGGTCCGCCCGTCCGCGGAGAGGTTGACCAGCGGCTCGTCGATGATCTCGGTATGGAGCGTGCCGGGCGCCGCCCCCGTCATCGCGCCGGCGCGCTCCGCCAGGAAGGCGGCGATGGCGGTGCGGCCGTGCGCCCGCTGCTCCCCCCAGGCGAGCGTGCCGTCCGCCGCGAACAGATCGGCCATCGCCTGCCAGCGGCCGAACTGGCTGAGCTGCGCATAGAGGCGCTGGACGTCCTTCACCGCGCGCACCGATTCCACGCGATCGAGATCACGGGCGAGGGCGTTGCGCTCGTCCGCCGTCAGCCGGTCGCCACGGGCGGGGGCGGCACCCGCCAGCGCGAACAGCGCCACGGCCGCCAGCAGGGTCCGTTTCAGGTCGGGCATCGGGTTCCTCTCCGGTCTCGGCGCTCGTCCGGCCTGCGGCGTGGACGGCGCTTTTCAGGAAAAATAGAAGCGAAGTGAGGTATTTGACAATGCTCGGCGGGTTTCGGGGCGGGGCGCCCAAGCGGCAAGATCGGCCAGCGCCCCGGCATAGGTCATGCGGCCCTCGTAGCCGACGAAGGGCGCGTCGCTGCCCCACAGCAGCCGTTCGGGGCCAAGCTCGGCCAGCAATACGGCCGCCGCATCGCGGGCAAGGGCCTGGGCGCCGTCGATCGCCGGCTCGCGCCACGCCTCCGGCCCGCCGAGGCGGAAGCCCGCCGACATCTTGATCCAGACGTTGCCGCGCTGTGCCGCGGCCAGCGCCGTCCGGAACCCCGCGCAGGCGACGCCCCGCGCCGGATCGGGATGCGCGAAATGATCCAGCACCAGCCGCACACCCGAAGCCTCCAGCGCGGGCAGCACCCGATCGAGCCGCTCGCCCTCGATCGCGACATGGACGTGCCAGCCGAGATCGCGCACCCGTCGCAGCAGCAGGCGGTGCGCGGCATCGGCGAAATCGGGCAGCACCGCCCGGCGGACCAGCTGGAAGCGGATGCCGACGACGCCGTCGTCGCGCATCCGGCGCAGGACGTAGGGATCGGTCTCCGGCGCGACGATCGCGGTGGCCCGCAGCCGTGGCGAGCCGCACGCCGCGCCGATCGTATAATCGTTGTAGTCGCCGCTGATGCTGAGGCCGGAGAGGATACCGAAATGCACACCATGCGCATCCAGCGTCGCCAGATAGTCGGCTGGCGTGAAATCATAAGCGGGCGTGACCCACGCGTCCCCCGCCAGCGGCAGATCGCGCGTGAAGACGTGGGCGTGCGCATCGACGATCGGGGCGTCGGCGGCGATGGCGGGCGCGGCGTCCATCCCGGCGGTCAGCGCGCGCCGGCCACGTCGATATTCGCCGCGGAGACGTAGGAGGCGGCATCCGACACGAGGAACATCACCGCCGCCGCCACCTCTTCCGCAGTTCCCTCCCGCTTCATCGGCAGGCCGGCGCGGATCGCATCGAGGCGGCCGGGGGCGTGGATTTCGGTGGCGATCGGGCCGGGGGAGACGGCATTGACGCGGATGCCCTCCGCCGCCACCTCGCGCGCCAGGCCGAGGGTGAGGCTGTCGATCCCGCCCTTGGAGGCGGCGTACCACAGATGCTGCGCGGGCGCGCCGAGCGCCGCCGCGCGCGACGACAGCAGCACGATCGCCCCGCCCGCACCGCCCAGCCGGGTCGACATCCGCGTCACCGCCTCGCGGCAGGCGATGAGCGCCCCCGTCAGGTTGACGGCGATCACCTCGGCCAGCGTCGCGTCGCTCTGGTCGGCAAGCAGGCCGGTGCCGCCGGTGATGCCGCCGTTATAGACCATCACCGCCAGCCGCCCGTGCGCGTCCGCTGCCGCAAAGAGGCGCGCGATGTCGGCCGGCCGGCCCGTATCGGCCTGGATGGCGGCGGCGCGCCCTCCCGCGCTGCGGATCGCGGCGACCACCGCCTCCGCCGCATCGGCGCGGCCGGCATAGCTCAGCAGCACGAAATAGCCTTCGGCGCCGGCGGCCGCGGCGATCGCGGCACCGATGCCGCGGCTGCCGCCCGTCACCAGGAACACACCCTTGTCCATGCCTGCCTCCGCCATCGTCAGAACCTCTTGCCCAGTTCGAGAAACCATTGGCGCGGGGCGGCGGGCTGCGCGTTCACGTTCGGAAAGCCGACATCCTGATAGATGAAATAATTCTGATAGAAATGCTTGCCGAACAGGTTGGTGGCGCCGAGCGCCACCGTCAGGTCATGCGCGCTGTTGTAATAGGTCAGGCGGGCGTTGAAGACCGAATAGGCCGATTGGTTGAACGTGTTGCGATTGGGGCTGGGGAAGATCGAACCGGTGTAGATCCAGTCGAGCCGCGGCGTGATCGTGCCCGCCAGCGGGGCGGCTTCCTGCACATATTGGATGCCGGCATTGGCGTTGATCTCCGGCAGGCCCGCCAGCCGGTCGTTGGCGCGGGTCGGGGCGCTCAGATCCTGCGAGGTGAAGCGGGCATAGCCGAGCGAGCCGTTGATCGACAGGCCGTCGAGCGGCCGCGCATCGATCTCGACCTCGAACCCCTTCACCTTGCCCGGCGTGTTCACGAAATAGGTGCGCGGGATGCAGGTGATGCCGACATTGCCGGCGATGTTGGCCGGCCCGTCGGTCGCGGCGCTGTAGGCGCGGCAGGTGGTGGCGCCGTCGCCGCCGGTCGGGAAGGGGATCAGCGTCTGGTTGCCGGGGATGCGCGTGCCGCTCAGCACGTTCGCCTCCTGCCCGCTGATGCTGATGATGCGCGTCTTGTAGTCGGTATAGAAAGCGGTCGCGTTGATGCGCAGGCGCCGGTCGAACAGATCGGCCTTCACGCCCGCCTCATAGGCGATCGTCTCGTCCCCGTCGTAGGATGTCACCTGCGTCGGCTGTTGCGGGCGCGTGTTGTAGCCCGGCAGGCGCGCGCCGGTGGCGGCGGATGCGTAGAGCATCACGCGATCGGTGACGTGATAGTCCGCCCCCAGCTTCCAGTCGGTGCGCGTCTGCTTCGGCCGCACGGCGAAGACGGTGTCGCCCACGGTCGAGCCGGTGCCGAAATTGCTGTCCAGCACGTTGCTGAACGCCACGCCCTTCACGTCGTCCGAATAGCGCAGGCCCAGCGTGACGTTCAGCCGTTCCAGCGGCTTCACCGTCGCGTTGGCGAAGGCCGCCTTGCTGCGCGGGCGGTAGCGGATGTTCTGGATGCGGTAGGAGCCGGTCGTCGGCGAATAGATGATCGCGCGGGTGAAGCCGTTGCCCCGGAAGTAGAAGCCGCCGACCACCCAGTCGATGATCCCGCTGCGGCCGGACAGGCGGCTTTCCACGTTCGTATAATCCTCGCCCACGTTCAGCGAGGTATGTTCCAGGACGAGCGGCGAGGCATCGACGTCGAAGGCGTGGCGTTCGTCGAGCTTGCGGTAGCCGACGACCGTCGTCAGGTCGATCGCGTCGGACAAGCCGACGACCAGCTTGCCGGCCACGCCCCAGTTGGTGAGATCGGTGGCGGGATCGAACACCGCGCCGCCGCGATTGGCGCGGCCGTTGTGGAAGGTGTCGCCCGGCACCACCACGCCGGCGCCCACCGGATCGCGATAGGTGGCATAAGTGGTGAAGCGATCGCCGGTGACGAAGCGCTGATCGTAGGCGACGCCGAAATAGGCCGCCTGTGCCTGTAGATTGGCGGTGCCGGGGCCGCTGACCGCGAGCAATTGGTCGGCGGGATTTTCGGACCGGTCGTGCGTGTAATCGCCGCTGATCGTCAGGCGGATGCTGGACGACGGCTTGAACAGCACCGAGCCGCGCATCGCCCGCACGTCCTCGCCCCCCTGCCGGGCGACGGTGCAGTCGTCGGGCGCATTATTGCTGCCGGGCGTGTTGAGCGCATCGTAGAAGGGCAGCGATCCGGCGAGCGCGGGCGTGCCCTTGCGGATCATCTCGCACCGGAAATCGAGGACGCGCTGATAGCCCTTGCGCTGCTTGGAGACCGCGCCGACCTGAAGCGCCAGCATCTCGTTCAACGGCACGTTGAAGCCGGCGCGGAAATCGCGCCGGTCGTAGGCACCGACCGTGACCTGCCCGTAGGCGGTCGTGTCGGTCAGGCTGGGCTGGCGGGTGACGATGTTGACCGCGCCGGCAAGCGCGTTGCGGCCGAACAGGGTGCCCTGCGGCCCGCGCAGCACCTCGATATGATCCAGATCGAGCAGGTCGAAATTGGACCCCAGCAGCAGCGGATAATAGACGTCGTCGACATAATAAGCGACCGCAGGTTCGGACCCGAGGCTGGTGTCGGACTGGCCGATGCCGCGGATGAAGGCGGTGACCCCCGGCCCGAACGCGCCCTGTGCTCGGCGGAAGGTGGCATTGGGGACGACGGCCGAAATGTCGGCCGCGCTGCGCAGCCCGCGTTCCAGCAACTGGCCGGCGGTGACGGCGGTCACCGCGATCGGCGTCGATTGCTGGTTGGTCGCCTGACGTGTCGCCGTCACCACGATGTCCCGGATGCCGCCGTCGGCGTCGTTCCCGGTTTCGGGCGTCGCGGCCGAGGGCGGGGGCGTCTGGGCAAGGGCACCGCCTGCCAGGGCCAGCGCCGCAATCGCTGCCGATGCCACCGTCGATCGTCCCGCCATGCCGCACATCCCCCGGTTCGGCCGAGCGATCGATGCGACCCGGCCTGTCGGGGACGAGCCCTATCCGACCGCCGCCGCCAGACTTGCCTGAGCGGGCACTGGGGTTTGCGCCAAAGCCCGTTTTGGCAACATTCTGCAACATTCGATACCGGTGCATCCGGGCCGCAGGCGCGGAGCGACGAGGCCTTTCGGGGGCTGGACCGCGCGGCTTCGCCTCACCCGATCGTGGCGGCGATACCGAAGCGGATGGTCCGCCCCGGCGCGGGCAGGCCGATCTGCGGGACGATCTCGCTATCCGTCACATTATCGGCGCGCACGAAGAGATCGAGCGCGCCACCGGCCGCCTGCACCCGCTGCGCCAGCCGGAGGTTGAGGGCGGCCGAGCGCGGCAGCGGCACCAGCGCCCCCGCCGCATCGGCCGAATAGGCGCGGCCGATGTAGAGCAGCTCGGCCAGCGCGGTCAGGCCGCCGCCGCTCGTCCGCTGGCCATAGGCGCGCGCAAGCAGCGCCGGCTTTTCCGCCAGACGATCCGTCTCCCCGGCCTCCACGCCCTTGCGCCGTGCGCGCGACCATGTGCCGCTGCCGCCCAGCGACCAGCCTGCGGCGGGCATCCAGACCCCGGCGGCCTCGACGCCCAGCACGCGCGAGCCGACGAGATTGATGCGCTGGCGGAGGCGGCCGACGTTGCGCTGGTCGATCGTACCGTCCAGATCCTGCCCGAAACCGACCAGCGAAAACGTCAGCGCCTCCCCGCGCCACTCCGCCGCCAGTTCGCCGCTGACGATCCGTTCGGGGCGCAGATCGGGGTTGAGGAGGAAGCGGTTGAGCGCCTGGCCGAACAATTCGCGCATCGTCGGCGCGCGCAGCTTGCGGCCGGCGTTGGCGCGCAGCCGCCAGCCTTCGGCCGGCACCCAGGCCAGGCCGACGCGCCCCGTCCACCCGCCGACCGCGTCGATCGCGGGCTTGTCGCCGGTTTCGAGATAGGCGACGCGATCGTAGCCGCCGCCGATCGCGCCGGTCAGCCCGTCGGTGAGCGCGGTCTCGGCGTCGAGACCGAGGCTCCAGTTGCGCTGGCGATAGTGGAGGAAGGCCGGCAGCACCGCGGGCGCGATGCCGCGGGTGAAGGTCACGTCGCGCTGGTCATGTTCGGATTCGAGCAGGTTGGCGGACGCGGTCAGTCGCGATCCGCCCGCCTGCCGGGTCAGCAGCAGCCGCCCGCCCAGCGTGCGATCGCGATTGACCTCCTGCGTGTCGCGCACCGCGTAGCGGGCGTCGGTATAGCTGTCGATCGTCTGGCCGAAGCGCTGATACCAGCCGATCGCGTCCAGCCCCAGCCGCGGGGTCAGCGACAGCCCCGCCCGGGCCGAGACGAGGCTGTGGTGGAGGTCGGGATAGCGCCAGAAGCGGGCGCCGCTTGGCCGGTCGCTTTCGGGGGCGATGCCTTTGTCGCCCTCGACGTGGAAGGCGGTGAGGCCGAAGCGATGATCGCCGATCGCGGTGGCGATGCGGGCGAAGCCGCTGGCGAGCGTGCGATCGGTGTTCAGCCGCAGGCGACGGCCGCCTTGCGAGAAAGGCAGATCGGCATCGTCGGCCACCGTGTCCCCGTCGCGCGTGGCATAGCTGGCGCCGAGCGTCACCTCGGTCGGGCCGCTGGCGAGCGGGGCCACGGCCTGGACTTCCCCGATCCCGCCGCTGCCGATCATCCCGCGCGCCCCCCACCCCGCGGGCCGCCCGGGCGACAGGCTCACCGCGCCGAGTGCATTGACGCCGTAGAGCGGCGCGAGCGGCGCCGCGGCGACCTGCGCGCGGCCGACGAGGCCCGCCGGCAGCATCGCCAGATCGAGCCGGTTGTCCCACGGCACGTTGATCGCCGCCCCGTCGTAGAACAGCGCGACCTGCCGTTCGGCGGCGTTGCGGACGAAGGCGATCGCCTCGCCGCGCGAATTGACGGGCACGTAGGTGGACGGCAGCCGCCGCACGATCTCGTCCGCGGCATTGGCGGCGAGGGCGTCGATCGCCGGCGCGTCCAGCACATGCCGCGTCTGGAACGGCGCCGGCGCCCTCGACCGGGGCAGCGAGACGATGATCTCCCCGGTCGGATCGGCCTCGTCCTGCGCGACGGCGGGGGCGGCCGCCAGCGCCGCCGCGGCGATCGCGGCGCAACTATAAGAGGATGCGCGCGTCACTCGTTGTCGCTCTCGGTCTCGCTTTCGGTGGTGACGGCGACATCGAGCACCGCCCCGTCGATACCGGAGCGGAAGCGGCCCAGTTCGGCGGTCGTCACCGGCCCCAGCAGGCGATCCAGCTCGGCGGTGATCGCGTCGATCTGGCCGCGCAGCTGGACGAGGCGGGCGGCGGCATCGGGCGGCACCTTCTGGTCCGCCGCATTGAGCTGGCTGTAGAGATAGACGACATGCGTCTGCAACGCCGGCTGGCTGTAGCGGATGCGGGGCGTGATGAGCCGATCGGCGATCGGCTTCAGTGCGCGGGCGCGGGCCGGATCGGGAGCCTTCTCCAGCGCCGCCTGCGCCTGCGTGACGCGCGAGACGGCGAGGTTCATGTCGGTCACGAGCTTCAGTGCCGCCATATTGTGGGCATATTGGGCCGAAAGGTCGGCGGCGGTGATCCCGCTCGCCAGCACGCGCGGATCGGCGACGATCGTCAGCGGCTGGCGGCCGCTGGCGGTGCCGGCGGCGAACTCGACCGTGTAGGCGCCGGGGGGCACGACCGGCCCGGCGGGCGCGCGGCGCCCTTCGCCGGGCGGAGTGGCTGCGGTTTCCCCGCCGTAGCGCAGATCCCAGATGAAGCGGTGCATGCCGGGCGTCGCATCCAGCGTCGCCGGATAGACGGGGCGATAGCGGCCGAGGCCGTCGTCGTCGCCACCGCCGCCGCCCGCGGGCGCCGCCGTCGCGCCGCTCTCGATCCGGCGGACGACCGCGCCCGTCGCGTCGCGGATGGTGAGCGAGGCGGGGCCGCTGTGATCGGGCGCCAGATAATAATCGATCTGCGCGCCCGGCAGCGCATATTCCGGGCCTTCGCTGGGGTTAGGCCCCTTATCGCCGCTGGCGTTGATACGCGTCGCGACCGCCGGCTTGTAGAGCCGCGTCGTCCGTGCCGCCGCCGCCTCGGCCGGCAGCTGGCGCAGCACGCCGAGATTGTCGAGCACGTAGAAGCCGCGCCCCTGCGTCGAGAGGATCAGGTCGCCATGCGCCAGCCGCAGGTCCGTGACGGGCGTGCGCGGCAGGTTCATCTGGATGCTCTGCCAGCGCGCGCCATCGTCGAACGAAGCGTAGAGGCCGAATTCGGTGCCGGCATAGAGCAGCCCCGGCCGATCGGGATCCTCGCGCACCACGCGGGTCGGCTCGTCGGCGGCGATGCCGTTGCGCCCGTCGGTCAGCCGCTTCCACGACCGGCCGTAATCGGTGGTGGCATAAATGTAGGGCGCGAAATCGCCCATCAGATAGCGGTAGATGGCGACATAGGCCGTGCCCGGCGCGCGCACGCCCGGCTCGATATTCTGGACGCGGCCGCCGGGCGGCAGGCCGCGCGGAGTGACGTTGCGCCACGTCGCCCCGTTATCCTGCGTGACGTGGACGAGGCCGTCGTTCGATCCCGCCCAAATCACGCCGGGCTTCACCTTGCTTTCGCGGATCGCATAGACCGTGGAATAGACCTCCTCGCCGGTCGCATCGATCGTGATCGGCTCGCCCGAGGCGCGCTGGCGGTTCGGGGGATTGGCGGTGAGATCGGGGCTGATCGTCTCCCACGTCACGCCGCCGTCGCGCGAGCGATGCACGAACTGCGATCCGTAATAGAGCGTGTTCGGCTCGACCGGGGAAATCTCCATCGGCGCCACGCGCTGGAAGCGGTAGCGCAGCTTGTCCGGATCGTTGCCGTAGAGCGACTCGCTGCCGATCCAGTAGCTTTCCTCGTTGAAGTTGGTGCCGAGGTTCATCCGGCTGAACTGGCCCTTGCACCCGCCCCACACCATCTGCGGATCGCCGAGCTTGGGGATGATCGGCCCCGTCTCGCACCCCGGCCCGACGCGGAAGCCCTGCCCGTCGCCCGTCGCCAGCGAGGGGATGATGACGGTCGTATTGTCCTGCTGCGCGCCGTAGATGCGGTAGGGATATTGGTCGTCGATGGCGACCTGATACATTTCCGCGGTCGGCTGGTTGGCCTGGCTGCTCCACGTCGCCCCGCCGTCCAGCGAGACGTTGGCGCCGCCGTCGTTGGCCTGCACCATCAGCCTGGAATCGCGCGGGTTGATCCACACGTCGTGATTGTCGCCGTGCGGGGTCGGGCGGGTGGCGAAGGTCTTGCCGCCGTCGGTCGACTTGAACCAGCCCTCGTTGCCGACGAACACGGTGTTCACGTCGTTCGGGTCGACGCCAAGCGTGGTGTAGTAGAAGGGCCGCGTCACCAGCCGTGTCTCGCCGTTCACCAGCGTCCACGTCGCGCCGGCATCGTCGGAGCGGTAGAGGCCCGGACCCGGCTTCGCCTCGATCAGCGCGTAGAGCGTGTTGGGTGCTGCGGCGCTGACGCCGACGTTGGCGCGGCCGAACAGGCCGGTCGGCAGGCCGCCGCCCAGCTTCTTCCACGTATCGCCACCGTCGGTCGACTTGTAGAGGCCGCCCTCGGTGCCGCCCGAGATGATCGACCAGGGCTGGCGCAGCCCGTGCCACATGGCGGTGTAGAGGATCGAGGGGTCGTCGGCCTGGAACTCGATGTCGGCCGCCCCCAGCCGTTCGTTGAGGAAGAACACCTTCTTCCACGTCTTGCCGCCGTCGCGGGTGCGGTAGACGCCGCGTTCCTTGGTATATTTGAACGGATCGCCGGTCGAGGCGACGAACACCTCGTCCGGGTTCTTCGGGTTGATGCGGATCGTGGCGATCTGGCCGACGTCCTTCAGGCCGGTGAACGTCCAGGTCTTGCCGGCATCGACCGACTTGTAGATGCCCTTGCCGATCGAGACGTTGCTGCGGATCTTGGACGATCCGGTGCCGGCATAGACGATGTTGGGATCGGTATCCGCCACCGCCACCGCGCCGACCGGGCCGACCGCGATCTGCCCGTCGGTCAGGTTGGTCCATCTGTTGCCGGCATCCGTCGTCTTCCAGACGCCGCCGCCGACCGTGCCCATGTAGAAGGTGCGCGGCTCGGCAGGCACGCCGGTGACGGTGGTGACGCGCCCGCCGCGCCACGGCCCCACCTGCCGGTAGCGGAGGCCCGACCATTGCGCCGCATCGTAGGTCTGGGCGGCAACGGGCATCGCCGCGCCGGCGAGCAGGCTGCCGGCCAAAAGCCAGACGGTTGATTTCCTCATGGTCGGATCCCCTGTGCGTTCTTATGCGGCGCGGCGGCCGGATCGGTCAGATGTCGAAGCGGACGCCCACGCGGAAGGTGCGGCCGAGATAGTCGTAGAAGGTCTGGTTGATGCCCAGATCGACGTTCGACGTATCCGACGGCCCCTTGCCGACCGGCGCCGGATCGCGATTGAGCAGGTTGGCCACGCGGAAATAGACCTGGCTCTTCACCCGCCCGACCGGCAGATCGTAGGCGACGTACGTGTCGAGGTAGAAAGCGCCGTCCAGCCGGTTGCTGGCGATGGTGCGGTTGATGGTGTTGGTCGCCGGGCAGCCGGACGCGCATTCGACCCAGTCGTTATTGTAGACGCCCGAGCTGATGCCCCGGCCGATCACCTGCAAGGACAGCTTGTCGAGCGCGTAGCCGAGCGTCAGGCGGTAGGTCCAGTCGGGCGGGCCGTTCAGGCCGTTCTCGCCCACCGAGTCCGTCGGCGCATTGACGCCGTTGGCGACCTCGGCCTTCAGATAATGGGTGGCGATGCCGCGGAAGCTCATCTTGCCCGCCAGCGCTGGGCTGAGATCGGCCAGATCGAACAGGTAGCTCAGTTCGAAATCGATACCGCTGTTGCGGTTCGACAGGAAATTATAGGGGCTGTTGGCGATCAGATATTCGGCGACGTTCGGCCCCGGCCCGGCCGTATTGGTGAAGCCGTTGGTGCCGAAGGCGATCGTGCGGGCCGAGGCGCCGGTGCCGATGATCGCCTGCAACCGCTGGCACAATTCGATATTGCCGGTGAAGCAGCGATCGATCACCTCCTGCGGCCCGAGCGTGGCGATCGCCCCCTTCACCTTGATGTCGTAATAATCGACCGACAGGCCGAGGCCGGGGATGAACGACGGGCGATAGACGACGCCCAGGCCCCAGGTATCGGCCTTCTCCGGCTTCAGCGCCAGATTGCCCGTCACCGTCTGCGTGTAGCGGATCGAATTGTTGGCCTGCCAGGGATCGCCGATCGAATTGGTGTTGCGCGCGCCGCCCTGGAACAATTCGGACAGGTTGGGCGCGCGAATGTCGCGCGATCGGGTGGCGCGGAAGCGCAGGTCGCGCACCGGCTCCCAGCTGAGCCCCGCCTTCCACGTCACCACATCGCCGGATTCGCTGTAGCTGGTGTAGCGCGCGGCGCCGTTGAACTCGAGATCGAGCGGCAGGTTGACCAGCGTTTCGAGATAGCCCTCCGTCACCGTGTAGGAGCCGAAGGTCGGCGTGAAATTGCCCGAATACCAGCCGGCGGCGAATTCGGGCGGCACGAAGCCCGAAATCTGTTCCTTGCGATGCTCGACGCCGAAGGCGATGCCGATCGGATCGAGCAGCGGATTGACGACGCTGGTGCTGAAATTGAGCGCGGCGACATCCTGTTGCAGCCGCCGGTCGCCATAAGGCTCGCCCATGATGTAATCGACCGCGGCCTGCGAATTGACGCCGACGCCCATTCGGTTGAAGGGCACGCAGCCCGCGGCCAGCGGATTGGTGCTGCCGTCGCGCGTCACGCGGCAGACGATCTGGCCCGCGGCGTTGCGCACCGCATCCTGCGCGAAGCCCAGCTTGGTGCGATTGGCGGAGACCAGCCCCTCCTTCGCCTTCATCACGCCGCGCTGGTAATAGCCGTCCCACTTCCAGTCCATCTTCAGGAAGTCGAACCCGCCCTCGAACCCGGCGAGGTAGCGCTGCACCTCGCGCCGATACTTGCTCTCACGCGTCGGGATATCCTGGTTCCAGGTGCCGAGGGTGAAGCCCGCGCCGTTCAGCTGCGCGCGGACCGAGGCGGGGATGAAGGCGTTGTCGCCCAGGATCGTGACGTTCGCCTTGTCGGTATGATAGCCGCCCCAGCTATCCTGCCGGCTGTGGTTGTACGAGATTTCGGTGAAGACCTCGAAATTGTCGAACAGCTCGAAGCTCGCCCGGCCGAAGAGGCTGCTCAGCCGCTCCTCGGGCTGGATCGAGGTGCCGTAATAATGCTGGCTGATCCGCCAGTCGCCGCCGACCGTCCACGGCAGGTTGTTGAGCCGGTTGGGGCCGTAATCGTAGCGGTTGACGGTGCCGCCCTGGCCGAAATAGGTGCCGCGCAACGGGCCGGAGGTGATGATGCCGCCGCCGGTGGTGGTGTTGAGGCCCGACTGGAAGGCCTCCATATATTCCGGTTCGCCATTGCCGGCCACGTAGCGCGGGTTCTGGATGAGGTGGACGCCGCGGTTCTGCCACTTGCGCGCGCCCGCCCCGTAGACGCCGCCGCGATGCGAATAATTGCCGCTGAGCAGCAAATGGCCGCGGCCGTCGGCGAATTTGGTGCCGCCGGTCAGCGTCGCGCGCCAGCCCTTGTCGTCGCCATAGGTCGTCTCGCCATAGCTGAGTTCGCCCTTCAGGCCGGTGTAGGTGCGATCGAGGATGAAGTTGACGACGCCCGCCACCGCATCCGAGCCGTAGACCGAGGACGCGCCGCCGGTGACGACCTCGACGCTCTTCACCAGCCCCTGCGGGATGGTGTTGACGTCGACCGTGCCGGTCGCGAGCGAGCCGACCGAGCGATGCCCGTCGAGCAGCACCAGCGTGCGCGTGGTGCCGAGCGAGCGGAGGTTGATCGTATTGATGCCGCCGGCGCCGCCGCTCAAGTTGCGCTGCGTGTTGGAGGGGGTGACGCTGCCCGCCACCGAGGGGATCTGGTTGACGAAATCGGCGACGTTGGCGGGGGCTGCGGCCTGGATGTCGGCGAGACCGATCACCGTCACCGGCGTCGGCGCATCATAGCCGTTGCGGACGATGCGCGATCCGGTGACGGTCACCGTCTCGGTATCCGGCGTCGTCGCGTCCGCGACCGGGGCGGGCAGGTCCGCCGGCGGGGTCAGCGTGGGCGAGGGCGAGGGCGCCGCCGGCGTTGGCTGCGCATCCTGGGCAAAAGCGGTCGTTCCGCCACCCAGCAATAATGCAGCAATGAGAAGTTGGCGCGAGCGGCGTCCCCTACGCTCGGCAGTCGGTGCGGGATCTGACGGAATCGTGATGGACGAATAGCGAGCGGACATAGGAAACCCCCTTGTGACGCGACTGTCGGACCGCTCCTGCCTGTCGGGATCTGCGTCCCTTTCGACGGTGACTGTCTTCTGCTTTTCTGACGTCCGGCGAGGCGATTACCTCCATGTCCGGTGAAATAAAGCTAGCAGGCGATCGATTACGGTCAAGGCTGACGCGGGGCCGCATCCATGCATTTGGAGGGGACGTCCATAACCACAGGCTATAGCGTGTCTGTTCGGCCTTTTCGTTCGACGCGCGGCGAAAGGCCGCCGGAAACATGTCCCGGCGGCCAATCTGTTCGGCAGGAATAAAGGAACGCCGGCGTGGGGGCGCCCGGTCAGTCGGCCGGCGTCTGCCCGGCCTGCGTGGGTCCGTAGAGCGCCGCGTTGAACAGGAACTTGAACGAGGCATAAGGCTGGCCGCGCTGCGTCACCTCGTTGGCGAGGAGATAGACGTGGCCGCGGCCGAGCGTGCCGTCGATCACCGTCGCGGTATCGTTCAGCGCCTTCTGGCCCCACGCCCAGCCGGAGCGCAGCGGATCCTCGCTGGCGAACCACGCCACGCGCCGCACCCCGGCGGTGTTCGGGGCGAAGGCATAGGTCGGATTGTTGTTGTAGAAGACGTCCAGCGTATCGGGCACGCCATAGGCCAGCGGATCGCTCGGATCGACCTTCGCCTGGAGGACCGAGCCCGGCACGTAGAATTTGGTGCCGGGCAGCGGCGTGCGCTTGCCCGCCGCGTCCACCGTCGTCAGCGCATTGTAGACCGGCAGGCCGATCTCCGGCCCCAGCCGCGTGGCGTTGCCGACCGCGATCAGCGTGCCGCCCGCCCGCGTGAAGGCGGTCAGTTGCGGGATCGTCTTCTCGCTCGTCACCCGGCCGAGCGCGCCGCGCCATTCGGCCGGAAGGTCGGCCGCGTCGGGCTGCCTCTGCGGCGGCCGCCCCTCGCGCCCCAGCACGTCCGACTGGAAGACGACCACGTCATATTTCTTGTCCAGCCCGCCGCGGTCCAGCTCCTGCGGGAAGACCTTGGTGTAGGGGAATTCGTATTTCTCGAAGATCCAGCGGTTCCAGCCGGACGCCATCGACCCGCCGTAGTGATCGACCAGCGCGATCCGCACCGGCTTCAGCCGGATCGTCTCGCCCGCCGGTTTGGCGGCGACGGCATGCGCATCGATGCCGAGCGAGCGGACCGCTGTATCGACGATGCCCTTGGCGGCGCCCCCGGTGGGTATCCACAGCGCGCCGGGGGCGAGCTTGTCGCCGTCCACCGTCACCGCCTGCTTCAGCCAGTAGACGGGCGCCCCCGCCTTCAGCAGCCGGTTGGTGAGGATGAAGCTGTTGTTGGTGCCGTGATCGACGACGAAACCGGCGCCGCCGCTGCCGATCACGCGGCCCGCCGGCGGCGTCTCCATCACCTCGGCGACCTGCGGGAAATGCGGTGGGGCGCCGTCGAGCAGCCGGTCGAACGCGACGTTCATCTGATAGGCGAGCGTATAGCCCGTCACGTCATAGGGCCGCGTCGGCGGGCCGCCGGGATAGGCGAAGTCCTGCGGATGGTCCTGCGGCTCGAACATGTCGAGGACGTGCGGGCGGAACGCCTGATCGGCGCGGACGACGTAGGAGCCGGCCGCATAACGCTTGCCGCCGGCGGTGAAGGCGGCGGGCGCGCGCTCCACCTCGATCCCGGTCTTGATGAGCGAATTGAGGAAGGCGACGGTCGTCGGCATGTCGGCCTGCCCGTCGGCCGGTATGACGAAGGCGCGCGGGGCGCGGTAGCGCGGATCCTGCAACACGCTCTTGTAGAGCGACGAGGGCACGATCGCCCCGGTGTCGTAGCCCGTCAGGCCGGCCAGCGGATTGTCGCCTTCCGGCTTCTTCTCCTTTTCGGCCGCGGCCTTCAGCGCCTCGATCCGCTTGGGCGTGACGACCCAGCTATCCTCGCTGCCCATCCGGATCTGGTTCCGGCCCATCACGTAGCGGTTGTAGAGGACCACCTCGCGATTGCGCGACGCATAGTCGAGGATCGCCCGCGACATTTCCTTCACATAGTCGATCGACTGCTGGAAATGCCATTTCTGCGGGGCGATCGTCATCACCTCGTCCTGCCGGTTGAGCTGGTTGGCGGGGACCAGCGGGATTTCCAGCGGCGTGGGGTTGCCGATGATCTCGGTCAGGATGCCGATCTGGTTGTGGAAATAGCCGATCGTGCGGATGCCGCCGTTGAACCACGTCGAATATGGCGCGCCCGAGCGCGAGACCGACCCCGCCTTGCCCTGCGCCACCAGCCGCGCGTGCATCGCCGTGCCGACCGCGTCGGTCTGGTTGATGACGAGCGGCTCGTTGTTGAAATTATACGGATCGCGGAACGGCGGGATGAAGACGACCGTGCCGATCGGCCCGGTCTGGTGCTGGTTGTAGAGGATCTGCGGGAACCACTCGCGATAGGCGACGCGGTTCATGTTGGTCGTCTCGGGCTGGTTCGAGGCGAAACTGTCGCGATTGTTATCGTGCCCGATATATTTCTGGTAGAGGACCGGGATCGTATTGCTGTTGCGTTTCGCCTTGTCGGCCGGCCGCATATACCAGTCGGCGACGAGATCGAGCCCGTCGGGATTGGCGAAGACGTAGAGCGCGATCGTGTCGTTCAGGATACGCGTCGTCTCGGGATCGGTGCGCGTCACCATCTCGTGGATCAGCTGGATATGGCTCTGCACGTTGACGACCTCGGTCGCGTGCAGGCCGGCGTCGATCAGCACCACCGCCCGGCCCTGTTCGGCAAGCGTCCTCGCCTGATCGTCGGTCAGCCCCTTGGCCAGCGCCAGCTGCTGCGAGATGCCGCGATAGCGATCGAGCGCGCGGATATTCTCGGGCGAGGAGACGATCGCCATATATTGGTCGCGCCCCTCGGCGGTCTTGCCGATGTTGACCAGCTTCAGCCGGTCGCTCTCGGCGGCCACCTTTTGCAGCCAGTCCGTCACCTGCCGGTAGTTGGCGAGGAAATAGTCCGAACCGGGCTTCGCCTTGAAGACCGTCGCCGGATCGGTGACCGGCCGGGTCTGGGCGGCGGCCCCGCCCGCGGTCGATGCCAGCGCCAGTGCGCTCGCGGTCAGCAGCCATGCACGCATGTCGTCCTCCCCCTATTTCGCGCCGGACAGCATCAGCAGCGTGGCGAGGCCCACCGCGATATTGTCCACGTCCTTGGCCTTGTCGACGACCATCGCCTCCTCCAGCGAATGGGCGCGCATCGTCTGGAACCCCGAGCCGAGCGTGACCGCGGGCTTGCCCATGCTCATCGGAATGTTGGAATCGGTCGAACCTGCGCCGAAGCTCGGAGTGAAGCCGCCCGCCTTGGTGGCGGCGGCGGCGATGGCGACGATGTCGACCGTCTGCGCGGTGCTGCCGACCGGCCGGTCGCCGACCTTCTTGGGATCGACCGAAATCTTGCCCTTCGCGGTCGATCGCGCGGCATTCTCCGCCTCCACCGCGCGCGGCAGGATGGCGAGGAATTCCTTCTCTACCGCGTCCAGCTCGGCCTTGCCGGGGGAACGCATGTCGATCGTCATCGCCGTCGCGAAGGGGATGGAGTTGACCGAGGTGCCGCCCTCCAGCAGGCCGACGTTGGTGGTCGTCTTCGGATCGGCCGGCACCTTCAGCTTGCCGAACTGGACGATCGCATCGCCCATCGCATAGGCCGGATTGACCAGCCCGAAATCGCCGTAGGAATGGCCGCCCGGCCCGTTGAACGTCACCTTGTAGCGCTTGGAGCCGACGCCGGCATTGGTGATCCGCCCGGCGCGGCCCGGCTCCACCGAGATGAAATAGTCGATGTCGTCCTTCAGCGGCGACTTGGTGAACAGGTAGCGCGCGCCGCGCAGGTCGCCCGGCCCTTCCTCGCCCACGTTGCCCATGAAGATGATGTCGGCCTTGGTCGTGTAGTTCGCCGCCTTCATCGCCCGGATGTAGGCGAGGAGGACGGGCAGGCTGCTGGTGTCGTCTCCGATGCCGGGGGCGTAGAGCATATTGCCCTCGCGCCGCACCTTCACGTTGGTGCCCGCCGGGAAGACGGTGTCGAGATGCGCGGTGATGACGATCAGCGGCCCGCCGCCCGTGCCCTTGCGCCAGCCGTAGACATTGCCTTCGGCGTCGGTCGTCACGTCCGCCAGCCCTTCGGCGCGGAGCATCTTGGCGAATTCGGCGCCGCGGGCGGTTTCCTTGAACGGCGGGGCCTCGATCTCGGTCAGGGTGATGATGTCGGCGATGATCCGATCGTGATCGGCGGCGAGGCTGGCCTTGGCCGCCTTGAACTTGGCACTGGCGTAGAGCGTGCGCGCGGCGGCGTCCCGGTTCTGCGCCACAGCCGCCGCCGGGATCGCATGGGCCAGCAGCAGCGCCACCATGGTCAGCTTCTTCACGATACGGATACCCCCCTCGATCGCCACGACGGCGGCCCGGCCGATCGGCCGGACGCCGCCCGGAACAGGTTACATGCTATCGGTTCCGCATCGCAGCACGACCCTCTATCTTGCCCGCGGCCATTCCGTCTGTTCGATCGCCCATGCCGGATGGCTATGGGCTTCAATGATGCTGGCCATGCGCTTCGGGCAGGCCGGCCGGCCTGGCCCCCGCGCCGGCGGGATCGACGATCACCGCGCGTTGCAGGTCGATATAGGCGCGGGCGAGGCGCGACAGCGGCTGGGCGGCGAGATGCTGGACTTCCAAGGCGAAGGTCGCCGCCGGCGCGATCGGCCGGAAGACCAGCCCGTCGCCGACGAAGGCCTGGGCGGTGAATTCGTCCACGATCGCCACCCCCGCCCCGGCGCGCGCCATGGCCGCCGCGATATAGACGGACCGGACCGTGATCGCGGGCCGTCCCTCGCCGACGGCCGAGGCGATCGGCCCGACCAGATCGGCGATCGCCACTTCGGGCGCGAGGCCGATCACCTCCTGCGTGCGCAGCGCCTCGATCGATAGGGCGTCGCCGTCGGCCGGCAGCAGTTCGGGGCTGAACAGCGCGCCCACCCGCCCCGTGCCGAGCGGCGTCGTCGCGATCTCGATGCCGGACGGCAACGCATGGCCGATCACGAAATCGCAGTCGCGCGCGATCAGCGCGGCGCGGAACGCATCGTGGTGGAGGGCGACGACATCGAACGTCACCAGCGGCAGCTGGCGGCGGAAGCGGGCGATGGCGAGCGGCGCCGCCGCCAGCGCCAGCGACGGCAGCACGCCCAGCCTGATATGGCCTTCGGAGGTGGAGCGCAGGTTGCGCGCGGCGCGCTGGAACGTATCGATCCGGCTGTGCAGCTCGTCCACTTCGCGGAACAGGATGTGCGCCTCGTCGGTCGGCGTCAGCCGCCCGCGGACCAGGGTGAACAGGGGAAAGCCCAGCCGGATCTCGGCATGTTTGACGATCTTGCTGACCGATGGCTGCGACACGTTGAGGAAGCGCGACGCAGCGCTGATCGAACCCGCACTGTAAACCGCGTGAAACACCTCGATATGACGGAGATTCATGTCGCACCCCCCGGCCGGACGCCTCGTCCTCTCCGTCACGAATCGATTATGTGACGGAACGATAACAGGAAAGTCGAGGCGGCCAAGTAGGGGCGGCGGGCTCGTCGCCGATCGTCGATCGTCACGGCCCTTAGCAACAAAACGTAACAATGAGATCCGCGATCGTCAGACATCGAGGGCTGAAGAGCAGCCCACCGTCCGTCGCCAGGATCAGAGATCGCCGGTCGCCGGGGCGCAGACGTCAATTCTTCGGGCGGCACGCGGCACAATTCGCCGTTCGCGCGCCGATCGGCGCGGGATAGAACTGGCGGTGGCGGGGCCCATCTGGAAGGGTGGCGCGATGAGCATCGAGACCTGCGCCGCCCCCCGCCCGATCGCCCTTCGCCGGCAGGGGCGGCATCGGGTGATCGACATCCACTGCCATCTCGGCGTGCCGGCCGCCGATGCGATCGTGCAACGCGCCTATCCCGGCCCGCCGCCCGGCCTGCACGACTTCACGACGCCCGCCACCGACGCCGTCAACGGCGCGCTCTTCCGCCGGATCGCGCCGAAGCTCAACGGGGTCGCCGAACGGCTGGCGGACATGGACGCGCTCGGCATCGACGTGCAGGCGGTCTCGCCCAGCCCCGGCCAGTATTTCTACTTCACCGATGCCGAAACCGGCCGCGCCGCCGCCCGCGCCGTCAACGACGGGATCGCGGCCGCCGTCGCGTCCGAGCCGACGCGCCTCGTCGGCATGGGCACGGTGCCCCTTCAGAACAGCGAGATGGCGATCGCCGAGATGCACCGGGCGGTCCGCGACCTCGGCCTGCGCGGGATCGAGATCAACACCAATGTCAACGGCCGCGATCTCGACGATCCGGACCTGCGGCCCTTCTTCGCCGCGGCCGAGGAACTGGGCGTGCTACTGTTCCTCCATCCGCTGGGCTTTACCCAGGCCGAACGGATGAAGCGCTTCTATTTCAACAATCTGATCGGCAATCCGCTGGAATCGACGCTGGCCATCGGCCATCTCATCTTCGGCGGCGTGCTGGACGATCACCCGGGCCTGCGGATCTGCGTGGCGCATGGCGGCGGCTATCTGCCCGGCTATTGGGGGCGGATGGACCATGGCTGGCGCGCGCGGGCGGACTGCCGCGAGGGCTGTGCGCACGAACCGTCCAGCTACCTGAAACGACTGTGGTTCGACACGCTCGTCTTCGATCGCGACCAGCTCGACATGCTGGTGCGCACCTATGGCGCCGATCACCTGTGCCTCGGCAGCGACTATCCCTTCGACATGGCCGAACCCGATCCCGTCGGCGCGATCGGCCACCTGCCCGATACCGTGCAGGAAAAGCTGCTAGGCCGGAATGCGGCGATGTTGCTGGGCATCGCCGAATAGCGGATCATCAATTCGCCTTATGGCATTCGATCAAGTCTATCGATTTTTGATCATGGCTGGCCGGGTTTATGCTCCCTCAAAATAGATCGAGGGGGAGAGCAGCGTGCGTCATCTGTTGTTGGGAACATCCGCCTGCCTGGCGCTCGTGACGAGTGCCGGCGCCGCCGCGCAGACGACCGACGCACCACCACCCGATGCGTCCGCCCCGGTCGCCGCGGCCGATGCCAACGCCGCCGGCATCGCCGACATCGTCGTGACCGCACAGCGCCGCGCCGAAACGCTGCAACGCGCCGCCATCGCCGCCACCGCCGTGTCCGGCAATTCGCTGGTCAATGCCGGCGTCAGCGATCCGGCGAACCTGACCAAGCTGGTGCCCGCGCTCACCGTCCAACCGGTCGGCATCTCGTCCAGCTTCTTCATCCGCGGCGTCGGCGCGACCGCGATCAACAGCTTCCAGGAGAATGCGATCGCCTTCTCGGTCGGCGGCGTGTTCTTCGCGCGGCCGACGGGGCCGGCGGGCACCTTCTACGATCTCGATCGGGTCGAGGTGCTGAAAGGGCCGCAGGGCACGCTCTACGGCCGCAACGCCACGGGCGGCGCGATCAACCTGATCCCCCGCCGGCCGCGGCTGGGCGAGGTGGAAGCCGACGTCACCGCCGAATATGGCAATTACGACACCAAGAAGCTGCAAGGCGGGATCAACCTGCCGATCGGATCGATCGCGGCGCTGCGCGTGGCGGGACAGGTCGTCGATCGCGACGGCTATCTGTCGGACGGCTACGACGACGAGAAGACGCAGGCGGTGCGCGCGCAACTGCTCGTCCAGCCGAGCGACGGCTTCTCGATGCTGCTCGCGGCGGATTATGTCCACCAGGGCGGCAAGGGCGTAGGCGCCGTGCTGTTCCCGTCCCCCGCCACGCCCAGCGTGCCGCGCGCGAAGGATCGGATCGGGGCGGCCGATCCGCAGATCACCGCGCTGCTCCGGCAGGTGACGTTCAACCAGTTCAGCCGCATCCCGCCCTTCTCGTCCCTGCCCCCCGCCACGATCCGCAACGTGGTGACGGTGCCGCTCCAGAACGGCTTTCAGGACAGCGATTTCTACGGCGTCTCGCTCACCACCACGGGCGACATGGGCTTTGCCGACCTGACCACGATCCTCGCCTACCGCCACAGCAACCCGGACGTCCTGACCTATGCGCCCGGCTTCCCCGGCCGCTTCCGCGAGGAGGACGACCAGATGTCGGCCGAGGTGCGCCTGTCCTCCAAGCCCGGCACGCGCCTGGGCTATGTGCTGGGCGCCTTCTATTTCTACGAACAGCAGGACGGCTACAACAATTACAATCAGGGCCTGCTTGCCAATACCGAATATTTCCCGCGCCTGAAGACCGCCAGCCGCGCCGTCTTCGGCCAGCTCACCTATTCGCTGACGGATGCGCTGCGGCTCGTGGCGGGCGGGCGCTATACGGAGGAGTTCAAGCGGCTGCGCGGCTCCACCCGCAACACCAGCTTCTTCGTGCCCAACCCGCCGTTCGTGCCGATCAACGGCAATCTGGACTTCAACAAATTCACCTGGAAGGCGGGCTTCGAATGGGACGCCGCCCCCCGTTCGCTGGTCTACGGCAACGTCGCAACGGGGTTCAAGGCGGGTGGCTTCTATCCGTCCGCCGGGCGCAACACCTATGATCCCGAAACGCTGACCGCCTACACGCTCGGCTCCAAGAACCGCTTCTTCGACAATCGCGTGCAGGTGAACGTCGAGGCCTTCTACTGGCAGTATCGCGATCAGCAGATCAGCTATGTCGGCCCGATCGAGGCGACGCCGGGCAATTTCGCGCAGGCGGGCGTGACGGTGAACGCCGGCAAGGCGCGGATGTACGGCGCCGAGGCGGAATTCCTCTTCCAGCCGACGCGCAGCGACACGTTCGGCGCGACGATCCAATATCTGAACGCGCGCTACCAGAGCCTCGTCTACAACGCGATCTCGACGAGCGGCGCGCCGCTGGTGACGAGCTGCGCCGTCCGGCCCGACACGCGGGTCGCGGCGCCGCCGACGCGGCTGTTCATCGTCGATTGCTCGGGCAAGCCGGGCGTCTACAGCCCCAAGTGGACCGCCAACCTCAATTACGAGCGTCGCTTCGATCTGGGCGAGCTGCAACTGGCGGCGGGCGCGCGCAGCCGGCTGGAAACCTCGGCCTGGCTCAACCTCGACTATCTCGACTATCAGAAGCGCCGCCACTTCACCGCGACCGACGCCTATCTGACGCTGACCCCGCCCGGCGAACGCTGGTCGATCGGCGGCTATGTCAACAATATCGAGAATCGCGCGGTGAAGGCCGGCGGCCTGACGCGCCCGATCGTCAACACCACCTTGCTCACGCTGCGCCCGCCGCGCACCTATGGCGTGCGCGTCGGCTACAAATTCTGATGAGCGAGTTTCGGCGCGGCTGGCCGACGGTGCTGGCCGCGTCGGCCGGCGTCGGCCTCGGCATCGCGGGGCTGTTGACCTATACCGCCGGCATCTTCGCCAAGGATCTGGAAGCCGCGATCGGCCTCAGCCGCACGGCGCTGGGCGGGGCCTTCTTCCTCTCGACGATCGCGCTGGCCTTCGCACTTCCGCTGGTCGGCTGGCTGGTCGACCGGTTCGGGCCGCGTGTGCCCGCGGCGGGCGGCGCGGTGGCGCTGGCGGGCGGTTTCTGGGCGATGGGCACGATCGTCCGCGACGTGCCGGGCTATCTGGCGGCGATGGCCGCCATCGGGCTCCTTGCGGCCTGCTCGGCCCCGGTCGCCTGGACGCGGGCGGTGAATGCAGTGTTCGCGAAGGAACGCGGCCTCGCCCTCGGCCTCACCCAATTGGGGATCGGCATCGCCGCGATGGTCGTGCCGCCGGTGCTGGCGGGGATCGTCGCCAACCAGGGCTGGCAGGCGGGCTATCGCACGCTGGCGCTGATCGCGCTGGCCGGCGTCGTCCCGGCCCTGGCGCTGCCCCGCGGCGAAACGCATGCGACGGCCGTCACCCCGGCGGTGGCGGGCAGCGCGGACGACCGGCGCACCTTCCTGCTGCTGCTGGCCGCCTTCGGCGCGATGGCGCTCGCCTTTGCCGGCCTCCTCCCCCATTTCGTGCCGATGCTGCGCGAGGCGGGAATGCCCCCGCAGACGGCCGGCGCGGTGGCGGGGCTGATCGGCGCGTCGGTGATCGTCAGCCGCATCGTCGTCGGCTGGCTGGCCGACCGGATCGAGCCGCCGCGGATCGCGGCGGTCTGCTGCGCGCTCTGCGCGCTCGGCTGCCTCGCGCTGGCGATCGGCGGGGCGGGGCTGGCGTGGGTCGGCGCGCTGGCACTGGGCACGGCGATGGGGGCGGAGGCCGACCTCGTCGGCTATCTGACGGCCCGCTATTTCGGCCTCGCCCGCTACGGCCGGCTCTATGCCATCCAATATGCCAGCTTCATGCTGATGGCGGGCCTCAGCCCGCTGTGGGTGGGGGCGCTGGCCGATCGCGGCGGCGGCTATGTGATGCCGCTGCTGGTGACGGTGGCGGGGCTGGCGGCGGCCGCGGCGCTGTTCCTGCGCCTGCCGAAAGTGCACGCGCGCTGACACCCCCGGCGGGGCAGCGCGCGCCTCAGCCGGCCACGACGCGCTGGTCGATCGCGCCGAACAGGGGGGCGCCATCGGCCAGCCGCGCTTCCATCCGCACGGTATCGCCGAAGCGCATGAAGCCCGTCTGCGGCTTGCCGTGCGCGATCGCCTCGATCCCGCGCCGCTCGGCGATGCAGGTCGAACCGACCGTCTCGTGATCCTCGTTGGAGACGGTGCCCGATCCGATGATCGTGCCCGCCGGCAGGCTGCGCGTGCGGGCGGCGTGGGCGATCAGCTCGTGAAAGCCATAGGCCATCGCCCGCCCGTCGGGATGGCCGAACGCCGCGCCGTTCCATGTCACCTCGAGCGGCAGGCAGACGCGTCCGTCCGCCCAGGCATCGCCGAGCTGATCGGGCGTCACGGCGACGGGGGCGATGCTCGAGGCTGGCTTGGCCTGGATCCAGCCGAAGCCGGTCTTCATCTCGATCGGCGCGATGGCGCGCAGCGACCAGTCGTTGATCTGCACGACGAGGCGGATCGTGGCCAGTGCATCCGCCGCCGAGACGCCCATCGGCACGGGGCCGGTGATCACGCCGAACTCGCCCTCGAAATCGATGCCGTCCGCCTCGCTCGGCAGCGGCACGTCGTCGCGCGGCCCCAGGAAGCGATCGGACAGGCCCTGATACATCAGCGGCATGTCGCTTTCGATCGGCGGCAGGTTGAAGGCGCGCTGCATCAGCGCGGCGTGCGACGGGAAGGTCGATCCGTCCAGCCACTGCCACGCCCGCGGCAGCGGCGCCGACACGCCCGCGATATCGAGCGGATCGCCCTCGCCGGCCGCCAGCCGCGCGGCGATGTCGGTCGAGGCGGGCAGGCACGCATCCCATCGCTCGAGCACGGTCTGCATCGTCGCGACCGGGCCGGGCAGATACCGGGCGTGATCCGCCGAGACGAGCACCAGCCGCCCGTCGGGCGTTCCGTCGCGCAGGGTCGCAAGCATCATGGTCCGGTCACTCCTCGAAAATGGCGACGGCGCGCGTCCAGCCGGCCGACGCGCCGGCGATCTTGGCGGGGAAGCAGCTGACGGTGAAGCCGGTCGGCGGCAGACTTTCCAAGTTGGTCAGCTTCTCCATGTGGCAATAGCCGATGTCGCGCCCCGCCTTGTGGCCTTCCCAGATCAGCGACGTGTCGCCGGTCTGCTTCACGCGCTCCGCCGTGTAGCGGAACGGCGCGTCCCAGCTCCACGCATCGGTGCCCGTCACGCGCACGCCGCGCTCCGTCAGATACATCGTCGCTTCATAGCCCATGCCGCAGCCGATATCGACGAAGGCGGGATCGCCCAGCGCCCCGCCGGCGCGCGTGTTGACGAGCACGATGTCGAGCGGCTGGAGGACGTGGCCGATCCGCTGCAACTCCGTCTCGACCTCGGCGGCGGAGACGACATGGCCGTCGGGCAGGTGGCGGAAATCGAGTTTGACGCCGGGGCGGAAGCACCAGTCGAGCGGCACCTCGTCGATCGTGATCGCGCGGGCGCCGCCGTCCATCGTCGGGTGGTAATGCCAGGGCGCATCGAGGTGCGTGCCGTTGTGGGTCGTCAGCGTCACCCACTCGGCCGCACCGAAACCCGCGCCGCCGGGCAGACCCTCGGCCGTCACGCCGGGGAAGAAATGCTGCATCTCCGCCACCGTCTCGCGATGCGTCTGATAGGTGATCTTCGGCCGCATGAACGGCGGATCGCTGACCACGTCGTTGGAGAGGGTGATCGACAGGTCGACGAAGCGGCGGGTCATGCGGAATATCCCGTTTGGGGCGACAAGGCGGCGCGAACCGCGATCGGGGTGGTGGCGGCGGCGAGCAGCGCGCCGAACAGCGCCTTGATCGCGAGCGCCGCGCCGGCGGCGATCGGCACCGGGCCGATCGCGGCGGTGAGCGCCCAGGCCCCGCCGCCCGCCACGACCAGCGCCACGGCGGCGATGGCGAACGCGCGCAGCACGACGTCACGGATGGCGGCCCCCGCCTTGCGGCGCAGGATCGCGGCCGGGATCAGGCAGCCCATCAGCGCCACCATGAAGCACTGGGGCAGGAAATCCGGCCCCAGCGCCGCGACCGGCACCGGCTTCCCCAGGCCGAAGACGGCGAGGAAGAAGCCGATGCTGATGACGGTATTGACGGCCATGCTGACGAACGTCTCGCGCAGCACGACGCCCGCAGCGGTCATGCGGTGCGGCCGCCCAGCCGTTCGGCGAACCAGTCCGCGATGAAGTCGCGCCCGAAGGACATGTTGTCGGCGCCGACATGCTCGACGCCGCCTTCGCGGGACGTGAACACCTTGAGCGTCTTGTCCTCACTGCCGAGCGCATCGAAGCTGCGGTGGGCGTAGTCGAGCGCGATCTGCCGGTCCTGCTCGCCATGCGTGACGAGGAAGGGCACCGTGATCCGCTCCATCACGCCGTCGAGCGTCATGCCCTTCGACTTCGCGTGGAAGTCGTCCATGTCGGCAGCACCGAACACCCACATCACATGGTTCCAGTAATGCGGCACGGGGTTCTCGCCCTCGCGGCGCAGGCGCTTCTGCTGCACCTCGGCCCAGTCGTGGTTGGCGCCCCACACGGCACCCGCCGCGAAGCGCGGCTCGAAGGCCACGGCGCGCGGCGCGAAATAGCCGCCGAGCGAGATGCCGGTCATGCCGATACGCTTGGGATCGACCTGCGGCTGCCGCTCCAGCCAGTCGACCCACGGCGAGGCCCAGCGCTCGCTCTCATGCGTGGCAGGCAGGTTGTGGAGGCGCAGCGCCTCGCCCGTGCCGGGCTGATCGACGCAGAGCGTGGAGATGCCGCGCTTCGCCAGCGCCTCGGGGAGGCGCGAGAACCAGAGCAGTTCCTTGGTGCTGTCGAGGCCGTTGCAATAGATCACCGCCGGACGCGGGCCCTCGCCCCTGCCCTCGGTCCACAGCGCGGACAATTCGCGACCCTCGTACGGGATGGTGACGCGCACCGCATCGTCGCCGGCGAAGGCGATGCCGCGGGTGAAGCAGTCGCGCGCCTTGGCATAGGTCTCGTCCCGGCCGGGGTGGCCGTGGCCCTGCATCCGCTCGGCCGTCTGGAAATAGATGGCGGCGCGCTTCAGCTTCTCGCCGGCCGAGAACAGTCGGCCGGCCGCCTCGTCCTCACCGGCGAGGTCCGCGAGCGTATCGGCCACCTTGACCCATTGCTCCATGAACGCCTGCGTGCCGACGTCCTCGCCGGCCGCCGCCGCCTCTCGGATGGGGGCGCACATGTCCATGATCTCGCCGATGCGGCCGCCGCTCTCCAGCGCGATGGCGAGGCTGAGATTCCAGACATAGTTCGGGAAATATTGGAACAGCGCCATCGATCAGGCTTCCACCGGCTGGAACAGGCCCTTGTCCGCTTCGGGATGCGGCATGGTCTGCGGCCCGCCGACGCCGATGCCCCATTGATCCATCACGCCGGGGCTGGGGACGTGAACCTGATGTTCGTGCGTGTCGAAATCCACCTCGTCCAGTTCGGACGTATATTCGACCGCGAAGCCGTTCGGCGTGGTGAAATAGCTGAAGGTATTGTTGCCCGCGGTGTGGCGGCCGGGGCCCCAGCGCAGATCGGTGCCCTTCTTCCGGAGGCGGCTGATGCCGCGCATCATGTCGTCGACCGACAGCATGTCGTAGGCGACGTGGTTGAGGCACGGCGGCCCCGGCAGGAAGGCGAGGCGATGGTGCGCGCTGTTGCAGCGCAGGAACGCCATGAAGTCGCCCAGCCAGTCGGACAGGCGGAAGCCCAGCACATCGGTGAAGAAGGCGATCGCCGCCTTGTGATCGGGCGAGTGCAGCACGATGTGGCTGATCTTCTGCGGCACGCCGTCCCACCGCTTCATCGCGCGGAACGGGCCGGACGCGACGTCGCTCGAAACCTCGAACGGCAGGCCGTCGGGCGAGAAGAAGCGGAAGCCGTAGCCGCCGCCGGGTGCGGTGAGATCGCGGGGGCCGAAGATGATGCGGCAGCCGGCCGCCGTCACCTTGTCGTGCAATGCGTCGACCGAGGCGTGGTCGGCGGTGGCGAGCGCGATCACGTCGATCCGGTTGACGTCGTTGGCGCGCAGGCGGACGACATGATGCTCGCCATGCCCCTCGCAGGCGAAATAGGCCATGCCGTCGTCCGACGGCACCTCGCGCAGGCCCCAGACGTCGCGATAGAAGGCGCGCTCCGTCTCCATGTCGGTCACGCCGTAGCCGACGTAGCGGATGTCGTTCACTCGTGCCATTTTCGTCTCCTCGTGCCGCCGCCGTCAGATCGGCTGCGCGACCACGTCAAACATGCCCTTGGTGGCGGCCGCCTGATCGACGCGCCGGCCGGCGATCTGCGCCGCACAGATGGCGGCGGAGGATTCCACGATGTAGCGACAGCGATCGAAGCGGCGCGCCCGATAGGCCGCAAACGCCGCCTCCGGATCGTGCGATGCCGCGGCCAGTTCCTCGGCCAGCACGATGCTGTCCTCGATCGCCATGCCCGCGCCCTGGCCCAGATGCGGCGTGGTCGCGTGGACGGCATCGCCCAGCAGCACGATCCGCCCCGCATGCCACGGTCCCTCGAGCATGAGCGTCTCGAGCGGCTTGTAGACGACGCCGGCATCGTCGCTGATCGTCGCGGCCAGCGCGCGGATCTGCGGCGCCGGCACGCCGGCCAGCTTGGCCTGCATCACCGCCGCGATCCCCTCGCGCGGGTAGCGCGGATTGCCGGGTTCCGGGGTGGTCACATACATGTACATCTGGGTGGGCGAGGTGGGGACGAGGCCGACGCCGGTCGGCCCCTCGAACACCGCGATCCGCCCGTCGCCATCATCGCGCGGGAAATTGTAGCGCCACACGCCCTGCCCCGCGAACTGCGGCACGGGGGCATCGGCGAAGATCGCGCGGCGCGTCTGCGAATAGAGGCCGTCGGCGCCCACGACGATGTCGTAGCGACCGGTCGTGCCGTCCGAGAAGACGACATCGACGCCCTCGCCGTCGTCGTCCAGGCGATCGGCGGTCACCCCCAGCCGCACCGTGGCGCCGGAGGCGATCGTCGCCGCACTCAGCACCTTGTGCAGCGCCGGCCGGCCGATGCCGACATTGGCCGGGTAGTTTTCGACCAGCTTGGGCGTCGGCACGCTGGCCACCTGCTGGCCGGTCGGGATGAAGATGTCGACCCGGTCGAACGGCGACCCGGCATCGAGATAGTCGTCGACGAGGCCCAGATGCGCCATCGCCCGGATGACGTTCGCCTGCTGGATGATGCCGACGCCATAGACCGTCCAGTCGGGATCGCGCTCGATCACGTCGACCGGAAAACCTTGCCGACGCAACGCGATCGCCGCGGTGAGCCCGCCGATCCCGCCGCCGATCACCAGGATGCGGCTGTCCCGCCCCGCCGCGACCATATTATCCTCTCCGATCCGTTCGCCCGAGCCATAAAAGGGCGGATGCTGCCGCAACAGGTTATTGATTTGATCGGTATCGATAAATATCGCTTATGACCTCGTCAGGAGCGATCATGCGGTTCAAGGGCCTCGACCTCAATCTCGTCGTAGCACTCGATACGCTGCTGGAAGTGGGCAGCGTCTCCCGCGCCGCGGAACGGCTGAACCTGACCCAGCCGGCGGTCAGCGCCGCGCTCGCCCGCCTGCGCGCCTATTTCGCCGACGAGCTGATGGTGCCGACGGGGCGGCGCATGATCGCGACGCCGCTCGCCGAGGAATTGCGCCCGCTCGCCCGCCAGATGATGGTCCAGGCGGGGCAGTTCGCCAGCGTGTCGAACGTCTTCGATCCGCTTACCTCGCGGCGGCGGTTCCGCATCGCCACGTCGGACTATATCCTGACCGTGCTCGTCTCGCGCTTCATCAGCCATCTGAAGGCGGCCGCCCCCGGCGTGCAGATCGATATCTTCCCGACCGGCCCGGGCGTGCAGGACCTGCTCGATCGCGGCGACCTCGATTTCGTCATCGGGCCGGACACGTTCCTGTCGCCGACCCAGCCGCGCGAGACGCTGTTCATCGAACGGCACGTGCTGGTGGGGTGGAGCGGCAGCCGGGTGATGGCCCAGCCGATCGACCTCGAGACGTTCTGCACGATCGGCCATGTCGCCGTGCGCATCGGCCCGGCGCGCGAACTGTCGTTCGCCGAACGCTACCTCGAAGTCTATCGCGAACGGCGCAAGATCGAGATCACCACCACCCAATTCTCCTCCGTGCCGTTCCTGCTGGTCGGCACGGAGCGCGTCGGCGTGTTGCAGGAACGGCTGGCGAATGCCTTCGTCGATCTGTTGCCGCTGACGGTGCAGCCGCTGCCGTTCGCGATGCCGCCCCTGAACGAGATCATCCAGTATCACGTCACCCGCAAGGACGATTCGGGAACGCGCTGGGTGATGGAGACGATGCGCGCGCTGGCCGACTGACGCGGTGCGGCGGGGCGTGCGCCGTCAGCCCCCCGCGCCGTGCCAGGCGAGATATTTCAGCTCGAGATATTCGTCGATGCCATAGATCGAGCCCTCGCGCCCCAGCCCGGACTGCTTGACGCCGCCGAACGGCGCGACCTCGTTCGAGATCAGCCCGGTGTTGATGCCCACCATGCCCGCCTCGAGCGCGGCCGACACGCGCCATATCCGTTCCGCATCGCGCGCGAACAGATAGGCGGCGAGGCCGAATTCCGTATCGTTGGCCATGCGGATCGCTTCGGCCTCGTCGGTGAACCGGATCACGGGCGCGACCGGGCCGAACGTCTCCTCCCGGCACACGCGCATGTCCTGCGTCACGCCGGTCAGCACGGTCGGCTCGAAGAACAGGCCGCCGCGCGCATGGCGCTTGCCGCCCTGCACGACAGCGGCCCCCCGGCCGACCGCGTCGGCGATATGCGCTTCGACCTTGTCGACCGCCGCCCGATCGATCAGCGGACCTTGTTGGACCCCCTCCTCGAAGCCGTCGCCGACGCGCAGCTCCGCCACCGCCTCCGCCAGCGCCCGCGTGAAGGCGTCGTAGACCCCGTCCTGCACATAGATGCGGTTGGCGCTGATGCAGGCCTGGCCGGTGTTGCGATATTTGGTGGCGATCAGCCCGGCGACGGCCGCCGGCACGTCGGCGTCGTCGAACACCAGGAACGGGGCATTGCCACCCAATTCCATCGACAGTTTCTTGATGGTTCCGGCCGACTGCGCGATCAGGATGCGGCCGACCTCGGTCGATCCGGTGAAGGTGATCTTGCGGACCAGCGGATTGCCGGTCAGTTCGCCGCCGATCACGCGCGCGCTGCCCGTCACGACGTTGAACACGCCGGGCGGCACCCCCGCGCGCTCCGCCAGCTCGGCCAGCGCCAGCGCGGTCAGCGGGGTCTGCTCGGCCGGCTTCACCACCATCGTGCAGCCGGCCGCCAGCGCCGGCGCGGCCTTGCGGGTGATCATCGCCGCCGGGAAGTTCCAGGGCGTGATCGCCGCGCAGACGCCGACCGGCTCCTTCAGCGTCACGATCCGCCGGCCGCGTTCGGTGGCGGCCATCACGTCGCCCTTCACGCGCTTCGCCTCCTCGGCGAACCATTCGACGAACGACGCCGCATAGGCGACCTCGCCCTTCGCCTCGGCCAGCGGCTTGCCCTGCTCGCTGGTCATCAGCCGGGCGAGATCGTCGGCATGCGCGACGATCAGGTCGAACCACCGCCGGAGCACGATCGAACGCTCCTTGCCCGTCCGGGCGCGCCATGCCGGCCCGGCGGCATGGGCCGCCTCGATCGCCGCACGCGTCTGCGCGACGTCGAGCCGCGGTATGTCCCCCAGCACGGCATCGTTGGCCGGGTTGCGGAGCTGACGGGCGCCCTCCGCCCCGTCCGTCACCCATGCCCCGTTGACGTAGGCGGCGGTGCGGAACAGGCCCTTGTCCTCGACGTCGACCATCGGAATTCCTTGCGTGGAGATGCGGGAGACCCGCGGGCGCCGGTTCAGGCGGGGTTGCGGCCGACGAAGAAGTCCTCGTCGGGGCTTTCGGTCGGGTTCAGCCCGGCCGCCTTCGTCGCGCTTCGCAGCATCGTCATATCGCGGGCGTGGACGCGCGCGGTCGGGTGCCGGATCGGGCCGCCGTTATAGCCCTGCAACCAGGCCTGATATTTCCACAGCAGCCGGTTGGACAGGCCCTGCCCGCCGAAGCCCAGCGTCGCCACGGCCTTGCGCATCGGATCGAGCTGATAGAAGATCTCGGTCACTTCGTCGAACTTCTTTGCCTGCATCAACTTATGCGCCCGCGGAATCGTCGGCCCGAAGAAGGCGCTGTAGTTGGTGCCGCAGAACGGGATGTCGATCAGTTGCCCGAGCGTCAGATATTCATATTCGAGCGGCGACGAGATCACGACATCCTTGTGGAATTCACGATGCACTTCGATCGCCGACATGATGTAGGGCATCCCGCCCTCGGCCTTGATCGCCACCACGTTCGGGCAATCGTCGACCAGTCGCCGCAGGACGGGGACCGGAATGTCCGCGGGATGCAGCCGGCCGAAGCCCCAGGTCGGCACGGGAAACAGCATCACCGCAAGGTTCGTCGCATCGATGATCGCCTTGCTATAGTCATAGACCTCGTCGAGCGATTTCGGATAGAAGTGCGGCGGATAGCCGAGCAGGACGAGTTCGCAGCCGTTCGCCTCCGCCTTCCTGACCATCTCGATATTGTTCTCGAGCGTGTCGAATACGGCGTGGTGCACGACCATGAACCCGCCTTTGGCCTCGTCGACCATGACCTGCTGGAACAGATCATGTTCGGCTTCCGACAGCGGCACTTCCGAGACGGCGAGCGAGCCGATGAAGCCATGCTCGATCGCCAGCCGCACGTCGTGGCGGACGGCCTTCTCGTTCAGCCGCCGGAAGTCGGACGTCATCGTCGGGATGGTGACCTGCGCGACACCGTTCATCTTCTCGCGCGCCCAGTCCCGCGCCTCGCTTTTGGTATAGCTCGCCATGGCAGTCCTTTCAGATCGATTTGGATTCGAAGACCATCGGCAGCGGCACGGCCAGGCCTGCCTCGATCGCGCGACCGAGCACCAGTTCGGCGACGACGATGTCCTGAAGGCCCCCGCCCACCGACTTGAACATCGGCGCGCGCGCGGCGAGGCGCTGCGTCTCGATCGCGCCGCTCATCAACTGGGCCAGGGAATAGGCCTTGGCGTGAACGTCGATGCCGGCGTCCTTCGCGGCGAGCATGTCGCCCGTTTCGTCGAGCACCTCCTCCAGCGCATCGCAGACGATCAGGTCGGCCCGGGCCGCGACGGACACGTCGATCTCGCGCTGCGACGGCACGGTCGAGCCGATCGAGACCACCGTGGCGCCGGGGGCGATCCATTCGCCGAACAGGGTCGGCAATTCGCCGCGCGAGCGGGCCGCGGCCAGGACGATGTCGGCGCCGTCCACGGCCGCCTGCGCGGAGGCCGCGGCGCGCGCGGCGACGCCGAAATCCGCCGCCGCCGCCTCGGCGAACGCCTGCCGGCGCGCCTCGGTGGGGCTGAAGACGACGATGTCGGTGAGCGCGCGGACGCTGGCGAAGGCCCGCGTGTGCATGCCGGCCTCCAGCCCGCTGCCGATCACGGCCAGCCGGCCCGCGCCGGGCGGGGCGAGCCGGTCGAGCGCGGCGGCAGAGGTTGCCGCGGTGCGGAAGGCGGTCAGCGCATTGGCATCGATGAAGGCGGCGATCCGGCTGGTTTCGCGATCGAACAGCACCACGACATATTCGACGGTCGGCGCGGCTGCCGCCATCGCCATCCCCATCAGCTTGGCGCCGAAATACCGGCCTCCGGCCGGCGCGGCCGGCAAGGTCCGCAGCCAGGCCCGGTCCTGCTGCGCGATCGTGCGGGGCGGTATCGATGCCGGCGACGGATCGCGCCCGTAGGCCGACTGGAGCGCGCGGATCGCATCCTCCCAGCGGAACACGGCGCGCACCGCCTCGGCCGAGACGAACACAGGCGGATGCGGAAGGCTGTAGCTCATCGACGCTCCAGAACACATGAATTACGGGACGACACGTATCGCATCATATGCGTGGCGGAAAACGTGTCAATCACAAGATTGATTGGATTGTGGCCGTGATTATGTGCGACGGTGGGCGCATGAACCGTCAGCCCGCCCGATGCCGTTGATCGACGAAGACGTGGCGCGCCTGCGCCGGCTGGTCGACGAACTGGAGGAGGCCGGGATCGACCGCCTCCCGCCGGAACCGCGCCTGGCCGAGACATTGCGCGTGACGCGCAGCCGGCTGCGCACCATGCTGAAGCGGCTCGAGGCGGACGGCACGATCTGGCGGCATGTCGGCAAGGGCACCTTCGTCGGCCGGCGTCTCGCCAGCGCCGGCGGAGACCTGTCGGGCGCGATCGGGGCCGGCGACATCTTCGAGGCGCGCGCGCTGCTGGAGCCGATGCTGGCGGCGCAGGCCGCGATCCACGCCACCCCTGCCGATGTCACAGGCCTCCAGAACCATGTCGCCGCCATGGCGGACATGCCGTCCTTCCATCAGTGGAAGCGCCTGGACGACCGGCTGCATCATGCCGTCGCCGTGGCATGCCACAATCCGATGCTGCTGCTGCTCTACGAGGTTTTGCGCGCCGAGGCGCGCGCCCGCATCGACGCGCGCCTCCAGGCGGTGTTCGGGGAGCAGCCGCCACGGGCGATCATCGCGGCCGAGCACCGATCGTTCGTCGCGGCGATCGCGGCGCACGATCCCGTCGCCGCCGCGCAGGCCATGCGCGCCCATATCCACTCGGTCCGCGGCCGGCTGTTCGGCGGCGGCTGAACCGCCGTCAGTCGGCCTTTTCGGGAATGCCGGGGGCGATCACGTCGGCCGGGGCGGGGGCGCCAAGCAGGGGGAAGATGTAACGCTGGTAATCGATCACGAACCTCGCATCGATCGGCGCATGACCGACCATGAGGCGCATGTAGATGGGGCCGTATAGGACATCCATCAGCACCTCGATGTTCGTCCGCTCCGAAATCTCGCCGCTGCGGCGCCACTCTTCGAGAACTTCGCGGACGACCGCGCGCCGGCCATAATGGAAGCGGGACCGGAATTCGCGCGCGATCACCGGGTCCGATTGCCCTTCGGCGAGGATCTGCGCGACGATCCGGCCGCCGAACCCCCGATATTGCTCGGCAAGATCGCGCATATGCTGGGCGATCGCATCGCTGGGCTTCAGATCGCGGCGCATCGGCGTGTGGATCAGGTGATGTTCCATGAAGGCGTCGATCGCGATCAGAGCCTTGGAATCCCACCAGCGATAGATCGTGGCCTTGCTGACCCCGGCGTTCTTGGCGATCGCCTCGATCGTGATCGACTGGAGCGACTCCTGCTTCAGCAGTTCGAGCGTGGTGCGCAAGATCGCCTTGCGGGTTTCCTCGCTGCGCGGGCGGCCGGCGCTGCGCGCCTTTCCGAACTGAGCGACCGGTTGCACCATCGGCCCGGCATGGAATGATCGCCCCGGGGGGTCAAGCGGAACCCGCCGGGGCGGGCGCCCGACGCGAAAGGAGCATCGGCCGCCCCCGGCCGATGCTCCTCCCCCTCCGCCCGGCCGCCCCGAGCCGGACGTCAGAATTTGTAGCCGACGCGGATGCCGTAGACCCGCGGCGGGCGCAGCGCCTCGGTGATCAGACCGGATGTCTGCGTCACCGGGTTGAACGCCGCGCGCGGATGCGGCTGCGCGAATTGCACCGCGCTCTTGTCCGTCACGTTGTTGACGAAGCCGGCGACGGAGATTCTCGGCTCGCCGAATTCATATTGCACCTGCACGTCGCCGATGAAGTAGCCTTTCTGCAATTCGGCCGGCAATTGTTCGAAGCCGGTATAGATCTTCGATTGATAGCGGCCATCGGCGTTGAAGGTGATGCGGCTGCCGCCGCCCAGTTCGAAAACCTGTTCCACGCCGCCGGTCAGCGCCCATTCGGGGGCGTTATAGGGGCGCCGTCCGCTGCAATTGATCGTGAACTGGCCCGCCGCCGGGCCGGTCACCGCGCAGCCCGTCACGGGCGGGCCCAGCGTCGCCGGATTCTGATAGAAGAAGTTTTGGTATTTGGCGTCGAGATACTGGACCGTGGCGTTCAGCGTCGTCCCCTGCGCGACGCGCGCCCGACCTTCGACCTCGAACCCCCGGATGCGCGACTTGCCGACATTCTCGGTGATGAATTCCGTGCCGCCAGCGCTGCTGGTGCGGAAGTGCGAGACCTGCTGGTCCTTGTAGTTCCACCAGAACGCCTCGAGGTTGAGCTGGAGGCGATTGTCGAGGAAGCGGTTCTTCATGCCGAGCGTGAAGGCATCGATCGTCTCCGGCTCATAGACCGGATTGTCGACCGTGGCGAAGAAGCCGCCCGACTTGAAGCCCGTTTCGAACGTTCCGTAGAGCAGGGACTGCGGTGCCACATCGACCTCGAAGCCGAGCCGGTAGGTGAGCTTCTTGAACGTCCGCGATGGGGTGATGGTCGATCGTGTCGTCGACACGAGCGAGGTTCCGCCGGGGCCGGCAGCCGGCCCGTAGCGGATCGGGAAGGGCAGCGGATTGCCGGTCGCCGGATCGAGCAGGAACCCCGGCACCCGCAATTGCACCGGCAACGACGGCGTATTCGGGCAGCGCGACTGGCCCGGCGGCGGCAGCACCGGCGCACAGATGACGACCACGTTGAAGGAATCCATCAACGCGCTCTTGTCGTCGATCGTATAGCGCGCCCCGCCGACCAGTCGAAGCGCGTCGGTGACCTTGAGCGTCAGCCGCGCGAAGCCCGCATAGCTTTTCGTCCTGCTGTCGAAGTCGACATAGGGCGCGAAATATTGCTGGTTGAAATTGGCCCGTTCGGCGATCCGCTCGTCCAGATAATATCCCCCGAGGATGTAGGAGAGCGGGCCGCCGCCGTTCGAAGCCAGGCGGACTTCCGCCGACAGCTGTTCGTCCTTCAACTCGTCCTGAAAGGCGAAGCTGCCGCCGTAGCCCAGGAAACGGATCGTCGCGTCGCGATAGGCGGGAAGCAGCGTCACCGTTCCGATGGCCGTATCCATGTCGGCCTGGGCATACATCCCCCAGTAGAGGTTGTTCTGGTATTGCGTGTCGGGCAACGCGTTCAGGAAATCGCCGGCCAGCGGCGCGAAGGTCGCCTCGTAGAGTGCGCCGGCACGCGGATCGGCGACGCCGATATAGGCATCGCGATCGAGCCCTCGGACGGAAACACCGGCCCCCTTGCCGCCGACATGCGCGACATCGCCGCCCACCGTCAGCTTGAACGCGTCCGTCAGCTGCGCCGCCCCCTGCACGCGCAGCGCGCGTATCTCCTCGTCGCCGCTTCCGTCGGTGTAGAAGCCGTCGCGATCGGACCAGAAGCCGGAAACCCGGAACGCGCCATTGTCGCCCGCCGGAAGGTTGATCGCGGCGGTGCCCCGGATCTGATCGTAATTGCCGTATTCGACGGTCGCATAGCCGCCGAGTTCGCCCGCGCGCGGCTTGGCGGTGATGATGTTGATGGCGCCGCCGGTCGCGTTGCGGCCGTAGAGCGTGCCCTGCGGCCCTTTCAGCACCTCGATCCGTTCCAGATCGTAGAAGAAGCCCTGCACCGCGCTGCTGCGGGCGATCGTCACCCCATCGAGGTTGACGGCGACGGCGGCGTCGCTGAGCGAATTGCTGGTGAAATTGCCGACGCCACGCAGGTAGAATTGCGTGGCGGAGCCGGCCAGCGTGGTGATCTGGAGGGCGGGCGCGACGCGCGTCAGTTGCAGCGTGTCCGTCACGCCGGCACGGACGAGCGTGTCGCCGGTGACGGCCGTGACCGCGATCGCGGCACGCTGGAGATTCTCCGCGCGGCGCTGCGCCGTCACCACGATGTCCGCAAGCCCCGTGTCCGATGCGTCCTGCCCGGAGGTGCCGGTCGCCTGGTCCGCGATCACGTCATTCGGCTGGGTGCTCGTCGCCTCGGCCGAATTGGGATTGCCCTGCACGGCCGCGAGGCCGTCTTGCCCGGCCGCCAGCGACGGCGCGGCGCCGATCGCCAGCGCCATTGCGGTCGAATATCTCAACAAAGCGCGGATCCGCATCGCCCCCTCCCCTCCTGATATGCCGCTTCTCGCAGCTTCTATCGGAAGATTACGATACGCATCGTTTCCATGTCAATCGCGTTGATGCCGTTCGCAGCGATCGAGGGCGATGGCTGCCGTCAGCCCTGGAACACCGCCAGCGACGAGGAGGCGGTGGCGACCACGCGCCCCCCGCCGTCGAGAAGCCGGGCCTGGGCGAAGGCGATGCGCTTGCCCAACCGGTCCACGACCGCGCGCACCGTCACCCGGCCGGGCGCCACCGGCCGCATCATGTTCACCGTCAGCGATACGGTCGTGCAATTCTGGCCGGGCGCGAGCCCCGACAGCACCGCGACCGCCATCGCCGTATCCAGCATGTTCGCCAGCGTACCGCCACCGACCACGCCGTTGCCCTGAACGGAGGCAGGGCCCGGATCGAAGGACAGCAGCACGTCGCCGGCCACGCCTTCGACGAGGATCGTCGCCAGCGCCGCGAATGCCGGCGTGTTGGCGAGCGAAATATCGCGCGCACCGGCGGCGACCGCCTCCGCGACGATCCGCCGCGTCTCGTTGTCGCGCGCAGGCTCGACCGGTTCAGGCATCGGCGGCAACACAGCGGACGCGCTGTGCGCCGAGCCCGTCGATCTCGCCTACCATCAGGTCGCCATCGCGAAGATAGCGATTATAGTGCGTGCCGTTGCCCGCGGGCGATCCGGTGCAGATCAGGTCGCCCGGCAGCAGCGGCGTATAGCGCGAGATATATTCGATCTGCCGCGCGATATCGAACATCATGTCGCCCGTCGTCTCGTCCTGCATGAGCTGGCCGGAGACGCTGAGGCGGATCCGAAGGTCATACGGGTCCGGCACATGCCGCGCCGGCACGAGATAGGGCCCGAAGGGGAGAAAGCCGCGCTGCCCCTTGGCGCGGAGCCAGTCGGTGCCGAGCATCTTGTAGTCGGTGCGCGCGATCAGATCGCGCGCGCTGACGTCGTTCACGATCGCGTAGCCGGCGACATGCTCCATCGCCTGCGCGCGGGATATGGCGTGGCCGCCCCGGCCGATGACGACGGCAAGCTCCAGTTCCCAATCCGGCATCGCCGTATTCGCCGGCAGCACGAGATCGTCGTCGGGGCCGGCGACGGTTGCGACCGGTTTGGTGAAGACATAGGGTTCGCCGTGCGCCAGCCGGTCGTCCATCATCTTTTCGGCCCAGCGGCGCAGATCGTCGCCCTGGATGCCGTCGGGGCCGACCTGCATGTCCATCGTCAGGTGGACGACATGCGTGCGGTAGTTCGCCCCGGTGCAGAAGATCTGCCGTGGCAGATCGACCGGGGCATGAAAGGTCGCGTCCTCCTGCGCGAACCATGGCCGACCGTCCCGCGGGACGGCGGCGGCGGCGATGCCGTCCAGCGTCGGCAAAGCGATATCCCAGCGCTCGAGCAGCCCCAGCACCGTCGCTCCGCGATCGATGCCGGGCGCGGCGGGCCCCCCGTCCGCGATCAGGTCGTCCAGCGCCGCGAGACGCCCGTCGATCACCAGGCCGGCCTGTTTCGGCCCGCCGCCGACGGAGAATGTCGCAAGGGCATATCGGGTGGTCATTCGCGTCTCCGTCAAGCAGGGTCGATCGCCGCCTGCGCCAGCGCATCGACGAGAAGGCCGGGATCGACCAGTTCCTCATAGCGGTCCCCGCCGCCCGGCAGGCCCAGTTGCGCGCGATGGCGCACGATGAGAGCGACGCCGGCGGGATCGGGGATCAGGCCGGCCGGCACGGTACGTGCCATCGTGGTGGCCAGGGGCGCCTCCATGCCGGCCGCCAGCAAGGCCCGGACGGCGCGAGCCTCGTCGGCACGGGCGTCCGCGCGCGCCGCCTCGAGCGCGGCGAGCCACGCCACCGTCCTTGCGCGCGTTTCGCCGCCGATATCCCGCCGGACGACGATGCCCTGCCCCGGGAAGCCGGGGAACATGCTGTCGAGATCGGCCAGGCGACGCAGCCCCTGCGCCTCCGCCATGCCGACGAACGGCGGCCCGAGCAGGCTGGCGTCGCCCTCGCCGCGCGTCAGGTCCGCGAAACGCTCCCGGACGCCGCCCGCCTCGATCACCGCGCAGTCGCCAAAGCCGATGCCGGCATCGTCGAGCAGCGCACGCAGTGCGATGACGAAGCCGTTGACCGCCGAATCAACCAGCAGGCGCGCGCCGCGCAGATCGGCGACCGTCGCGAACCCGGGGGCGGCGACCAGGCTGATCGCGGTGGTCGTCTCGATCTGCGCGGCGATCCAGTAGCCGGCACTGGCCGGGCGGCGGTTCCACATGACGACATTGTCCATCGCCGTCACGACGGCATCGCAGCGCCCCTGCTGCAAGCGCTCGAACTGCTCGTCGGACGAACCGGTCGACGCGGCATCCACCGCCCCCGCCGCGAGCCGCCCCCCACATTCCGCCAGCCTGTGCAGCGCAGGCGGCACGAACCACATGACCTTCAGCATATGTCCTCCCGGCAGACTTGTTGAACGTGCCGTATTGTTACGTCAAGCTACGATGCCATGCGATTTGCAGATCCCCTCACGAATGGCACCGCTCTCCAGCGGCGGGCGAGAAGCAGCATTGTCTTATCACTATCGCCCATATACGGTTCGTGGCGTATCGTAACGAGGATGGCATGATGGCAGACACAGAAGTGCTAGAACGGCGGCAAGCCTCGGGGCACCCCCCGCGTCCGCCCGGCGGGACGGACCGTCACGGGGGAGGAGAATGCCGGCCGCTCGCCGATCGCGTCGGACATCCTGATCCATAACGGGGTGCCGACGCGCGCCGGCGATGTCCCGATCCGGCGCGGCACCGATCATATCCGCCCGGACCGTTCCGGCGAGACCGGCGGGATGGCCTTCGCCCCGATCGCGGATCGGGAGGAGATGGGCGCATGAGCAAGGTCATCATCACCTGCGCGATCACCGGCGGCGCGCACACCCCCTCGATGTCGCCATATCTGCCGATCACGCCCGAACAGATCGCCGAGGAATCGATCGCGGCGGCGGCGGCCGGCGCATCGATCATCCACCTCCACGCCCGCAATCCCGAAGACGGGCGCGCGACGGGCGATCCGGCGATGTTCCAGCGCTTCCTCCAGCGCATCAAGGGCGAGACCGACGCCGTCATCAATATCTCGACCGGGGGCGGCGGGCCGGGGGTGCCGGTCCCGGAACGCGCCCGGGCCGCGCTGGCGCTCAGCCCGAGATGGCCTCGCTCAACATGGGGTCGATCAACTTCAACCTCAGCGAGCTTGCCGACAAGGAGCGGGACTGGAAGTTCGCCTGGGAGCAGAAATTCTTGCGGTCGACCAGCGGCCTCATCTTCCAGAACACGTTCGACGACATCGAGTGGATCATCACCGAGATCGGGATCAAGGGCGGTACGCGCTTCGAGTTCGAATGCTATGACATAAGCCACCTCTATACGCTCGATTACTTCGTCGGCCGAGGGCTGTTGAAGCCGCCGTTCTTCATCCAGTCGGTCTTCG
>JAQIJD010000009.1:0-108904 GCA_036946415.1 Edaphosphingomonas fennica | reverse complement strand
CCGCCGACCATGAACGGGTTGGCGACGGGATTGCCGCGCACGAACGGGATCGGCGTGCCGCCCTGGCCGAACTGGGTGAAGGCGAGCGGCCCGTTCAGGATCACGCCGCCCTGGGCGATGCGCGAGGTGTTGGAATTGGCGCGGATGATCCGCTGCGGCTGGCCGTTGCCGGCGGCGAAGGCGGGGTTGTTGAGCAGGTTGGTCTGCGTGAACCATTTGCGCTTCGACGGATCGAGCGTGTCGATACCCGCCTGATAGGCGCCTTCGACGCTGAGCAGGATGTGGCCGCGATCGCCCGCGAAATCGGTGCCGTAGGCGAGCGAGGCATTGGCCACCTCGTCGTCGCCGCGGTGGGTGATGCCGCCCAGCACGCTGCCCTTGATGCCGTTGAAGTTGCGCTGGAGGACGAAGTTGACGACGCCCGTCACCGCGTCCGACCCGTAGGCGGCGGAGGCGCCGCCGGTCACGACGTCGACGCGCTCGATCAGCACGCTTGGCAGATTGTTGATGTCGACCGCGGAATTGACCGCCGAGGCGACGACGCGGCGACCGTCGAGCAGCACCAGCGTGCGGTTGGCGCCAAGCGAGCGGAGGTTCAGCGTATTCAGGCCGTTGGTGCCGGCGCTGGTGTTGCCGTTGCCGGTGCGCGTGGTCGTGCTGCCGGACAATTGCGGCAGCTGGTTGACGAAATCGGCGACGTTGGCGGGGGCCGCCTTCTGGATGTCCTCGATGCCCAGCACGGTCGTGGGCGTGGGGGCCGTGAAACCACTGCGCGCGATGCGCGATCCGGTGACGACGATCTCGCTCGTCGAGGCCTCGGTCGGCCCGGCGGTTTCGGCCGCCGGGCTTGCCGCCTGGGGCCTGCAATTCCTGCGTCAGCGGCGTCGGTTTCCGCAGGGGGGCGCGGCAGGATCGGGGCGGACGGGGGTGTTGTCGACCGGCACCTGCGCAGAAGCGGCACTGGCCGCGAATGCCAGCGCAAGCGGCGCGGTGCTGGTGAAAAGGACGTGGCTCAGCCGTCGGGCGGTGTGGCCCATGATCTTTCCTCTTCCGATATGGTCCGCTTGCCGGCGGGCTCGTCGATGATGTTCGATGGGGGGACGGTGCGCTGCATTCGCCGCACCGTCCCAATGCCGAGAAGCGATGAATCGATGCCCCGGCGCTATCGATGCGTTAGAGCCTGATCCAGCGAAGCTGGATCAGGGGCGGCACCAGCCCGCTCCCCCCACCCGACCTCCCAATCAGGATACGCTGTGGGAGGTCGGGTGGGGGAGCGGGCTGGTGCCGCATCCACATCAGTGGATCACGCGCCAGCCGGCCAGTCGCTGGGCGGATTGCAGGAGCCCGCGGATATAGCCGTAGCTGAAGGCGAAGCTCTGATCGCGCGCCGCCTCGTTGCCGGGCACTTCGGGGACGTGATCGGGCATCAGCATCCCGTCGTAGCCCACCTCGCGATAGGCCTGAAGCGCGCGCACCATGTCCCACGTCGCCTTCGTCCGGGAAACACTTCCTGGAACTTGCCGCGCCGGCCCTTGATGTTGCGGAAGTGGACGTTGAAGATCTTCTTGCGACTGCCGAAATAGCGGATCACGTCGAAGATCTGGGTCTGCGGATCGGGCAGGTTCTCCGAAACGGTGCCCTGGCAGAAATTGAAGCCGTGATAGGCGCTCGGCCGGATCTCGATGAAGCGCTTCATGCCCTCGATCGTGCCGAGCACGTTGGTGATGCCCTGATAGCCCTGCGGCGGGGTGCCCGGATCCTGCGGGTGGCAGGCGATCCGCACCTTGTTCTCCTGCGCGACGGGAACGATCCGATCGAGGAAATAGGTGATGCGCTCCCAGAAACGATCGGCATCGACCGGGCCGGCGCGCGTCAGCGGCTTTTCGGGCGGTACATTCTCGTCCCAGGCGAGATAGCGGCTGTCCCCGCGGCCGGGCAGGGTGCCGGTGCGCAGCACGCCAAGCAGGCTCATATTATATTTGATGCACGGGATGCCGGCGGCGGCGGCGTTGCGGATCAGCATCTGGAACGCTTCGATGTCGCGATCGCGCTCCGGGCTGTCGGCCAGCATGATGGCGGGATGCTCGCGATCGATATGGCTGGAAGGAAGCAGTTCCGGCTCGAGTATGTCGAGGCTGAGCTTGTGCTTCTCCGCCATCGTCTTCAGCGCCGCCAGCTCCTCGACCGTCGAATAGAGCCGCCCGCCCGAGCTTTTGGCCCGCGCGCAGATATTGGTGACGCCGTAGCGCGCGAAATAGGCGAAACGCTCGTCCGTCGAAGGGCCGCTCTGGCAGCCGAGCTTCATCAGATAGGGCTTGCCCGCCCCGCCCCGCGCCGTGCGCGCGGGGGCCTGCGCCGCCACCCCGTCTGCCGCCAGCGCCGCCGTGGCGCCGAGCCCGGTGCCGAGAAAACTCCGCCTGTCCATCGCGATCCTCCCTCTCGCCCGCTATGGCCGGGCCGTTGGCGGATCATCGCCGCTGGCGGGCCGGGGGCGCCAATGTCGGCTCCCTATCGATCGATACCCATCGTGGATCGCCGGGGACCGATGCGCCGGGGACATCGCCGGATGCGGTGTTTGACTTAGACCAGCCCGCCCCCGCCGGTTATCGAACCGCTCAACCGGCGTGGCCCGGCACTCCACCAACAATTGCGGGACCGGCGATGGGCAGGATGACTCCGAAGGAGATGGCGCAGCAGATCGGGAGCGGCCTGCTCTCCTTTCCGGTGACGCATTTCGACGAATCGCAACAATTCGCCGAAGATGCCTATCGCGCGCATATCGACTGGCTCTCGGGCCACAAGGTGGCCGGCCTGTTCGCCGCCGGCGGCACCGGCGAATTCTTCTCGCTGTCGGTCGACGAGGTGGAACGCGTCGTCCGCGCGGCGGTCGAGCAGAGCGGCGGGCGCGTGCCCCTCCTGTCCGGCTGCGGCTACGGCACCGCCATCGCCACCGAAATCGCACGCCGCGTGGAGAAAGCGGGAGCGGACGGCATCCTGCTCCTGCCGCCCTATCTGACGCACGCCACGCAGGACGGGCTGGCCGCGCATGTCGAGGCGGTGTGCAAGGCGACGGCGATGGGCGTGATCGTCTACAATCGCGACAATGCGATCCTGCACGAGGACACGCTGGCGCGGCTGTGCGATCGCAACCCCAACCTCGTCGGGTTCAAGGACGGCGTCGGCGACATCGAGCTGATGATGCGCGTCTATGCGCGCATGGGCGACCGGCTGACCTATGTCGGCGGCCTGCCCACCGCGGAAACGTTCGCGCCGGCCTATCTGGAGATGGGCGTCACCACCTATTCTTCCGCCATCTTCAACTTCATGCCCGAATGGGCCATCGCCTTCTACGATGCCGTGCGCCGGCGCGACAAGGCGGCGATCATGGCGGGCCTGACCGATTTCGTGCTGCCCTATATCGCGATCCGCAATCGCGCCGCGGGCTATGCGGTGTCGATCGTCAAGGCCGGGATGCGCTCGATCGGCCGGCCGGCCGGGCCGGTCCGCCTGCCGCTGACGGACCTCGCCGCCGAGGAGCAGGCGATGCTCGACGATCTCGTGCGCCGCGCGTCGCCGGCCGGATCGATCGCGGCATGAGCGCGGCGGAGACGGCGATGCTGATCGCAGGGGAACGCCTCGAGGGTACCGAAGGCGCCGTGCGCGGGATCGATCCGCGTTCGGGAGAGACGATCGAGCCGGCGTTCGGCGGAGCCACCGAGGCGGATGTCGATCGTGCGGCGCGTGCCGCGGCGGACGCGGCGCGCACGTTCCGCGCGACCGCGCCGGAAGCCCGTGCCGTCTTCCTCGAGACGATCGCCAGCGAGATCGAGGCGCTGGGCGACGCGCTGATCGACCGCGCGATGACCGAAACCGGCCTGCCGCAGGCGCGCCTACAGGGTGAGCGCGGGCGGACGTGCGGCCAGCTCCGCCTGTTCGCCAGGGTGGTGCGCGACGGCGGCTGGATGGACGTGCGCATCGATCCGGCCCAGCCCGATCGCCAGCCGCTGCCGCGCCCCGACATGCGCCTCGCCAAGCTGGCGATCGGCCCGGTCGCGGTTTTCGGCGCCAGCAATTTCCCGCTCGCCTTCTCGGTCGCGGGCGGGGATACGGCCTCGGCCTTCGCCGCCGGCTGCCCGGTCGTCGCCAAGGCGCATTCGGCGCATCCCGGCACGTCGGCGCTGATGGGCGGGGCGATCGCCCGCGCGGTCGCCGCCTGCGGCATGCCAGCGGGCACCTTCTCGCTCCTCTACGGGGCGGACTATCGCGTCGGGGAATGGCTGGTGGCGCATCCCGCGATCAAGGCGGTGGGCTTCACCGGATCGCGCGGCGGCGGCACGGCGCTGATGCAGATCGCGGCATCCCGGCCCGAACCGATCCCGGTCTATGCCGAGATGTCGAGCATCAACCCGGTGCTGCTGTTTCCGGGTGCGATCGCCGCACGCGGCGCGGCGATCGCTGCGGCTTACGTCGCCTCGCTGGCGATGGGGGCGGGGCAGTTCTGCACCAACCCCGGCCTCGTCGTCCTCATCGAGGGCAGCGGCGACACCGCCTTCCGGGAAGCGGTCGCGGGCGGGATCGCCGCCACGCCGGCGGCGACGATGCTCACCCCCGGCATCCACGGCGCCTATCTGAAGGGCGTCGAGGCGCTGCGTGCCAGGGGCGTCGCCCCGCTGGCCGCGGGCGGCACCTCCGCTAATCCGCATGACGCGACGGCCGCCGTGTTCGAGACCGATGCCGATGCGCTGCTGGCCGATCCGGCCCTGCGCGACGAGATTTTCGGCCCCGCCGGTCTCGTCGTGCGCTGCCCCGATGTCGCCACCGCCGCGCGGCTGCTGGAGGGGCTGGAGGGGCAGTTGACGATCGCGCTCCATATGGAAGCCGCCGATCATGCGCTTGCCGCGGATCTGATGCCGCTGATCGTGGAGAAAGCGGGCCGCATCCTGGTGAACGGCTTCGGCACGGGCGTGGAGGTGGCGCCGGCGATGGTTCACGGCGGGCCGTATCCCTCGACCTCGGACGGGCGCAGCACCTCCGTCGGGACGCTCGCGATCGATCGCTTCCTGCGGCCGGTCTGCTATCAGGACATGCCCGAAGGCCTGCTGCCGGCGGCGCTGCGCGACGACAACCCCTGCCGTATCCCGCGCCGGATCGACGGCACGCTCACCCTGCCGGCCTAAGGAACCGCCGATGCCCAGCCCGTCCCGCGCCCCGCGCATCGCCGACATGCGTGTCGTCCCCGTCGCCGGGCGGGACAGCATGCTCCTCAACCTGAGCGGTGCGCACGCACCCTATTTCACGCGCAACATCGTGCTGCTGACCGACGACGAAGGCCGCGTCGGGCTGGGCGAGGTGCCGGGGGGCGAAGGCATCCGCCGCGCGCTGGAGGATGCGCGCACCCTCGTGATCGGCCGCACGGTCGGCACGCATCGCGAGGTGCTCGCCGATGTCGACGCGCTCTGCCGCGGGCGCGACGGTGCGGGCCGTGGCCTCCAGACGTTCGACCTGCGCGTATCGGTGCATGTCATGACCGCGATCGAGAGCGCGATGCTGGATCTGCTCGGGCGCCATCTCGGCGTGCCGGTGGCGACGTTGCTGGGCGAAGGCCAGCAGCGGGCGCAGGTGCCGGTGCTGGGCTACCTCTTCTACGTCGGCGACCGCACCCGCACCGACCTGCCCTACGATAGCGGCGACGGCGCCGTCGACGACTGGACGCGCCTGCGGCATCAGGCGGCGATGGATCCGGACGCGATCGTGGCGCTCGCCGCGGCGGCGGAGGCGCGGTACGGGTTCCGCGACTTCAAGCTGAAGGGCGGCGTGCTGGCCGGCACCGAGGAGATGGCCGCGATCGAGGCGCTGGCCGCCGCCTTCCCCGACGCGCGCATCACGCTCGATCCCAACGGCGCCTGGGGGCTTGAGGAGGCGGTGTCGCTGTGCCGCGGCCGGCAGGACGTGCTGGCCTATGCGGAGGATCCGTGCGGGGCCGAGAACGGCTTCTCGGGCCGGGAGGTGATGGCCGAGTTCCGCCGCCGCACCGGCCTGCCCACCGCCACCAACATGATCGCCACCGACTGGCGGCAGATGGCGCATGCGATACGGCTCGGTTCGGTCGACATTCCGCTTGCCGATCCGCATTTCTGGACGATGGAAGGCTCGGTTCGCGTCGGCCAGCTCTGCCGCGATTTCGGGATGGTGTGGGGATCGCATTCCAACAACCATTTCGACATCTCGCTGGCGATGTTCACCCATGTCGCCGCCGCCGTGCCGGGCGAGATCACCGCGATCGACACGCACTGGATCTGGCAGGACGGGCAGGCGCTGACGACCGCGCCCTACCGCATCGCCGGCGGCCTGCTGGACGTGCCGGCCGCCCCCGGTCTCGGCCTCGACATCGACATGGAGGCGCTGGAGGCGGCGCACGACCTCTACCGGCGCGAGGGGCTGGGCGGGCGCGACGATGCGGCCGCCATGCAATATCTCGTCCCCGGCTGGACGTTCGACAACAAGCGGCCCTGCCTGGTCCGCTAAGAGCCTATTCCATCACGAACACGCGGATGCGCACCGCCTGCCGGGCGGGGCGCATCGTGGCGAGCGTGCCGACGAAGATGCGGCGGTTCATCCAGTCGTAGCGGCCCTTGGGCGCGGTGATCTCGATCACGGAGACGGCATAGCGCGGGCCGCCCGCCGGTTCGTCGATCATGACGCGGTTGGAGATGGTCAGGACGGCGCCGTCGTCGGTCTCGATCTCGTAGAGCGCGTGGAGCTGGCGGACCCCGTCCGGCCGGACCAGCTGGCGGTCGGCGCCGCCGGGGCGCACCTTGCCCCTGATATCCGGCCCGGCGAAGCTGCCGCCCAGGATCGGCACGATCCGGCGGCGGCCTAGCGCGCTATCCCCCAGATCCTCGGTCGGCGCGATATCCACTTGCGCCTCGAAAACGAAGCGCGCGGTCGGGGCGCCCATATCCGGCGTCACCGGCGCGCCGTCCGCCGCCGCGAACGGTGCGGCCGCCAGCCCGAGCCCCAGCACGGCCATCCCCTCGCGTCGCGTCATCATGCCACCTCTCCTTATCATTCGGACCCTATCGTGCCGTGCGGCGGCAATCGTTGCAAAGACCGTATCGATCGATCCACACCACGGATCGTCGTCACCACCTCGACTGAGGCGATCCAGTGCGGCGGCCAGCCAATCGTCGACTCGGCATTGCTGCGGACCCCCCGGTTGCGGCCGGGCGGCGGCAGTTCAGCAATTAGAACACCGGCCGCACTGTCTGCCAGTCGACGCCCAACCTCCGCGGGCTGGGGCCGACGCACAGTCTGGTGCTGCTCGCCGCCGACCCCGTCTTCTCCGTCCACGATACGATCCGCTGGTGGGAGGCGCTGGACGCGCGCGAGCGGGGCCACGCCGCCGATTTCACGCGATTGTTCGTCGCGCCCGGCATGGCGCATTGCCGGGGCGGCCCCGCCACCAGCCGCTTCGACGCGTTCACGGCGCTGACCCGCTGGGTGGAGGAGGGCATCGCCCCGGACCGGATCGTCGCCACCGCGCCGCAGGGCACGCCGTGGCCGGGCCGCAGCCGCCCGCTCTGCCCCTATCCGACCGTCGCCCGACCGACCGGCGCCGGCGATCCGGACCGTGCCGAGAGCTTCGCCTGCCGTTGACCGGCGGACTGCGGTGCCGACGATGGGGGAAATGGCGCGCCCGGAACGATTCGAACGTCCGACCCTCAGATTCGTAGTCTGATGCTCTATCCAGCTGAGCTACGGGCGCATGCCGTGGCGGGCTGTTAGACAAGGGGACTGCGGCGCGCAAGCGCAAACTGGCCGGCGGGCGCATCTTCGGGCGGCCGCGCGGCTTCGCTTTGCCGGCAGGCCTGGAGGCTTTAGGGCGGGGGCATGACGATCGCCGCCCGCCCCGCCTTCGCCTGCCTCCTCGCGACGGCGCTGCTGCCGGTGGCCGGCTGCGCCAGCCGCGACGGCTTTCCCTCGCTCGCGCCCCGGCCGATCGAACGGATGGCCCGGGCGGACGCGCCGGCCGAAGCCGAGACCCCGTCCACCGCCGATCCGGCGCTCGTCCAGCGGATCGCGGCGGTCGAGCGATCCGCCGGCGCCGCCGCCGCCGCCTTCGCCGATGTGGCCGATCAGGCGCAGACGGCGCTCGCCCGCCCGGGCGCGACCGTCAGCGGCAGCGATGCGTGGGCGGCGGCGCAGACGCGCTATTCGGCCGCGGTGGCGGCGCGGGGCGCGCTGCAGGACGCTGTCGACGAACTGGACGCGCTGCGGCGCGAGCGGGAGAATGGCGCCGCTGCCGACATCGCCGCGATCGAGGCGGCCGGCAAACGGATCGCGCCGCTCGACCGCGCGGCGGACGCGCGCCTGAGCGCGCTTGCCGGGCGGCTCGCACCCTGACCCGATCGATGGTGTGACGCGGGCGCGCGGCTTGCTATAGGCGCGCCATGCATTTTCTCGATCAGGCCAAGATCTATCTGCGCTCGGGCGCCGGCGGCCCCGGCGCCGTCTCCTTCCGGCGCGAGAAGTTCGTCGAATATGGCGGGCCGGACGGCGGCAACGGCGGCAAGGGCGGCGACATCGTGTTCGAGGCGATCGCCGGGCTCAATACGCTGATCGACTTCCGCTACACGCAGCATTTCCGCGCGCCGCGGGGATCGGGCGGATCGGGATCGAACCGGACGGGCGCGGGGGGCGACGATCTCGTCATCAAGGTTCCGGTCGGCACGCAGATCATCTCCGACGAGGATCGCGAGACGGTGCTGGCGGATCTGACCGCGGTCGGCCAGCGCATCGTGCTGCTGCGCGGCGGCGACGGCGGGCGCGGCAACGCCAGCTACAAGACCTCGACCAACCGCGCGCCGCGCCAGCATGGCCAGGGCTGGCCGGCGGAGGAAGCCTGGGTGTGGCTGCGGCTGAAGCTGCTGGCCGACGTCGGACTGGTCGGCCTGCCCAATGCCGGCAAGTCGACCTTCATCAACGCCGTCACCAATGCCGGCGCGAAGGTGGGCGCCTATCCGTTCACCACCGTCCGCCCGCAACTGGGCGTCGCCAGCCGCCACGGGCGGGAATTCGTCGTGGCCGACATCCCCGGCCTCATCGAGGGGGCGGCCGACGGCGCCGGCATCGGCGATCGCTTCCTGGGGCATATCGAGCGCTGCCGCGTCCTCCTCCATCTGGTCGATGCGACCGGCGACGATCCGGTCGACGCCTATCATATCGTCCGCGGCGAACTGGACGCTTATGGCGCGGGGCTGGTCGACAAGGCGGAGATCGTGGCACTCAACAAGGCCGATGCCGCGGAGCCGAAGGCGCTGAAAGCGCTTGCGAAGCAATTGGCCAAGGCTAGCGGACAGGCACCGCTGATCCTCTCCGGCGCGGCCGGAACGGGGGTGGATGCGGTGCTCGACCGGCTGGTCGCGGCGTTGGGGCCCGCCGAGGGCGAAACCCCTGCCAGCCCCGCGGCGGCGGAGCCGTGGTCGCCGATCTAGTTCAGGCCCCGATCGGAGCGCCGCGAACGATCAGGACCGTCCCACCCCGTGCAGTCCCGCGCCATGCCTACGCAGCCAGGCGCGTTCCGCTTTGGGTTCGCGGCCGAGCAGGCGAGCGACGGCCGCGTGGAAGGCGGGGCTGTGATCCATGTGCAGGCGATGCGCCACTTCATGCGCGGCGGTCGCTTCCAGCACCGCCGGCGGCGCCAGGACAAGGCGCCAGCTGTAGCGGATCGCGCCATCGGCGGAGCAGCTTCCCCATCGCGACCGCGGATCGCCGATCGCGACGGGGCCGGGGGCGAGGCCGGCACGATCGGCGAAGCGCGCCGTCTCATGGGACAGCACCGCCAGCGCCTCCGCCCGCAGCCAGCGTTCGATCCGCCGCGCCAGGCCCTCGGTAGGACCGCCGGCGAGCAGCCGGCCCCCGTCCCGGCGGACGGTGCGGGGGCGGGCGGGGGACCAGTCGACGGTCAGCATGTCCCCGCGGAACGGCAGCATCTGGCCATCGACGAACGGCCGCCCGGCGGGCAGCGCCGCGAGCGCGCCCTCGATCCAGCCGCGCTTCTCCTCCGCCCAGGCGAGGCCGCGCGCCAGCGCCATCCGCTGCGGCAGCACCAGCCGCACCGCTCCATCGCGCGGATCGACCGACAGGCGCATCGCCCGCGCCTGGGGCATGCGCCGCACCTCCAGCGCCCGCACCCGGCCGCCGCCCGCGAACGTCAGCTCAGAGGCGGCGATCGACGACATGATCCTCGAGATCGCCGGCATCCACCTCGGACACCGTCCAGCCGCGCACCGAAATGCCGGCGCGATGTACCGATTCGGGATCGCCCGAGACGAGCGGATGCCATTCGGGAAGCGCCGCCCCCTCGTCCAGCAGACGATAGGCGCAGGTTTCGGGCAGCCAGTCGAGCGCGCGAACCTTGGCCGGGGTCAGCCGCACGCATTCGGGCACGAACAGCCGCCGGCGCCGATAGTCACCGCACTGGCCGGTGCGCCGGTCGAGCAGCTTGCAGGCCACGTTGGTGGGGTAGAGCTCGCCCGTCTCGTCATCCTCCAGCTTGTGGAGGCAGCATTTGCCGCAGCCGTCGCACAGCGATTCCCATTCCTGGCGGCTCATCTGTTCCAGCCGCTTGGTTTCCCAGAAGCGATCGGTCATCGCACCCAATCCTGGAGCGTCCTGGCCACGTCGGCGGGGGTCTCGTCCTGCGGCACCAGCGCGATCGGTTCGCCGCTCGGGCCGAACAGCATCGCCTGGCTGCTGTGATCCATCAGATAGCCGCTGGCGCCGGGATCGTCGCGCCGCTGCGCGAAGACGGCGAAGCGCTTCGATACCGCGTCGATTTCGGCCGGCGTGCCGGTCAGGCCGATCAGCCGCGGGTGGAAGGCGGCGACATAGGCCTTCATCACCGCCGGCGTATCGCGTGCGGGATCGACGGTGATGAAGATCGGCTGGACGCGCGCCGCGCGGGCGGGATCGGCCGCCTCGAACGCCTTCAGCCCCTTGGCCAACGTCTGGAGGCCGGTCGGGCAGACATCCGGGCAATAGGTGTAGCCGAAGTAGATCAGGCGATAACGGCCGGCGAAGGCGGTATCGGCAACGCGCCGCCCGTCCTGATCGATCAGCGAGAAGGGACCGCCCAGCTTCGCGCCGGCCAGCGGTGGCGTGCCGGCGGTGGTATCCGGCGCACGCTGGCACGCGCCGGCGAGCGCCAGCAGGGCGAGTGCGACCGCCAGACGGGGACGGATGCCATTGTTCATGGTGCGGCCAGCCATGCTTTGCTAGAGGCGCCCGTGCAAGCGGGCTGCAAGGGGTAAGATACCGGATATGGGGTTCGTCTCGTCCATCGCCAAGCGCCGCCCCCTGCTGGAGGCGCTGGCCCTGGCGGCCGGCAGCGTGCCGGCCGCCGCGCAATTTTCGGACAGCTACAATTTCTTGAAGGCGGTGCGCGACCGCGACGTGACCAAGGCGACCGAACTGGCCCAGAAGGCCGGGGCGCCCGTCAACGCGCGCGATTACACGACGGGGGAGACGCCGCTGATCGTCGTGACCAAGGGCCGCGACCTGCCGTGGCTGGGGTTCCTCCTCCAGAACGGCGCGAAGACCGAGCTGAAGGACGGGCAGGGCAACACGCCGCTCACCACCGCCGCCCAGATCGGCTGGATCGAGGGGGCGCGCATCCTCCTCCAGGTCGGCGCGAGCCCCAACCTCGCCAACAATCGTGGCGAGACGCCGCTGATCCTGGCGGTGCAGCAGCGCGATCCGGCGATGGTGCGGCTGCTGCTGGCGCAGGGCGCGGACCCGAAGATCTCCGATCGCGTCGCCGGCAAGAGCGCGCGCGACTATGCCGCCGAGGACAATCGCGCCGCCGCGATCCTGAAACTGCTCGACGATGCCAAGCCGAAAGCGGCGGTGACGGGGCCGGTGCGGCCGTAAGGTCAGTCCAGCCCCGCCAGACCCGGGTCGAGGCCGCCCAGCAGGCGCCGGGCGGCGACGCGGGCGAAGCGCAACGTCTCCGCCCGGCGTCGCGGGGCGGGCATCGGCCGGTGGGCGGGCGTGCGGACGAGCGCCGCATCGTAGCGATCGGCGACGATCAGCCCGGCGATGTCGGGCCGGAACCACGGCTCGTCGAACGGCGCGAGATCGAAGCCGGCGGGCACCGCCCACAGGAAGCGATCACAATAATCGAGATAGTCCGGCCATTTGGCATCCCCGCGCAGGTCCGCGCGCGAAACCTTGACCTCGACGATCGTCAGCAGTCCCTTGCCGTCCACCGCCATCAGATCGGCGCGGCGGCCGTTGCCGAGCGGCACCTCGCACAGCGCATGCGCATCCTGCCGGAACAGCAGCCGGGCGACACCGCGGGCGACATCCGCAGCGACGAGCGGGCGGTCATCGAAACAGGCGACGGCGCTGGCCATGGCGCGGTTCATAGAACAGGGCGGGAACGATTGCGAGTCGGTTCGGACACGCCTCGAGGGGGTGATCCTCCGCCCCCAATGGTCGTCACGCCATGACGTCGCGTGCCACACGCTGGGGCGACTCTCCGTCGCCTTCCAACTCGACCACCCACAGGTCGGGGTCGGCCAGCCGGCGCCGCTCCAGCCAGCCATCGAGCGTCGTCGGGTCCGCCGGGCCGCTGCGCCCGAGGGCATAGCCGTCCGCGCCGAGCGTCCGTTCCAGCACGCCGGTCACGCTGCCGCGCGCCATCGTGACGATCAGGATCGCACCGGCCTGCGCATCGCCGCGGTGGAGGATGGTGCCCTGGCCGCCTTCCGCCGCCATGCGCCGCAACAATGCCGCCACGACGATCCCCGTGGCGAGGCGGGGCGCCTCAGGCAGCGTCGCGCGCCTCGCCCGAGACGAGCAGCGCATAGAGCGCGTCGGGCGAGGCCGCGCCGCGCAGCTTGGCGCACAGCGTCCGGTCGCGCAGGCGACGGCTGACGCGGGCGAGCGCCTTGAGATGCTCGACCCCCGCATCGGGTGGCGACAGCAGCAGGAAGACCAGATCGACCGGCAGATCGTCGATCGCGGCGAAATCGACCGGGTGCGAAAGGCGCGCGAAGACGCCGGTGACGCGGGCGAGCCCTTCGATCTTGCCGTGGGGGATGGCGATGCCGTTGCCGAAGCCGGTCGATCCCAGCCGTTCGCGCTCGACCAGCCGGTCGACCACGAGACGCGCATCGACATCCGCCACGCGCGCGGCGGCCTGGGCGAGCTGGCCCAGCAGCGTCTTCTTGTTGGGCACGGCGAGGGTCGCCAGCACGGCATCGGCCGTTAGGATATCGTCGAGATCGTCCATCACCGTTTCCCGGCCACGCGCGGCCACGGGCGGGGTCGATACGCCCCGCCCCCTACATTCGAGTTAATGTCAGGCCGCGCGCTGCGGCTCGACCCAGCCGATCGTGCCGTCGTTGCGGCGATAGACCATGTTGAAGGTGCCCGTGCCGCTGTTCTTGAACAGCAGCGCCTGCGTGTTGCGCAGATCGAGCATCATCACCGCATCGGACACGGTCGCCTCGGGCACGTCGACCCGCGTCTCGGCGATGATCAGCGGATTGTCGGCCGCCTCCTCTTCCTCCTCGGCGGAGGTCTGGAAGACGGTATAGCCCGCGTCGGCGGCATCCAGGATCGCGGCGGCGGCGCCCGCCTGACGGTCCTTCAGCCGGCGCATATAGCGGCGCAGCTGGGTTTCGATGCGGCCGGCGGCCTGATCGAAGGCGGGATGCGCCTCGACGCCCTGGCCCGAGCCCTTGAGGATCACGCCCTGCATGACGTGCGCCACGATATCGCAACTGAAGCTGCCGTGCGGGCCGTGGCCGAAGGTGACATGGGCGGACAGCGAGCGGGAGAAATATTTCTCCGCCATGCCCTGCAGACGATCCTCGACATGGGTGCGCAGCGCTTCGCCCGTATCGACCTGATGTCCCGAAACCCGGATGTCCATCGATGCCGTCTCCTCTTCGTCCTGTTCGTCTCGACCCCTGGGGCCGGGGAGGGGTGGCGGCTTATGCGCCGCCCGCCGCAGGGTCAACCAACGGCGGGACCGGCGGGTTCGTAGCGGCGCCACAATGGTTCGGTCAGCGTGGCTACGAAGGCGGCATGGCGCTCCCTTTCGGCGGGGCTGGCGAAATGCGGGCGCGGCGGGCGGACGGGCCGCGCCGGGGCGGCGGACGCGACGGCGACCTTCGGCCCCTCCGCTGATTCGGGCGCCGCGTCGAGCAGCGACAGGCCGATCTGCCGCCCGCCACGCAGCTCCACGTAGAGCTGGGCGAGCAGTTGCGCGTCGAGCAACGCGCCATGCTTCACCCGGTGGCTGCGATCGATGCCGTAGCGCGAGCAGAGCGCGTCCAGGCTGTGCTTGGCGCCGGGATGGCGCGCGCGGGCCAGCGCGATCGTGTCGATCATCCGGCTGAGGCAGATCGGATCACGCCCGCAGGCGCCCAGTTCGTGGTTGAGGAAGCCGAAGTCGAAGGCGGCATTGTGCGCGACGAGCGGCGCATCGCCCAGGAAGTCCAGCAGTTCGGCGACACCCTCGGCGAAGCGCGGCTTGTCCGACAGGAAGGTCAGCGACAGGCCGTGCACCGCTTCCGCCTCGGCGGGCATGTCCCGCTCCGGATGGAAATAGGCGTGGAAGGTGCGGCCCGTCTCGACGCGGTTGATCATCTCCACGCAGCCAATCTCGACCAGGCGGTGTCCATATTCGGGGCCGATCCCGGTCGTTTCCGTATCGAAGACGATCTCGCGCATGGGCAAGACTATCGGCGTGCCCGCGCCCGTTCGCAAGCGACGATGCGGGCGAGGCGGCGTGCCATCGCGGCGGGCGGGGGCAGGGAGGGGACGACCCAATCCGCGCGCGCGCGCTTAACGGCATCGCGCCATTGCAACGCCCGGATGCGGGCGAGTCGCGCCGCCGTCATGCCGGGCCGTGCCAGCACGCGCCGCCGCTGCATCCATGCCGGCGCGGAGACGACGAGGATCGCATCGACCCGGCGCCAGCCGCCCGCCTCGAACAGCAGGGGAATGTCCAGCACGACCAGCGGACGGGCGCGGTGGCGGCGGAGGAACGCCTCGCGCCGGCGGGCGACGGCGGGGTGGACCAGCCGCTCGAGCCGGCGCAGCGCGGCGCGATTGCCGAGCACCGTCGCCCCCAGCCGCTGGCGATCGACCCCCTTGGGCCCCGTCACGCCGGGATGCAGCGCCTCGATCGCCGCCACCAGCGCGCCGCCCGGCCCTTGCAGCGCGTGGACCGCGGCATCGGCATCGAATACCGGCACGCCCAGCCGGCGGATCATCGCCGCCGCGGTCGACTTGCCCATGCCGATCGATCCGGTGAGGCCGAGCGTGCGGCTCACGCCAGCAGCGTCGCGCGCAGCGCCGCCTCGGTTTCGGGATCGCGCGGCGGGGGCACACCGAACAGCCGCTCGAAGGCGATAGCCGCCTGCCCGATCAGCATCGAAAGACCATCCACGGTGCGATGGCCGCGCACCCGCGCCTCCGCCAGCAGCGGCGTTTCGAGCGGCGCATAGACCGCGTCGTAGACGATCGCACCGGGCGGCACATGGCCGAAATCGATCGGCAGCGGCGGCTGGCCGATCATCCCGAGCGAGGTGGCGTTGACGACCAGATCGAGCACGCCCGACCGGTCCCCCCAGTCGAAGTCGAACGGTGCCGCGAAGCGATCGAGCGGCGCGGCGAGCTTCGGATCGGGATCGAAGGCGGCGGCCAGCGCCTGCGCCTTGGCCGGATCGCGACCCAGCACGACGATGGTGAAGCCCTGGCCCGCCAGCGCATAAGCGATGGCGCGCGCCGCGCCGCCCGTGCCCATCAGCCGCGCCATGCGGAACAGGTGCGGCCGCGCAAGCTCCGCCGCCAGCGGTTCGAGGAAGCCGGGCGCGTCGCTGTTGTCGCCGGTCAGCGTCCCGTCCGCCTCCCGGACGACGGTGTTGACCGCGCCGATCGCGGCGGCAAGCGGCGTCACCCGATCGAGCAGCGGCATCACCGCCTGCTTGTGCGGAATGGTGACGTTGCAACCGGCCCAGTCGGGATCGCGGCGTCGCTCGCCCAGAAACTCCGCCAGATCGGCGGGGGCGACATGCGTCTTGCCGTAGCGGCCGGGCAGGCCCAGCCGATCGAGCCAAAGGCCGTGGATCAGCGGCGATTTGGACTGGGCGATCGGATCGCCGATCACCTCCGCATGGCGCACGCTCACGCCAGCATCGCGCCGCGGCTGCGCAGCCAGTCGAGCAGCGGGAGGAGTGGCAGGCCGAGGATGGTGAAGTGACTGCCCTCGATCCGCGAGAAAAGCTGCACGCCCGGCCCTTCCAGCCGGTAGCAGCCGACACAGCCGGCGATCGCCGGCCATTCGGCATCGAGATAAGCGTCGAGGAACGCGTCCGAGAAGGATCGCATCGTCAGCTTCGCGGTCTCGACATGGCGCCAGACGGGCCGCCCCGCCTCGGCCGCGACGATCGCCGAGACGAGACGGTGCGTGCCGCCGCGCAGCAGGCGAAGATGGGCGGCGGCCTCGGCACGATCGGCCGGCTTGTCGAGCAAAGTGCCGTCGGGCGCCGCCACCGTCGAATCGCAGCCGAGAACGACATCCCCCGGCCGGCGAGCGGAGAGGCGGATGGCCTTCAGTTCGGCAAGGGCATCGGCCAGCTGGCGCGCGTCCAGCCCGTCGGCGGCAAGCGCCGCCTTCGCCGCCTCCTCGTCGACGCCCGCCGCCTGCGCCTCGTGGGGAACGCCGGCCGCCGCCAGCATCGCCCGGCGCGCGGCGGAGCGCGAGGCGAGGATCAGCGCCACGTCGTTTCCTCGCGCGGGCGATGTTCGCCGATCAGCTTGATGATCGCCGCCGCCGTCTCCTCGATCGAGCGGCGGGTGACGTCGATCACCGGCCAGCCGCGATCGGAAAAGATGCGCCGCGCGAACGCCAGCTCGGCCGCGACCGCCGCCTGATCGACATAGGCCGTCTCGGGCGCCTGATTGAGCGAGAGGAGGCGGTTGCGGCGGATCTGGACCAGCCGGTCCGGGCTGGTCGTCAGCCCAACCACCAGAGGGTTTTTGAGCGAATAGAGCGCCGCCGGCGGCGGGCTTTCCACCACCAGAGGGATATTCGCCGCCTTATAGCCGCGATTGGCGAGATAGATGGAGGTCGGCGTCTTGGACGAGCGCGAGACGCCCGCCAGCACCACGTCCGCCTCCTCCCAATCCTCATGGCCGATGCCGTCGTCATGCGCGATCGTGAACTGGATGGCGTCGACGCGCGCGAAATAGGCGGCGTCGAGGATGTGCTGCCGGCCGGGCCGCGCCGTCGCCGCCTGGCCGAGCAGGCCGGAGAGCGCCTGCACCACCGGATCGAGGGCGGCGACATGCGGCAGGCCGGCGGCGGCGCAGCGCGCCTCCAGCTTCCGCCGCACGTCCGAATTGACGAGCGTGTAGATGACGAGGCCCGGCCGCTGCGCGATTTCGGCAAGCACACGATCGAGATGGCCCTCGGATCGCACCATCGGCCAGAAATGCTTGACCGTCTCGACCTGTTCGAACTGGGCGAGGCCGGCCTTGGCGACCGCCTCCAGCGTCTCGCCGGTCGAATCCGAGAGGAGGTGAAGGTGGAGCCGCATCAGCGGGGCATGAAACTGTGGATAAACACCCGCGAATCGGTAGCGGACCGGGCATGGAATCGGCAAGCGACGGAATCGTCCCCGCTGCGAAAGCGCCGTCCGACGAATAATCCACAGGAGATTAACAAAGGGCCGCACCTGTGGATAACGGGGGCGAAGGCACGGGACTCGGCGGGGCGCCGTTGGCTGACGCTGTGTCAAGCTGTTGGCAAGTCGGGGCGCCGCGCATAAACCCCGCTTTCCGCCGCCCTACTGACTCCTCCAACCTTTCAAGACTCTAAGTAAGATAAGGATAGACGCGCGCATGCCGAGCCCCGATTCCGCCGCGCGACCCTTGCTCGGAACGCTGCGGGGCACGCGGCAGGCGGCACCACCCGTCTGGCTGATGCGCCAGGCGGGGCGCTATCTGCCCGAATATCGCGCGCTTCGGGCCGAGAAGGGCGGGTTCCTCGCGCTCGTCGAGGACAGCGATGCCGCGGCCGAGGTGACGTTGCAGCCGATCCGCCGCTTCGGCTTCGACGGATCGATCCTATTCTCCGACATCCTGATGATCCCCTATGCGCTGGGCCAGGCGCTGTGGTTCGAGACGGGGGAGGGGCCGCGCCTCGCCCCCAAGCTGGCGGAGGCGGACCTCGCGGCGCTCACCCCGGTGCCCGAGCGCTTGGAGCCGGTCTACGGCACCGTCCGCCGCGTGGCCGCAGCGCTGCCGCCCGCCGTCACGCTGCTGGGCTTCGCGGGCAGCCCCTGGACGGTCGCGACCTATATGGTGGGGGGCCAGGGCTCCAAGGATCAGGGGCCGGCGCGTCGGCTGGCCTATGGCGATCCGGCACGTTTCCAGGCCATCGTCGATGCGATCGTGGCGATGACGGTCGACTATCTGTCCGGCCAGATCGCGGCGGGGGTGCATGCGGTGCAATTGTTCGACAGCTGGGCGGGCAGTCTCTCGCCCGCGCAGTTCGAGCGCTGGGTGATCGCGCCGACCGTCGCGATCGTCGAGCGGTTGCGCGCGCGCCATCCGGACGTGCCGATCATCGGCTTTCCGAAGGGCGCCGGCGCCAAGCTGCCGGCCTATGCGCGCGAGACGCGGGTCGATGCGGTGGGGCTGGACGAGACGGTCGATCCCGCCTGGGCGGACGGGGCGCTGCCGGCCGGCCTGCCGGTGCAGGGCAATCTCGATCCGCTGGCGCTGATCGCCGGCGGGGCAGCGCTGGACGGCGCGATCGACCGCATCCTTGCCGCCTTTGGCGACCGCCCCCACGTCTTCAACCTCGGCCACGGCATCCTGCCCGATACGCCGATCGCGCATGTCGAGCAGGCACTGGCGCGGATCAGGGGCGCAGCATAAGGGTTGGTGCCGGCAGGGCTCGACAGGACGGGGCTGGAGGCATGGAAGGGTTTCTGGGCGTGACGTATCTGTGGCTCAAGGCGGCGCATCTCACGTTCGTGATCTTCTGGATCGCCGGCCTGTTCATGCTGCCCCGCTTCTACATCTACCACCAGCCCGTCGCGCCCGGATCGACGGAGGACCGGCAGTGGATCGACCGCGAGCGGCGGCTGCGGACGATCATCCTGACGCCGGCGATGCTGCTGGTCTGGGGGTTCGGCCTGGCGCTGGCCATCCATATCGGCGCCTTTTCCGAAGGCTGGTTCCACGCCAAGCTGGCGTGCGTGGTGGCGCTGACGGGCTTCCACGGCTGGGCCGTCGGCTACGGCAAGAAGCTGGCGCGCGGCCATCGCCCCGCTACCGACCGGGCGCTGAGGCTGATGAACGAGGTGCCGGGGATCGCCACCGTCGTCATCGTCGTGCTGGTGATCGTCAAGCCGTTCTGACGCGCGGCGGCGCTTGACTTGTAGGAAGCCGCCCCCTAGCTGCGCGGTAACGCCCGCCGTCCGTGCGGGTGGCCCTTGCCCGGCCCCTATCCAGCCCGTTCCGGCCCCGGCCCGCTGTCGACCCCGGCATCTCCCCCACAGGAATAGTGTATGCATCTGAAGGACCTGAAGAAGAAGAGCCCCGCCGAACTGGTGGCCATGGCGGAGGAACTGGGGGTCGAGGGTGCGTCCACGCTGCGCAAGCAGGACCTGATGTTCGCGATCCTGAAGGTGCAGGCCGAGAATGGCGACCAGATCATGGGCGAAGGCACGATCGAGGTGCTGCCCGACGGCTTCGGCTTCCTGCGGTCCCCCCAGGCCAATTATCTGGCCGGGCCGGACGACATCTACATCAGCCCCAATCAGGTACGGAAATTCGGCCTGCGCACCGGTGACACGGTGGAAGGCGAGATCCGCGAGCCGAAGGATGGCGAACGCTATTTCTCGCTGACCAAGCTGACCGCGGTCAATTTCGACGACCCGTCGGTCGTCCGCCATCGCGTCAATTTCGACAATCTGACGCCGCTCTATCCGGAGCGGAAGCTGACGCTCGACAACCACGATCCGACGATCAAGGACAAATCCTCGCGCGTCATCGACATCGTGGCGCCGCAGGGCATGGGCCAGCGATCGCTGATCGTGGCGCCGCCGCGCGTCGGCAAGACGGTGCTGCTCCAGAATATGGCGCGCGCCATCACCGACAATCACCCGGAGATCTTCCTGATCGTGCTGCTGATCGACGAACGGCCCGAGGAAGTGACCGACATGCAGCGATCGGTTAAGGGCGAGGTCGTCTCCTCCACCTTCGACGAGCCGGCCCAGCGCCACGTGCAGGTGGCCGAGATGGTGATCGAAAAGGCCAAGCGCCTCGTCGAGCACAAGCGCGACGTGGTGATCCTGCTCGATTCGATCACCCGCCTCGGCCGCGCCTACAACACCGTCGTCCCCTCCTCCGGCAAGGTGCTGACCGGCGGCGTCGACGCCAACGCCCTCCAGCGGCCCAAGCGCTTCTTCGGTGCGGCGCGCAACATCGAGGAAGGCGGCTCGCTCTCGATCATCGCGACGGCGCTGATCGATACCGGCAGCCGCATGGACGAGGTGATCTTCGAGGAATTCAAGGGCACCGGCAATTCCGAGATCGTGCTCGACCGCAAGGTGGCCGACAAGCGCATCTTCCCGGCGATGGACGTCGGCAAGTCCGGCACGCGCAAGGAGGAACTGCTGGTCGACAAGCCCAAGCTTTCCAAGATGTGGGTGCTGCGCCGCATCTTGATGCAGATGGGCACGATCGACGCGATGGAATTCCTGCTCGACAAGATGAAGGATTCCAAGACGAACGAGGATTTCTTCGACTCGATGAACCAGTAAGCCCGCATCGCCCGTTGAACGGGCGGATGCGGCCCGTCTGCCGTCAACAAGGGCCGTCGCATGATCGAACTCTGGCAGCATATCGTCGCCGACTTTTCCAACCTCGGCTCGCCGTCGGCCCTGTCGGCGTTCGTGCAGGTATTGATGATCGACGTGATGCTGGCCGGCGACAATGCCATCGTCGTCGGGGCGCTGGCCGCCGGCCTGCCCGCCGATCAGCGCCGCAAGGTCATCCTGATCGGGATCGGCGCGGCGCTGGTGCTGCGGATCGTGTTCGCGCTGGCCGTCACGCAATTGCTCCAGATCGTCGGCCTGGTGCTGGCGGGCGGGCTGCTGCTGCTGTGGGTCGCCTGGAAGATGTGGCGCGAATTGCGCCATCCCCCGGCCGGAACGCTCGATGAGGGCGCAGAGGGCCTGCGGCCGGCGCGCAGCTTCGCCTCCGCCGCCTGGGCGGTCGCGGTCGCCGACGTGAGCATGAGCCTGGACAATGTGCTGGCGGTGGCCGGGGCGGCACGCGAGCATCCCGGCATCCTGATGGTCGGCCTGCTCCTGTCGGTGGCATTGATGGGTATCGCGGCCAACGTGCTGGCCAAGGTGATCGAGCGCTATCGCTGGATCGCCTATATCGGCCTTGCCGTCATCGTCTACGTCGCGATCAAGATGATCGCCGAGGGCTGGCACGACGTGGCGCCGCTGCTCGCCTGATCGCCTTGCCCGCCCCGGCGGGGCGGGGCGGGGCGGGGGCGGGTGGCGTTCGTCAGCCGATATGTTCGGCTATAAAGGCGCGCGTGCGATCGTCGGCCGTCGTCGCGGCGGCTTCGTTGCGGCGTTGGCCGCTGTTGGCGGCGAAGCCGTGACCGGCGCCGGGATAGACGAACAATCGAAAGCCGGGCTTGTCCTGCAACGCGGCTTCGATCGCCGAAACCGCCTCCGGCCCGATGTGGGAATCGTCTCCGGCAAAGTGCAGCATCAGCGGATTTGAGATGGCCGCCGCCTCGCCGAGCTTCTGGTCGATGCCCCCGCCATAATAGCCGACCGATGCGTCGGCATCGGTTCGGGTCGCTGCGAGATAGGCCAGCCGACCCCCGAGGCAGAAGCCGACGACGCCGACCTTCCGCGCGCCGGCCCGGTCGCGCGCCTCGCGGATGGTCGTTTCGATATCGGCCATGCCGGTGTCGACATCGAACTTCTGCACGTTGGCGAAGGCGGCCTGAAGCTGATCGGGAACGTCCGGATCGAGCTCCACCCCGGGTGCGAACCGCCAGAACAGATCGGGGGCGATCGCGACGTAACCGAGGCCGGCCCATTCGTCCGCCTTGGCCCGGATACCGGAATTGATCCCGAAGATTTCCTGGATGACGACGATCGCGCCCCGCGGCGCTTCCTTGGGCATCGCCACATAGGCAGGAATCCCGCCGCTGCCATCCAACGCTGCGATCGATATGGTCTCGCCCATCATGCTGTCCTTCTGACCCGGAAGGCGATGAGATAGGGAGGGGGCGGGGATCGCGGAAGGGGCGGCAGCGCGGCGGCTCCGTGGACGGCCATCCGGCGTTTCACTAGCATGATGCCAACGGGAGGAAGGCGATGAAGGTGACGGTGGATATCGATTGTACGCCCGAGGAAGCGCGCCGCTTCATGGGCCTTCCCGACCTAACGCCGGTGCATGAGGCCTATCTGAGCAAGATAACGCGGATGGTGGAGGACGGCGTCTCTCCCGATATGATGGAATCGCTCGTGCGCAGCTGGGGTCCGATGGGGGATGCCGGCATGCAGATGTGGCGACAGATGATGGACCGCATGACCGGGACGACCTCGGCCTGACCCGCGCGGTGACGGACACGATCTTTGCCCTGTCGAGCGGGCCGTTGCCGGCGGCGCTCGGGGTGATCCGGATCAGCGGGCCGCAGGCGCGCAACGCCCTCGGTATGCTGACGGCGGTCGATCCCAAGCCACGGCAGGCCACGCTCGCGCGGCTCGTCGATCCCGTCGACGGTGCGATGCTGGACGAGGCGGTGGTGCTGGTCTTCCCCGGCCCCCGCAGCGTGACGGGAGAGGATCTCGTCGAATTGCAATGCCATGGCGGAAGAGCCGTGGTGGCAGGCGTGCTGGAGGCGTTGGCCCGGATCGACGGGCTGCGGCCGGCGGAAGCGGGGGAATTCACGCGGCGGGCGTTCCTGTCGGGTCGGATCGATCTGATCGCGGTCGAGGCGCTGGGCGATCTATTGACCGCCGAGACCGCGCTGCAACGCCGGCAGGCACTGAGGCAGGCGGAAGGAGGCCTCTCGCGTCGGATCGAGCAATTGCAGGCGGCGCTTCTCGGCGAAGCTGCGTCGATCGAGGCCTCGATCGATTATGCGGAGGAAGGGGGGGAAACGGCCGCCGACGAGGCGGCGATCCGCAACCGGCTGACGGGGCTGGCGGACGAGCTGGTCGCCTTGCTGGCGGCGCCACCGGCGGAGCGGATTCGCGATGGCATCCGGGTCGTTCTGGCCGGTCCCCCCAATGCGGGGAAGTCGACGCTGCTGAACGCGCTGGCCGGGCGGGAAGCGGCGATCGTCTCACCGATCGCCGGGACGACACGCGACCGGATCGAAGCGGCGGTGCAGCGCGACGGTATCGCCTTTTTGCTGACCGACACGGCGGGGTTGCGGAGGACGGACGACATCGTCGAGCAGATGGGTCTGGATCGCGCGCGCGAGGCGATCGACGGGGCCGACATAATGCTGTGGCTGGGAGACGCCGATCCGCCAGCGTGCGAAGGCGAAATCCTTTCTCTACACGCGAAGTGCGATCTGGGTGGAGGCAAGGATGATCGCCTTGCGGTGTCGGCCCACATTCCGGCGACGATAGAAGGATTGTGGCGTGCGATATTAGTTTCGGCTCGGCGTCTGCTTCCGTCTCCCGATATCCTGGCGCTGACTGGGCGGCAGCGGGCCGGGATAAAGAGCGCGGGTGAAGCGGTCGGTCGGGCAGCGCAGCAACAGGACGTCGTTATGATGGCGGCCGAGGTTCAGCAGGCGATGCGTGCGTTCGATCGGCTGACCGGCCGGGCGGGTGTCGACGAGATGCTTGCCGCGATGTTCAGCCGATTCTGCGTTGGGAAATAGTTCCACGTGGAACACCGAATGCTATAAGCGTGGCATGAACGATCATTATGACGTTATCGTTGTTGGCGGTGGCCATGCCGGAACCGAGGCAGCGGCTGTCGTGGCGCGGTCGGGCCGCTCCGTCGCTCTGGTGACGACCGACCTGTCCGCGATCGGCGCGATGTCCTGCAATCCGTCGATCGGCGGTGTTGGGAAGGGGCATCTGGTTCGCGAAATCGACGTCTTCGATGGCGTCATGCCGGCTGCGGCCGACGAAGCGGCGATCCACTATCGGCTACTGAACCGCTCGCGAGGTCCTGCGGTTCATGGCCCTCGTGTTCAGGCGGACCGTCGCCTCTATCGTGAAGCCGTGCAGCGCGAACTGGCAAAACACGACTGCTTGAGTTTGATCGAGGCCCATGTTGAGTGTCTATGGATCGACGAGGGTGTGGCGCGGGGTGTGGACCTTGCAGACGGTCGCCGGCTGACGGCTCGAGCCATCGTTCTGACCACCGGCACCTTTCTGGGTGGACGGCTGTTCGAGGGGGAGCATCGCGCCGAAGGCGGCCGCCGGGATGCGCGGGCCGCGACCACGCTGGCGGGACAGTTACGGACGCTCGGTTTGCCGATGTTCCGTTTGAAGACCGGCACGCCGCCCCGGCTGGATGGCCGCACGATCGATTGGGCGCGGCTCGACCGCCAGGATAGCGACGATGAGCAATGGAGCCTGTCCGCACTCGCGGAGACGCTGCGTCCGCCCCCGACATTCTGCGCCGTAACTCGGACGAACCATGAGACGCATCGCGTGATCCGGGATGGTCTTGCACGATCGCCGCTGGCCGACGGAGCCATCGTCGGTCGGGGCCCGCGCTATTGCCCGTCGATCGAAGACAAGGTGGCCCGGTTCGGCGATCGCGATGGTCACCAGATCTTCCTCGAGCCGGAGGGGCTCGATGACGCGCTGGTCTATCCCAACGGCTTCTCGACCTCTCTTCCCATCGACATCCAGGCGAGCGCGATCCGAACGATCGCAGGCCTCGAACAGGCCGATATCGTCTTGCCCGGTTATGCCGTCGAATATGATGCGATCGACCCGCGCAGTCTGAACCGCGATCTGTCGGTCCGCGCCTTTCGGGGTCTGTTTTTCGCCGGACAGATCAACGGCACGACGGGCTATGAAGAGGCGGCGGCGCAGGGGCTGGCGGCTGGCCTCGGTGCGATCGGCCAGCTCGGCGGTGCCGCTACGACGTTCGACCGGCAGACAAGTTATATCGGCGTCATGATCGATGATCTGGTATTGCAGGGCGTGACCGAGCCCTATCGCATGCTGACGTCGCGCGCCGAACATCGTTTGTATCTTCGTGCCGACAATGCCGTGGCGCGTCTCGGAAGCGACGCGTCGGCTGCTAATGTCATCGGTGTCGCGCGGCGTGCAGATATCGAACGACGATCGCAAGCCAGAGAACGGATTGATGCCGTCTTCAATCGTCGGTGGAGCGGCGCGGCGCTCGCGGCACAGGCTTGGCCGGTTGCGGTCAGCAGCGAAAACAAGGCGCTCCGAGAGTGGGTGCGCAACCCGCAGGTCACGGCAGCGCACGTCATCTCGATCGCGAACGAACTTCGGGATGATGAGGGGACGCTGGAGGAGGCGATCATCGATGTTCGGTATGAGAGCTATGTCTTGCGGGAGCGGCGGCTGGCGGAAGGTATCGATGACAGACGAGCGCTCGACAGTGTTGATTATGCGTCCATGGCCGGTCTCTCGACGGAGATGACCGAAAAGTTGGTTGCTGCGGCTCCGCGCACCCTCGGCGAGGCCCGCCGTATCCGCGGTATCACGCCGACGGCACTCGCTTTGATCGCTGCACGAGCGGCGGCATGATCGATGTTCCACGTGAAACAGCGGAGAAATTGAAAGAGTTCGCCGATGCCGTCGCGGTGGAGAACGAGCGTCAGAACCTGATCGCACGATCGACGATCGAGTCGATCGACGTGCGCCACATTGCCGATTCCTTGCAGCTCCTATCCTATGCGCCGGAAGGTGGCACGCACTGGGTGGATATCGGTACCGGAGCCGGCTTTCCGGGGCTCGCTGTCGCGCTTGCCGATCCCCGCTGGGAGATGACGTTGGTCGAGCCACGGCCGCTCAGGACCGCCTTCTTGCAAGCGATGGTCGAGCGGTTCGCGCTGGCCGACCGCGTATCGGTGGTGACCGGCAAGATCGAACATGTGCAGGGACAGGCCGATGTGATAAGCGCTCGGGCGGTGGCGAAGCTGGGGCGGCTGTTCGAGATGGCGAGCCATCTGGCACATCCGCAGACACGCTGGCTGCTGCCGAAGGGGCGTCAGGCGGCGGCCGAGGTGGCAGAAGCGCGAACGGCCTGGACGGGTTTGATCCGCCTCGAGCAGAGCGAGACCGATCCGGACGCGTCGATCGTCGTGGCCGAGAGAGTAGAGCGGAAGGACCGTGGGCGATGATCCGTATTGCTGTCGCGAACCAGAAGGGCGGGGTCGGCAAGACGACGACGGCCATCAATCTTGCGACCGCACTGGCCGCGACGGGCCACCGCGTGTTGCTGGTCGACTTCGACCCCCAGGGCAATGCCTCGACCGGGCTCGGGATCGGACGGGATCGCCGTGAACTGTCCAGTTACGAATTGCTGATGGGCGAGTGCAGCGTCGCCGAAGCGGCGGTGGCGAGCGCCATCCCGCGGCTCGACGTGCTGCCGGCGACCCCCGACCTTTCGGGTGCCGAGGTCGAACTGGTTGGCGAGGCGAACCGCGCGCGTCTGCTCGACGAGGCGCTCAGGCGTGCGCCCCCCGGGCGGTGGGACATTGCGCTGATCGATTGCCCGCCCTCGCTCGGCCTGCTGACGGTCAATGCACTGGTCGCGGCCGGTCATTTGCTCGTGCCGCTCCAATGCGAATTCTTCGCGCTGGAAGGGCTGACGCAATTGCTCGGCACGGTGGAGCGCGTGCGCGGGGGGCTAAACCCGAACTTGGCGCTGATCGGGATCGCGCTGACGATGTACGATCGGCGCAATCGCCTGTCGGAGCAGGTCGCGGCCGACGTTCGCGCCTATCTGGGTGACGCGGTATTCGAGACGGCAATTCCGCGGAACGTGAAATTGTCCGAGGCGCCCAGCCACGGTTTGCCGGCGCTGGTATACGACCATCGCTGCCCGGGATCGGCGGCCTATCTGTCCCTCGCGCGCGAATTCATCGCCCGCCTGCCCAAGCCTGCGGTCGCGGCATGAGCGGGGAGGCCATCCGCAAGCGCACGCCCGGTCTCGGCCGCGGCCTGTCGTCATTGCTGGGGGAAATCCGGCCCGTCGCAGCAGCCGACGCTACGCCCGATTCGGTCCGCACGCTGCCGATCGCCTCGATCGCGCCGCATCCGGAACAGCCGCGCCGCCATTTCGACGAAAGCGCGCTCGACGAACTCGCGGAGTCGATCGCGCTGCGCGGCGTCTTGCAGCCGATCATCGTTCGCCCCCATGGCGAGGGCTATCAGATCATCGCCGGCGAGCGTCGCTGGCGTGCCGCGCAGCGCGCACGGCTCCACGAAATTCCCGCGCTCGTCCGCGAGATGGCCGAAGCCGAGACCTTCGAACTGGCGCTGATCGAGAATATCCAGCGGCAGGATCTGAATGCGATCGAGGAGGCGGATGCCTATGCGCGCCTGATCGAACAATTCGGCCATACGCAGGAAGCGCTGGGCAAGCTCGTCCAGAAATCGCGCAGCCATGTCGCCAATCTGCTGCGCCTGCGTGACCTGCCGGCGCCGGTGCGCGAGGCGGTGGCGGACGGCAGCCTGTCGATGGGTCATGCCCGTGCACTGGTGACGGCGACGGACCCGCAGGCACTGGCCGAGCAGGTCATCCGGCAGGGCCTGTCGGTGCGCGATACGGAGCGGCTGGCGAAGGGGCGCAAATCGGCCACGCGCGTTCCCGAACAGGTGCCGGCGGCGCGCGCGATGGAAGCCGACATCGCGGCGCTCGAACGGCAACTGGCCGATCGGTTGGGGCTGGCGGTGCAGGTGACGCATGGCGGGCCGGGCGGCAGCGTGACAATCGTCTATGGCAATCTCGATCAGCTCGATCTGGTCTGCCAGCGGCTAAGCGGCGAACGGATCTGATTGCCGGGCCGCTTTCAGGCCGCGACGGCCGACGGCCGACGCCATAGCGCGGGATCGCGGGGCATGACGTCAGCCCGCAGGATCGTCTGCAAGCCGGCGCGCAACACCCAGGCCAGCTTCTCCCGGCCGCGCGTGTGGACGCGTTCGTCCCACGCATGGCTTCCTGCGCGCGCGACCTTGCGGGCGATATCGCCATAGATGCCCGCCGCCGCGAGCACCGCCCAGGCGGACCGCGGGGGCAGGGCGGCCGCACCCATCCGGGCGCTCGCTTCATATGCCGCGGCCATCGCCGCCAGCCGCGCGGCCAAGGCCGCGACGGCCGGCCGGCAGGCGGGATCGGCGATCGACCGCCGCGCTATGCCCGCGTCGCGCAACCAATCCGCCGGGAGGTAGCAGCGCCCGGCCTCCGCATCCTCCACTACATCACGCGCGATGTTGGAAAGCTGGAAGGCGAGGCCTAGGTCGCAGGCGCGATCGAGGGTGGCAGCGTCCCCGGCGTCGACGCCCATGACGATCGCCATCATCACACCGACCGCGCCGGCGACATGGTAGCAATAGCGCAGCAGATCATTCTCATCGGCCGGCTCGAAACCCTCCGCGTCGAGGGCGAAACCCGCCACGACATCCCGCGGCAAGGATGCAGGGATACCGCATTCGGCGGCGACGAGCCCGAGCGCATCGAACGCGTCGATCTCCACGCGGCCGCCTGCCAGCACCCGATCGGTACGGTCCCGGATCGTCGCAAGCGCTGCCGCCGGATCGGCGATGGCGGTGCGCCCGTGCCCCATCTCCTGCCCGTCGGCGATGTCGTCGGCGGCACGGCACCAGGCATAGAGCAGCCAGACGCGTTCGCGGGTGGTCGCATCGAACAGGCGGGATGCGGCCGCGAACGATCGGGATCCGCGAACGATGCTGTCCTCCGCCGCCGCCACCAAGCGGGCGCGTTCCGCCGCGTCGATCATCGCGCCGCGTCGCCGATCCATTTGGGCGTGGCTGGCGTGCGGTGGCTTGCCATGCGTGCGATCAGCGCCGCCGGGTCTTCGTCGGTCAGCAGCATGGCCCGGTGGACCGGTCTGACGAAGCCGGCGGCTACGACGTTGTCGAGGAACGCGATCAACGGCCGGTAGAAGCCGGCGACATCGAGCAGGGCGACCGGCTTGGCATGATCGCCCAACTGCCCCCACGTCCAGATCTCGAACAATTCCTCCAGCGTGCCGATCCCGCCCGGCAGCGCTACGAAGCCGTCGGAGAGGTCCGCCATCATCGCCTTGCGCGCGTGCATCGAGGGGACGATGTGCAGCTCGGTCAGCCCGGCATGCGCCAGCTCGCGGGCCTGCAACGCCTGCGGCAAGACGCCGATCACCGCGCCCCCGGCAGCCAATGCCGCATCGGCGACGATGCCCATAAGCCCGACGCGCGCGCCGCCGTAGACGAGGCCGTGCCCGGCCCCGGCGATCGCCCGTCCCAGCGCTGCGGCGCCGGCGGCATAAGCGGGATCGGTGCCGGGGCTGGAGCCGCAGAATACGCAAACGCGCTTCATGCCGCTTCGCGCGCGCCCAGCATCAGCCGTGCGGTCGCCTTGGCCGATCCGACGACGCCCGGAATACCCGCACCCGGATGCGTGCCGGCGCCCGTGAAATAGAGGTTGGGGATGGCATCGTCGCGATTGTGCACGCGGAACCAGGCGGATTGGGTCAACACCGGTTCGAGGCTGAAGGCGGAGCCGAGGTGCGCCGCCAAATCCTCGCGGAAATCGACCGGCGTATAGTGGAAGCGCGTGACGATCCGGTCGCGCAGGCCCGGCACGACGCGCCGCTCCACCTCCTCCAGGATGCGATCGGCGTAGGATGCGCCATGCGTCTCCCAGTCGATCGGCAGCTTGCCGAGATGCGGGACGGGGGCGAGGGCATAGAAGGTGCTGCAACCTTCCGGCGCCATCTGCGGATCGCTGGCGGTCGGGTGGTGGAGATAGAGCGAGAAATCCTCCGCCAGCACGCCATGATCGTAGATGTCGGAGAGCAGGCCGCGATAGCGCGGCCCGAACAGGATCATATGGTGCGGCACGTCGGGGCAGGCGCCGCGGATGCCGAAATGGACGACGAACAGGCTCGGCGAATAGCGCTTGCCCTCCAGCCGGCGTGCGACCCGCCGGCCGTGCGTGCTCTGCCCGAGCATGTCGCGATAGGTGGACAGGACGTCGCCATTGGACGCGACGGCATCCGCCGCCATCCGCCAGCCGCTGGCGGTGCGCACACCCGTCGCCCGGTCGCCCAGCGTCTCGATCTCGACCACCTTGTCGCCCAGCCGCAGCGTTCCGCCGATCCGTTCGAAATGGCGCGCCATGCCGGCGATCAGCGCACCGGTGCCACCCTTGGCGAACCAGACGCCGCCGTCCTTCTCCAGCTTGTGGATCAGCGCATAGATCGCACTGGTGGTGAAGGGATTGCCGCCGACGAGCAAGGTGTGGAAGGAGAGCGCCTGGCGCAGCTTCTCGTTGCGCACGAACGACGCGACCATCGAATAGACCGACCGCCACGCCTGATATTTGGCGAGCGCCGGTGCGGCCTTCAGCATCGAGGCGAAATCGAGGAAGGCGACGTGGCCGAGCTTCTCGTACCCCTCGCGATAGACGCCCGCCGAATAGTCGAGGAAGCGGCGATAGCCGTCGACATCCGCGGGATCGAGCGCGGCTATCTCGCGCATCAGGGCGGGATCGTCGTTGGAATAATCGAAGTTGGTGCCGTCGGGCCAGTTGAGGCGGTAGAAGGGGGTGACGGGCATCAGCGTCACGTCATCGGCCAGCCGATGGCCGGTCAGCGCCCATAATTCCTCCAGGCAGGCGGGATCGGTGATGACGGTGGGGCCGGCATCGAAGGTGAAGCCCTCGCGGTGCCAGACGTAGGCGCGCCCGCCGGGCTTGTCGCGCGCTTCCACCAATGTGGTGGCGATGCCCGCCGCCTGCAGGCGGATCGCCAGCGCCAGCCCGCCGAAGCCGGCGCCGATCACCACCGCCGTCCTCATCGCGTCCATCCGTTCGTCCGTCCCATGATCGCCCTCATCGCGCGGCCCACCGGCACCGGCGGCTTGCCGGCGAGGATGCGCATCTTGTCCATAGCCGTCGACCGGCCGGCGTAGAAGCGCGCGACCAGCCCGGCATCGAGCGTATAGAAGCGTTCGAGCACGCGATAACGCTCCGCAGGTTCGGCGGCATCGAACAACATTCGGTCCAGCAGCCGGTAGAAGCCGCCGACGCGCCAGTGCGCCGCGGCGCGCGCGCGCAGCCGATCGTGGAGCGTGGTGGGATCGAGATCGGGCTGGCCGGCGATCCACAGCGCGGTGCGCGCGGCATCGGGCAGCGAATAGCCGGTGGTCGGGTGGAACAGCGCCGCGGCCGCGCCCACCTTGGCGATGCCGGCAGCACCGCTGTCCCACAGCGCATCGAAATCGCCACCCACCACCACCGGCAGGACGCCGGTCTCGCCGCCGGTGATGGTCGCGCCGTGCCAGCCGTGGGCGGCGGCATAATCGGCGATGCGCGCCTCGATCGCCGGCACGTCGAGATCGGGCGTGCCGCTGTAATAGGTGTCCTCGATGAACAGCGTGTCGGGCGAGAAGGGCAGGACGTAGACGAAGCGGTAGCCGTCGATCTGCGGCACGGTCGCGTCCATGACGATCGGGCGGGAGAGGCCGTGCGGTCGGGGCAGGGTGATTTCGCGGCCGACGAACTTCTGCCAGCCGCAGTCGAGGGTGGCGAGATCGCCGGCGTTGCGGGCATCGATCACGGCATGCGCGGGCAGGGTGCGCCCGTCGGCCAGCGTGACGGCCTCCGGCGCGATCGCGGTGATCGCGGTGGCGGTGTGGATGGCGTCGGCCGGCAGCGCGCGCGCCACCGCCGCCGCCAGATTCGCCGACGGGATGGAATTGTAGCCGCCTGCCAGCGTCCGTCGGTGCCGGGGGAAGCGGACATCGTAGCCCTCCCACCGATGGGCGACGAGCGAGGCGAGCAGCGCACGCTCCGATTCGGTGACGTCCGAATCGAAGAACGACCAGAGATGGTTGCCGCCGATCGCCGGTCCCGCCTCGACGATCTCGACGCGCAGGTCGGGCCGCGCCCTGGCGAGCGCCAGCGCGATCAGTCCGCCCGCCAGCCCGCCGCCCGCGATCAGCATGTCCGGAGGGGCGTTGCGGCGCATCGCCACCCCTCTACGCGCGAACCGCGCCTTTCACCATATTGGTGATCGTTGGCGAGATGGGATGCTATCGGGCACGGTTCAGCCTATAGAGGGCGGATGACAATGGCCTCCGCCATCCTGCTGTCCGCCATCGCGATGACGCTGATCGTCGGCTTGCGCTATCTGGCGGTGTCGGCCGGGTTCGCCTTCGCCACGCGGGTGAAGCGGCCGGGCCTCTATGCCGGACTGGATCGCCAGATGGCGCGCGAGATCGGCTGGTCGCTGCTGTCGGCCGCGATCTACGGCGTGCCGGCGGGTATCCTCGCCTGGGGGTGGCAGGCGCACGGATGGACGCGCGTCTATATCGATGTCCACGCCTACCCCCTGTGGTGGCTGCCGCTGTCGGTGCTGGCCTATCTTTTCCTCCACGATACGTGGTTCTACTGGACGCACCGCTGGATGCACCGGCCGGTGCCGTTCCGGCGGATGCATGCCGTCCACCACGCCAGCCGCCCGCCGACCGCCTGGGCGGCGATGAGCTTCCACCCGTGGGAAGCGCTGTCCGGCGCCGTCGCCATTCCAATGCTGGTCCTCGCGATTCCCATCCACTTCGTCGCATTGGCCCTTGTGCTGACGATCATGACGGTGATGGGGGTCACCAATCACATGGGGTGGGAACTTTTCCCGCGGTGGATCGTGCGCGGGGCGGCCGGGCGCTGGCTCATCACGGCTACGCATCATCAGCGGCATCACGAACGATACAGGTGCAATTATGGCCTCTACTTCCGGGTCTGGGACAGGCTTTGCGGGACGGACGACGGCCTGGGGGCGTTCGCTGGCAACGGCGGCGCTCGCGCTGCCGCTGCTGGGGGCCAGCCCCGCGGGGCAGGTGGACGTCGCGCTGACCGGGCTGCGTGACGCCCGCGGCCTAATCCGCGCCTGCCTGACGCTCCGCGCCGACATCTTCCCCGACTGCGAGGCCGACCCCGCCGCGCACCGCCTGTCCGTGCCCGCCGCCGACGCCGGCGCGCTGGCGTTCGAGAATCTGCCGTCGGGCGATTATGCGGTCGCGTTGTTCCACGACGCCAACGGCAACGGCCGGCTCGATACCGCACTCGGCATTCCGCGCGAGGGATTCGGTTTCTCGCGCAACCCCACCATCCTGTTCGGGCCGCCGCGCTTCGCCGCCGCGCGCTTCGCCGTCCGCGGCGGCACGATCAACCAGCCGGTGCACCTCAAATATATGCTGTAAGGAGGCCGGCGTGACGGGCATCGCCCTCGCGCTCGGCGGCGGATCGGCGCTCGGCTGGGCGCATATCGGGGTGTTGCGCGCCTTGCAGGCGGGCGAGGTGCCGGCCGCCGCGGTGGCGGGCACCTCGATCGGCGCGCTGGTCGCCGCCTGCTACGCGGCGAATCGCCTGGACGCGCTCGAGGGGATCGCGCGTGACATGCGCTGGTGGACGACCATCGCCTATCTCGATCCCTTGCTGGGGCGGGGCGCGCTGCTCGGCGGGCGGCGGATCGCGCGGATGCTGGCGCAGCATCTCGGGCACCGCCGTCTCGAGGATCTGCCGATCCCCGTCGCGCTGGTCGCGGCCGATCTCGCGACGGGGGACGAGATACGGTTGGCCGCGGGGCCGATCGCACCGGCTGTACGGGCCTCGATCGCGCTTCCCGGAATCTTCGCCCCCGAACGGCGTGACGGCCGATGGCTGATCGACGGGGGCATGATTGCCAACGTGCCATTGGCGGCCGCTGCCGCGCTCGCCCCGGGCCGGCCGCTGGTCGCGGTCGATCTGTTCGCCGATTATGCGGGCTTCGTGGCCGCTTCCGGAGGTGTCGAGGCGATCGGCACGCTCGGGGCGGCACGGGCCGGCTTCCAGATGCTGATGCGCCGTCAGACCCGGCAAGCGGCATCGACGATCCCGATCGCGGCAATGATCGCCCCGCGCGTGGGCGCCTTTTCCCCCGCCGCCTTTCACCGCGCCGCAGCGCTGATCGACGCCGGGCGGGTGGCGGGGGAGGCTGCCTTGCCAGCCATCCGCGGCCACCTCGCGTCTGCCTAAAAAGGCAGCAGCTCTTCACCATTGCTTATCCCGCGAGCGCGGCGTCGCCTCGCCAGGGTGGTTTCACGCTAGGAGTGCGGTTGGCACGGCAATTGCACCGTCCATCGCGGGCATAGAGCAGGGAGGCGACATGAAACTCGTCATGGCCATCATCAAACCCTTCAAGCTGGACGAGGTGCGCGAAGCCCTGTCCGCGCTGGGGGTTCAGGGAATGACCGTTACCGAGGTCAAGGGATTCGGCCGGCAGAAGGGCCAGACCGAAATCTACCGCGGCGCGGAATACAGCACCAACATGGTGCCGAAGATCAAGGTGGAGGTGGCGACCTCCGCCGACCTGTGCCCGCGCGTGGTGGAGGCGATCCAGCAATCGGCCAACACCGGCGCGATCGGCGACGGCAAGATCTTCGTGCTCGATCTCGGCCAGGTGGTGCGCATCCGCACCGGCGAGACCGACGACCTGGCCCTTTGAGCGACAAGAAAGGGGGAACCATGAAGCTTTCGACCAAGATCGCGGCGGCGGGCGGGGTGCTCGGCGCCATCGCCTTCGCCGCCATGCCGGCCTGGGCGCAGGACGCCGCGTTGCAGGCGCCCGCCGCCGCACCCGCGCCGCCCACCGTCAACAAGGGCGACACCGCCTGGATGATGACCTCGACCGTCCTCGTCCTGATGATGATCCTGCCCGGCCTCGCCTTGTTCTACGGCGGTCTCACCCGAGCCAAGAACATGCTGTCGACGATGACGCAGATCGGTGCCGTCGCATGCCTGGCGATGCTGATCTGGGTGATGTACGGCTATACGATGGCCTTCGGCGACGGCGGCAACGCCTTCATCTCGGGCTTCGGCAAGGCCTTCCTCGCCGGCATCACCTCCGAATCGACCGCCGCCACCTTCACCGACGGCGTCGCCATTCCCGAATATGTCTTCGTCTCCTTCCAGATGACCTTCGCCGCGATCACCGTCGCGCTGGTCCTCGGCTCGGTCGTGGAGCGAATGAAATTCTCGGCGGTGATGGTCTTCGCCATCGTCTGGCTGACGATCGTCTATTTCCCGATCGCGCACATGGTGTGGGCGGCCGGTGGCCTCTTCTTCGAGATGGGCGCGCTGGATTTCGCCGGCGGCACGGTGGTGCACATCAACGCCGGCGTCTCGGCGCTGGTCGCGGCGCTCATCCTCGGCAAGCGGATCGGCTATCCGACCACGCCGATGCCCCCGCATTCGCTGACGCTGACCGGGGTCGGCACCGGCCTGCTGTGGGTCGGCTGGTTCGGCTTCAACGCCGGTTCGGCGCTGGAGGCCAATGGTTCGGCGGCGCTGGCGATGATCAACACCTTCGTCGCCACCGCCTCGGCCGCGCTGTTCTGGATGCTGGCCGAGCGTCTGTCGGGCCACAAGGGCTCCGCCCTCGGCTTCTGCTCGGGCATCGTCGCCGGTCTCGTCGCGGTCACCCCGGCGGCGGGCAACAGCGGCCCGTTCGGTGCGATCGTGCTGGGTGCGGTCGCCTCGGTGCTCTGCTTCGTGGCGGTATCCAAGCTCAAGCCGATGCTGGGCTATGACGACTCGCTCGACGCGTTCGGCATCCACGGTCTCGGCGGCATGATCGGCGCGATCGGCACCGGCATCGTCTATGCGCCGGGCCTCGGCGGGCCGGGCGGCGCGGATTATGCGATGGGCGGCCAGCTCGTCACCCAGATCCTGGCGGTCGTCGCCACGATCGTCTGGGCCGCGATCGGCACCGCCGTCGCCATCTTCATCGCCAAGGCGGTCACCGGTCTCCGGGTCGCCCCCGAAGTCGAGCAGGAAGGGCTCGACCTCGGCGAGCATGGCGAGCGCGCCTACAACCTCTGACAAGATCGGGCGGGGCGGCGGCAGAACCGCCCCGCCTCCCGATGTTCCTCCTGCGAACGGACTGGCCGGCGGGGCGACCCGCCGGCTTTTTTGTTCGGCCCTCAGGCGCCGGGCGCCGGCGTCCGCCGGCTTGGCTCCTCGCATAAGCTCGGGCGGCCGTTCGGCCTTGGGGCGCTGGCGCGCCGGTCTGCGTCCAATCAGAGATACGGGCGGATCGGGGCGAGGTCGTAGCCGGCGGCGGCGGCTTTGGCCTCGAGCGTCGCGGCGTCGTCGCCCAGCCGCGCGCGGGCCAGCGCCCAGAGCAGGGTCGAACGCGTGCCCGAGCGGCAGAAGGCGAGGACCGGCCCGTCCGTCGCGTCCAGCACCGCTCGCATCGCCGCCACCTGGCCTTCGGTAAAGCCCGAATGCGTCACCGGGATCGCGTGATAGGCGAGCCCCGCCGCCTCGGCGGCGGCGGCGATGGCATGGCCCGAAGGCTGGCCCGGCTCCTCGCCATCGGGGCGGTTGTTGACGATCGTGCGGAAGCCCGCCGCCGCGGCCTCGGCCATCGCCTCGGGCGGGAGCTGGCCGAATACGGAAATGGCGTCGTCGAGGCGGCGGAACATCGGCATCTCTCCTTTGGCGGAGCGGTCTAGCCGTTCGCCTGCAACGCGTCGAGAAAGGCGCGGCCGTAGGCGGCAAGCTTGCGCTCGCCGACGCCGCCCACCTGCCCGAGTTCGGTCAGCGTGCGCGGCCGGCGGGCGGACATCTCACGCAGCGTCGCGTCGTGGAAGATCACATAGGGCGGCACGCCCTGCTCCTTGGCCAGATCGCGGCGGACGGCGCGCAGCGCGTCGAACAGCGGATCGTCCGGCCAGTCCTGTGCGCCGGCCCGCTCGCGCCGGCGACGGGTGGGGGGCTGGACGATCGGCACCGCCGCCTCGCCCTTCAGGATCGCGCGGGCGGCGGGGCCGAAGGAAAGGCCGCCATGCTCGTCCGCGCGCAACGCATCGCGCGCCAGCAGCGCCCGCGCGACCGGGCGGACCAGCTTCAACTCGGCTTCGCCGGCGATGCCGAACACGGACAGGCGGTGGTGGCCCTGCGCCAGCACCTTGTCCGTGCCCCGGCCGGCCAGCACGTCCGCCAGATGGCCGACGCCGAAGCGCATCTCGGTGCGGAAGGCGGCGGACAGCAGCTTGCGCGCCACCTCGGTCGCGTCGAGGCTGTCGGGCGGCGACAGGCAATTGTCGCAATTGCCGCATGTCTCGGCCGGCGTCTCGCCGAAGTGGCGGAGGAGGATCGCACGGCGGCAGATAGGCGCCTCGACCAGCGTCGCCATCGCGTTCAGCCGCTGGCGCTCGCCGCCCTTCCGCTCCTCCTCCATCTCGTAATCGATGCGCCGGCGGGCGCGCGCGAAATCCTCCGCGCCCCAGAACAGCATCGCCCGCGCCGGATCGCCATCGCGCCCCGCACGGCCCGTCTCCTGATAATAAGCCTCGATCGACTTGGGCAGGCCGGCATGCGCCACGAAGCGCACGTCGGGCTTGTCGATGCCCATCCCGAAGGCGATCGTGGCGACGATCACCATATCCTCGGAGGCGACGAAGGCCGCCTGGTTGGCGGCGCGGACCCGCGCGTCCAGCCCGGCATGATAGGCCCGCGTCGGGCGGCCGGTGGTGCGGGCGATGTCGGCCGCCAGCCGCTCGGTCGCGTCGCGGCTCTGCGCATAGACGATGCCGGGGCCGGGATTGTCGGCGATGAAGGCGGCGAGCTGGCGGGGCAGGCCATCCCGCGGGGCGATGGCGTACCGGATGTTGGGCCGGTCGAAGCCGGCGAGGATCAGCCCGTCCTCGTCGATGCCCAGCTGGCCCAATATGTCCCGCCGTGTGGCGGTGTCGGCCGTCGCGGTCAGCGCGAGGCGCGGTACGTCCGGAAAGGCATCGAGCAGGCCACGCAACAGGCGGTAATCCGGGCGGAAATCGTGGCCCCATTCGGATACGCAATGCGCCTCGTCGATCGCGATGAGGCTGAGCGGCTGGGCGGACAGCAGGCGCCGGAAGCCTTCCGACGTCGCCCGCTCGGGCGCGGCATAGAGGAGATCGAGGTCGCCGGCGCGGAACCGGCGCAGCGTCTCCGCCCGGTCGGCCTCGTCGTCGGCGGAGGTGAGCGTCGCGGCGCGCAGCCCCGCGGCAGTGGCGGAGCGGACCTGATCGTGCATCAGCGCGATCAGCGGCGACAGGACGAGACCCGTGCCCGGCCGGCACAATGCGGGGATCTGGTAGGTCAGCGACTTTCCGGCGCCCGTCGGCATCACCGCCAGCGTATGGCGGCCGGCCATCACCCGATCGATCACGTCCTGCTGGCGGCCGCGGAAATTCTGATAGCCGAAGGTCGCGCGGAGGACGGTGGCAGGATCACGCATCGTCGCCCCCTGCCGCATCGCGGCGCACCTGCCCAGCCCCCATCGCTGCTGCTGCTGCGGCGGCGGCCGCACCATTCCCCGCGAGCGTCAATCGAATGAAGCCGATCGCCAGCGCCAGTGCCGTCGTGCGTCCAGCCGCCGCCCCGGCTGACGGTGTAAGCAGGTCGGCCAGTCCGTCGCGGCCTGCCGGTGTCTCGCAGATCAGACGGGCCACCGCCGGTCGGTTCACGGCGAAACGCACGATGCCCGAGAGCCGTCCGGACAGGTCTGTCGCGGCCGATCCGCGCAGATCCGCCTTCAGCATGTAGAGGCCCGAGGTCGCGGTCGCATCGATAAGGGCTGCGCGATCCGCGAAATGACGGTAGGGTGCCATGGGCGACACGCCGGCCCGGCGCGCGACCGCACGGAGCGTCGGGTCCGTGCCTTCGTCCATCAGGGCGATGGCGGCATCGAGGAGGCGGGCGCGAAGGTCGGTGGCCATGGCGTTGCTTACATCGTCTGCTGGCGGCGTAAACATCGTTTGCAGCGTAAGCATCACTGATCCGTTTCCGGTTTACGCCATAAGCGCCTCGTCCTGGTCGGCACGTTCGCTGGCCTGCCGCTTCCACATCTCGGCATAAAGGCCGTTCGCGCCGAGCAATTCGCCATGCGTTCCCCGCTCGACGATCCGGCCCCGATCCATCACCACGATCTCGTGCGCGTTGACGACGGTCGACAGACGGTGGGCGATGACGATCGTCGTCCGCCGCGCCGACACCGCCTCCAGCGTCGCCTGGATATCCGCCTCGGTGCGGCTATCGAGCGCGCTCGTCGCTTCGTCCAGGATCAGCACCGGCGGGTTCTTGAGCAATGTGCGGGCGATCGCGACGCGCTGCTTCTCGCCGCCCGATAATTTGAGGCCGCGTTCGCCGACACGCGACGCATAGCCTTCCGGCAACGACAGGATGAAGTCGTGGATCGCGGCGCCGCGCGCTGCCGCCTCGATGTCCGCCTGCGTGGCGCCGGCGCGGCCATAGCCGATATTGTATCCGATGGTGTCGTTGAACAGCACCGTATCCTGCGGAACGATGCCGATCGCGGCGCGAAGCGAGGCCTGGGTGACGCGGCCGATGTCCTGCCCGTCGATCAAGATGCGACCACCGGTCGGATTGTAGAAGCGGAACAGGAGGCGGGCGAGGGTGGATTTGCCGGCACCGGACGCACCGACCACGGCCAGCGTGCGCCCCGGCGGCACGGCGATGTCCAGACCGCGCAGGATCGGCCGCTCCGCGTCATAAGCGAAGCGGACCGCCTCGAACCGGACGGCGCCGCCGTCGACGCGCAGGTCCGGGGCATCGGGCACGTCGGTCACTTCCGCCGGCGTGTCGATCAGGCCGAACATCGCCCCCATGTCGATCATCCCCTGCCGGATCGTGCGATAGACCATGCCGAGCAGGTCGAGCGGGCGGAACAGCTGGGCCAGCAGCGTGCTGACGAGGACGACGTCACCCGGCGAGAAGCGCCCCGCCGCCCAGCCCATCACCACCAGCCCCATGGCGAGGCCCATCATCACGTTGGTGATCGCCGACTGGCCGATGTTGAGCCACGCGAGCGACGTCTCGTTCTTCACGGCGGCGCGCGTGTAGGCCGCGACGGCGCGGTCGTAGCGTTCGGATTCGCGCGCTTCCGCCCCGAAATATTTGACCGTCTCGAAATTAAGCAGCGAATCGACCGCATGGGCCACCGCACCGGTGTCGAGATCGTTCATCCGGATGCGCAGCGCGTTGCGCAGGTCGGTGACGATGCGGGTGAAGACGATATAGGCCGCCACCATCACCAGCGTCGACCCGACCAGCCAGAAGCCGAAGCGCGTCCAGAAGATCTGGAGGACCAGCGCCAGCTCGAGCACGGTCGGGGCGATGTTGAAGAGCAGGAAGTAGAGCATCGTGTCGATGCTTTTGGTGCCGCGCTCGACCACCTTCGTCACGGCGCCGGTCCGCCGTTCTAGGTGGAAGCGCAGCGACAGATCGTGGAGGTGACGGAACACCGACGAGGCGAGGCGGCGCGTGGCATCCTGGCCGACGCGCTCGAACACGGCGTTGCGCAGATTGTCGAACAACACCGATCCGAAGCGCGCGGCGGCATAGCCCACCGCCAGCGCCGCGATCAGCGTCGCCGCGCCCCGGTCGCCGCCGGCCATCCCGTCGACCACGCCTTGCAGCGCGAACGGGGCACCCCACACCTGGACGAGCTTGGAGACGACGACCAGCGCCAGCGCGATCACGATCCGCAGGCGCAGCGCCGGCTGATCGGCGGGCCAGAGATAGGGGAGGAAGCGGCGCAGCGTGGCGAAGCCGGGGACCGGCCCCTCGGCCGGGGTCATGGGAGGCATGCCCCCAACATAGGGGGGCCGCGCCCCCGCGCCAGCATGGCGGGATGCGATTTACTACGAACGTTGCCCTGGCACCCGCCGTGCGCTTATGCTGAACTGTCAGGGGGATGGGAAAGGGGGGATCATGCGCGCCGTTCTTGCCATATTGCTGGGGGCGCTGGTCGCCGTGATCGTCATCTGGCTGATGACGGGCGTCGCCCATCTCTTCTATCCGGGCTCGTTCGCGGTCGCGGCGCTGGCCGGCCCCGGCGAGTTCGCCGATCCGCTGTCGCAGGTGCCGCTGCGCGCGAAGGCGACGCTGGTGATCGGCTGGTTCCTCGGCGCGCTGGCGGGGGCCGGCACGACCAACATCGCCACCGGCCAGGGCTATATGGGCTGGGTGGTGGCGGGGCTGGTGGTGCTCTACGGCCTGTTGCTCAGCATCCTTTACCCCCACCCGACATGGATGGCGCTATGTGCGGTGGTGCTGCCGTTGCTGGCGGGATATGTTGCGCGCAAGGCGACCAACGTGAAGCTGCGCTGACGACATGGCATGAAGCTGGGCTTCGGCGCGACCAAGCGATGCTGATTGGCGCGCATCTCTCTATCTAGTAGATAGACAACATCCCGGTTTCCCTAGGCCGGGCGCGGACCCCGTCCGCAACCGATACTGGGCCGGGCCGTCACGCAGCCCGGCCCCGTTTCCCGTCAGCCCAGCCGCCCGATCAGCGCCTGCGCCGCAGCGGGCGCGCGCACCTTGGCGCCGTTGATCATGAACACGAACACGTCGCGCGACCCGCGCGGCGCAGGTGCTGCGGGCGCGGCGACCGCAAGGCCGTCCGGCTGGCCGCCTTCCGACCATTCGCGCGCGATCCTGGCCCAGCGATCGAGCGCGCGCGGCGCGTAGCCGTCGGGTTCGTCTTCGGAGGCGGCCTGCAACCGCGCGTAGACGAAGCCGGCGGTCACATCCGCGATCTGCGGGCGGCTGGCATGATCGGCGACGACGATCGCCACGCCATGATCGCGCGCGAGGTCTATGAAGTGCGGATCGCTAAAGCTTTGGTGGCGCGGCTCGATCGCATGGGCCAGCGGCACGCCGTCATGGCTGGGCGGCAGCAGGCCGAGGAAGCGGGCGATGTCCTCCGCGTCGAAGGCCTTGCTGTCGGCCAATTGCCACAGGATCGGCCCCAGCCGGTCCTCCAGCCGCACCAGCCCCTGATCGAGGAAGCGGCCGATCGATTCGCCCGCCTCCGCCAGCACCCGGCGGTTGGTGCAATAGCGAGAGGCCTTGAGCGCGAAGCGGAAGCCGTCGGGCACCGCTTTCGCCCATTTCTCGAACGTCTCGGGCTTCTGGCGGCCGTAGAAGGTGGCGTTGACCTCGGTCGCGGTCAGGCGGGCGGCGACATAGGCCAGCTCGTCCGCCTGCCGCAGCCCCTCCGGATAGAAAGTGCCGCGCCACGGCGCATAGGCCCAGCCGCCGATGCCGACATGGATGCGCCCCGCCGCCATCAGGCGATCGCCGCGCCGACCGGGCCGACCGGCGCCTCCTCCCCGCGCGAATAGGTGCCGACGAGCAGGCCCGCGGCCAGCACGCGCCCTTCCATCGCCGCGATAAGTGCCGCGCGCCCCGGCGTCTCGCCGGGGTCGGCGCCGGCCGACAGCGCGAAGAGCTGGAAGACGTAGCGATGCTCGCCATGGCCGGTCGGCGGATCGGGCGGCAGCCAGCCTTCGCGCAGATAGCTGTTGCGACCGATATCCCCCTCGGCGCTGCCGGCCCCGTCCGCCACGATCGCGCCTTCCGCCAGCGCCCCCGCTTCGGGCGGCAGATGCCAGACGATGGCGTGCACCAGCGGCTGCGGCGTCGGCGCGTCGGCATCCTCGACGAGCAGCGCCAGCGTGGCCGTGCCGGGCGGCGGCGGCCCCCAGCGCAGCGGCGGCGAGACGCCTTCGCCGTCCGCGGTGAAGCGATCGGGCAGGCGTCCGCCATCGGCGAAGGCGGGGCTGGACAGGGCGAGCGTCGGCGCCTCGTTCGCGAGCGTGACGATCGCCAGCTTGGCCGCCCCGGCCCGCGCATTGCGCAGCATCCCGCCCAGCCAGTGGGGCACATGTTCGAGCATCATCGGTCTCCTTGGCCGCGAGGCAAGAACGCCGCCCCGCCGCCATGGCTCCGGCCGCGCCGCTGTGGCAGGATGGCGCGATGGACGAGGCGGACGGGGCAGGAAGCATCGCCGATGTGCCGCGGGTGCGCGGCCTGCTGATCGCGGCGGCGCGCGAGGGCCGGGCGCTCAGCTATTCCGAGGCGCTGGCGGCGCTCGGCCACCGCTTCTCGCGGCCCAAGATGCGCGCGTTGTGCCGCACGCTCGATGCGATCGACGAGGCCGGCCGGGCGGCGGGCGAGCCGGAACTGGCGGTGCTGGTGGTGCGCGAATCGGATCGGCTGCCGGGGCAGGGCTGGTGGGCCGGCGGCCGCACCTTCGCCCTCGGACATGACGCGCCGTGGACCGGCCCGGCGGCGGCGGCGCTGGTCGGCGAATTGCAGGCACAGGCGTTCGACTGGTGGGCGGAGCGATAGATGACGGCGGACGATCACGATCTCTCCCGCTTCGTCGCCGCGCAGGAAGGCGTGTGGCCGCAGGCGCTGGCCGAGCTGCGCGCCGGTGCCAAGCGCAGCCACTGGATGTGGTTCGTCTTTCCCCAGATCGCGGGCCTGGGCACCAGCGCGATGGCGCGGGCCTATGCGATCGGATCGATCGACGAGGCGCGCGCCTATCTCGCCCACCCGATCCTCGGCGCGCGGCTGCGCGAGGCGGTGGCGGCGCTCATGCCGTATAGCGCGCACGGGGCGGAGGCGGTGCTGGGCCCGGTCGATGCGATGAAGCTGCGATCCTCGCTGACGCTCTTCGCCGAAGCGGGTGGCACGGGCGAGCCGTTCGCCGCCGCACTCGCCGCCTTCTTCGACGGGCCGGATCCGGCCACCCTCAGCCGCCTGTAGCCCTCACCAGCCGCATTGCCGGCCCTTGTTCTGCTGCTTCAGCCACGCGTCGAGCGGCTTGAAATAGGCGAGCAGCGCCGCCCCATCCATCTGCCGGCTGCCGGTGAAGGCGGCCAGCGCCTCCGGCCACGGCCTGGACTGGCCCATCTCCAGCATCGCGTTCAGCTTCGCGCCGACCGCCTTGTCGCCATAGAAGGAGCAGCGATGGAGCGGCCCCTTCCACCCCGCCTGATCGCACGCCGCCTTGTAGAATTGGAACTGGAGGATGCGGGCCAGGAAGTAGCGCATATAGGGCGTGCTGGCGGGGACGTGATATTTTGCGCCGGGATCGAACGCATCCGTGGCCCGCGCCACGGGCGGGGCGACGCCCTGATAGTCGAGGCGCAGCTTGTCCCACGCCGCCTGATAGCGGGCGGGCGGGATCGACCCGTCGAACACCCCCCAGCGCCATTTGTCGATGAGCAGGCCGAAGGGCAGGAAGGCGACCTTGTCCATCGCCTGCCGCAACAGCAGGCCGATGTCCTTGTCCGCCGCGGGCACCTGCGCGGCGGGCAGCAGGCCGATCTTCACCAGATAGTCGGGCGTGATCGACAGCGCCACGAAATCGCCGATCGCCTCGTGGAACCCGTCATTGGCGCCGCCGCGATGGAGGAAGCTCTGGTTCTGGTAGGCGCGCTGATAGTAATTGTGGCCCAGCTCGTGATGGATGGTGACGAAATCGTCGCCGTTCACCTTCGTGCACATCTTGATGCGGATGTCGTCCCTGGCATCGATGTCCCAGGCAGAGGCATGGCAGATGACCTCGCGGTCGCGCGGTTTCACGATCTGCGAGCGCTGCCAGAACGTTTCGGGCAACGGCTTGAAGCCGAGCGAGGAATAGAAGCCCTCGCCGGTGCGGACCATGCGGACCGGATCATAGCCCTTGGCGACGAGCAGCTCGCCCGTGTCGAAGCCGATTGATCCGGTGCCGGGCGGCGCCACGACATCGTAGATATTGCCCCATTCCTGCGCCCACATATTGCCGAGCAGATCGGCGCGGATCGGCCCGGACGCCTTCTGCACGCCATCGCCATAACGCTCGGCGAGCTTGCCGCGCGTGTAGCAATGGAGCTGGACGTAGAGCGGGCGGACCTGCGCCCACAGCCGATCGACCAGCGCCGCGAATTCGGCCGGCGGCATGTCGTAACCGCTGCGCCACATCGCCCCGGCATCGGCGAAGCCCAGATCGCGCGCGCCCTGATTGGCGATCGAGACCAGCTCGGCATAATCGCCCTTCATCGGCCGGCCGACGGCATCGTGCCAGCTGGTCCACATCTCCTCCAGCTTCGCGGGATCGCGCTCGGTACCCATCGCCGCTTCGATGTCCGATCCGTTGATCGGCTGGCCGGCCAGCGTGCCGCGGCCCTTGCCATAAGCGGACGACAGGCCGGTCGACAGCGCCGCCAGCCGATCCGCCGCGCCCGGCGTCTCCGGGGCGGGCAGGGTGATCGACTGGCGCAGCATGCCGAGCTTGCGCTTCGTTTCCGCCGACAGGCCGGGGACGGCATCGTAGCGCGCCGCCTCCTTCGCCCAGCCGACGCGGCGGCGGGTCTGATCGGCGCGGACCTGGGCTGCCACCGCATCGGTATCGTCGGTGATGTGCGTGGCGTTGATCCACTGGACGCGCGCGGCGAAGGGGGCGGTGGCCGTTCCCTCCGCCTCGACGCGGGCGACGAAGGCATCCGCTTCGGCCGCCGTCGGGGCGGCGGCGGGCGCGGTTTGCCCGATCGCCGGCGCGGCGGCCAAGAGGCCCGCGGCGGCGAGGGTCGCGAGAACGGAAGCTACGCTGGTCATACACTCATCCCCGGTCGGCATGCCGCGATCGAGCCGGAACGCGCCACCGGGTCAAGCCTGGCTCGACCGGCGACGGCGCGGAGCGGCGAACGACAGGGATGCCGGCGCCGGTCAGCCGGCGCGGATCACCGTGGCGGCCGCCCCCTCGCGCACCGTGACCTGCCAGTGGACGCCATCCTCGCAGCGCGCCAGCCAGGCCGGGTCGTTGGTGCCGGGCGCCTTCACCGATTCCGCGGCGACGACATTCTGGCAAGTTTGGCCACCATCGCGGATGGCGCGGAACAGGGTGGCGTTGCGCTGCGCCTCCGGCAGATCGGCCAGCACGTCCTTGGCCGGTGCGGCCGCGGCGGGCGGCGGCGGCGACTGGTTGCAGGCGGCGAGCGGCAAGGCGGCGGCAGCGATCAGCGGCAGGACGATCAGACGCATGAGGCGGATACTCCCGATACGGACTATTCTTGAAGGGGCAACGACGATCGGGCGGCGCGGTTGCATAGTCATCCGCGCCAGCTATCATTCGTCGCAATCACGGGGGTGAACGGACATGATCGGGCGAATGAGCGTGGCGCTGGCCGCCATGCTGCTGGTGGCTGCGTGCGGCGGGGGGCGGCGGCGGAACGAGCGTCACGCCGACGACGGGCGCGACCGCCGGGGCCGGCGGCGGCACCGCGACGGGCGGGGCGAGCGCCACCAACGCCTCCTGCTCGTTGCGCGCCCGGCAGGACTGGGCGGCGGCGCAACTGCGCGAATGGTATCTCTTCCCCGATCTGCTGGCGACCGGCGTTGATCCGGCGCGCTATGCGACCGTCGACGATTATGTCGACGCGCTGACCGCCCCGGCGCGGGCGCAGCGGCGCGACCGCAATTTCACCTACCTGACCTCGATCCGCGAGGAGGATGCTTACTACGACAATGGCACCAGCGAAGGTTTCGGTTTCCAGCTCGGCTTCGTGAACGACGTGTTGCTAGTGCGCGAGGCCTATGAGGGCGCGCCGGCACTGGCCGCCGGGATGGACCGCGGCACGGTGATCGAGGCGATCGGCACGTCCGAGGCGACGGCCCGGCCGGTCCGCGATCTGCTTGCCGAAGGCGGCGGGGCGGCCGTGGCCGCTGCCCTCGGCACCGGCGCGGCCGGCGAGGCGCGCTACTTCCGCTTCTACGTCGGCAACAGGCAGCCGCTGCGATCGGCCACCATCACTAGCGCCTCCTATACGCTCCAGCCGGTCTCCCCGCGCTACGGCGTGCAGATATTCGATGCTCCGACATCGACGATCAGCGATGTCGTCAACGGACAGCCCGTGTTCGAACATTATCGTCGCACCGGCTACCTCAACCTGCGCACCTTCGTATCGACCGCCGACCAGCCGATGCGGGACGCATTCGCCCGGTTCAGGGCGGCAGGCATCACCGATCTGATCGTCGATCTGCGCTACAATGGCGGCGGTCTGGTCTCCTCGGCGGAATTGCTGGCCGATCTCATCGGCGGCGCGCGCAGCGCCGACGACGTCCAGAGCCGGATGACCTTCCGCCCCGACAAGGCGGGCGAGAACGTGACCCGCCGGTTCCAGCCGCGCCCGGAAAGCGTGGCGACGGTGAAGGTGGCGTTCCTGACGGGTCCGGGGACGGCCTCCGCCTCCGAACTCGTCATCAATGCGATGACGCCGTATCTGCGCAGCGAGTCGGTGATGGTCGGGCAGAACAGCTACGGCAAGCCGGTCGGGCAGATCGCCATCGATCGCAGCGAATGCGACGACAGGTTGCGGATCGTCGCCTTCGCCACACAGAATGCGGCAGGCCGCGGCGATTATTACGGTGGCCTGCGCGACAGCGTCGAGGCGACCTGCGCGGCGACGGATTTCGCCGCGACGTTCGACACGGCCGACGCCCTCATCTCGATCGCCCGGAGCAGGCTGGCACGCCCCCTCTGCACGCCCATGACGGTCGCCTCGGCCAGTGGCGATGCAGCGCCACGATCCCTCCCGCCGGAGCCGCTCCGCGCCCGCCGGCCGAACGCCGCGCAGCAGCATATCGAGGGGCTGTTCTGACCGGCGCGATCGGGAGCTCAAGTTGACGAAGCTGACGCCACGTCACCCCCCGGGCCGGCTCAGCACGTTGTCCGTCATCCGGTGCCAGGCGCGGGCGAAGGCGACGGCGGCGGTTTCCGGATGGCCAGAATAGACCATCTGATCGAGCGTGGCGGCATAGGTGAGCGGCTGGCGATGCGCAGCGGGAACATCGCCAGCCGGTTGTCGTAGCGGCGATGCTCGCCGACCTGCTCCCCCCGATAGAAATGGGGGACGGGCACGCCGTTCAGCGCGCGGGACAGGCATTCGTCGGTCAGCCGGCGGATGCCGAGATCGAGTGCGGCATCCCAAGCGATGCGGAAGCCCTGCGCCGCCGGCCGGGTGCGCAAGGCATAGGCCGATCGCTTGGACATGCCGACGGTGCGGCACGCCTCGGTGACGCAGGCGGACTGGGCCAGCGCCTCGATGAAGGCCTGCTGGCGATCGGGCGTCCAGCCATCCTGGCGGACGCGGCGGTTGGCGGAACGGGCGGAGGCCGCGGAAGCGGCGGCGGAGGTGCGCTTGCTGCTCATCCGCCAGTATGAAGCACAAAAGGGGGGCTGTAGGACAGCGAAATGTTCGCTTTATGTTCGATAAACATGGAAAGGGCAAGGGGGTGGTCCGCAAGCTGCGATCGTCATACGGGCGGGGCAGAGCGCCCCGCCCGTCTCCGCCTCACTCCGCCGGCAGGTAGATCTCCCCGCCCTGCTCGCGGAAGCGTTCGCTCATCTCGGCCATCCCCGCGTCCGCATCCGCCACGGGGGCGGCGGCGAGGAAGGTGTCGGCGGGGGCGTTCTGCTTCGCGGCGAAATCCCTGACCTCCTGCGTGATCTTCATCGAGCAGAATTTCGGGCCGCACATCGAGCAAAAATGCGCGGTCTTGGCACCTTCGGCGGGCAGCGTCTGGTCGTGATATTGCTCGGCCGTATCGGGATCGAGCGACAGGTTGAACTGGTCGCGCCAGCGGAACTCGAAGCGGGCGCGGCTGAGCGCGTCGTCGCGCAATTTCGCGGCGGGGTGGCCCTTGGCGAGATCGGCCGCATGGGCCGCCAGCTTGTAGGTGACGACGCCGACCTTCACGTCGTCGCGATCGGGCAGGCCCAGATGCTCCTTGGGCGTGACGTAGCAGAGCATCGCCGTGCCGAACCAGCCGATCATCGCCGCACCGATCGCGGAGGTGATGTGATCGTAGCCGGGAGCGATGTCGGTGGTGAGCGGCCCGAGCGTGTAGAAGGGCGCCTCGTGGCAGGCCTCCAGCTGCTTGGTCATATTCTGTTTGATCTTGTGCATCGGCACGTGACCGGGGCCTTCGATCATCACCTGCACGTCGTGCTTCCACGCCACCTGGGTCAGCTCGCCCAGCGTCTTCAGCTCGGCGAACTGCGCCTCGTCATTGGCGTCGGCGATCGAGCCGGGGCGGAGGCCGTCGCCCAGCGAGAAGGCTACGTCATAGGCCTTCATCAGCTCGCAGATTTCCTCGAACCGCTCGTAGAGGAAGCTCTCCTTGTGGTGCGCCAGGCACCATTTGGCCATGATCGATCCGCCGCGGCTGACGATGCCCGTGACGCGCTTCGCCGTCAGCGGGATGAACGGCAGGCGGACGCCGGCATGGATGGTGAAATAGTCGACGCCCTGTTCGGCCTGCTCGACCAGCGTGTCGCGGAAGATCTCCCACGTCAGATCCTCGGCGATGCCGCCCACCTTCTCCAGCGCCTGATAGATCGGCACGGTGCCGATCGGCACGGGGCTGTTGCGGAGGATCCATTCGCGCGTGTCGTGGATATTGCGACCGGTGGAGAGGTCCATCACCGTGTCCGCGCCCCAGCGGATCGCCCAAACCATCTTGTCGACTTCGGAGGCGACGTCGGAGGCGACCGCCGAATTGCCGATGTTGGCGTTGATCTTGACGAGGAAGTTGCGGCCGATCGCCATCGGCTCGCTTTCCGGGTGATTGATGTTGTTGGGGATGATCGCGCGGCCGCGCGCCACCTCGTCGCGCACGAATTCCGCCGTCACGAAATCGGGGATTTCGGCGCCGAAATCCTCACCGTCGCGGATCAGCTTTTCGCGGAGCGCGGCGCGGCCGACATTCTCGCGGATGGCGACATATTCCATCTCGGGGGTGATGATGCCGGCCCGCGCATAGTGCATCTGGCTGACGTTGGCGCCGGCCCTGGCGCGCAGCACCCGCCCGCGCACCTGCGGGAAGGGCGGCACCCCGCCCGAGCGATCGGGGCCGAGCTGGCCGTTGTCCTCGGGCCGCACCTCGCGCTGCGTGACCTCCTCGACATCGCCGCGGCTGCGGATCCAGTCGCGGCGCAGCTCGGGCAGGCCGGCCATGATGTCGATGCGGGCGTTGGGATCGGTATAGGGGCCGGAGCAATCGTAGACGCGCAAGGGCGGCTCGCCCGCGGACGGCTCCAGCGCGATTTCGCGCATCGCGACGCGCAGGCCGTCCGGCCCCTCGACATGGATCTTGCGCGAGCCGCGGATCGGGCCGGTCGTGACGCGCATCTCGGTTCGGGCGGGCAGGTCGGCCATGTCGCAATCCTCCAAAGGGGGAGGTGGCGGAGGATCGGCCGCACCCTCCCTACGCCGGTGTCAGCCGGATCAGGTTCGACGGGTCGCGGTGGATCAACCGCCTCTCAACCGCTGCCTGCGGTCCCCCGGGGATGCGGGCAGGATAGAGGATCGGCCCGCCGACGCAACGGCGGGCCGTAAAAATAGCGATCGAGGTTGGGGTGGACCGGCCCGCTTCCCCGCCCGGCCACCCGATGCCGTCACTTCATGGGTGGCCGGGTGGGGGAGTGGACGGTGCCGCCGCCGCGTCAGCGGCCGAAAGATTTACGCCGCGGCGGTGCCGCCGACGGTCAGCCCCTCGATCAGCAGCGTCGGCTGGCCGACGCCGGCGGGGACGGACTGGCCGCCCTTGCCGCAGATGCCGACGCCTTCGTCCAGCGCCATGTCATTGCCGATCGCGGCGACGCGGGTCAGCACGGTCGGCCCGTCGCCGATCAGCGTCGCACCCTTGATCGGGGCGCCGAGCCTGCCGTTTTCGATCCGATAGGCCTCGGTGCAGGAGAAGACGAACTTGCCGCTGACGATGTCGACCTGCCCGCCGCCGAAGCTCCTGGTATAAACCCCTTTCTTCACGCGCGAGAGGATTTCGGCCGGATCGTCCGTGCCGCCGTGCATGAAGGTGTTGGTCATCCGCGGCATGGGCGCATGGGCGAAGCTCTCGCGCCGGCCGTTGCCGGTGGGGGCGACGCCCATCAGCCGCGCGTTCAGCCGATCGTGGATATAGCCTTTGAGGATGCCGTCCTCGATCAGGACGTTGGCCTGCGTCGGCGTGCCCTCGTCGTCGATCGTCAGCGAGCCGCGGCGATCGGCGATCGATCCATCGTCTACCACCGTAACGCCGGGGGCGGCGACCCGCTCCCCGATGCGGCCGGAGAAGGCCGAGGTGCCCTTGCGGTTGAAATCGCCCTCCAGCCCGTGGCCGACCGCCTCGTGCAGCAGCACGCCCGGCCAGCCGGGGCCGCATACCACCGTCATCTCGCCGGCCGGCGCCGCCACCGCCTCGAGGTTGACGAGCGCTTGGGCGAGCGCCTCGTCCACCGCGCGGTTCCAGGTCGCCGGCTCGAACAGCCGGTCGTAGAGGTAGCGGCCGCCGAGGCCGAAGAAGCCCGTCTCGCGCCGGCCGTTCTGTTCGACCACCACCGCGACGTTGAGGCGGACGAGCGGGCGCACGTCGAAGGCGACGAAGCCGTCGGGGCGGACGATCTCGACCACGCTCCACGAACCCGACAGGCCGACCGTGGCCTGCACCACGCGCGGATCGCGCGCGCGGGCGGCGGCGTCGATCTGTTCGCACAGCGCCACCTTGCGGGCGAAGGGCACCGCCGACAGCGGATCCTCGCCCGTGTAGAGTGCGCTGTTGGTGCGGCGCGGCGGGGCGGGGCGCGCGCCGGTGGCGGGATCGAGCAGGGTCAGCGTCTCGGCGGCGCGGCGGATGGCCGGTTCGCTGATCTCGTTGGCGTGGGCGAAGCCGGTCGTCTCGCCGGAGACGCCGCGCAGGCCGAAGCCGCCGTGGGTCGAATAATCCGCGGTCTTCAGCCGCCCGTCGTCGAAACCGAAACTCTCCGAGGCGATATATTGGAGATACAGCTCGCCGTCGTCGCAGCCCTTCAGCGCATCCGCGGTGAGGCGGAGCGCGGCATCGGGATCGAGCGCGTCGCGATAGAGGAAGCGGCGGGGATCGGAGAAGGTCATGCCCGCAACATAGGGCGTCCCACCGGCCCCGTCACCGGGGGATCAGTGGGCCGCGCCGTCCGCCGGGCCGCCTTTCAGCACGAACCGCCGGTCGCAATAGCCGCAGTCGACATAGCCCTTCTCGTCGATCTCCAGATACACGCGCGGATGGCCGAGCGCCGCGCCGCCGGGGATCTCGGTGGCGCCGTCGCAGGCGACGCGCGAGGCGGTGACGAGGGAGGTTTCGGGGGCGGGCGCGGTCATCCCCCGCCGTTAGCAACTTGCGCGCGCGGCGTGAAGGTCTATGCGGCCGAAGCATGACCGAGGCTGCGATCTCCCTCCGCGACATCTGCAAGACCTATCAGGGCGGCAAGCGCGCGCTGGACGGCGTCTCGCTGGAGGTGCCGCGCGGATCGATCTTCGGGCTGCTCGGGCCGAACGGGGCCGGCAAGTCGACCACGATCAACATCCTGGCGGGCATGGTCAACAAGACCGGCGGCACCGCCTCGATCTGGGGGTTCGACATCGATCGCGATCCGCGCAACGCGCGCGCCTCGATCGGCATCGTGCCGCAGGAAATCCTGTTCGATCCCTTCTTCACCCCGCGCGAGACGCTGGACATGTATGCCGGCCTCTACGGCGTGCCCAAGGCCGAGCGCCGGTCGATGGAGCTGCTGCGCGCCGTCCACCTCGAGGACAAGGCCGATGCCTATTCGCGCAGCCTTTCGGGCGGCATGAAGCGGCGGCTGATGGTGGCCAAGGCGATGGTCCATTCGCCGCCGGTGCTGGTGCTGGACGAGCCGACCGCGGGCGTGGACGTGCAGCTTCGCCAGCAGCTCTGGGCCTATGTGCGCGAGCTGAACGCGGGCGGCGTCACCGTCGTCCTCACCACGCATTATCTGGAGGAAGCCGAGGAGCTGTGCGATCGCATCGCGATCATCAACCACGGCAAGGTCATCGCCAACGAGCCGACGCGCACGCTGATCGCGATGGCGCGGGAGAAGGCGGTGGAGGTGACGGTCGACCGCGATCTCGACGCCGCGCCCACCGCCCCCTGCTTCGAGAAGATCGAGCTGAAGGGGCCGCGCACCGTCGTCATCACCTATTCCAAGGACAAGGTGAACGCGGGCGAAGTGCTGGTGGCGTTGCAGGGACAGGGGCTCGGGCTGGTCGACGTCTCGACGCGCGAGGCCGATCTGGAGGACGTGTTCCTGAAGCTCACCAACGGGCCGCTGGCGGCCTGACATGGCCGATCACCGCTACGACGTGATCGTCATCGGATCGGGCGCGGCCGGGCTGACCGCGGCGCTCAACCTTGCCGAGCGGTTCCGCGTCGTCGTCCTCGCCAAGGGCAAGCTTTCCGACGGATCGACCGCCTGGGCGCAGGGCGGGATCGCCGCGGTGCTGGAGGCGGGCGACACGTTCGCCGCGCATGTCGAGGATACGATCACCGCCGGTGCGGGCCTCAACGACCGGGCGACCGTCGAGTTCGTGGTCGAGAATGCGCCCGCCGCGATCGAGCGGCTGGCGGCGCTGGGCGTGCCGTTCAACCCCGCCGAGGAGGGGCCGGACCGCTGGCACCTGACGCGCGAGGGCGGGCACAGCCACCGCCGCATCGTCCATGTCGACGATGCGACCGGCTGGGCGGTGCAGCAGGCGCTGGAGGCGGCGGCGGCCGCCCACCCCAACATCAAGCTGGTGACGGACATGGCGGCGATCGACCTTGTCACCGGCCGGCATTGCCAGCGCTATTCGGGCGACGGGCGGGTGCGCGGCGTCTATGCGCTCCACCGGCCGACGGGCAAGGTGGCGCTGTTCACCGCCCGCGCGACGATCCTGGCGACGGGGGGTGCGGGCCGCGTCTATCAATTTTCGACGGCACCGCGCGGGGCGAGCGGCGACGGCATCGCCATGGCGTGGCGCGCGGGCGCGCGCGTCTCCAACATGGAATTCAACCAGTTCCACCCGACCTGCCTCTACAATCTGGAGGTCAAGAACTTCCTGATTACGGAGGCGATGCGCGGCGAGGGCGGGCGGCTGGTCAACCCGCTGACCGGCCAGCGCTTCATGCCCGACGTGCATCCGCTGGCGGAACTGGCCCCGCGCGACATCGTCGCGCGGGCGATCGACCACGAGATCAAGCGCGACGGGCTCGATTTCGTCCACCTCGACATCAGCCACCAGCCGGCCGACTTCATCCGCCACCATTTCCCGACGATCCACGCGCGGTTGCTGCCGCTGGGGATCGACATCACGCGCGATCCGATCCCGGTGGTGCCGGCGATGCATTATACCTGCGGCGGGGTGGTGATCGACCGCGACGGGCGCACCGACCTGCCCGGCCTCTATGCGGCGGGCGAGGTGACGCAGAGCGGCCTGCACGGCGCCAACCGCCTCGCCTCCAACTCGCTGCTCGAATGTTTCGTGTTCGGCGAGGCGGCGGCGCGCCACATCGCCACCTGCTGGGACGAGCTGCCCGATCCCCCCGCGATCCGCGAATGGGACGAGAGCCGCGTCACCGATTCGGACGAGGACATCGTCGTCCAGCACAATTGGCGCGAGATCCGCCGCTTCATGTGGGATTATGTCGGCATCGTCCGCACCACCAAGCGGCTGGAACGCGCGCTCCACCGCGTGGCGCTGCTGAAGCAGGAGGTGGAGGATTATTACGGGAATTATCGGGTGACGGCGGACCTGATCGAATTGCGCAACCTGATCGAGGTGGCGGGCCTCATCGTCCGCTCCGCCCTCCGCCGCCACGAAAGCCGCGGCCTGCACTATACGCTCGACTATCCCGATACGCTGCCCGAGGCGGTGGACACGGTGCTGGCGCCATGAGCGAAGGCTTCACCCGCCACCGCCAGCCGTGGACGCCGGACGAGTTGCAGAAGCTCCAGCGCCTCGCCGCCAAGGGGCAGGGGCTGAAGGCGATCGCCAAGGCGCTGAAGCGGTCGGAGGAATCGACCGCGGAACGCGCCAAACAGGACGGGCTGAAGATCGCCAAGCTGCGGTAGGCGGGTCGGGCGGCCGGGACAGGAACGTCTATCGCCCTGCCCCCCGCCGCCTGCTAGAGCGCGGCGATGGCCGCCAATCACCTCTACCTCGTCGATGGTTCGGGCTACATCTTCCGCGCCTATCATCGCCTGCCGCCGCTCACCAATCGGCACGGGGCGCCGGCCGGCGCCGTCTATGGCTTCACGACGATGTTGTGGCGGCTGGTGGAGGATCTGCACAAGGCGGACGGGCCGACGCATCTGGCGGTGATCTTCGATGCCTCGTCCAAGACGTTCCGCAACGACATGTACGACCAATATAAGGCGCACCGCCCGCCGCCGCCGGAAGACCTCGTCCCCCAATTCCCGCTGATCCGCGATGCGACGCGCGCCTTTTCCGTGCCCTGCATCGAGGAGGTGGGGCTGGAGGCGGACGACATCATCGCCTGCTATGCGCGCGCCGCGCTGGCCGCCGGCTGGCAGGTGACGATCGTCTCGTCCGACAAGGATCTGATGCAGCTGATCGAGCCGGGGCTGGACCTGCTCGACACGATGAACAACCGCCGGATCGATGCGGCTTACGTGGAGGAGAAGTTCGGCGTGCCGCCCGAGCGGCTGGGCGACGTGCTGGCGCTGATGGGCGACAGCGTGGACAATGTGCCCGGCGTCCCCGGCATCGGACCGAAGACGGCGTCCGAGCTGATCCGCACCTATGGCGACCTCGAAGCGGTGCTGGCCGCCGCCGGGGAGATCAGGAAGCCCAAGCTGCGCCAGTCGCTGATCGACCATGCCGCCAATGCCCGCCTCAGCCGCGAGCTGGTGCGGCTGGTGTGCGACCGACCGCTGCCCGAGCCGCTCGACGATCTGGCGATGAAGGGCATTCCCGATGCGCCGTTGCGCGCCTTCCTGGAGGATCAGGGGTTCCGCGCGCTGCTGACCAAGCTGGGCGGGGCGGCGCCGGTGCCCAGCCCGATCGCGCAGGTGGAGGAGCCGGCCGATCCGCCCTTCGTCCACAAGGATTACGAGACGGTCGTGACGGAGGAGGCGCTCGATCGCTGGATCGCCGCCGCTTTCGCCGCGGGGCAGGTGGCGGTGGATACCGAGACCGACGATCTCGACTGCATCCGCGCGACCCTGGTTGGCATCAGTCTGGCGACCGCGCCCGGCCACGCCTGCTACATTCCGGTGGCGCACGGGCCGGCGGGGGGTGGCGACCTGCTCGGCGGCGATGCGCCGGCGCAGCTGCCGCCGGAGGTGGTGCTGGGCAAGCTGAAACCGCTGCTGGAGGATCCCTCTATCCTCAAGATCGGGCAGAACCTCAAATACGACCTCATCATGTTCCGCCGGGCGGGAATCGAGGTTGGCCCGTATGACGATACGATGCTGCTGTCCTACGATCTCGACGCGGGGATCGGCGGGCACGGGATGGACGACCTCGCCAAGCGCCACCTCGACCATGCCTGCATCGCCTTCAAGACGGTGTGCGGCACGGGCAAGGCGGCGATCAGCTTCGACAAGGTGAGCCTCGACAAGGCGACCGAATATGCCGCCGAGGATGCGGACGTGACGCTGCGGCTGTGGCGGCGGCTGAAGCCGCGCCTCGCCCGCGAGGCGGCGACGCGCGTCTACGAACTGGTCGACCGGCCGTTGGTGCCGGTGGTGGCGGGGATGGAGCAGGCCGGCATCCTCGTCGACCGCGCCGAACTCGCCCGCCTGTCGGGCGAATTCGCGGGCGAGATCGCGCGGCTGGAGGGGCTGGTGCATGAAGCGGCCGGCGGGCCGTTCACCATCGGCAGCCCCAAGCAATTGGGCGAGGTGCTGTTCGAGCGGCTGGGCCTGAAGGGCGGCCGCAAGGGCAAGACCGGGCTTTACTCCACCGACGTCAACGAGCTGGAACGGCTGGCGGGCGAGGGGGCGGAGGTGGCGCGGCTGGTGCTCGACTGGCGGCAGCTGACCAAGCTCAAAACCACCTATACCGATGCCTTGCAGGCGCAGATCAACCCCGCCACGGGGCGCGTCCACACCAGCTTCAGCCTGGCCGTCGCGCAGACCGGGCGGCTGTCCTCGACCGACCCCAACCTCCAGAACATCCCGATCCGCACAGAGATCGGCCGCCGCATCCGCGACGCGTTCGTGGCGGCGCCCGGCAACGTCCTGCTGTCGGCCGACTATTCGCAGATCGAGCTGCGGCTGGCGGCGCATATGGCCGACGTGCCGCAGCTGCGCGAGGCGTTCGCGGAGGGGCAGGACATCCATTCGCTGACCGCGCAGGAATTGTTCGGCACGGTCGATCGCGATACGCGGGGCAAGGCCAAGACGATCAACTTCGCCATCCTCTACGGCATCTCCTCCTGGGGGCTGGCCGGCCGGCTCGGCGTCGATCGCGGCGAGGCACAGGCGATGATCGACCGCTATTTCGATCGCTTCCCCGGCATCAACCGCTACATCGCCGAGACGGTGGCGCAGGTGCGCGAGAAAGGCTTCGTGACGACCTTGTTCGGCCGCAAGACGCACCTGCCCGGCATCCGCGGCAAGACGCCGAACGAACGGCAGGCGGCCGAGCGGCAGGCGATCAACGCGCCGATCCAGGGGACGAGCGCCGACATCATCAAGCGGGCGATGGCGCGCATGAACCCTGCGCTCGCCGCAGCGGGGCTGCCCAACGTCCGCATGCTCCTCCAGGTGCATGACGAACTGGTGTTCGAGCTGCCGGAAGGCGACGTCGCCGCCGCCACGCCGGTGATCCGCGGCGTGATGGAATCCGCTGCCGAACCGCATGTCGCGCTTTCCGTACCGCTCGGCGTGGAGATCGGCACCGGCCCGAGCTGGGGCGCGGCGCATTGACCACGCCGCCCCCCGCCGCCCCGATCGAGGGGCCGGGCGACATCGAATCGCTGGCGCAGGGCGGGCGGACCAATTTCTTCGGCTTCCTGCTGCGGCTGGCGGCGCGGCTGCCGTTCCTGTTCATCGCCGGGCGCTGGTACGGGGCGGAGGCGCTGGGGCGCTTCGCCTACGCCACGATCGTCGTCGAATTCGCCGCGCAGATCGCCACCGTCGGGCTGAAGCGCGGCCTTGCCCAGAATCTTTCGCTGACGCATCGCCCGCACGTCCATGTGGTGTGGGACGGGATGCTGGTCGGCTGGCTCACCTCGATCCTGGTCGCGGGCGTGCTGATCGCGGTGCCCGAGCTGATGTTCCCCAACAGCGCGATCAACGGGCGCGACGGCCTCCTGCCGCTCACCATCTTCGGCTGGGTGGGATCGGACATCGCGCTCGCCGCACTCGCCTATCGCGGCGATATCGGCGCGACCGTCAAGGCGCGGTCGCTGATCGAACCGTGGACGATCAGCATCGCCGCCTTCGCGCTCGCCTGGTATTCCAAGCGCGACGGGCTGATCCTCGCCTATGTCCTCTCGACCATCGCCGCGCTCGCCGCCTCGCTGTGGCCGCTGTTCCGATCCTACGGCTGGCCGCGCGGCTGGCGGCCCGAGCCGGTGCGGCTCTACCGTATCGCGGTGCGCAACCTGCCGCTGGCCGGCGCCGACGCGATCGAATGGGGATCGCGCCGGCTGGACATCGCGATGCTGGGCCTGTTCTTCTCACCCGCGATCGTCGGCATCTATTATGTCGCGCAGCAGGTCGCCTCGCTGCCGCAGAAGCTGAAGACCAGCTTCGATCCGATCCTCGGCCCTGTCATCACCCAGAACCTTGCCGAGGGGAATGAGAAGGCCGTCGCGCGGCAGGTGCGGCAGGTGGGCTTCTGGATCATCGCCGCGCAGGTCGGCATCGCGCTTGCGCTCGCCATTCCGGGGCGGGCGGTGATGGGGCTGGTCGGCCCCGGCTTCGTCGGCGGCACCGGCGCGCTGGCCGTGCTGCTCGCGGCCGAGGCGATCGCCGCCACCGCCGTCGTCAGCGAGGCGGCGCTGATCTACGTCGCACCCAAGCGCAACCTGCTGATCTCGGTGGCGATGATCCTCCTCCAGATCGGCCTGTCGGTGCTGTTCGTCCTCGTCCTGCGCGGCGCGATGCCGCTGCTCGAGCAATGGGGCTGGGTGCCGCCGCGGCCTGACCGGCGCGACGATCCGGTCGCCGCCGCCGGCCCGGCGCTGGCGCTGATGCTGGCGCTGGGCCTCGCCTCGATCGCCAAGGCGCGGCTGCTGGCGAAGCTGCTCGGCGCGCGCGTTTCGGGCTGGCGCTGGCCGGTGGTCGGCGCATCGCTGATCGCCGGCACGGTCGGCTGGGCGGTGACGCGCGTTCCCGCCGATTACGAATGGGTGGAGCTGGCGGTGGGCGTGCCGCTGATCCTCGGCGTTTATGGCGTCGTCGTCTGGTATCGCGGCTTCACGCCCGAGGACCGCACCCTCTTCCGCCTCAAGGGAGCCACGACATGACCGATGACGGAACGGCCGATGCGATCGTGCTGGGCGGCGGCCTCGTCGGCCTGACGCTGGCGGTGGCGCTGGATGCGCACGGGCTGACGACGATCGTGGTCGATCCCGCCGATCCCGCCGCGACGCTGGCCGCCGGCTTCGACGGGCGCGCGTCGGCCATCGCCTCGGCCTCGTGGCGGATGCTGGAGGCGATCGGCATCGCGCCGCGACTGGACGGCCAGGGCTGCGCGATCGGCGCGATCCACGTCGCGGACGGGCTGGGCGGCAAGCCGCTGGTGTTCCGCGCGGATGCGGCGGGCGGCCCGCTCGGCCACATGTTCGAGAATCGCGCGATCCGCCACGCCCTGCGCGCCGCGGCCGAGGCGGCGCCGGGCGTGACGCTGTGGCGCGGCACCCCGGCGGAGACGGAGCGGACGTCCGCCGGCGTGACGGTGACGCTTGGCGACGGGCGCGTCGCCCGCGCGCCGCTGGTGGTGGGGGCCGAAGGCCGCCGCTCGCCGACGCGCGATGCGGCCGGCCTGCACCCGGCGCGCTGGTCCTATGATCATGTCGCGCTGATCGCGGCGATCGGCCACGAAAAGCCGCACGGCGGGGTGGCGCACGAGATCTTCTATCCGGCCGGCCCGTTCGCGCTGCTGCCGCTGGTCGACGATGCCGAAGGGCCGCGCTCGGCGCTGGTCTGGACGGTGGCGGCGAAGGATGCGCCGGCGATGCTCGGCCTGCCCGATCGCGCCTTCCTGGCGGAGGCGGACAAGCGGATGGGCGGCCTGCTGGGGTCGCTCCGCAGCGCCAGCCCGCGGTCCTCCTACCCGCTCGGCTTCCACCATACGACGCGGATCGTGGCGGAGCGGCTGGCGCTGGTGGGCGATGCCGCGCACGGCATCCACCCGATCGCGGGGCAGGGCCTCAACCTCGGCCTGCGCGACGTGGCGGCGCTGACGCAGGTGCTGGCGGAGGGCGTGCGGCTGGGGCTGGACACGGGCGATGCGCAACTGCTCGCCCGCTACGAGCGGTGGCGCGCGGTCGATGGCCTGCTGGTCGCCTCGGTGACGGACGGCCTCACCCGCCTGTTCGGCCTGCCCGGGCGCGGCCCGCGCGCGGTGCGCCGCTTCGGCCTGGGGATCGTCGCCCGCACCCCGCCGCTGACGCGCGGCTTCATGGCCGAAGCGCGGGGCGAGACGGGGGCGCTGCCGCGGCTGTTGCAGGGAGAATTGGCGTAGCCGCGCGGACGATCCGCTACTGGATCGTCTTGTCGTCCCCGCCGGCGGCGAAGAAGGCGAGGAACTGGACGAGCAGTTCGGCGCGCTCCAAGAGCGTCGGCGCTTCCAGCAGCGCCTGCCGCGCCGCCACGTCGAACGGGCCGGCCTGGGCGAAGCCGTTGACGAGGCCCTCGTCGTCCAGCCGGCCGACCTGATCCCAATCCACCGCATAGCCGCGGATCGCCGCCATCCGCCGCGCCTCGCGCTCCACGCTCGCCCGCATCACGGGGGCGAGCGGTTCGGGGTCGTCGCCGTCGTCGAGATAGTCGGCGGTCACGATCTCGACCTGGCGGAAGGCGGTGGTCGTATCCAGCTCGCGCAGGATGCGGAAGCGGGTCGTGCCCTCCAGCACGATATTGTAGCGACCGTCCTCCATCGCCTGCACGTCGATGATGCGGCCGATGCAGCCGACATCGAACAGCGGCGGCACCTGGCCGCCGCCGCGCGGCTGGACCATGCCGATCCGCCGGTCCCGGATCAGCGCGTCCTGGACGAGCGCCCGGTAGCGCGGCTCGAAGATATGCAGCGGCAGATAGGCGCGCGGCAGCAGCAGGGCCCCGCCCAGCGGGAAGACCGACAGCCGCGCGCCCGCCTTCATGTGAACAGGATCGCGGACAGGCGCCGCCGCTGCGCGGACACCCACGGATCCTCGAGGCCGACCGCCTCGAACAGCTTCAGCAGGCGGGCGCGGGCGGCACCCTCGTTCCACGTCCTATCGCGGGCGATGCTGGCGAGCAGCACGTCGGCGGCGGCATCGCGATCGCCCGTCGCCATATGGTCGCCGGCCAGCGCATAGGCCGCCTCGTGATCGTCGGGATCGGCGGCGAGGCGCGCGGCGAGGCCGGACGCATCGGCAGCCGGCGCCGCCTCGCCCGCCAGCGCGATCACCGCGCGCGCGCGGGAAAGGGCCGGATCCTTCGCCGCCTCGGGCGGGAGGGCATCGAGCATCGCCTTCGCCTCGTCGATCCGGCCCAGCGCCGCAAGCGCCCGGATCGCACCCGCCGCGACCTGCGGATGGTCGGGCGCGAGATCGGCAAGCTGGGTGAAGATCGAGAGCGCCCGTTCGGCATCGCCGCCATCCAGCGATTCCTCGCCCAGCGTGATCAGCGGGGCGATCTCCTGCTCCTGCCGCCCCGCCTCGCTTTCGATCGGCAGCTGGCGGAGGATCTGGTCGAGCATCTGCCCCAATTGCTTTTCGGTCCGCGCCTGGGTGAGATCGGCGACGAGCTGGCCCTGGAACAGCGCATAGACGGTGGGGATTGACTGGACGCGGAATTGCGCCGCGATCATCTTATCCTTGTCGACGTCGATCTTGGCCAGCACCACGCCGCGATCGGCATAGGCCGCCGCCACCTTCTCCAGCACCGGCCCCAGGTGCTTGCACGGGCCGCACCATTCGGCCCAGAAATCCAGGATCACCAGCGACGTCATAGACGGTTCGATCACGTCGCGCCGGAACGCCTCGATCGCCTCGCGCTCGGCAGCGCTCATCCCCAATGTTGCCACTCGCCTGGCTCCCTGCCGGCCGCCGTGATGGCGCCGCTTCCACCCCTATGTGGCAGCGCGCACGCTCCTGCCAAGGGTTGCGCATGCAGATGCGATAAGGGGCTTGCCGACCGCCGCACCCCGCGCTAAGTGCGCGCCTCCACCGGCGGCCGCGGCCGCCGGGCCGGACGCCAGAGCGGGCGTAGCTCAGGGGTAGAGCACAACCTTGCCAAGGTTGGGGTCGAGGGTTCGAATCCCTTCGCCCGCTCCAGTTTCTCGACGAACATGTTTGCCGTCAGGCGCCGAGTTCGCGGCGGACGATCGCCGCGCCTGCGCTGAGGGCCTTCAGCTTGGCCGCGGCGACGGGTCGGGGCAGGGGCGCCATGCCGCAATTGGTGCTGGGGTAGAGCCGGTCCGCGGCGACGAATCGCAGCGCGCGGCGCAGCGTTTCGGCGACCTCCTCGGGCGTCTCGATCGCGGTGCTGGCGACGTCGATCGCCCCGACCATGACCTTCTTCGCCGCGATCAGCGCGATCAGGTCCATCGGCACGCGCGAATGGTGGCATTCCAGCGAGACGATATCGATCGTCGAACGGTTCAGCTTCGGGAAGATGCGCTCGTACTGGCGCCATTCGGGCCCGAGCGTCGCCTTCCAGTCGGTATTGGCCTTGATGCCGTAGCCGTAGCAGATGTGGACCGCCGTCTCGCACGGCAGGTCGCGGGCGGCCTCCTCCAGCGCGGCGATGCCCCAGTCGTTCACTTCGTCGAAGAAGACGTTGAACGCCGGCTCGTCGAACTGGACGATATCGACCCCCGCCGCCGCCAGTTCGCGCGCTTCCTGATTGAGGATGCGGGCGAACTCCCACGCCAGCTTCTCGCGGCTGCCGTAATGGCCGTCGTAGAGCGTATCGATCATCGTCATCGGGCCGGGCAGCGCCCATTTGATCGGCCGGTCGGTCAGGCCGCGGAGGTAGCGGGCATCCTCGACGAAGACCGGGGCGGGGCGCGATACGGCGCCGACGACGGACGGCACGCTGGCATCGTAGCGATCGCGGATGCGGACCGTCTGCCGCCGATCGAAATCGACGCCGTCAAGATGCTCGATGAAGGTCGTCACGAAATGCTGGCGGGTCTGCTCGCCGTCGCCGACGATGTCGATCCCCGCCCGCACCTGCTCGTCGAGCGAGAGGCGCAGCGCATCGCGAAGACCCTCGCGGAGCGCCCCGCCTTCCAGCTTCCACGGCGACCACAGGGTTTCGGGCTGGGCCAGCCAGGCGGGCTTCGGCAGGCTGCCGGCGGTGGAGGTGGGCAGCAGCGCTTCGCCGCTCATTGCACCGTCCCCGCGAAGGCGCGTTCCAGCATCGCGCGATAGGGGATGATGAAGCGCTGCTCGGCGAAGCGGCCCTGTTCGATCGCCAGCCGGCTCCGCTCCTCGCGATCGTAGACGATCTGCGTGAGCGAATAATCCTGATGGCTGAGGCTCGGCCGGAAGCGGCGGCCGGCGCGCGAATTGGCGTTGTAGATCTCCGGCCGGTAGATCTTCTGGAACGTCTCCATCGTGCTGATCATCCCGATCAGTTCGAGATTGGTATAATCGACGAGCAGATCGCCGACGAAATAGAAGGCGAGCGGCGCCGCGCTGTCGTCCGGCATGAAGTAGCGGACGCGCATTCCCATCTTGGCGAAATAATCGTCGGTGGCGGAAGGGGCATCCTGCCGATATTCGGCGCCCAGCACCGGGTGGCGGCTTTCCATCTTGTGATAGGTGCGGCTGCTTGAGACGCTCAGGCAGATCACGGGCGGCTTGGCGAATTCCGCGCGATAGGCGTCGGACGCGATGAACCGCTTGAAGAGGTTGCCGTGCAGGCAGCCGAAATCGTCCGGCAGCGATCCGCTTTTGCCGAACGCCGGCAACAGGACGCTGAAATCATAATCCCGCACGTAGGACGAGAAATTGTTGCCGACGACGCCGCGCGTGCGCGTGCCGGTCTGGCGATCGAGGATCGCGGTTTCCAGCATCTCGATGATCGGGAAGGTCTCGGCGCGGTCATCGGAGCGGATGTCGAACTCGACGGTGACGATGTCGGTTTCCACCGCATAGCGGTCGCCGTCCGGATTGTCCCAGGCGGCCAGCGCGTTGAAGCGATTGTCGATCATGCGGAGCGCCTTGCGCAAATTCGCCTCCCGGCACTGCCCGCGGGCTAGATTGGCGAAATTGGTGGTGATCCGCGTGTCGGCGGCGGGGCGGTATGTCTCGTCGAACCGGACCCGCCTGATCGCGAAGGAATAATCGCTGCTCGTCATGTCGTTCGCCCTCGGCCTGAGACGTGGGACGCGCCCGCGCGCGCCGATCACGCCCGCCCCACCCGGCATCGGGATGGGGCCGATATGGCCTCGTCCTACAATCGCCGGCCCCAGCCGTCAAGCGAGATATAAAGACTTCTTTATGTCATTATGCGTTTCATACGGTCGTTCGGTAGCGGGGGGGGGGGGGCGCGGCAAGGCCGTTCGGTCGCCAAATACGCAGGCCGTCGTCCGATCCAATCCCGCCGCTGCCCTGAGGCCGGGGTGGCTTTCGTCGGTTCCGATCCGCCGCTAAGGCGCTGAACCGACAGGCAGGCCGCCCGGCCGCAGGATGGAGCGCCGGCGATGACCTTCCCGATCCCGCCCGCCAAGGCGATCGCCGCGCAGCAGGCGGCACTCGAGCGGCTCTATCGCGCGCATGTCGGGCCGGGGGATCGTTACGCGCTGGCCGATTTCCCCGATCATCCCAATGTCGGCGACAGCGCGATCTGGCTGGGCGAGATCGCGCTGTTGCGGCGAATCACCGGGCGCGACCCGGATCATGTCGCGACATGGGACGGTTTCGATGCCGCGGCCTTCCACGCGGACAGCAACGGCGGCGTGCTGTTCCTCCACGGCGGCGGCAATCTGGGCGACATCTGGCCGCATCATCAGGCGTTCCGCCAGCGGCTGGTGGAGACGGTGCGCGACCGGCGGATCGTCCAGCTGCCGCAATCGATCCATTTCCGCGATCCGGCCGCCGTGGAGCATTTCGCCGCCGCCGTCGCCGCGCATCCGGATTTCCACCTCTGCGTGCGCGACGCGCGCAGCCGGGCGTTCGCCGAACGACATCTGCGATGCCCAGTGACGCTCGCCCCCGATTCGGCGTTCGCATTGGGGGCGCTCGCCCGCGCGGCGCCGGACACCGGCCTGTTGCTGCTGCTGCGCACCGATGCCGAGCGCGCCGGCGGCGACGTGCCGCTGCCCGATGGCCTCGCCTGCGACTGGCTGGCCGACGATCCGCTGCCGCAGGCCATGGGGGACCGCGCGGGGCATTTCGAGGCGCTGGCCGAGGCGCGGGTGCGGCGGGGCGTCGCCCTGCTGTCGCGCGGGCGGCGGATCGTGACCGATCGCCTGCACGGGCACATCCTGGCGACGCTGCTCGGCATCCCCCACGTCGCGCTCGACAACGATCACGGCAAGATCGCCGCCTACGCCGATGCCTGGACGCGCGATGTTTCGATCGCCCGCTTCGCCGATCCGGCCGGCGCGGCGGCGGCGCTGGCGGCGCTCGGATGATCGACGTCACGCTGCTCGTCTGCACGCGCGACCGGGCGGAATCGCTCGGGCGGACGCTCGCCTCGATCGCCCGCGCCGCCGCTGCGGCGCCGGACGTGGCGATCGAGGCGGTGCTGGTCGACAACGGCTCCCGCGACGCGACGGGCGCGGTGATCGCCGCCTGGGCGACGGCGCAGACCTTCCCGGTCGTGCCGGTCGCCGCCCCGCGCCCCGGCCTCGCCCGCGCGCGCAACGCCGGGCTGGCGCATGCGCGCGGGCGGATCGTGGCGATGACCGACGACGATTGCGTATTGCACCCCGATCATCTCGCCCGCCTCGTCGCCTGCTTCGCTGCGGCACCCGCACCGGCGGTGATCGGCGGGCGCATCCTGCCGGGCGATCCGGCCGATGCGCCGGTGACGATCAAGCTGGAGGATCATCCGATGGTCGCACCGGCGCAAGGTTTCCCCGGCGGCTTCGTGATGGGCGCCAACCTGGCCTTCACGCGCGATGTGCCGGCGGCGATCGGCGGCTTCGACGAGCGGTTCGGGGCGGGGGCGCCGTTCGTGGCGGCGGAGGACACCGACTGGCTATTCCGCGCGCAGGGGGCCGGCATTCCCGTGCTCTACGATCCGGGCTTCGTCGTCGATCACCATCACGGCCGGCGGCCGGGGCCCGAGGTCGATCGCCTGCTGGCGGGCTATGCCTATGGCGACGGCGCGCTGTTCGCCAAGCACCTGTTCGCCGACGCCCGCGCCGCCCGCGCCTTCCTGCGCGATCTGGGGGATCTGCCGGCCGATCTGCGCCCCTGGCCGGGCCGGCCCGAGCCGCAGCGCTTCTTCTACGCCATCCGTCTGTGGCACCGCCTGCGCGGCATGGTCGCTTATGCCCGGGCGAGGACGCTGGTGGGCCCGGCAGGATTCGAACCCGCAACCTAGCCGTTATGAGCGGCCAGCTCTAACCGTTGAGCTACAGGCCCCCAGCCTCGCCAGGGTAGCTGACCGGATCGCCCGCGCCAAGCGCCACGGCGGCCAGCGGCAGGCTGAGCACCAGCCGGTCCGCCGCGAGATCGAGCCGGCCGCCGGCATCCGTCGCCAGCCCCCGCACCAGCCGGATCGCGAAGGCCAGCGCCAGCCGGCCGGGATGGGGCAGGCCCGTCTCCGCCTCCGCCGGCGGCGAGACGAGCTGCCGCTCGTCCAGCCCCGCCAGCGCGCCGGGGCGGGAGAGGGCGATGGCGACCTGGCTGCCCTGCCGCCGATCCAGTCCGACGCGCACCGCCACGCATTCCCCCGCCGCAGCGATGCCGATCGCCGCCGTCAGCAGCCGCGACACCATCCGTTCGACCGCGCCGGCATCGGCGGCGATCGGCGGCAGGCCGGCGGCGATCCGGAAGGAGAGGGCGACACCGCGATCGTCGGCCCGCGCGCGGCAGGCGGCGTGCAGCCGGCCGAGGATGGCGGCGGCATCGCGGCGCTGGTCTGGCGGCAGCGGCGGGGCGGGTTCGGCCGGACGATCGACCGGCGCCCCCGCCTCCGCGCCGGCACCGGCGGCGGCAAGGTCGAGCGGCCCCGCTACCGCCGCCAGCAGCGCGGCGAGGCGCCCGGCATCGATCGTGGCGGCGGCCGGGGCGGCCGGGGCGGCCGGAAGGGGGGCGCCCGCCTCCGTCCGCCGTCGCTGCGCTTCCCCGGCATAGCCCACGAACCGGCCGTCCGGGGCGGCGAAACACGGCTCGCCCGACAATCGCCACAGCCCTGCGGCCAGGCCGTCGGCAACGATCAGCGTCGCATCCGCAAAGGCGGCGCGCGCATGCCACGCATCGAGCGCGGGATCGTCGACGCCCTCGCCGGCGCTCCGCCGCGCGAGGCTGGCGGCCAGTGCCAGATCGTGGCCGCCGCCGCGCAGCCGGATCGCGCCGGCGGCGTCGGTGGTGAAGCGCAGCCGATCGGCGACGCTGCCCGCCGTTGCGATCGGGGCCGGCACGGCGGCGGGCACGGAAACGACGGGGGCGGATGCGGCCGCCGCGGCGGCGGCCGGCAGATCGCGGCCGCGGGCCAGCGCTTCGGCCACGTCCGGCCGCGCCCGCACCTGGCCGCGGGCGAAGGGGGAGAAGTGCGGCATCAACCGCCGCCACGCATCGATCGGCAGCACGATCCGGGACAGCAGCGGCCCCGCCACTTCCGGCACGTCCGCCGCCAGCAGCGCGACGAGCCGTTCGGGCACCGCCCGGCCCTCCGCTACCGCGGCGGCGGCGGCGGTGCGCACGGCGACCGGCACCCCCGGCCCCAGCGCCGCGACCGCCGCCCAGCCGCGCCCGTCGTCCCGCCCCTGCGCCAGCAGATCGATCAGCTGCCGCCACACCTGCGCTGCCGCCGCCGGCGTCTCCCGCGGGCGCGCGAGCATCGTTGCGATCATGTCGTCCTGTCCCACGCCGTCCGGATAGGCGGTCGCGCATCGCGGGTGAAGGGGCAGGCGGCCGTTGCGCTCCCGCGACAGTTTCTTATGATCGGCCGGGGTTCGATCGCAGGAACATTGCTTGGCTCGACACGTACAGCTCGATTCGATCGATCGGACGATCCTCGCTGCCCTTCAGGACGACGGGCGGATGACCAATGTCGATCTGGCCGCACGCGCCGGACTGACGGCACCGCCCTGTCTGCGCCGCGTGCGCGGGCTGGAACAGGCGGGCGTGATCGAAAGCTATCATGCCCGCCTCAACGGCGCCGCCCTCGGCTATGGCATCACGGTGATGGCGATGGTCTCGCTGCGCAGCCAGGCCGAGGCCGATCTGCGGGCGTTCGAGGCGCATGTGGCGGCACTGCCCGAGATCCGCGAATGCTACATGCTGAACGGCGAGATCGATTTCATCCTGAAGATCGTCGCGCACGACCTGCAAAGCTTCCAGCAGTTCCTGACGTCGCGCATCACGCCGGCGCCCAATGTCGCGAGCGTCAAGACCTCGCTGGTGATCCGCACCGCCAAGCATCTGCCCGGCATCCCCGTGGACGGGGCGTGACGGCCGCCGCCATGGCGAAGGAGAAAATGGTGCTGCCGGTGAGGATTGAACTCACGACCTCAGCCTTACCAATTTGGGAAATATAGTTCTCCATTCTACGCCAAATCACGCTAAAACACGAACCTTCAACAGTTTTCCTGAATTGAACCTACGCCATTGATCTCTACAAAACGCTGCGTTTGTATCGATTCTGCTGACAATATGCTTACAATTTTGGCCCTCTGCGCTATTGTCAGCAGAACGCGCGGAGGGTTTGCTTATGGCGAGGCTCACCAGGACCCGGATCGAGGCCTTGCCCGTTCCGGCATCCGGACAGGAAACACACTGGGACAGCGAACTGCGCGGCTTCGGCGTGCGCGTCCTCCCGTCCGGGCTCAAGACCTTCGTCCTCCAGTATCGCAACGCCGATGGCCGCAGCCGCCGCCTGACGCTCGCCCGCTACGGCGTGCTGACGGTGGAGCAGGCACGGGTCGAGGCGAAGAAGCGGTTGGGTGATGTCGCGCGTGGCAACGATCCGATCGAGACGCGCGATGCCGCACGCGCGGCGCCGACCGTAGCGGATATCTGCGACTGGTATCTGGAGGAGGCGGAGAGCGGGCGGCTGCTCGGCCGTCGGCGGCTGCCGATCAAGATATCCACGCTGCGGATGGACCGGAGCCGGATCGAGCGGCACATCAAGCCGCTGATCGGTGCTCGCAAGGTGAAGTCGCTGGGGCCGCCCGACATCGCCGCCTTCCAGGCCGATGTGGCGCAGGGTAAGTCTTCCCGGTCATGGGCCGATGACTACAACACCGAGCGGCCGCACTCCTCGCTCGGCTACACCACCCCGGCGGCCTTCGCCGCCGAGATCGAGAAGCAACGGCCTGGACGCGTCCAGCCCGTTGCTTCGTGTGCGCTCATGCACCACAACAACCGCCGGTCTCTGGTTCCGGCTGGATGAAAGCAGGGGGTCACGTCACCAGGTGCGCGAACCGGCTTATTGTCCCCAGTTAGGCGGGCCGTTTGCAGATCTCCATCGACGCGGGGTCAAGGTGGTGGCGATCCGCTGAGTCTTCGCGCTTACAAGTAGGATATCTAGGATGAGCGCGTGCAAGACCTGATCGAACAGCCGGCGCGCTATCTCGCGACCGTCGAGGAGATGCTGACCGCCGAGCGGATGACGCAGGCGGCCGACGTCGTGCGCGCCGCGACGTCGCGGGTCGAGCGCACTGGCTATGACAATTGGAACGGAGGCACCGAGCAGTGGACGGTGTTCCTGTCGATCGACCCGGCCGAGTACGCGCTGCTGGGCGGCGCCAAGGATGGGGTCGAAGAGCAGATCAACCAGCGCCTCAAGGCGGTGCTCGAGCCGTTCACCCAGGATTGGTACAGCGTCAAGCTGGTGCCGCAGCTTGCCGCGCCGGGCGCACCCGCCCGCCCGAACGATCGAGTCCGCCGGCAGACGCGGCGAAACATCATCGACGGCTTGCGGATCGATCAAGTCGCGTGGTGCGGCAAGCTCGACGACGTCGACTTTCTTGCCCGGCTCTACAGCCTGGATGCGCTGCCGTCCTATGACTCGCGCTACAAGGATGCTGCCGGGGACATCTACCAGCATCGGGTCAACAACTTCGATTGGGATGACGACTGGGTGTATGACGACGCCCGTTTCGGCCTAGCGAGCGGCCCGGACGAGGTCTTCCTGCGGTTCCTCTGCGAAACCGTCCACCCGGTCGTGCGTCCCGACAAGGACGAGGCGATCAGGCTGGTGGCGCAGTATAACGATCAGCTGCGCCAGGATGGCTGGGAGCTGGTCGAGGAAGAGCGGATTGCCGGACGCCCACGCTTCGTGCCTCGCCGTGCTGGCATCGCCGGCGGCCGATCGGTGTCGCGCGCGCGGACGGTCGCGGACGCGCTCGATGCGGGCTGGATGCAGAAGGAGATCGAGCGCCTCGAGGTCGCCGTCGAGGCCGATCCGGCGCTCGCGATCGGCACCGCCAAGGATCTGATCGAGACCTGCTGCAAGTCGATCCTCACGCGGCAGGGCATCCCCTTCTCGAAGAAGGTGACGCTGCCCGAGCTGACCAAGCTGCTTACCAAGGAGCTGAAGCTCGTGCCGGAAGGCATCCCGGACGAGGCGAAGGGCGCCGACGCCATACGGATGCTGTTGCGCAACCTGACCACGATTACCCAATACCTCTCCGAGATCCGCGGCCTCTACGGTTCGGGCCACGGCCGCGACGGTCGGCACCGCGGGCTCGAGCCGCGCCATGCCCGCCTCGCCGTCGGCGCGGCGGTTGCCTTCATCGACTTCGTTTCCGATACCTACCACCAGCGCATCCTGCCGGGTGCGCCACCCTCGTCTTCGCCGGTCGACGCGCCTCCGCAGCGTCCAGGCTGAGCACCACCGTTAAGAGGCTCTCGCGCGTGTTCAACAAGCCTATGAGCGACCAGGATCGCCAGTTTCTCATCCGCCTGGCCCGGCTCGCGGTCGCGAACTTCAATGCCGGCGACTGGAACGAGCTCGGCGTGCACCTCGGCGCGCTTGACGTCATAACCGGCCACGACCGCCTGCTGCGCAGCCTCAGCTTCGCGGATCCCGATTACTCGGGGAACGCCCATGGCGTTCTCTTCGCGCTGGCGGAACGCGACCCGCGCAATCGCGGCAAACCCTTCGCAGAAGGAGCGTTATGCCAGCGGTAACTATGTTTCGCTCAACGTGGGGCCGCGGCGCTTCGCTATCTACGAGCATCTCAGGCCGGGTAGTGTTCGTGTTCGTCCCGGACAGCGGGTGAAGTCTGGCGACATTATCGGCGCGCTCGGCTTCACCGGGGATTCCACCGGGCCTCATCTTCACCTGCCCGTAGCCGAATGCGCCACGCCGTTCGCGTGCGAGGGGGTCCCGTTCACGATCCGCAGGATGATCGTGAACGGGCGGTATGCGGATGTCGGCGACATGGGGCTCCGGCCGTGGGGCACCGTGACGGGCAGACAGCGCCCGGGCGCCTTTTGGCCCGGTTACAATGTGGTCGTGTCATTTCCCGGCACGCGGTGAGACCCCGGAAGGTCTACCGTCCGCAATCGCCTCTTGGGCGGCGCGGGCTGTGCGGTGGTTTCGGCGGCCGCCAGCGCCCGGACGAAGAGGTTGATCGTCCTTAGCGTATCGTCGCCGAAGTAGGATCTCTGATGCTGTATGGCATCCGCGATCTCGCGCATGATCTCCTGGAAACTCCACAGTTCGATCCCTGCGCTACGGGCCAATTCGAGCGCGTCGGACGACCAGTCCCACGTGACGATCACGTTGCGGTAGTTTCCGTCGACGAAGCCGTAGTGGGCCAGCGTCTCCTTGACGGGTGCGGGGCCGAACTTCCGCTCGATGAAGAACCCGAGCGTCCGCCTCTGCGTCGCCTTCTCGACCGGCTTCTTGTAGAGTTCAGGGTCGAACGCCTTCGTGGTTAGACGCGAGAACGACTGCGACCCGGAGACGCTCGTTTCTATGTGGTAGCGGTCTAGGCTTACCGGATCGAGAGCGATCAGGTCAATCTCGTGCTGGCCGGCGCAGCGCAGGTTCGGGATCGTCGCCCAGCCCTTCACGTATCGGACATAGGCTTCGACGATCTTCTCGGTCGTCTCCATCAGCCGAATTCGCCCCGGCTCACGAAGAACAGCTCGATGGTGTTGGCCACGGTCCGTGTCGTCGAGGACTCCGCGCCCAAGGTGAAGAAAAGGATCTTGAGCTTTCCGGAGCCGCCCGACGCGCGGGTCACGGTGAAGCCCAGCTTCACGGAATTGGTCCTCTGGTCCTGCTCGACCCCGAAATTGAAGCAGGGCTTGGTATCCGCCGTCTTTTCGAGATCGCGACGCAGGGCGTTCAGGGTGTCCGTGATCGGATGGCCATCGAACTCGGGCGCCGGCCGTGGTTCGCTGTCCACGGTCTCGAACTCGTCATATGCGGTCGGGAATATCTCGAGCGTGGTTGTCAGGCTCTGGTTGATCGTCTTCGACCCCGAGATGCCGGGCGAGAGGGTGACGATGCCAAGGGGAACTTCGACGGACGCGCTGCCGCCATCCTTCTGCTCCACGCTGGTCGATACGGCGAGTTTGACCTTGGTGACCGTGATCGAGACCTGGCCGATGCAGGCCTCGCCGTCCTTCGCTGCGCGATACTGGCCGCCTGTCAGCTGAAGCTCGAAGTTCTTCTTCTCGTCTGGTGTCGCGTTCGGACCGGGACGGTTCAGCGCCTCCTTTTCCCCTCTGTGCTGCCATAGGTAGGTGCCGACATCATATTTGATCTGCCGTATGAGCGCTTCGAACGGCACCGAGGGTGCGCCGGTTCGGAACGCGTCTCGCGTCCCCACGCATCCCGAAACGAGGCCACCGGCCAAGACCATGCATCCACCGATCAGTTTCCGACGATCAATCATCTGCCTTCCCCCCTTGCTGCTGAGGCGTCAGTGGATCACGCGACGCCGGCTATCTGAGCGCTCCCATCTTCTTCGGGTGCGTCATGCATCGAGCGTCCAGGCCATCGTCGAAGGTTCTCGTCGAGGTGATGGCGTTGGCGCCGAAGAACTTGCGGTAAGCGGCGATGGCCGGCGCGGTGGGACCGCCCTTCGTTACGAGCGTGATGCGGGGCGCATCCGGTCGCGAGAGCTGCACCCGCTTCAACAGGAATTTGAACTCGAAGTCGGCAGGCGGGAGCGAATAGCCGATGAAAATCCATTCCTTCGCCGATCGGAGCTGATGCTCCGCCTCCCGCCAAGTGGCGAGGTGCATGGGGAAGTCCAGCGCCTTACGGTAGCTGAAGGTGGCGAAGCGGGTGCCGAGCGCCTCGGCACGGCATTCTGGGCACTTGGCGGAGACGATCGGAGACCTGATCGCCACGGTGGTAAATTCTTCCACCGTCGCGATGTCGCTGGACTTGAAGAGACGGGATGCCACCCGGTCTATTTCATCGGGGTCGAACCAGAACATCCGGCTGCAGCAGTCGCAATACATCCAATTGATGGAGCCGTGGGGCTTGAGGATGCGGGCGTCGTCCTTGGCCGACCTGATCACGCGCCGCTGCATGGCGCCGGCCCTGTCAAACTCCGCGGGCGCCGCACCGCAGGCGTAGTTGAAGGATGTAACGCCCTGCTTCCGTCCCAGACCGGCCTCGATGACGGTGTCCCAGTTGAGGCTGAGGAAGGCGCTGGTGGGAAGGTCGACCCTGTCGAGCAGCGACTGTAGGTTGCTCCAATCGGACGACGGCTTCTTGGCGCCGTCGGCAAGGGCGATGCGCAGCATTCTCATGAAGCGCACGATGAGCGATCGGCGGATGGTGCGCAGTGTCGAGGCCGGATACTTCGAGCCGAGGTGATGGCCGCTGTTGGCGGCGAGGTCGATTGTTGTGAAGACGTCCTCGAGTTCGGGCCAGTCGGCCTCGGCCACGGGCGCCCCGCCTCCGAAGGCGTCGTTGATGAACAGGCGGATGACCTTATTCAAGGTATCGTTCGTGTAGCCAGGCTTGAGCTTCGTCTTCGGGTTGAGGAGTGCCTCGGTGAAGTTGGTCGCGAGCGGGAGCCCGGCATTGGCGGAGAAACCCGCACCGACGACGAAGAGGTGCTCCGCCGCCTGCATCGGCTCCGGCCCGGCGCTCACTGGGCGACACGCCTGGGCAATCGAGTGTCGGCCACCTCCTTCTGCAGGGCCTTTGCGTATCGCGCCCGCAATTCGTCCTTTCCGAGCGGTGTCTCGTAATCGAGCATGTGTTCGAGCAGGAAGGTCACGAGCCTGATCCGGCCCGGTATGATGCGGTCGCCGGTGATGTCGTAGATGACCTCACGGTAGGGCGTGTCCGTGAAGTGCCGGGGCAGCTTCGCCAGCGCCTTGATCGCCTCCTTCCAGCCTCCCTCGTCCTCCTGGATGTAGTTCGTAACCCGCGAGAAGATCTCCAGCCCCACCGATCGGAAGAGCACGTTCTTCTCGTCGTGGCGTTCGCGCTTGATGATGGCCTTCGCCTTGTCGCCCCGCGCGGTGAAATACTCCTTCAGTTCCGGAATCGCCTTGATCAACGTCTCGAAGAAGGCGGACACGTCGGCGTAGTGCTTCTCCAGCTCCGCCTCGGTAGGCCGCACGAACTTGAGTCTCAGGATCTGCTCGCGCTTGAGGCGATTGACGATGTGGCCGAGGACGTATCCGACGAGGTCGTAGAGCTTGATGATGGTGACGAAGTGCTCGCTGTCTGTCTTCGACAGGTTGGCCGTGCCGTATTGCGCGAGGACCTGGCCATTCGAGAAGAAGGGATGTTCCTCGACGAGGCGCCGCGTCACGATCGCGGCGGCGTCTGACTCGTCCAGCGCGATGATCTCCGACTTGCCGACCTGGACCGCGGACCGGTTGAGCGTCGTGAAGAGCTTCCGCGAACGTCGGCGACCCGCGTCGGTCGATTTGTGGGCGACGACCAGGACGCTGATCCGATCGTCCGCAACCTCGGGCTTTCGGGCGATGGCGTTAATCATGCCGGCCAGCCTGTGCTGGCCGTCGACCGCGAACATCACCTCGTCGCCTGTTAGGTGGAGGAAGCCGAACGCGTTCGCCGCCCATTCAGGGATCTCGCCATCCAGGGGGTTCGACTGGGTCGGGTTCACATTGAATTCGAGCCAGCTGGGTTCACCGTCGTAGACCGCCACGACGAGGGAGTTGAAGAAGCGGTCTTTGTTGGTGACCAGGTAGTTGCCGATTTCGGATGCGCGGGCGCCGGTGAGCGCGCGCTGGATGAGGTCGGACAGCTGCTTGCCCGCCCGGATCTCCGCGATCTCCTTCGCGAAGTCGATCCGCTCGGCCGCGTCGCCGAGCCGCATCACCGTGCTGTAGTATTTCCAGTCGCCCATCTGGGCGAAGAGTGCCGGCAGGTTGATGGGTGGTCTTTTCATGCGAAGGCCCGCCTCAGTTGTCTGTATTGGACATCGAAGTCCTTGATGTTCGCATACGGCCATGCCGCGGTGATCAACTCGGCCTCAACGGCCTTCAGGTCGACCGTCTTGGGGTCCAGCTCGCAATAGTAGAAGTGGATGTAGCCCTTATAGCGCTCGAGCAGCATCGACATCTTCGGCCGCGTGACCTTGCTGAGCTCACCAAGATACTCCTCGTAGCGCTTCCAGAAGGTGCGGCTTGGAGAAGCCGTCGCTCCCACCTCCCCGATGTAGAACAGCCAGCCGCTCGGGGGCAGGTCGCCCACCTCCGGCTTCACCACGAAAGCATAGAGACCCTGGGTCTTCGGCACCTTGGCGCGCGTCGCTTCATTGAAGGGAAGCGTCTTCCAGGACAGGGCGCGCTTCGCCTTGTAGCGCTTCCAGAGCTTTGGATAGAGGACGGCCTCCTCGCGATGCACCTTGATCGCGGCGCTCTCGGCGTGCAAGCGCCGGTATTCGGCTTCCTTCGTCCAGGTCGACTTAACAGGCGCCTTGGCCATCAGCGAGTGCGCGCCGTCGCTTGGCGGGACACGCACATGCCGGGCCGAGGCCGTTTACGAACTTTCGAAAGCATGCTCCCCCCGGCGCGTCCCCGCGTCGCTGGCGGGGCCAGCGGATCAGACGATGATGGCGGCCCCGATGTCAATGGAGGCTAAGAAGTTCGCTCCGGATTGGCGCATTTTACGCCGAAAATCCGCTATTCGCGGAGCGGGAGTGCTCTGATGCCGTCGAGAAGCACGCGCGTGGCCCGGCAATCGTCTTCGTTATAGTCGAGGATCCTCTGCAGGACCGCACGGTCGCCCTCCTTCAGCCACCGGTCATACCACTCGATCGATGCGGCGCCGCTAGGATCGCTGTCGCGCCACCGGAAACCAAGGAACTTGGCGAGCGTCTTGATCGAGTGGTTGTTGGTAGGCCACTCGGTGAGCTTCGCGACGACGTCGCAGTAGAGGTCGACCGACCGCGGCGGGACGAACAGCGCCTCTACCTCCTCAGCCGAACAGACCTCGGGATACCGAGCCTGCAGCTTTCGATACATCGTCCGCTCGTATCGGCTGTAGTAGTAGATCGTCGCGTCCGGGTGCGCGGCGAAATGGGCCATGGCGCCCGCGAGGGCGGCACGCTCGTCGGCTGCGATCGGGTTCTCCGCGGTGAATGACACGAATCGTTCGGTGGTATCGTCCGCGCCGGCGCGGTGAACGAAGCCGTGCAGATAGGTGACGTCTCGGAGCGGGTCGGCCTCGATGTCGAAGAAGATCTCCTCGCTGGTCGCGGGGAGGACGGCGGCGGCCTTGAGATACGCGCCGGCCTGCGGATCGATGAGCAGTCTCGCACGCGCGACGTATGTCGCGAGCCGCACCGCCAGCTCGTGACCATGATGAAAAGTCAGCATCGATGGTTCGCAGTTCCACATCAGGCCGGCCATGTCGTAGCTGGACAGGTCGATCCTCCGGCTGCTGTCGGCCTTGATGTTCTTCAGCAGCCTGAACGGACGCGCGGGTCTTCTGGGCGCGACAACCGGATGTTCGTGGAAGCGGTGCTCTGGATCGTTCGGACAAGTTCGCCGTGGCGCGATCTGCCGGACGTGTTCGGCCCCTGGAACAGCGTCTTCCGCCGGTTCAGCCGGTGGAGCGCCAAGGGCATCTGGCACCGCATCTTTGCAGCCATGGCCGATGACAGCGACTTCGAATATCTGATCGTCGACAGCACCATCATCCGCGCCCACCAGCACGCGAGCGGTGCCAAAAGGGGGCTGAAGATCAGGCCCTTGGCCGGTCCCGCGGCGGCCTGAGCACCAAGATCCACATGGCCGTCCGCGGCCTTGGCAACCCCGTCGCCTTCCGCCTCACCGCCGGTCACCGCGGCGACGTGCCGCAAGCGGCCGCCCTGATCGATGGTCTGCCCGCCGAGGTCGTGCTTGCCGATGGCGCCTATGACGCCGCGCATTTCCGCAGTGTTATCGCCCAGCGGGGTGCCACCGCCGTCATCCCCAACACACCCCAGCGCGCCAGCAAATACCCCTTCGACCGCCAGCTCTATCGCGAGCGCCACCTCGTCGAATGCTGCTTCTCCAGGCTCAAGCAATTCCGCCGGGTCGCCACCCGCTTCGAGAAAACCGCCCGCAATTACCTCGCCATGGTCACTCTCGCCGCCACCATCCTATGGCTAAGGTAAGTGTCCACACCTCCTAGGCGGCGAAGCGGCGCAGCTCGAGCACGGCATCGACCAGCGCGTCAGCGAAACCGGTCAGCTGCGTCTCGGTGGTCAGGCGGCCGGGGGACACGCGGAACGCCTGTCGCGCCCGGGGCGTGTCGCCGAACATGGCGAGCAGGACGTGGCTGGTCTGGACCTTGTCGGTCGAGCAAGCGCTGGAGGCCGAAAAGCTGGCGACCTGGTTGAGGCGATGCATCAGCGCCAGCGGTTCGACGCCCGTGATGGACAGCGACACGTTGCCCGGGATGCGGTGTTCGGCGTGGCCATTGTATTGGACGCCGTCGAGTGCGCGGGTGACGCGGTCGACGAAATCGGCGCCCATGGCCTTGAGCCGCTCGCCCTCGCGCCGGCCCTCGCGGCCCGCGATGGCCAGTGCCTCACCCATCCCCACGATCAGCGGCACAGCCAGCGTGCCCGATCGAAGGCCGCGTTCCTGGCCACCGCCCCAGACGGTCTGCTCGATGCGCGCCCTGGGCGCGCGTGACCGAGCGTATAGCGCACCGACGCCCTTCGGGCCGTAGGCCTTGTGCCCCGAGATGCTGGCAAGATGGATGTGCTCCGCGACCACATCGACCTTGCGGTGCGCCAGCAGCTGGGCGAGGTCCGTGTGGAACAGGGCGCCATGACGCTCGGCGATCTCGCCCAGCGTGCCGATGTCCTGGGTCGTGCCGACCTCGTTGTTGGCCGCCATCACCGAGACCAAGCCGGTGTCGCCGCGCATGGCCGCCGCGAGCGCATCGGGATCGACACGCGCCATCTCGTCCACAGCCAGGACGGTGACCTCGTATCCCTCGCGCGCGAGCTGCTGGAACGGTTCAGCCACGGCCGGGTGTTCGATCGCCGTGGTGATCAGGTGCTTGCGGTCGGGCCTTGCCCGCGCTGCGCCGAGTATGGCTATGTTGCTGGCCTCGGTGCAGCTGCCGGTGAAGACGATCTCGTTCTCGCGCGCGCCGATGTGCGAAGCGACCTGCGCCCGGGCTTTAGTAACGGCGGCCTGTGCGCGATTGCCGTGCACGTGCTCCACGCTCGACGGATTCCCGAACACCTCGGTGAAGTAGGGCATCATCGCCGCCAGCACGCGCCGGTCGGTAGGCGTCGTCGCATTGTGGTCGAGGTAGATCGGGTCGGCGCCTTCGGCGCTCATGCCGCGAGCGCCAACCGCGCGACGTCGACGGGCGCCTTCGCGCGCACCGCCAGCGTCGCTACGCCGCGGTGGATGTGGGCGCGCAGACGGCTTACCTGCTCCTCCTCGGACAACTTGGTCCCGGCATCGCCTTCCTCGACCAGACGCAGCATCGCGGCAATCATCGAGTGGTAGTCGCCGGTGAGCGTATAGGCGTTGAATTCCTGACCCGCCTCGTCCGTGACCGTGCCGGGACCCACCGCGCCCTCCTCGAGCGACAGCATGATCGCCATGCGGCACAGCAGGTTCGGCGTCAGGCCCGTGCGCTGGCGCAGCGAACGCAGACGGCTGGTGGCGTCGGCCGAGATTTTAAGTTTGGTGAACCGCATTGGCGGTCTCCTCGTCGTCGAAGTAGCCGGGCGTGGCGATGGTCGCGCGCCGGTCGGGATCATAGTCGAGCCGGTAGGTGTGGCTGACCGCCGGCATCAGCCGGTCGAGCAGCGCGTCGTCGACCTCGGTGTCGGTCGACAGGACGATCACCTGGTGACTGGCTGCAGGGAAGTAGCGCTCGACCAGTGCCGTGCGGTGTTCCGAATCCAGCCGCGCGAGCGGCGTGTCGATGATCATCGGCAGCGCCCGGCCGCTGGTGCGCGCGAGCGCCCACAGCATGGCGATTGCGTAGACCTGCTTCTCGCCGGCGGAGAGCGACGCCTTGGGGATCTCGTGGCCTTCGCGGTCGATCAGGATCGTCTCGAAGGTCGCGCTGTCGATCCGCACGTCGGCGACGAATCCCTCCTTGCGCGCGAGGTAATTGAAGCGCTGCACGAACTCGCGCTGGAGGCGCGACAGCTTCGTGTCGAGCAGCCGTTCCTCGTATTGCTGCAGGGCCTGGCCGATCCGGCCGGCGAGGGCCGCGCGACCTTCCGACGCTTCCGCGTCCGCCTGGCTCTTCAGCAGGCGTTCGCGTTCGCGACGAAGGTTGGAGCGGCGGAAATCCAGGCTCTTCAGCTCCTCGGTGCGAGCGCGCTGCTCGGCCTCGATCGCGCCGACCTGCTGTTCGGCGAGCGTCAGCTCGTCGAGGATGACGCCGGCGGCTGCGCCCGATGCGCGGACGAGGTTCGCTTCGACTTCCCGCAGTCGTCCACCGAGCCGATCCAGCTCCGAAGCGAGAAGCGCCGCTTTCGCGGCCGTGGTCTCACGGACCTCACGAAGTTGGGCGAGCAGCCCAGTGCGCCGGCTGGCCTCCATGTCGTCGAGCAGATTGTCGGATTGGTCGACCGGCGCCGCCGCATCGGCGGCAAGGAACGCCTCTAGATCGCGCCAGTGCGGATCCTTCCACTGCGCCGAGCGCGGCGGATGGCCTGTGCCGCGCCATGCGAGTAGCCGCTCGCGCAGCGCGGCCGCCTCGGCCCCAGTGCCGCCCCGTGCGCGTGACAGCTCCTCGACCGCACGGGCGGCGAGCTTCGGTGCCATCGCGAAGGGAAGCAGGCCACCGGCCAACTCGCGCAGTTCGGCTTCGCGTCTTGCGAGCTGTTGCTTGAGCTCGCTCTGCGATGCCTCGAGCGACGCGCGCTGGTTCGCGGCGTCACCACCCTCGGCGGTGAAACGCTGCCGGGCATTCGCCGCCAATCGCGCTTGGCCCAGGCGACGTGACGTCAGTTCGGCCACGAGCTACTGCGCGTCGGCGATGCGCTCGCTGAGTTCCGCCTCCTCGCGCACGATCGCCTCGAGGCGCGCGGCCGTCTCGGCGTTCTCGCGCTTGCCGCGACGCGCCATGAAGAGACCAAGGTCGGTTCGCAGCCGGCCCACTAACTCGATCCCGAGCAATCCGCGCATCGCGTCGGCCAGGCCGTCGTCGATCTCGTCGCTGGCGATCTCGGCGATCTTCTCGCCGTCGAAGAAGAATAGCTGGGAGACGCCAGGCGGGATCAGCTCCTGCAGGAAGTGATGCCACTCGTCGCGGGGGACGCTCTTGACCGGCTTACCGTCCTTCTCCAGGATCAGCGTCTCGACCGCCTTCGCGCCCTTCGCCGTCCATCGGCGCACGACGCGGTAGCGCTGCACGACGCCGCCCTCGGCGTAGTCGAACTCGAGCCCTACCGAGGCCGACCCGGCCACGTTGCCGCCAGGTCCCGCATGCATGCGCGAGCGGAGATGGGATTCGTATTCGCTCTGGCCCACGCGGTGGCCAAGCGCGCGTCGGCCATAGAGCGCTAGGCGCACCGCTTCGAGCAGGGTGGTCTTGCCAGCGCCGTTGCGGCCGCCGAACAGGATGACCGGCGTCTCGCGCCCGGGCTGCTTGCGCGGCACCAGGTCCAGAACCTGGCGACCGGCGTAGAGCCCGAAGTTCTCGATTTCGATCGTGCGAAGGATCATTGCGCGTCCTCCTCGCCGTCGAAGGGCAGCTCAATTTCCTCGTCGAGTTCGTTGAGGTTGGCCGCTTCGGGCATATCGAGGGACACGCGGCGCTCCGTCACCAGGACGTCGAGGTCGCGCCACTCCTGCTTGAACGCGTCCTCGATGCGGGTGTGCACGGCGTGCCGGCGCTTCAGGCCATGGGACGCGCGCTCGATGTCGAGGAGGCGCATGACCAGCTCTGTCGGCACGTCGTTCTCCTCGCAGATCGCGTTGAGCAACTCGCCGTCGTCGGCGGTGAACGCGACGGCGTCTTCGGATACCCAATCGGGTTCGACGAAGCCCTTGTCCTTGCCGAGGGTGTCGCGGACGATGCGCGGCACCGAGTCCGGCCAGTCGCCGTTCTCGGTTCGCCACAGGCGCCGGATCTCGTGCAGCTCCGCCTCGTGGATAAGGATCGGCGCTTCGCCGGCCGGCGCCTCGTCGGCGACTTGGCGCTGCGTCTCGAGCAGGCCACGCAGCAGCTCGCGGCGGAAGTCCATCGTGTAAGGCCCCGGCATCACTCGGTCGGTCTCGCCGATGAAGGACACTTTCCCGGTCCGCCGCCGGTAGTCCCGATACTTTAGCTTCTTCGCCGGATCCTGCGTGGCCGCCAGCTTGTCGCGGTAGTCGAGCAGCGGGGTGAGCCACTCTTCGCCGGAATCGATCATCGCCTCCATTGCCTTGTCGCGTTCGACGACGGTGCAGACCCAGCAGCCGAACCGCGAGTTGCCGCACGAGGGTGTCGAGGTGTCGACCACCAGCGGGCATTCGCCCGACGCGGCGTTGCGATACATCGCGACGAGGTCGCGGTTGTCATTGCCCCAGGGCGACTGGTTCTGGAGCAAGTAGGTCCAGACGTCGTCGGTCGAGAACTCGGCGATCGGCGCGTAGACGAAGGCGTTCAGCAGCGACGAATGCCGGGAAAGCCGCGAGCCTTCGATCTTGTGGAGAGACATGACCTGCGCGCGCGTGGCCGATTCCTGACGGCGGACGCCAAGCACCATCACGACCTCGCCGAACTCCGCGACGCGGCTCCGGATGAAGTCGTTCGCCGGCTCGATCTTCAGGCGTTCGGTGCACCAGCGGAACCGGCGCGACGGCGCCGGGTATCCGCGACCGATGAGGTTCACCCAGAAGCTCTTGTCGACCTCGGGCACCACCTTGTGGGTCTCGATCGGCATGGCCTGTTCCACGGCCGCCTTCGCGATGCGTTCGAGCGACACGTCGATGTAGTGGGAGACTACCGGTGTCTCCACCAGCGTGTCCGACGAGATCACGTAGATCTTCTTGGTGCGTTGTTCTTCCGGCAGCGCGGAAATCGCCGCCCAGATCAACTGCAATGCGGTGGTGGAGTCCTTACCGCCAGAATATCCGACGACCCAGGGACGGTTGTCGCTGAGGTAGATCTCGCGAACATCGTCATGGATGCGCTTCAACCGCGCAACTCCATCATCCAATACGGCTTTTCCCATTTTTCCCACCCATCTGATTCCGAATCCTAGCGTGTCGCGCGCGCCGCGTCATCGACTTCTGGTGGAGTGGAACGAGAAATAAGCTCGGCCGTGAGCAGGACGCTCGCCCGCGACCGGTTGATCTTCCCGTTCACGAGCGCTCGCCCCTCCCAGACGGGCGTGTTCGACCGCGACCAGTCCACGTCGCGGAGCCCTTCCAGCGCCGCCTGCCAGCTGCTCGGGCGCTCGATCATCAGACGCGCGCCGGCGACGGCGATCGCCTCCAGCGCGATGCCGTGGGCATGCACCGTCTCGCGGCGCAGCTCGGCCGGCGTCACCTCGCGGCGGCCGGCGGCCGTCCAGTCGGGCATGTTGATGATCACTTCGTTCCAGAACTCCACGACCGGCTCGGGATCCTCGGCGGTGGCGGTCAGACCGGCGTCGGCGACCAGCGTGCTCACGGCCGTATGCAGGTTGCTGAACGCGAAGAGCTTGCGCGAACCAGCCGTCAGGTTGGACCTGGTGAAGTCGGTCATCTCTCGGAAGAGCGGGATCGCGTCGGCCACCGCGCGGCTGAGCCGAGCGCCCTCGTCACGGCTGTCGAAAAACAGACGGAGTGAGCGAGCGGGCCTCACGCCATGCTGGTTGAGGTCGACGAACATCTGCTGCGATCTGGTGAGTCCCTCGTCCGGGAACAACGTCACCGCGATACTTTCATCGCCGAGCGACGGCCTGTCACGCAGCGCCTCGATGATCCCGGCGCGACGGTGCTGCCCGTCGTTGACCAGGATCGTGGCGCGCATGTCGATCTCGAGTGTGCCGACCGAGCGCTGCCCGGCGACCGGCTCGAACTCGAACGCGCCGTCGATCGTCGCCGACAGGGCGGACAGCACGTATTCGGCGGGATTGTCGGCCACGTATCTGGCGATCGCCGGGATACGGGTCTTGTTCAGGTCGCGCTGGGCACGCAGGGCGACCGGAAGCTCCTCTTCGTCATACCGGAACAGCCGCTCGAGCATCCGCAGCGGAATCATCGCGACATAGAGCGGATTCCGATCAGTCCGGGCTCATAGCCGCAGGAGCTGAAGTAGTTGGCGCATTCCTGCGGCTGAAACAGGTCGACCAGCTTGCCGATGAGCGACCAAAGCCCGGACACGGTCCGCTCGCCGGCCCTGCGCAGCATGGCCTTGAGGCGGGCGAACGCCTTTTCGATTGGGTTGAAGTCGGGACTGTAGGGCGGGAGGAACATGAGCCGGGCGCCGGCCGCTTCAATCAGATCGCGGACGCTGGCGCGCTTGTGGCTGGACAGGTTGTCCATGATGACCACGTCGCCGCATGCGAGATCGGGCACGAGGACCTGCCGGACATAGGCCTCGAACCAGTCACCGTTGATCGGGCCATCGAGCACCATTGGTGCGACCATGCCGGTCATGCGCAAGCCGGCGACCAGCGTGGTCGTCTTGCGATGACCGTGTGGGTAGCCCATCCGAAGCCGCTCGCCCCGTCGGCAGCGGCCGTGGCTGCGCGTCATGTTGGTCGCGGTCCAGGTTTCGTCGATGAACACCAGCCGCGCAGGGTCGAGGTCGAGTTGGCCATCGAACCAGGCCTCCCGCTAGCTCAGGACGTCGGCGCGATCCTGCTCGACCGCGTGCCCGGTCTTTTTTGCGCGTGATGCCGTGCCGGACGAAGAAGCGGTGCAGCGTCGAGATCGCCACCGTCACGCCAATCCGGCTCAGTTCGCGACGCAACTCATCCAGCGTGATGTCGCGTCGCGCTTCGTGCAGCGCCAGCACCGTCTCCCGATGCGCCTCGATCCTCCGCGACCGCGTGTCCCCGCCCTGCGGCCTGGCTGCGTAGGTGCCCGTGCTACGGCGCTGGTCGTGCCACCGGATCACCGTCGCGGCCGCCACACCGAACCGCACCGCCGCAGCCCGGCAACTCATGCCCTCGTCAACCGCGGCCAGTGCCCGCGAACGCAAATCCATCGATAACGGCTTGCCCATCCATGCCGGCCTTCATCCAGCCAGCACCGTGAAGCAGATCAGCGCGTCCCTGTGAATCCCCCTTCGACTCAGATCGGCCGGAAAACGCTCTAATAGGACGGGTCAAAACGCTGGGTCGCTGGGTGATGCCCCGGTGATGTCCGGGAAGCGTGCCCCTGAACGGGAATTAGCTAAGTCATTGAAAAATGGTGCTGCCGGTGAGGATTGAACTCACGACCTCAGCCTTACCAAGGATGCGCTCTACCACTGAGCTACGGCAGCATGCCACGAACGGCCGGGGCCGGCGGACGGAGGCGCGGCTATGGACAAAGGCGGCGCCTTCGTCAACCCGCTGCCGGCGGGATCGGTGGAGGCGGCGATGACGGACGAGCGGGCGGCGAAGGAGGCCGAGCGGCAGCAGAGGCTGGCCGCGGCGTTGCGGGCGAACCTCAGGCGGCGGAAGGATCGCGCGCGGGCGGAGGCGGCGGCGGACGATCGCGTGGACGGCGGGCCGGACGGCGCCTGAGGCTCAGTCCGGTGCCACCATGTCCGCCACCGTGGCGCCGCGCTGGCCCATCGGGCGGGGGTGGCCGGTGGTCGTGTCGACCGCGGTCTGGCGCTCGGTCTCGGCGTTGATCTCCGCGCCCAGCAGGATCGCATAGGCCGAAACCCACAACCACAGCAGCAGCACCACCACTGCGCCCAGCGAGCCGTAGGTGGCGTTATAGTCGCCGAAGCGCGAGGCGTAGAAACCGAAGCCCACCGTCGCCACCAGCCAGAGGAAGGTGGCGAGGCCCGAGCCGAAGCTCAGCCAGCGCCAGCGTGCATCCGACCGGTCGGGGGCGAAGCGATAGGCGGCGGCGATGGCGGTGCTGGCGAGGATCGCGGCGATCGACCAGGTCAGGATCGCGGTCAGCGCCGCACCCACCGGCCCCAGCCAGTCCGCGATCGGCTTGAGCAGCGCCAGCAGCGAGGCGCCGATCAGGCCGGTGATGCCGATCGCCACCGCGCCGACGGTGATCGCGAGGGCCAGCAGCGTGGTGCGGATGAAGCTGCGCCGTTCGTGCTGTTCGTAGATCACGTTCAGCGCCATCACGATCGCGCTGGAAGCGCGCATCGCGCCGTAGATCGCCAGCAGCAGCGCCAACAGCAGGCCGAGGCCCTTGCGGCCCGCGGCGGCGGTGGTGACGTCGATCAGCTGCTGGTAGATCAGCCGCGCCGCATCCGCCGGAACCAGCTCGATGATCGTCTGCATGTGGCGGGCGACGTTGGCGGGATCGGCGACGAGGCCGTAGGTCATCACGACGGCGCCGAACAGCGGCACGATCGACAGGAAGGCATAGAAGGCGACCCCGGCCGCGAGCAATCCGATATTGTCGTCCCCCATCTTGGCCCAGACGCGCCAGCCGATCTGCTTCCACGCCGCCCAGGGCAGCCTGGTCGGGCTGCTCGCGTGATGGCCCTGCGGGTCCGCCGATCGATCCGCCATAAGTCGCTGTCCCCGCTGCCTCTGTCCCTTTCTGAACGCAGCGGCGCGCGGATGGTTACAAGCGTTCGGCCCGCGCCACCGCATCCGCCGCGCGCAGCGCGGCCAGGATGCGGGCGAGGTGCTGCACGTCGCGCACCTCGACCGAGAGGTGGAAGGTGTGGAACTGGCGATCGCGGTGGAACAGCGCGAGGTTCACGATATTGGCCTGGTGCGCGCCCAGGATGCCCGCCATCACGCCGAGCGATCCCGCCTCGTTGCGGACGATCACCGAAAGGCGGGCGGTGCCGCCGTCGCTGCCGTCGCCCCAGGCGAGATCGACCCATTCGGCCTCGTCGGTGCCGGCCAGTTCCCCGCAGTCGATCGTATGCACCTCGACCGCGGCATCGGGGCGGCGGACGCCGACGATCCGGTCGCCGGGCAGCGGCGTGCAGCAGGCAGCCAGCTCGAAGGCGACGCCCGGCGTCAGCCCCTTCATCGAGATCGCCTCGCGCCCGACCGGCACCGGCCCCGCCAGGCCGCGCTGGGTGGCGATGGCGCCGGCGCCCGGCATCAGCGCCTCCATCAGCTGCGAATCGGTGATCGTGCGGCGCGCGATCGCGATCATCAGCCGCTCCTCGTCGGGCAGCTTCAGCCGCTGGATGGCATGCGCCAGCGCGTCCGTCGCCAGCTGGGCGGGCAGGCGCGCCACGATCTCGTCGTAGAATTTGCGGCCGAGGGCGATGGTGTCGCCGCGTTCCTTGTCGCGCAGGAAACGGCGGATGCGCGCGCGCGCCTTGGGGGTGACGGCAAAGGCCATCCATCCGGCCTGCGGCACCTGCGCCTTGGAACGGAGGATCTCCACCTGATCGCCGTTGGCGACGGGGGTGCGCAGCGGCACGACCATGCCGTTGATCTTGGCCCCCACCGTCTGGTCGCCGAGATCGGTGTGGACGGCGTAGGCGAAGTCGATCGCGGTCGCCTGCTTGGGCAGCTGGATCAGCTCGCCGGTCGGGGTGAAGGCGAAGATGCGATCCTGATACATCGCCATCCGCGTCGATTCGAGCAGCTCCTCCGGGCTTTCGGCATCGCCGATCAGATCGACGAGATCCTTGACCCAGCTCGTCTCGCTTTCCGGCCCCTTGGCGCCGGCCTTGTAGGCCCAGTGGGCGGCAAGGCCATATTCGGCCTGGGCATGCATCTCACGGCTGCGGATCTGCACCTCGATCCGCCGTTCGGCATGGACCACCGACGTGTGGAGCGAGCGATAGCCGTTGGCCTTGGGGGTGGAGACATAATCCTTGAAGCGGCCCGGCACCATCGGCCAGCGCTGGTGGAGCAGGCCCAGCGTGCGATAGCATTGCTCGATATCGTCAACGATGATGCGGAAGGCCATCACGTCGGACAATTGCTCGAAACTGATGTGGCGGCGCGCCATCTTGCGCCAGATCGAATAGGGATGCTTCTCGCGCCCCTCGACCGTGGCGTTGATGCCGGCGCGGCCGATCAGCAGCCTCAGGCCCGATCCGATCCGCGCCACCTGATCGCCGCCGCCGGCGCGCAATTGCTCCAGCCGCCGCTCGATCGACGCCGAGGCCTCGGGTTCCAGCTCGCGGAAGGCGAGGGTCTGCATCTCCTTCATGAATTCATACATGCCGATCCGCTCGGCGAGGGGCGCATAGATGTCCATCGTCTCGCGGGCGATGCGGCGGCGCTTCTCGGGCTTGGCGATGTGGTAGAGGGTGCGCATGTTGTGCAGCCGGTCGGCGAGCTTGACCAGCAGCACGCGGATGTCGTCCGACATCGCCATCAGGAACTTGCGGAGATTCTCGGCGGCGCGCTCGCTCTCGCTCTGCGCCTCGATCTTGGAGAGCTTGGTGACGCCGTCGACCAGCCGCGCCACGGGTTCGCCGAAGCTCTTCTCGATCTGCTCGTAGGTGGCGACCGTATCCTCGATCGTGTCGTGGAGGATGGCGGTGGCGATCGTCTCGTCGTCCAGCCGCAGGTCGGTGAGGATGCCGGCCACCTCGATCGGGTGGCTGAAATAGGGGTCGCCGCTGGCGCGCTTCTGGCTGCCGTGGGCCTGCATCGAGAAGACGTAGGCGCGGTTCAGCAGCGCCTCGTCTGCATCCGGATCGTAGCTGAGGACGCGATCGACCAGTTCATATTGACGCAGCATGCCCCATCATGGGGGCGGCATCGCGCGATATGCAAGCCGGCCGCGCACTTAAGCACGGCCGGCGGCCCGATCACTCGTAATCGGCGCCCGCATTCTGGTTGCGCGGCGGGGCGGCGGCGGTGAGGCGCAGCGCCTCGGCCGAGGCGGCGAGGCTGCCGATCTCGTCCGGCGCGTCGTCGTCGTCCACCTGCACGCGCTGCAGCGTGGAGACGATCGACTCCTGCAATTCGGCGGGGGTGACATTCTCCTCGGCGATCTCGCGCAGCGCGACGACCGGGTTCTTGTCGCGGTCGCGGTCGAGCGTCAGCTCGGCCCCGCCGGAGATCTGCCGAGCGCGCTGGGCAGCCAGCAGCACCAGATCGAAGCGATTGGGAATCTTGTCGACGCAATCCTCGACGGTCACGCGCGCCATGAAAACGCTCCGCTTAAAAATGAAGCACAAAGGGCCTGGAAGGCGCCGGACCTAACGCCGGGCGGGCTCCGTGTCAATGAAACGGAGCCGGTGGCCGTCTGTTGCGTTTGATCGGTCATGGCGCCGAGACTGACCGAAACCGTGGAGGACGAGGGCGGCGGCCGCGCCGACGAGCCCGTGTTCGCGGTCGGCGGCAACCGCCTGCGCCTGCTGCCCGACGGGCCGGCGCGGCTGGGCGAGATACTGGCCGTGATCGCGCAGGCGAACGAAACCCTCCGGCTGCTCTATTATATCTACAGCGACGACCGGGCGGGGCGCGAGGTGCGCGATGCGCTCATCGCGGCGTGCGCGCGCGGCGTGCGCGTGGTGCTGATCGTCGACGGCTTCGGCAGCGACGCCGACGCGGAATTCTTCCGCCCGCTGACGGATGCCGGCGGCCGCGTCTGCCGCTTCCTGCCGCGCTTCGGCAGGCGCTATCTCCTGCGCAACCACCAGAAACTGCTGCTGGCGGACGGCAAGGCGGCGATCGTCGGCGGGTTCAACATCGAGGACGATTATTTCGGCCGCGGCGATCCGTGGCGCGATCTGGGCCTCAGGATCGACGGGCCGGCGGCGGCGCACATGATCGGCTATTTCGATGCATTGCATCATTGGGTGACGAGCCGGCGCCCGCGCATCCGCGCCCTCCGCCAGGCGCTGAAGCGGTGGAGCGAGACGAAGGGGGCGGTGCGCTGGCTGCTCGGCGGGCCGACCCGTTCGCTCAGCCCGTGGGCGGCGACGATCCGGCAGGAGATGCGCGGCTGCCGGCGGATGGCGATGATCGCCGCCTATTTCGCCCCCGATCCGGCGCTGCTGCGGACGATCGCGCACATCCCGCGTCGCGGTGGCGAGGCGGACGTGATGACCGCCGGCCGATCGGACAACAACGCCACGATCGCCGCCGCCCGCCATTGCTATGCGGTGCTGCTGAAGCGCGGCGTGCGCGTATGGGAATATGCCGCGGCCAAGCTGCACACCAAATTGTTCGTGATCGACGACGTGGTCCACATCGGTTCGGCCAATTTCGACGTGCGCAGCCTCTACCTCAATCTCGAGATCATGGTCCGCATCGACGACCCGGCCTTTGCCGAGCGCATGCGCGCCTACATCGCCATGGAACGCGCCCGCGCCACCGAGGTGACCGCCGCCGCGCACGGCCGGATCGGCTGGTGGCGGCGCATCCTGTGGGGGGCGGCCTATTTCGCGGTGGCGGTGATCGACGGCAACGTCACCCGCCGCCTGAACTTCGGGATCGACGGTCGATAGAAGAAGAAGGCGCTGCCGCGTCTTGGCGATCGTGTGGCTTGTCTGCGCGCGGGCAAGGCGAATTCTGGTTCGGTCGGTCGCGCGTCTTGGCCATGGCCGGCGCGCGTTAACCGCGAATCCTGCGGCGGGAAAGCTGAACGGGCTTTTAATGCTATCCCGAAACAGATAGTAACGGATGCGAATGGCATGCGGGGGTATTGCATGTCGCGTTGGGGGGACGTGTGCGCACAGACTCGCAGAACTTGCTCGATCGTCTCGATCAGTCCGATTTCCGCTACCAGGAATTCCAGTCGGCCGACGATGCCCGCCGGGGCTACGGCTGGCCGCTGCTCGATATCGTCGGCCGCGCCGTGGCCGGCCGGCATCGCGCCCCCGCGTCGGTGATCGCGGCCCCGGCGCCCGCCCCCGTGCCGGTCGCGGCCGATCCGGTCGTGCCGCCGCCCGCCCCCGCCGAACTTGCGCCGCCCCCGGCGCGCTCCTTCTTCGCGCGCTACGGGGAGGCCCCCGCCACCCCCGCGGAGGCCAACCGCCAGCCGGGCGAGCGTTAAATGTCCCTCATCATCGTTCACTCCCCCAAGGGCGGCGTCGGTTGCACCACGCTCGCCGCCAACATCGCCGCATGGCTGTCGCGCAGCGGGCGCGAGGTGCTGGCCGCCGATTTCGCCACGCACGACAATCTCTCGCTCCACTTCGGGCGGGAGGCGGAGGCGGGCGAAGGGCGCCGCGGCGTGCAATTGCTCGACCGGTCGGGCAGCCTCTCGGCCGAAGCGCTGCTCGACGAGATCGAGCGGGTGCTCGACGCGCAGGGCGAACCGCGCGACAACGGTCCGGCCCTGATCGTCGACGTGCCGGCAGGCGCGCCGGCACTGGCCGAGCGGCTGGCGCGGCGGGCGACGATTCGGCTGTGCGTGCTGGCGGCGGACGCCGCCTCCGCGGCGATGCTGCCGGTGATCCTCGAACATCCGCCGCAGGCGGGCGAGGCGCCGTTCCACTTCGTGCTGAACGGGCTGGACGAGCGCCGCTCGGTCGGCCTCGGCTTCCAGCGGCTGCTGCGCGAGACGGTGGGCGACGATCTGGTCGGCACGATCCGCCGCGACGAGGCGGTCAACGAGGCGCTCGCCGCGCTTTCGCCCCTGTTCGATCATGCGCCGGCCAGCGCCGCCGCCGCCGACATCGCCACCCTCGCCAACCGCATCGCCGCCTCGATCGACGACGTGCGCGCGCCGCGGCGTGCGGCGGTGGAGGCCTGACGGTGGCCTGGCGGGAGACGGTTGCGCAGGATCAGGGCAGCCGCGGCAACCGGGGCCTGCGCCTCCTCCTCGTCATCCTCGCCGGGATCGTGCTGGCGGGCGCCGCCATCGCGGTGGTGGCGGTGCCGCTGGGCCTGTGGGAGCAATGGGCGTTCGGGCTGACGACGATCATCGCAGCGCTGGTCGTCGGCAACTGGCGCTCGCGCCAGGCGACGGTGATGATCTTCGCGCTCTCCTTCCTCGCCTCCACCCGCTACATCTACTGGCGGACAACGCAGACGCTGGAGTTCGAGAGCCTGTTCGGCATGTTGCTGGGCATCGGCCTCTACCTCGCCGAATTCTATGCCTACATCATCCTGCTGCTGGGCTTCCTCCAGACCGGTTGGCCGCTGCGCCGCCCGGTGGTGGAGCCGGAAGGCGCGCCCGGCCACTGGCCCTCGGTCGACGTCTATGTGCCGACCTACAATGAATCGCTCGAGATCGTGCGCGAGACGGTGTTCGCGGCGATGGGCATGGATTATCCGGCCGATCGCTTCCGCGTCTACATCCTCGACGACGGGCGGCGCGACGAATTCCGCCAGTTCGCCCGCGCGATCGGCTGCGGCTATCTGACGCGCGACAACAACGATCACGCCAAGGCCGGCAACCTCAACGCCGCGCTGAAGCGCACCGACGGCGACCTGATCTGCGTGCTCGACGCCGATCACATCCCGACCCGCGCCTTCCTGCAACTGACGATCGGCTGGTTCCAGCGCGATCCGAAACTCGCCGTGCTCCAGACGCCGCACCATTTCTATTCGCCCGATCCGGTGCAGCGCAACCTGACGATGGTGGACGACCTGCCGAGCGAGGGCGACCTGTTCTACGGCACCGTCCAGAGCGGCAACGACCTGTGGAACGCGGCCTTCTTCTGCGGATCGTGCGCGCTCCTCCGCCGCTCGGCGCTGGACGAGACGAACGGCTTCGCCGGCGAGACGGTCACGGAGGATGCGCATACCGCGCTGAAGCTCCAGCGCCGCGGCTGGAACACCGCCTATATCAACGTGCGGCTGGCGGCGGGCCTCGCCACCGAGCGGCTGTCGCTCCACATCGGCCAGCGCGCGCGCTGGGCGCGCGGCATGACGCAGATCCTGCGCGTCGACAATCCGCTGGGCGGGCGCGGCCTCGGGCTGGGGCAGCGGCTCTGCTACCTGAACGCGATGCTGCACTTCCAGTTCGCGCTGCCGCGGATCGTGTTCCTGACGTCGCCGCTCGCCTATCTGCTGTTCGGCTACAACGTCATCCACGCCTCGGCCTCGATGATCTTCGCTTATGCGGTGCCGCACCTGTTCAATTCGATGCGCGCCTCGATGCGCGTGCAGGGCGGCGAGCGGCGGCTGTTCTGGTCCGAGATCTACGAAAGCATCCTCTGCTTCCACCTCGTGAAGCCCACGTTCGTGACGCTGTTCAACCCGCGCAAGGGCAAATTCAACGTCACCGACAAGGGCGGCATCCTGGAAAAGAGCTATTTCGACCTCAACAGCGTGAAGCCGCACGTCTTCACCGCCTGCCTGCTGGCGCTGGGGCTGTTCATCGGCATCATCAAGCTGCTGATGCCGGCCAGCTACGGCGGCCAGTTCGGCACGCTGCTGCTCAACACCGCCTGGACCCTGTTCAGCCTGATGATCCTGACCGCGGCGATCGCCGTGGCGCGCGAGACGCGGCAGGTGCGCGGATCGGTCAGGATCGCGACGGCGCTGCCCGTCACCGTCTATTTCGACGGCGGGCATGTGGTGGAAGCCCGCACCTCCAACGTCTCACTGGGTGGCATGGCCATCGATTTCGACAACTCCGTCGTGCTGAAGGATCGGACGATTACCGACATCGCGCTCGAATCGCCCACGGGGGCCGTGGCCCTGCCCGTGACCGAGGTTGGCTCCAGCGATCACGAGGCGCGGCTGCGCTTCGGCGACCTCAGCCCCTTCCAGCGGCGGCACCTCAACAACATCATCATGGGCCGTGCCGACGCCTGGCAGCCCGAGCGCGGCGACCGCGCCGCCCGGCCGACGACAGGCGGCTTCACCGCGATCGGCGACGTGGCGCGCGCCGCCTTCTCGACGATCTTCCGCACGAAGAGCCGCACCCGCCGGCCGATGCCGCTGCGCGACAGCGTGGCCGCCGCACTGCTGGCGATCGCCAGCCTGGCGCTGCTGATCGTCCTGTCGACCACGCCGGCGCACGCCCAGACGGTGGCGCAGAACGTGCAGGGTGCCGCCCCCGGCGCCGGCCTGGGCGCGCGCGGCGCCGCCAGCACCTACGATCGCACCGCCGTGGGCGGGACGCGGCAGGTGCGCGCCACTTTCCGCGACTTCGGGATCGAGGGGCCGATGCGGCTCGCCACGATCCGCGGCGAGGTGGGCATCCCCTTCGGCATGCGCCGCGACGAGGTGGCGACCGCCGCCCGCCTGACGCTGACCTTCGCTTATTCGCCGGTGCTGATCGAGGAATGGAGCCGGCTGGTCGTCCTCATCAACGGCGAGGTCGTCCGCTCGCTGCCGCTGCTCCACCGCAACGCGAACGGCATCACCGTGACGATGCCGGTCGATCCGGCGCTGATCGTGCCGGGCGACAATCGCCTCAACCTGCGCTTCCTGGCGCATTATACGCGCGATTGCGAAGACCCGCTGCACAGTTCGCTGTGGGCCAACGTCAGCAACACCCGCTCCTTCCTGGACGTGACGCTGCAACGCCTGCCGACCACGCCCAACCTCGCGCAACTGCCGCTGCCCTTCTTCGACCGGCTGTCGGCGGCGCGGCTCGTCCTGCCGTTCGTCTTCGCGCAGGCGCCGTCCGAAGGCGCGCTCGAGGCGGCGGGTTCGGTCGCTTCCTGGTTCGGGGCGCTCGCCTCCTATCGCGGGGCCTCGTTCGTGCCCGTCGTCGGCCAGCTGCCGCGCGGCAATGCGGTGGTGTTCCTGGCAGGCGGGCAGACGCTGCCGGGCCTGCCGCCGATCCGCAATGCGGGCGCCGGCCTCGCCCTCATCCCCAATCCGCGCGATCCGGTCAGCATGCTGCTCGTCGTCATCGGCAACGATGCGGCGCAGCTGAAGGCGGCCGCCGCGGCGCTCGCTTCCGGCTCGCGCGCGTTCGGCGGGCAGGCGGCGACGATCGAGACGGTCCAGCTGCCCAAGACGCCGGCCTATTCGGCGCCGCGCTGGCTGCGCACCGATCGCGTCGTGCGGCTGGGCGAACTGACCGATCCGCAGACGCTGCAAGGCTCCGGCCTGCCGCCGGGCGTGCTGACCGCCAACTTCCGCGTCTCGCCCGATCTGTTCTTCTGGCCGCGCGGCGGCGCGACGCTGACGACGCGCTATCGCTACCCGACGGCTTCGTGGCTCGATCGCGGCATCTCGCGCCTCGATCTGTCGCTGAACGGCCAGTATCTCCAGACCTTCCCGCTGGAAGGGCGGAGCAGCTGGGACCGGATCCTGGGGCGGCCCGAGGAGGTCTCGTCGCGCCTGTCCGAGCGGACGGCGACGCTGCCGGCCTATGCGCTGTTCGGCCAGAACCGGCTGACCTATTATTTCGACCTGGAACTGGCCGACAAGCGCAAGTGCGTCGGCACGATCCCGGCCGACGTGCGTGTCAGCGTCGATCCCGACAGCACGATCGATGCGACGGGCGCGTGGCATTATGCCCGCCTGCCCAATCTCGCTTACTTCGCCGCCGGCGGCTTCCCCTACACGCGCGTGCCCGACCTGTCGGAAACGGTGGTGCTGCTGCCGACGGAGGCGGGCCTGCCGGGGATCGAGGCCTATCTGGCGCTGATGGGCCGCTTCGGCGATTCGACCGGATCGCCCGTCAACGGCGTGCAGGTCGTCCGCTCGGGCGAAGGCGAGGCGCTGAAGGGCAAGGACATCATCGCCATCGGCACGACCGAGATGGTGGCGCGCGAGCCGCTGTTCCACGACAGCCAGCTGCTGATGCAGGACGGGCGCATCCGCGTGCGCGCCACCTCGCTGATCGACCGGGTGTTCGGTTTCCTGTCCTCCACCCCGCATGACGAGGTGAAGACGGTCAACGAATTCCTCGTCGCGGGGCAGGCGATCACCGGCTTCGTCAGCTTCCGGTCGCCCTATACCTCGGGCCGCACGGTGGTGGCGGTGCTGGGCCAGACCGCGCAGAACCTGCCCGAGCTGGTCTACGGCCTGCGCGACGCGAAGCTGAACGCGCAGGTGCAGGGCGATCTCTCGGTCCTCTCGCCCGACGGGATGACGAGCTTCCAGGTGACCCCCGGCTATTGGGTGGGCAAGCTGCCGGTGACGGCGGCGGCGGGCTTCTGGTTCAGCCGCCATCCGTTCCTGCTCGGCGTACTGGCGGTGCTGGTGGCGCTGCTCATCTCGGTGCCGCTCTACTTCTACCTCAAGTCGGTCGAGCGGAAGCGCCTCGGCCGGGCCGAGCGCTCCGAGTGAGCGGCCGGTCCTTCCCGGCCCGGCGCGCCGCCCTGCTGATCGGGGCGGCGGCGGTTTCCGCGAGCGTCGTGCTGCCGGCGGCGCCCGCGGTGGCGGCGGAAGCGGCGGCGGTTGCCGCCCTTTTCCGCCAGGCCAATTTCTGGCGGGAGAAGGAGCGGCCCGATCTGGCGCTGGCCGCGGTGCGCCGCATCCTCGCGGTCGAGCCGAACAACGCGCGCGCCAAGGCGCTGGCGGCGGAATTGACCAAGGCGCCGCCGGTCAACCCGACCCAGCCCGCCACCGCCGGGATCGCCCCCGGCGGGCAGCGGCTGGGCGATCGTGCGCTTCAGCAGCGCGATCCGAATGCGATCTACACCACCGCGGTCGATCCCGACGGGCGGCGGATCGTGGCGCCCGCCCCGCCGCCCCGGCAGGCGCCGCGCCCCTATGTGCGCTCCGCCACCGACACCGCCGGCGAATATCGCCTGCAAGGCTTCCGCCTGATCGATCAGGGTCGCTTCGCCGAGGCGGAGAGCCGCTTCCAGGCGGCGCTGCGGATCAACTCCAACGATCGCGACGCGACCGGCGGGCTCGGCATCGCCCGGCTGCGGCGCGGCCGGTTCGACGAGGCGCGCACGCTCCTCCAGCGGGCCGGGCGGGGCAGCGGCGGGGCCAAGTGGAACCAGGCGCTGCAATCCGCCACCTTCTACGGCCAGTTGCGCGTCGCGCAGGCGGCGCGCGACGGCAACCGGCTGGACGAGGCGACGCGGCTGGCCGGCGCGCTGAAGCCGGCGGACGCGCGCCAGAACGCGCTCGCCCGCACGCTGATGGCGAGCATCCTCGAGGGGCAGGGCCGCTATCCGGAAGCGCTGGCGATGTATCGCAGCATTCCCGGCGGCGGCGGGGCGGCGGGCGCGCAGGCGGTGGCCGAGGCGCAGACCCGCGCCGCGCGGATCGCGGCGATGCAGGCGGCGGCGCGCGGCGATTATCCCGCGGCCGAACGCGTGTTCCAGCAGGCGCTGCTCGGCGGATCGGCAGATCCCTGGCTGCGCTACGAATATGCGCGGCTGCTGGTGGCGACGGGCCGCACCCCCCAGGCCGACGAGATGATCGCCCCGCTCGCCACGCAGAGCGGGGCCGAGGCGCGCTATGCGGCGGCGCTCTACGCCTCGCAACTGGGCCGGGTGGGGGATGCCAACCGGCTGATCGCGCAGATCCCGGCCGGCGAGCGGACGCCGCAGATGGCGGCCTTCGCGATCGAACAGAATGTCGCGGCCGGCGTGTTGCAGGCGCGCGCGCTCGATCATGCCGGGCGGCGCGCCGAGGCGATCGGCCTGCTCCGCCAGATGGCGGCGCAACCGCTGCCGATCCCGGCGGCCGGCGCGGTGGCGGACGCGCTCTATGCGATGGGCGATACCGGCACCGGCGTGGCGCTGGCGCAATCGGCCGCAGCGCAACCGATCGGCGGCGAACCGGACGCCTATCAGGGCATCGTCGTCGTCCTCGCCAAGGCGGGTTACGATGCGGTGGCGGTGCCGCTGGTCGACCGGATCACGCAGAGCGCCGGGCAGAGCCCCTACAATGCGCGCGCGATCGGCCGGCTGCATGCGCTGCTCGCCGCCTCGCGCGCGGACCGGCTGCGGTTGCAGGGGGCGTTCGCGCCCGCGTTCGACATCCTCCAAGCGGCCTATCCGGCGGCGCCGGGCGACGTCGACCTGCTCGCCAGCCTCGCGCGGCTCTATCAGTCCGGGCAATTCTACGGGCCGGCGCTGGAGGTCTACGGCATGGTCCGCCAGCAGCGGCCCGACGATGTCGGCAACCTGCTCGGTTTCGCCGACTCGGCGATCGGCGCCAACCGGCTCGACGAGGCGCAGGAGGCGGCGTCCACCGCGCTGCGCATCGCGCCCAACGATCCGCAGGCCTATCAGGTGGCGGCGCGCGTCGAGCAGGCGCGCGGGCGCGACGGGGCGGCGCTGAAGCTGTTGCGGCAGGCACGCACACTGCGCGCGCAGCAGACCGGGGCCTATGGCCCGGCGCTGTCGCCCACCAATCCCTTCGCCGCCAGCACGGCGCGGCCGGCGATGCAGGGGCCGGTCAATCCGTTCCTGCTGGTGCCGCGCGGGGCGCCCGCGGCGGTGCGGCCGGGTCCGGCGATCGGCCTGCCTTATTCGTTCCTCTCCCCCGTGCCCGCGACGATCCCCGGCGCCCCTGCGACCGTTCTGGAAGGCTGATCCTATGCCGCTCGACTATCAGCTCCCGGTCGACGCGCAGCTGGCGCCCGCCGCGATCAGCCGCCCGGCCGGCGACATCGCCGCCGCCCCGCCGGCCGCCGCCGCCGCCGCGCGGACCGCCCCGCCGGCGAACGCCGGCCCGACGGTGCTGCCGGCGGCGATCACGGCCGTCGAGGTGCCGCCCGCGGCGCCGGCACCGGTTGCGGCGCCGGCGGTCGTGCCGGTGCAATATTCGCCCGCCGCCCCGGCCTACGCCCAGCCGGGCACGCCGGTGCCGAGCTTCCAGGCGCCCGCCGCGCAGCCGGGCTATGCCGCCCCGGTCTATGGCGGATCGCCCGCCTATCAGGCGCCGGCCTATGCGCCCCCCGCTTATTCGGCACCGCCGGCCTACGGCCAGATGCCCGCCTACGGCCAGCCGCAGGTCTATGGCCAGCCGCAGCCTTATGCGCCGCCGCCGGCCGCCTCTCCCTATCCGGCGCCGGCCTATCCGCAGCCGGCCTATCCCCAGCCGAGCTATCCGCAGCCCTATCCGGCCCCCGGCTATGGCGCGCCTTACGGCGGCGTCTATCCGTCCGCGCCCTATGCGCCGCAATATCCGGCGCCCTATGCCGCCCCGGCCGCGCCGGGCGGCCTGCCCTATCAGGGGCCGCTGCCGCCGCCCGAGACGGGCGCCGCCCGCCCCGCCGCACCGCGCGGGCCTGCCCCCTCCACGCGCCCGACGCGTCGCGAACGGCGCGCCGGTCGGGCCGCCGCTCCCGCGGCGATCGTGCCGCAGCCCGCGCCCGCCGTCCCCGGCGGCACGGCCTATGCCCAGCCGGTGGCGCCGCAACCGCCGATCGCCGCCGCCCCGATCACGCTGCCGGCGGTGCCCGGCTATGGCGCGCCCGCTTACGGCGCGCCGCCGGCCGCGCCTGCACCCGCGCTGCCCTACGGCCTGCCGGGCGGCGCGGTTTCGACCGGCCCGGCGCGGGGCGGCGGAATGAGCTATATGGGCGGCGATCCCGAACTCGACCGGATCAACGCCGAGATCGCCTCGCTCGCAGCGGACAGCGGCCCCGGCGCGGACGGCCAGCTCGGCTATCGCTTCCGCGACGGCGAACAGGGGCTTGGCCAATTGAACGAGGTGACGGCGCGCGTCGCCGTTTCGACCGGCCTCGCCGGCGGCCGCGTCGAGCTGAGCGCCGCGCCGATCTATCTCGATTCGGGCGAGCCGGGGCCGAGCGGCCTGACCCGCTTCGGCACCAACCCGCTGCGCCAGGCGCAGGGCCTCGCCGGCAATTTCGTGCCCGCGCTCGGCCAGCCCGGCAACGTCAACGATTCGGGCGTGGCGGTGCGCCTCGGCTATCAGGACGATGCGCTGTCGGCGGATGTCGGCACGACGCCGATCGGCTTTAGCCAGACCAAGTTCCAGGGCGGCGCGCGCTTCGCCCCCAAGATCTCGCAGGCGACGCAGGTGCGAGTCTTCGCCGAGCGGCGGCCGGTGACGGACAGCGTCCTCTCCTACGCCGGGATCGACGATCCGCTAACCGGCATCCAATGGGGTCAGGTGATGCGCACCGGCGGCGGCGGCGGCGTCTCGATCGATGCCGGGCGCGGCACCGGCTTCTACGCGGACGGCAATTTCTTCGTCTATCGCGGCCGCAACACGCGCGACAACAGCAGCTACGAAGCCAATCTCGGCGGCTATGTCGCGGCGTGGCAGCGCGATACCGAACGGCTGACGATCGGCCTCAACGTCAATTACCAGCGGTTCGACAACAACCAGAACTTCTTCTCCTTCGGCCATGGCGGCTATTTCAGCCCGCAGCGCTTCCTGAGCGTGGGCCTGCCGGTCCGCTACGTGATGGTCGACGGGCCGCTCAGCATCGACGTGAGCGCGACGCCCGGCTTCCAGACCTTCCGCCAGTCGGGCGAGGCGGTGTTCCCGACGTCCGATCCGTTGCAGGCGGCGATCCTGCGGTTGCAGCAGGCCAACACCGACGTGCTGGCGCGCTACAGCTCGACGACGCGGAGCGGCCTCGCCCTCGCGCTGCAGGGCACCGCCTGGTACCGGCTTAGCGCGGGGACGAGCCTCGGCGGCGAACTGCGCTTCAACACCTTCGGCGCCTATAACGAGGCGCAGGCGCTGATCCGCGTGCGGCAGGCGATCGGCTCGCTGGAATGACGGCGGCGGCGGATCGCGGCGCGGGGGCGATCGCGATCGCGCTGTTCGCCGAGATCGCTGCCGCCGCCGCGCCGGACGAAGCGGCCGGGCTGCTGGCGGCGCTCGGCACGCGGATCGCCGATGCGCATCCCGTGACGCCCGCGGCGACGGTGGGCGACCTCGAGACGCAGCTGGCAACGCATTTCGCCGCGCTCGGCTGGGGCGGCTGCACGCTGACGCCCACCTACCATTCGCTCGACATCACGCATCGCGGCGCGCCACGCCCGGTCGCCGCGGCGGACTGGGAGGCGGCGTTTCCAGCGCTGCTGGCGGCGGTCTATGCGCGCTGGTTCGCGCTGCTCGGCGCGCCGCCCGGCCTTCTCGTATCGGTCGTCGCGGTCGAGGGTGACGTGGTCCGGCTGCGGCAGGGGTAGGCCGCGGCGCTCACTCCCGCCAGATCGGCGCCTCGCCCATCGCCACGCGCGACGAATTGCCGAGGATGAAATCACCGAGCACGTCGATCGTCTGCGGGAAGCGCGCCTTCACGCGCCGTCGCAGATCGGCGGAATCCTTCGATGCGGCGACGAGCTTCGGCCAGGCGGCGAGATAGTCGCGCGTGAAGGCGATGCTGCTGCGATCGTTGGCGGTGCCGTCCTTCGCATGGCCGGCGACGACGATCAGCGGATCGAGTGCGGCCAGCGTCTCGACCGAGCGGGCCCAGGCGGTGACGGCGGCGGCGTCGCTTTCGCCCAGCCACAGGTGGACCTGGTTGAACAACAGATCGCCCGCGAACAGCGCGCGGATCGACGGCACCCACAGCGCCGTCGCATGGGCGTGATCGCCCGTCATCGGCCCGATCACCCTGAGCGCGCGACCTTCCAGCAGGATCGTATCGCCGTCGAGCGGGGTGGGGGCGGTGGGCGCCCTGGGGCCGTTGGGGCCGAGCATCGGGCTCCACCGCTTCACCTTCAGCGGCAGCGACGCCCAGATGTCGTCGACGACGGTCGGGTGGGCGACGATCTTCACAGTCGGGAAGGCGTCGCGGATCACCTCCATCGCGAAGAAATGATCGGGATGGTCGTGCGTCACGAACACCGTCGTCAGGGCGAGGCCGCTCTCCAGCACCTCGGCGACGACGCGGTGGGCATCGGCCATCGTGAAGGGCGCATCGACCAGCACCGCGTCATGCGATCCCTTGATGAGCCCGATGCTGGCGTAGAGGGAGCCGGGGCCGGCGCGGATCAGCTGTACCGTCAGCGGGGCATCGGCCGAAGCGGGCGGCGGTGCGGTCTGCGCGGGCGCGATCGTGGGGGCAAGCGCGGCCAGCGCCGCGCCGAGCCAGAGACGGTGCATCATGCGATCCCCTGCTTGCCGGGGGCGAGGATGTGGTTGGGATCGAGCGCCGCCTTCAGCCGCGCGTTCAGCTGGCGGTTGGCATCGCCATATTGGGCGGCGACGAGGTCCATCGTGCCGACGCCGGTGCGGTAGCTGGCCCAGCCGCGTTCGCCGAAGCGGGTCACCATCTCCGCCATGCAGCGTTCGGCCTTGGCTTCCTCGGCGGGATCGCCCTTGTCGAACAGCAGGAAGATGAGGTGGTGGAGCTCGCGCCCGCCGATCGCATAAGCGACGTTATAGTCGAAATCGTATCGGCCGAGGATCTCCTTGGCGAGCGCGGTCTGCTCGGCGGTCTCCACCCCGCGCGCGGGGGCGACGGGGGCGAAGCAGACCATCCCGCCATCCGCGCCGCGCCAGCGGACGATGCCGATCTCCTCCAGCGTCAGCCCGCCGCACATCAGCGTGCTGTGATGTTCGAACCAGGGATTGCCGGCCATTTCCTTGGCGGTCAGCACCTCGCCGCCCGAGCTTTGGAAGGCGGCGCGGACGATCGGCTCGACCGCGGCGATGATCTCGTCGGTGCCGTAGAGTGCGAAATAGGTGTTCCACATGCCGAGGCCGGCTTTCTTCGCGGCGGCGGCGACGACATCGTCGGGGATCGAGCGCTTCTCGGTCCAAAGATCGGCGCGGCGGTTGAACATCGCCAGCTGGTAGGCCGCGCCCATCATCAGCACCACGTTGGGGATGAGGTTGTTCATGCGGAACGGCCGCATCGTATCGACGATCTTCGCCACGTCCCCCATCTGCGCGTGGCGGACCATGAACGGCTTGTAGACCGGCGGCGCCGGCATCAGCCACAGGCCGAGCTTGGTGACGACGCCGAAGTTGGACTGGGTGAAGATGCCGTCCACATAGGGGCCGTAGCCCCATTTGAACGCCTGCCACGCGGTGGAATTCTTGACCGAGCCCATGCCGGTACGGACGAGCGTGCCGTCCGCCAGCACCACCTCCATCCCGCATTGCATGAAGAAATGGTCGCCATAGGGTGTGTAGCCGACGCCGCGTTCCAGCGTGTTGCCGAGCGGCGAGACGATCGGGCCAACGGTCGGCACGTCGATCCAGTAGGGCAGATTGTTGGCGGCGAGATAGTCGTGGAGATCCTGATAGGTGACGCCGGGTTCGACCAGCGCGGTGCCCAGATCGGGATCGACATGGACGATGCGGTTCATCCGCTTCAGGTCGAGGATCATCTGGCCGGTGGTGGCGGGCGTCGCCATGCCATAGCCCATGTTCTTGCCGGTGGAGACGGGCCACAGCGGCAGGCGATGGCGGTTGGCGACCTTCAGGATCGCCTGCACCTCCTCCACGCTGGCGGGGGCGACCGCACCGGAGGGTAGGTGCGCGCCCCTGCTGTCCGGCACGAAGCTCTTGGCATAAGGTGCGGTCGTCCCGGGATCGGCGAACACCCAGGCGTCGCCGACGATCGCGCGCAGTTCGCGCACCGCCGCGGCGAAGGCGGCGGAGCCGAGGTTCGGCGGCAGCACGCGCGCACCGTCGAGCGGGGAGGCGACGGCGGGGGCGGCGAGCGCGGCGGCGGCGCCGACCCCTGCCCGGATGAGATCACGGCGGCTGACGTCGGTCACTGGCCGTGCTCCTTCGGGGCGGCGGGGGCGGCGGCGATCCAGCTTGCGAGCGCGGTCAGTTCCGCCGGGGTGATCTCGGTCGGGCGGAAGGCGGGCATCGCGCCCTTCCCGTGGCGGACCATGAAGGTGACGAGTTCGGGCGGCAGCGCGCGGCCGAGGATGATCGGGCCGACATTGTGGCCGTGACAATAGCCGCAGGTCGTCGCGTAGATCGCCTGCGGCGGGCGCGGGGCGGGGGCGGGCGTCGCTGCGATCAGCGGGCCGGGCAGGGCGGCCAGCAGCAGCGCCAGCGTGCGCAGGCATCTCCGCATATCGATCCTCTTCCTGTGCGGCGGCGCCTTGGCTGGTGCCGTTCTGCCGGGATCGTGGATCGAATACGACGATCCGTCAAGTCCGATCGAGAGCGGGCAGGGGACGGCGCGCGATCTCGTCCGCCGCCGCCTTCGCGATGCCCAGGCCGATCAGGATGCGCGCCGCCACCTGTTCGGCGAAGTCGGCGCCCGTCCCCTCGCGCGCCTGCGTGCCGAGCGCGGCGAGCGTGCCGCCGAGCGTCAGGTCGCGGCCGATCGCGCTGTCGGCCAGATCGAAGCGGCCGCCCGCCATCCCCTCGCGCACCGTCTCCTCGGCCTGGGCGCGCGTCTCGGCGCCGAAGATCACGCCGTTGGCGCTGAGGTTCAGCATCGACCAGGCCCAGCGCCCGTCGGTGCGGGCGCGGGCGAGGTAGAAGCGGATCGCGGCGGCGGTGCGCTCGGCGGGGTCGGGCAAGGTTTGCAGGGCGGCGGTGACGGCAACGAGGAAATCGTGCGCGATCTCCTGCGTCAGCGCCTCGCGCAGGCCCTCCATGCCGGTGAAATGATTGTAGAAGGTGGTGCGGGTGATGCCGCTGGCGGCGGCGACCTGATCGATGGTGGTGAACAGCCCCGCCTCGTGCCCGAACAGATCGAAGGCGGCGGCGAGGATGCGGGCGCGCGTCCGCGCCTTGCGCGCGCGCCCGATCTCGGCACGGCGGGCCGGATCGACGCGGTGGCGGCGGGCGGGGCTGTCGGCGACGGGCGGCATGGGACGAAGATCGCTCCGGAAGATCGCCGTCCGCTATGCCCTGCCGGGCGGGCGATGTCAGTCCCGCCGGCGGCGGAGGATCAGGTAGAGCGCGCCCGCGCCGCCGTGGCGCGGGTGGGCGTTGCGCACCGCGGCGATGCGCGACGCGTGGCGGGACTGGGCGAGCCAGTCGAAGATCGCGGCGCGGATCAGCCCGCGCGCCGGATGGCCGGGGCGGGGCGGGCGGCCGGTGACGACCAGCAGCAGCCGCGCCTCGTCCGCCAGCGCCAGCGCGATGGCATGATCGAGCGCGGCCTGCGCCGTCGCCAGCGTATGGCCATGCAGGTCGATCGTGCGGTCGGGCGCGGCGATGCCGCGCCGCAGCCGCCGGTCCCACCCGCCGTCGAGCGTATCGGGCGGGGGGGCCGGGGGCGGGGCGGCCGGCGCGGGGCGGCGGCGGGGGGACGGCGAGCCGCACCGGCGCCGGGCGGGATACGGGTGACGGTGGCGGAAGCGGTGCGGCGCTGCGGCGGGCGTGAAGCGGGCGGACGGTGGCGGTCACGCGCCGCCACAGCACCTCCCCCTCGTCCCCGCCGGTCATCGCCCCGCGGAGAGGCGGGCGAGCGTGCCGCGCGGCAGCAGCAGGGTGGCGCGGCCGGACGCGCTCATCCCGCCGGCGGTGGTGCGCGCGGCATCGCCCGCGCCCCAGAAGGTATCGAAGCGGTTGGCGCCCTTGATCGCGCCGCCCGTATCCTGCGCCACCCACAGGCCGCTCGCCTCCGGACGGTCGAGCGCCAGCAGCAGCGGCGCGCCCAGCGGCACGAAGGCGGGATCGGCGGCGACCGTGGCGCGGGGGGCCACCGCCACGCCCATCGCCCCGATCGGCCCCGGCCCGGTCAGTTCGCGGAAGAAGACATAGCTGCGGTTCTCGCGCATCAGCGCGCGGCCTTCGGCGGGGTTGGCGCGCACCCAGTCGATGATGCCCTGCATCGTCGCACCCCCTGCGGGCAGCAGGCCGCGTTCGCGCAGCAGGCGGCCGATCGCAGTATAGTCGCGGCCGTTCTGCCCGTCATAGCCCAGCCGCATCACCCCGCCGTCGGGCAGGCGCAGGCGGCCGGAGCCCTGAACCTCGAGGAAGAACAATTCGACCGGATCGGCCGCCCAGGCAATCTCCAGCCCCCCGCCCGGCGAGCGCGCCATCCTCGATCGCGGCACGATCGGGATAGGGGACGAGCGCGCCCTTCTCGATCCGGCCGCGGATGCGGCGGCCCTTCAGGCTTTCGGCGAACTGGCCGAGATCGGCCTCGACCAGATCGGGCGGGCGGCGATAGGCGGGCGTGTCGTAGCCGGGGCGGCGGGTGCGGCTGCCGGCGATCTCCGGCTCGTAATAGCCGGTGGCGAAGGCGCGGCCGTCGCCGATCGTCGCCCCTTCGAAGAAGCGCGCGAAGAAGCCGGCGGCGTCGGCGGGCGCCCAGCCGGGGGCGGCGGCGCAGGCCGGGCGCCAGTCTTCGGCGCGGGTCAGGCCGCTGCGGTCGGTGCGCTTGAGGAGGGCGGGGCAGCTGGTGACGAAGGCGGCGAGTGCGGGTGCGGAATCGGCCGGCAGGGCGACGGCGGCGGGCGGACACACCCAGCGCCGCGGCGGTGGCGGGCGGTTCGGCGGGCTTCGCGACGGGGGCCGGCGTGGCGGCGGGCCGGTCGGGGGTGCGGCGGGCGTCGAGCGCGGGGCGGGGACGCAGGCGACGGCCAGCGCCGCCAGCAGCGGCACGAACGCGATGCGCAACGAACGGACGGCGGCCACGCGGTCAGGCCGCGTCGTCGGTCCTCGACCAGCAGCCAGTTGGGATCGGCGGCGCGCAGCCGGCGGGTGAAGGTCCACACGTCATGCGTCTCGATCGCGTCGGTCAGCGAGCCGGCGACGACATTGCCCTCCGCATCGCGGGTGACGGCGGCGAAGTCCGCATCGAAGCGGACGGTGACGCGCGCCAGCGGCCCCGTCGATCCGCGCCTCCTCGATCGTAGCGCGTTCGATCGCGACCAGCCGGTTTGTCGAGGACATGGCCCGATTCGCGCCGTTCGGCGATGGCGGCGGCGAAATCGGCGGCGACGTCGGCATCGACCAGCGGGCGCAGCGCGGCCTCGTCCCCCCGCCAGAAGGCTTCGAGGATCATGCGATAGGCGGATTGCGCGCCGTCCAGGAAGCGGACCGGATCGAAGCCCTGATCGGCGGCGGCAAGCTGGCGGACGCCGGCGGCGGCGGCGGCATTGGCCGTCACCTCGCCCCGCGGCGGCGCCGGCCTGGCCGATATCGGCCGGGGTGCGCAGCGCGGCCGGGACGGTGGGCGGCCTTGTCGATCGGCTTAGCGACGGGCTGCTGTTCATGCCCCGTGCGCCGGCCGAGCACGCCTCCACAGCCGGAACGCGACGAACAGGAACACCATGGCGAAGATGACCAGCTTTTCCACCAAACCTCCCGAGGGACTGGGACTGGCTTACATAGAGCGGCAGCCCGGAAACTACAATGTGAGGCGGCGGCGCTGCGCCATTGCCCCTCGCCCCTGCCGATGCTAGCGGCCCGGGCCTTACCGCAAACGCTTCAATCGCAGGGGACGATCGTGACATGGCCGAGGGCGAAGACAACGGGTTCGTGACCACTTCGGCCGCGAACGGCGCCGATCAGGAACCCCAGATCGCGATGGTGGCGCAATATGTGAAGGATCTCTCGTTCGAGAATCCGAATGCGCCCGCCGTCTACCAGTGGCAGGACCAGCCGCAGATCGACGTGCAGTTCAACATCGGCTCGGTGCCGGTGGCGGACGACCTCTACGAAGTGGCGCTGAAGATCGAGGTGCGCGCCGCCGCCGGCGACCAGACCGCCTTCGCGGTCGAGCTGGTCTATGCCGGCCTGTTCGGCCTGCCGCAACATCCCGGCCGAGGCGCTCCAGCCGTTCCTGCTGGCGGAAGCGCCGCGCCTGCTGTTCCCCTTCGCCCGGCGGGTGGTGGCGGAAGCGGTGGCGCGACGGCAATTTCGCGCCGCTGCTGCTCGATCCGATCGATTTCGGGTCGATCTACATGCAGCAGGCGCCGAAGCCGCGCAGGGGCTGGCCGCCGCCGAGCCGCAGGGCGAAGCGTAAGCACTCAGCGGCGGGGCCTGCCGCATGAGCCTCGTCCGCAACAGCGCCACCATCGGCCTCCTCACGCTCGTCAAGTCGCTCGTCGCCGGCTTCGCGCGGGACATTCTGATGGCGGCGTTCGTCGGCGCGGGCTTCGCTTCCGACGCGCATTCCTGATCGCGTGGCGGCTGCCCAATCTGTTCCGCGCGCTGTTCGCCGAAGGGGCGTTTTCCGCCGCCTTCGTGCCGATGTTCAACCGCATCGTCGGCAAGGGCGAGGCGGACGGGGCGGGGCGGCCTGCCCGCGGGCCTGCGCTTCGCCGAGGAGGTGCTGGCCGTCCTGTTCCCGATCCTCGTCATCTTCACGATCGTGATGATGGCGGCGGCGGCGCCGATCGTCTGGGCGATGACCGGCGGCTTCCCGGACGGCGGGCCGGACAAGCTGGCGCTGCGGTGGACTATACCCGCATCACCTTTCCCTATCTGATGCTCATCAGCCTCGTCTCGCTGCTCGGCGGCATCCTCAATTCGGTCGGCCGCTTCTGGGTGAATGCGGCGGCGCCGATCCTCCTCAACCTCTGCCTGATCGCAGCGCTGCTGTTCTTCCCGGGGGGCGAGCGACGTGGAGACGGCGCGCGTCCAGTCGATCGCGGTCACCGTGTCGGGCGTGCTGCAATTGCTGTGGCTGATCTGGGCGTGCGCGCGCGCCGGCGTATCGCTCCGCCTGCGTGCGCCGAAGCTGACGGGGGACGTGCGCAAGCTGCTGCGGATCGTGATGCCCGCCGCGATCGGTGCTGGGGGCGGTGCAGTTCAACCTGCTGATCTCGACCACGCTCGCCGCGCGCTTCCTGGGGGAGGGGGCGGTATCGTGGATCTATTATGCCGACCGGCTGAACCAGCTGCCGCTGGCGCTGATCGGCAATCGGCGTGGGGCACGGCGATGACGCCCGCGCTCTCCCGCCAGATCGGCGCGGGCGATGCGGCGGGCGCGGATGCGACGCAGAATCGCGCGATCGAGCTGGTGCTGATCCTGGCGCTGCCGGCGGCCGCGGCGCTGATGACGGTGGCGCTGCCGATCATCCGCGCGCTGCTCCAGCACGGCGCCTTCGGGGCGGCGGATGCGGCGGCGACGGCGGCGGCGCTGGTCGCCCTTCGCCGCCGGCCTGCCCGCCTATATCCTCATCAAGGTGCTGACGCCTGGCTTCTATGCGCGCGCCGAGATCCGCACGCCGGTGCGGATCGCGCTGGCGGCGATGGGCGTCAATCTCGCGCTCAACCTCGCGCTCATCTGGCCGCTGGGGCATGTCGGCCTCGCTTTGTCCACGGCGCTGTCGGCGTGGGTCAATGCGGCGCTGCTCTACGGAACGCTGCGCCGCCGCCACGGCTTCCGCCTCGATGCGCGCCTCAGGCGCACGGGCGTGCGGCTGGCGGTTGCGGCGGCGGCGATGGCGGCGGTGCTGGTGGTGGCGGGGGCGCTGGGCGCTGCCCTTCGCCGGCGGGACGCTGGCCGAGCG
>JAQIJD010000008.1:0-135200 GCA_036946415.1 Edaphosphingomonas fennica | reverse complement strand
CCTTCTTCCAGCAATAAGCGTAACCGATCGCCAGCTCGCCCAGGAAAATCATCATCGCCAGCCACCCGCCGAAGCCGATCCCGCCGAGCGACACCGCCCACGGGGAACAGGAACGCCACCTCCAGATCGAAGATGATGAACAGGATCGAGATCAGGTAGAAGCGCACGTCGAACTGGGCGCGGCTGTCCTCGAAGGCGGGGAAGCCGCATTCATATTCGGTCAGCTTGTCCGGGTTCGGCTTGGATGCGCCGGTGAATTTGGCGGCGATCATCGGCAGCACCACGAACGCGCTCGACAGCACGACCGCCACGGCCAGAAACAACAGGATCGGCAGATAGCCTGCGGCGACCGACGTCATCGCGATACTCCGGATCTGCGGGCCGGCGATGGCGGCCCGTCCTGCCCACGGCATCTATGCGTGCCGCACTTGCGAAGCAAGGTGCGCCGCCCGTGAGAATGACTCGCAACGGGCCTTCGGTCAGCGGCGGGAACGGGCCAGCCCGTCAACTTGCCCAGGCGGCGCTGTCCCTCGCCAGCTTCGTCTGGCCTACCTTGGTCAGCCAGTTCACCTTGTTGATCTTCGGCTTCACGTCCGCGAAGTTCAGCGTCCTGTGCGGCCCCGTCCACGGGTCGTGCACGATGATCTGGTCGTTATTGGCATAGGCACCGACGATGCAGACGGCGTGGCCGCCCAGCCGTGATCGCACCGACAGGCCCAGCGGGCCATATTGCGTCAGCCAGTCCACGATCATCGCGCTGCTGACGTCCTTGGGCGGCTGCATCGTCATCCAGTGGCAGGTTCCCGCCTCCGCGATCTCCCGGTGGTCGGCGATGCTCGCGTCGCCGAATATGCTGCGCTCGTTGCGCAGGGTGTTCGATCGGGTCCGATAGCCCCAGGCCTGCACGATCATTGCGGCGGTGGCGTCCGTGCAGAGATTGACGTGGCGCTGCGCGATGAACGGCACGCGCAACGTGATCGAGGCGTCGGACCGCGAAAAGGACGATTCCACGCCCTTCACATTGTAGCACATTCCGATAATTTTCTTGGTGATACCAGGCAATTGCATTTGCCATTACCTCTTCTGCGCGCGAAGGTTTTCACGCTGTCCGACGCTGATTACTGGCAGACAGGCATGAACCGCCCGAGCGCATCGCGGACGCTACGATCGGGGCGCGCTTCTGTAAATGAGGATCGCCGTAGGGGGCGCCTGATGCGGTTCGACGACGGACCTATGCCGCCACGACCGGCGGCGTCTGCTGGTGCTGCACTACCTGCCAGTCCCCATGCCCGCGCCGGCGATAGGTGGAGGTGCAATGCGCTTCATAGGGGTCCACGCCCTCGCGCTCGGCATGGACGTGATAGGCGACGACGATCAGCCCCTCCTCGGGCCGGGCAACGCGCGTGTCCGAAAAGGCGACGGACGCCCAGCGCGGCGTATCCTGCACCGCCTTCACCGCCGCGTCACCGCCCAGCACGAACGGCGGATGCGGCAGCACCATCAGGCATTCGGCATCGATCGCCTCGGCATAATGGCCGGCGTCGGCCGTCCACAGGCTTTCCTCGAACGCCCAAACCCGATCGTCGTCCATCGCCGCTCTCCCTTGATCCGAACGGCATCAAGGGATCGCGGCGACGAATGTTCCGAAGGGCTTAGCCCGGCCGCCCGCCCTTCCAGATCGTGACGGTGCCGGCATCGCCGTCCACCCGCACCCAATCCCCCGTCTCGATCAGGTCGAGCGGATCGCGGTCGAGGTCGGTCACGGTCGGCACGCGCATCACCACCGCGCCCAGCGCCGCCTTAGTGGTCATGATGTTGAACACCAGCGCCGCCGGCGCCTTGCCGGCATAGCGCGCGGTATGGAACATCGCCGACCAGCCGGACGAGCCCTTGGCGCCGGGGAACACCAGCACCTTGCCGGCGAAGCACACGCCCCTCAGTTCGTGCCGGCTCTCGATGATCGTGCCCAGCATCGGGTTGATCCCGCCCCAGCCCGAGATCGTCTCGCGCGTCACCAGCGCCTCGCCCTCGGTCGCGCCGCCCACCACCTTGCGGCCGTGGAGGACGATCGTCTCGGTGCGGTCCAGAACGTCGCTCATCGCATCCTCCCTCATGCCGCCAGCCGGCCCGCCCAGCGGCCCGTGCAGGCCGCGTCGATACATTCGGCGGTGGTGCCGTACCACCCCTCGATCCCCATGATCGCGGGCAGGTAATGGACCTGCTTGGCGCTATCCAGCGCCGCCACGCGCGTGCCCTTGGGCACTGCCTGGCTGATCGAGGAACAGGTGTCGGTCATCAGATAGGCGCCGGCCTGCTCCAGCATCTTCGTATAGCCGTTGGCGTCCGCCGTCGCCTTCACCGCGCGCGAGGTGAACACCCACAGCGCCGAATTGGCCGAGACCTTGCGCCCTTCGATCAGATGGGCGGCATGGGCGATCTGCTCGATCGAATAATGCGGGCAGCCCAGCATCACGAAATCGACGTCCTCGGACGACCCGACCGAATTGAGCGTCTCATAGACCTTCGCCCGCGCCGCCGCGTCATAGGTGAAAACCTCGCCCCGCGGCGCCCCGCCGAACGCGCGCTCCAGGCTTGGCGCCTCGGGCGTGATGCCGATCATGTGATACATCTCGACCCCGCCGGACGAAGCCGCCGCCGCGCCAAAATGCTTGTGGCGGATGAGGCTGGGCTTGGCGACGCCGCCTTCGATCACCGGGATCGTATCCTCCACGGCGCCGCCGACGAAATAGCCGAGCATCCCCCAGTCGAACACGTCCTCCACCGGCACCGTCACGTTCACCTTGTGCTGGCCGAAGCGGAAGTCGTCGCGGTGGAAGCCCCAGTCGGGCACGCGCTTGGCGAGCATCGCCGCGCTGGTCGATTCGCGCCCCTCGCAATTGGTCCGCGCGCCGATCACCGAATTGCAGAAGACGACCGCGGAGGATTCCATCCACGCGCAATGCTCGCCCATCACCGGCACGTTGCCGGCGATATAGGGCGTGCAGGTCTTCATGATGTTGACGCCGTGGGCCGCCGTCTCCGCCTCGTCCGACTGGAAATTGGCGAAGGCTTCCGGGGTCATCCCCTGTTCCTGCCACAGGATCGGGTCCATCCCGCCCTGGAGGTGGCAGGAATAAGCGTTCATCCGCGGAATATCGACGACTTCGTCGGCATCCAGATCGAAGCGCGAGAAGACCGCGCGATAGTCGCCGCCCTCGGCCGCGAACTGCTGCTTCAGCCACGGCGGCGCCGAACCCGGCACGCCCGCCACATTGTTGGTCTCCACGAACCGGTCCGCGCCCAGCGCATCGGCATAGCGGATAAGCAATTCCATGGCCTTGGCGGTGGCGGCGCCCTGCTCGCCGGCCAGCATCGCCTCTTCCTCGCGCGTCAGCATGACCATCGCGGCCGCCTCCTCTCTTTTGTAGCAGGCTATGTATATCGCGCCCCACCCTTAGCGCAAGGCGGCGATCCTCTCCCGCACCGCCGCCGCCACCGGCGGCGTCACCAGCGCCTCGATCGGCCCGCCGGCGCGCCCGATCTCGCGCACGAAGCTGGAGGAAACGGGATGCAGCGCCGGCGCCGCCGTCAGGAAGATCGTCTCGATCGCGGGCGCCATCGTGCCGTTCAGCGCCGCCATCTGCGCCTCGTAATCGAAGTCGCTGCCCGTCCTCAGGCCGCGCACGATCGCCTGCGCGCCGACTTTTCCGGCAAAGTCCACGATCAGCCCCTCGAACGGCTCGACCACGATGTCCCCGCCCGCCCCGGCCAGCGCCGTGCGGATCAGCGCGATCCGCTCGTCCAGCGCAAACAGCGGCGTCTTGGCGGGGTTGGTGGTGACGCCTACCACCAGCCGGTCCGCCAGCCGCGCCGCGCGCGTCGCGATGTCGATATGGCCGCGATGGATCGGGTCGAACGTGCCGGGGTAGACGGCACAGCGCATCAGCGGTCGCGTTCAATCACATAGGCGGCGATGGCACGCAGAAGGTCCGCCTCGGCCCCGAAGCCGGCCAGATGCGCGATCGCCTGATCCACCAGCATGGCCGCCTGTTGCCGCGCCCGCTCCTCGCCCAGCAGCGAAACGAAGGTCGCCTTGCCCTGGCGCGCATCCTTGCCCACCGCCTTGCCCACGACGGCGGCATCGCCGCCCACATCGATCAAATCGTCGGCGATCTGGAAGGCGAGGCCCACGTCATGCGCATAGCCGCGCAAGGCCCGCCGCCCCTCCGGCGGCACGTGCCCCAGGATCGCCCCGGCTTCGAGGCAGAAGCCGATCAGCGCCCCCGTCTTCAGCTGCTGGAGGCGGGTGACGCCGTGGATGTCGAAGGCGGCGTCCTCCGCCGCCAGATCCATCATCTGCCCGCCCGCCATGCCGGCCGGTCCGGAAGCGCGGCCGAGTTCCGCCACCAGTTCGATCCGCACGAACGGATCGGCATGGGTGGCGGGATCGGCCAGCCATTCGAACGCCAGCGCGTGCAGGCTGTCGCCCGCCAGCACCGCGGTCGCCTCGTCATAGGCGCGGTGGACGGTCGGTTTGCCGCGGCGCAGGTCGTCGTCGTCCATGCACGGCATGTCGTCGTGGATCAGGCTGTAGACGTGGATCGCCTCAATCGCCAGGCCCACGCGCAGCGCCGCATCGCGATCGACGTTGAACAGCCCGGCCGATGCCGCCACCAGCAGCGGCCGGAGCCGCTTGCCGCCGCCGATTGCGGCATGGCGCATCGCTTCGTACAGGCGGGCGCGGGCGTCGTCGGGCACCGCCAGCAATCGGTCGAAGCCCGCATCCACCTCGTCGGCGATCCGCGCCATCTCGGCGGCGAGGCCGGCGGGCGGCAGGCCGGACATGGCGCTGCTCATGCCGCGTCGAACGGGCGCGTGCCCTGCGCGCGGCCGTCGGCGCCCGCCACGATCCGCTCGATCCGCGCCTCGGCCGATTGCAGCCGCGCCTCGCACTGGCCGCGCAGCCGGTCCCCCTCGGCATAGAGCGCAATCGATTCGTCCAGAGCCGCCTCCCCGCTCTCCAGCCGGTGGACGATCGTCTCCAGCCGCTTCAGCGCATCTTCGAAGGAAAGGGCGGCGATGCCCGCATCGTCGGCGGCGGGGGCGGTTTCGTCCTGCATCGCCGGCTTGTGGCCCCCGCCGCCGCGGGGGTCAAGCCAGCCGCTCGGCGTGCCAGCGCAGATGATCGTCCATGAAGGTGGAGATGAAGAAGTAGCTGTGATCGTAGCCCGGCTGCATGCGGAGCGTCAGCGGAATTCCCGCCTGCTCGCACGCCTCCGCCAGCAGGTGCGGGCGCAGCTGCCCGGCCAGGAAAGTGTCCGCCTCGCCCTGATCGACCAGCAGGTCGCGCACCCGCGCGCCCCCCTCGATCAGCGCCACCGCATCGTGCCGGCCCCACGCGGCGCGATCCGCCCCCAGATAGCCGCCCAGTGCTTTCTCCCCCCACGGCACCCGCCCGGGCGCCACGATCGGCGCGAAGGCGGAAACCGCGCGATAGCGTTCGGTAAAGGTCAGGCCGATCGTCAGCGCGCCATGCCCGCCCATCGAATGGCCCATGATCGACTGGCGATCGGCATCCACCGGAAAATGCTCGGCCACCAGCGCCGGCAGTTCCTCGGTCACATAGGTCCACATCCGGTAATGGTCGGCGAAGGGCGGTTCGGTCGCGTCGACGTAGAAGCCCGCGCCGAGGCCGAAGTCGTAGGCCCCGTCGGGATCGTCGGGCACGCCCTCCCCGCGCGGAGACGTGTCCGGCGCCACGAAGATCAGGCCCAGTTCGGCGCACAGGCGGCGATATTCGCCCTTGTCGGTCACATTGGCGTGCGTGCAGGTGAGGCCCGAAAGATACCAGATCACCGGCAGCAGCGCCCCGTCCTCATGCGGCGGCACGAATACCGAAAAGGTCATGTCGGTGCCCGTCGCGGTCGAACGGTGGCAGTAGACGCCCTGCACACCGCCATGGGCGCGCGCGGTCGAGACGGTCTCGATCGTCATTCGCCCGGTCCCATCATCCTGAACGCACACAATTTGTTGCCGTCGGGATCGCGCAGATAGGCGAGATAGCGGCGCGCCCCGCCCTGTTCGCGGATGCCCGGCGCGCCCTCCACGCTGGTGCCGCCCGCCGCCAGCCCGGCGGCATGCCACGCATCGCCCTGTTCGGGGGAATCGACCGCGAAGCCGATCGTCACGCCATTGCCGGGCTGCGCCGCTTCCTCGTCCAGCGGCGTGCCGACGATCAGGAAGGCGCCGTCACGCCGCCAGAACCAGCGGTCGCGCGTCTGGTCCTTCCAGCTTTCCACCCCGCCCAGCGTCGCCATGATCGCATCGTAGAAAAGTTTGGCGCGCGGCACGTCGTCGCTGCCGAGGTGGACGTGGCTGAACATCAGCCGGCGCTCTCGACGTTGGGGGCGAAGGCGCACAGCTTGTTGCCGTCCGGATCGCGCAGATAGGCGCCATATTGGTTGCCCGGCGAATTGGCGCGGAAGCCCGGCGCCCCCTCGTCCGTGCCGCCGGCGCTGACGCCCTGCGCATGGAAGGCATCTACCGCCGCATAGTCCTTGGCCTTGAAGCCCAGCGTATGGCCGTTGGAGACGGTCGCCGCCTCGCCGTTGGCGGGCGTCGCGATCAGCAGCGATCCGTCCGCGGTCGGATAGACCACGCCGTGCGGCAGCGGATGGCCTTCGTAGCCGAGCGCCCCCATCGCCGCATCGTAGAAGCTCCTCGCCTTGGCGACGTCGTTGGTGCCCAGATAGACATGGCTGAACATGGTCGATTATCCTCTCAATAGACGACGACGGAGCGGATGCTCTCGCCCTTGTGCATCAGGTCGAACCCCTTGTTGATCTCGTCCAGCGAGAGGACGTGGGTGATCATCGGGTCGATCTCGATCTTGCCGTTCATATACCAGTCGACGATCTTGGGCACGTCCGTCCGCCCCTTGGCGCCGCCGAAGGCGGTGCCGCGCCAGTTGCGCCCGGTCACGAGCTGGAACGGCCGTGTCGCGATCTCGCGCCCCGCCTCCGCCACGCCGATGATGATGCTGGTGCCCCAGCCGCGGTGGCAGGCCTCCAGCGCCGTCCGCATCACCTCGGTATTGCCGGTCGCGTCGAAGCTGTAGTCGGCGCCGCCGTCGGTCAGCTCCAGCACCTTGGCCACCGTCTCCTCGCGGCTCAGGCCCTTGGAGTTGAGGAAGTGGGTCATGCCGAAGCGGCGGCCCCATTCCTCCCGATCGGGATTGATGTCGACGCCGATGATCTTCGCCGCCCCCGCCAGCTTCGCGCCCTGGATGACGTTGAGGCCGATCCCGCCCAGCCCGAACACGACGACATTCTCGCCCACCTGCACCTTGGCGGTGTTGACGACCGCGCCCACGCCGGTGGTGACGCCGCAGCCGATGTAGCAGCTCGTCTTGAACGGTGCGTCCTCACGGATCTTCGCCACCGCGATCTCGGGCAGCACGGTGAAGTTGGAGAAGGTCGAACAGCCCATGTAATGGAAGATCGGCTGGCCCTTGTAGCTGAACCGGGTCGTCCCGTCGGGCATCAGGCCCTTGCCCTGCGTCGCGCGGATCGCGGTGCACAGGTTGGTCTTGCCCGAGAGGCAGCTTTTGCACTGGCGGCACTCGGGCGTGTAGAGCGGGATGACGTGATCGCCGGGCACCACGCTGGTCACGCCCGCCCCCACCTCGCGCACGATGCCGGCACCCTCATGGCCCAGCACGCTCGGGAACAGCCCCTCGCTGTCCAGCCCGTCCAGCGTATAGGCGTCGGTATGGCAGATGCCCGTCGCCATGATCTCCACCAGCACCTCGCCGGCCTTCGGGCCTTCCAGGTCCAGCTCGACGATCTCCAGCGGCTTCTTCGCCTCGAACGCGACGGCGGCTCGGGTCTTCATGCGCGGCATTCCTCTCTGTTCCGGCGTCGTCTTATCGGGCGGGGGTAGCCGCCGTCCACCGCTTGATCCACCCAAGCACTTCCTCGTGCCATTGCAGGCTGTTGGCAGGCTTCAATATCCAGTGGTTCTCGTCGGGGAAGACGACGAGCCGCGAGGGAATCTCGCGCCGCTGCGCCGCGGTGAAGGCGGCCAGCCCCTGCGTATAGGGAATGCGGAAGTCGCGCTCGCCGTGGACGATCAGCATCGGCGCCTTCCATTCCGCGACCTTCGTCACCGGGTTCCACCGTTCGTAATCGGCGGCGCGCTCGTAATAGGGGCCGCCGCCATGCTCATATTCGTCGAACCACAATTCCTCGGTTTCGTAGGCCATCGCCCGCGCATCGAACACGCCGGCATGGGTGACGAGGCAGCGGAACCGGTCGGGCCACACGCCGGCGATCCAGTTGGTCATATAGCCGCCGTAGCTGCCGCCCGCGGCGCAGGCGCGGTCGCCGTCCATCCAGGCGAAGCGGTCGGTCGCCGCCTTCAGCCCGGCCTTGAGGTCGGCGAGCGGGCGGCCGCCCCAGTCGCGATTGATGCTGTCGACGAAGCGCTGCCCGTAGCCGATGCTCCCGTGGAAATCGATCGTGACGGTGGCGAGGCCGGCGCCCGCAAACACCGCCGGGTTCCAGCGGTAGGACCAGCCGTCGGCGAAGCTGGATTGCGGCCCGCCGTGGATCAGCAGCGCGACGGGCGCCCTCGCCCCCGCCGCCATCCCCGCCGGCTGCACCGCCTGCCCCCACACCGTATCGCCATCCGCCCCCCGGAAGCTGAAGCGCGTGGCGACGGGCATGTCGATACCGGCCAGCTTGCCGGCGTTGACCGAGGTCAGCCGTGTCTCGCGCGCGCGATCGTCCATCCGGTAGAGATCGGCGGGCGCGGTCAGGCTGTCCTTCGTATAGACCACGCCGCCCGCCACCGGCCGCACCGCGCCGACGGTGCCCGCCCCGCTCATCCGGTGGACGCGCCCGTCCGCCAGATCGACGCGGAACAGCGCGACGTCCAGCGTATCGTGGCTGGTGACGTAGAGGCTGGCCGAACCCGGCGCCCAGGCGATCGATTCGACCGACCGGTCCCACTTGTCCGTCAGTGCCCGCACCTGCCCCGTCGCCAGGTCGCGCACATGCAGCACCATCCGGTCGGATTCGTAGCCGGGCCGCGCCATCGCCGCATAGGCCAGCCAGCGCCCGTCGGGGGAGACGGCGGGGAAATTGTCGGTCGCGCGATTGGCCGCCGTCAGGTTGACCGGCGCCGACGATCCGTCGGCCGGCACGGCGAAGATGTCGAGGTTGGTCGACAGCGGCTCGATCCGCCCCGCCTCGCGCAGCGCGAAATAGACGATGCGCCCGTCCGGGCTCCACGCCACCTCCGCCTCGTCGCCGAACGGCTTGGAGGGGCTGTCCCCCACCAACTCCGGCGCCAGCGCCACGCCCGGCCCCGTCGCCCGCCCGCCCGCGACCGGCAGGACGAACAATTGCGATCGCGTGCCGTCCGCCCAGCTGTCCCAGTGCCGCACGAACAATCGGTCGTAGGTCCGCGCCGATCCCGCCGGCTTCTCCTCCTTCACCGGCACGAGGCCGGTCGCCCCCGGCTTGCGATCCGCCCAAACGAGCAGCCGATCGCCGGCCGGCGACAGGCGGAAGCCGCCGATGCCGAGGCCGGCGGCGGTGACGGGGGCGGCACGCCCGTCCATCGTCGCGCGCCATACCGCCCCCTCCCCGCCCTTGTCCGACAGGAACCAGACCGATCCGTCCTTAGCAAAGGCCGGCGCCGTCTCGTTGGCGTCGGCTACGGAGGCGAATTTCTGCGGCGCCGCGCCCTTCGCCTTCAGGTCCAGCCGCCACAGATCCTGCCGGCCCCGATTGGCGGCAAGGTCCGTCTCGCGCTGCTGCCACACCAGCCAGCGGCCATCGGGCGACACGGCCGGCGCCGCGATGCGGGACAGGCCGGCCAGGTCGGCCGGCGTCAGCGGGCGGGCGGCAAGCGGCGTAACGACGAGAGCGGCGGCGGCCAGCGCGATCGTGCGGATCATCATGTCCGCCGGGATAGCCCCCGTCAGCTCAGCTCGTCCAGCCGCTTGAGGATCTTGTTGAGCACGCTGACGCACACCGCCAGCTCGTCCGGATCGATGTCGCGGATCACCTCGGCGCGCAGCGCATTGGTGATCTCCATCATCTCGCCGATCACCGCCGTGCCCTTCTCGGTGATGCGGTTGACGGTCACGCGCCGGTCGGTGCTGCTCTGGTGGCGTTCGATCAGACCGTCGCGCGCCAGCACGTCCAGCATCCTGACCATCGTCGGCCCCTCGACCGAGATCAGCCGGGCAAGTTCGCTCTGCGTCAGGTCGTTGCCGGTGAAGGCGACGAGGAACAAGGTCTCCCACCGCGCCATCGTCTGGCCGATCGCCTTGACCCGCTCGTTGGCGAGCTTGCGCCAGCGCCGCGCGGCGACGACGATCGCCCGCGTCGCGCGGAAATGCGCGTCGTCGCCGTCCGTCGTCGAGAAGTGGCGGTGATAGTTCATCAGGTGGCGGTCGCTCGCCGCCACCGCCCCATCCACGTCGTCCGGGGCGACGAAGCGCGCGACCTGTTCGGACAGAACGTCGCGGCCGCGCGGCGCACGCGCCGCCTGCGGCCCGCGCCGCTGGGCGGATCGCGGGCCGGCGCGGGTGGGGCTGTCGGTGGTCATGGCCGGATCATAACCGCCGTTTCGCCCCCGCGACAACCGCGCTGACGATCAGGCGTCGAGATCGGTCAGCACCGCCCCCGTCGCCATCGGCTGCACGTCGCGGCGATAGATGCCGAGATAGCCGTCGGCGGGCACCGGCCAGCCGTTGGCGGGCGCCGGCCGCGCCGCCAGTTCCTCGGGGTTCACCGCCAGATCGAGCTGGCGCCTGGCCACGTCGATCTCGATCCGGTCGCCGTCGCGTACCTGCCCGAGCGGGCCGCCGATGGCGCTCTCGGGCGCCACCTCGGCCACCGTCAGCCCTTTCAGGCACAGGCCCGAAAGCTGGCCGTCGGTCACGAACGCCGTCTCGCGCGCAAGGCCGGCGGCATCGATCGCGAACAGCACGCGGGACGCGCCGCCGCCCATCGCCGGGCCGCCCTTCAGGCCCTGCCCGCGCAGCACGACGACCTCGCCCTTCTCGATCCGCCCCTCGGCGATCGCCGCCATCGCATCCGCCGTGCTGTCGAACACGCGCGCCGGGCCGCTGAACGCCTCGGGCCGCTTGGGATCGCGGATGCCGAGCTTGACCACCGCGCTCTCGGGGGCGAGGCTGCCCTTCAGGATCGCGATCGCCGGCCCTTCGGAAACCGGCCGGTCGAGCGGGCGCACGATCTCCGCATCGGGCACCGCATAGCCTGCCAGGTTCTCGGCCACGGTCCGTCCGGTGCAGGTCAGCGCGTCCCCGCTCAGCACCGGCAGCAATTGCTTGAGCGACGCCTGCGCCCCGCCCGCATCCTCATATTGCTCGATCCGCACCGGCCCGTTGGGGCGCACGGCGGACAGGACGGGGACGATGCGGTTCATCTCCTCCCACAGCGCGTAGACGTCGACGCCGCTCTGCGCCTCGGTCGCCGTCGCCTGCAAATGCTTGATCGCGTTGATCGAGCCGGACACCGCCAGCACCATCGCGATGGCGTTGCGGAACGCCGCCTCGGTGAAGATCTGTCGCGGCGTCAGCCCCTCGTTGACCATCTCGACGATGCGCGCGCCCGATCGGCGGGCGGCGTCGAACATCTTGTCGCTGTTGGCGCGCACCGGAGCCGATCCGGGCAGCGCCATGCCGATCGCCTCGACCACGCAATGCATCGTGTTCGCCGTCGCCATGCCCGCGCACACGCCGGGGCCGCGGATCGCCTGCTCGGTCACCTGTTCGATGTCGTGCTTGGCGGGCACGCCCAGCATCGCGCCGACGCTGCCGGAGAACAGATCCTCGATGTCGACATGCTCGTCGCCGATCATGCCGCTCGCCTGATAGCCGCCGATCACCAGCAGCGTCGGGATGTTCAGCCGCGCCGCCGCCATCATGTGGCCGGGGGGCGTCTTGTCGCAGGAGGTGAGGCAGACCATCCCGTCGAGCATCGCGGCTTCCACCTGCGCCTCGATATCGTTGGTGACGAGATCGCGCGCGGCGAGGATGTAGCTGCCCTGCCGCGCCGCGCCGGTGATGAAGTCGGAGGGCGCGGTGGTGCGCACCTCGAACGGGATGCCGCCGGCGGCGCGGATCGCCTCCTTCACCACCTTCGCCACCCCGTCGAGATGGGCGAAGCACACCGCCAGTTCGGAGGAGGAATTCACCACCGCGATCTTGGGCTTCTGCATGTCGGCATCGCTCAAGCCCAGCGCGCGCCAGTGGGCGCGGCGGACGAGGGAATTGACGCTGTTGGAACGCAGCTCGGCCATGGCGGGTCTCCGAAGTGGCAGGGTTCAGGTGGCGGGCACGGCATCGGGCACCGGCTGGTGCCGGACGCGGCCGCGGACGACGCTGGCGATCCCCAGTGCGCAGACGCACAGGATCGCCGGGCAGATGGCGAGGAAGGCGTAGCTGCGCACGATCGGCAGCCCGCTCGAGAGGATCGCGGCGCCGATCACCGGGCCGACGATGCCGCCGATCTTGGCGATCGAGGTCGCCCACCCCGCCCCGCTCGCGCGGATCGCGGAAGGGTAGAAGACACCGGCGATGGACAGGATGCCGAAGTGCGATCCGGACACCAGCATCGCCGCCGGCACCGACAGGAACAGGAACAGGTGGTGCGGCATGAAGCCCAGCCCCAGCACCAGCAGCGCGGGTGCTGCCAGCGCGGGCAGCACCGCGACCGAGATCGGACCGCGCTTGTCGGTGAAGCGCATCAGCGCCAGGCCCGTCATCGCGCCGAGGAACCCGCCCAGCGAGGAGACGAGCGCCGCCGTCTGCCGGCTGAACTGCAATTCCTCCAGCACCAGCGGCCCCCACGAAGCCGAGAAATAAGTGGCGAGCGTGCTGACCGTATAGCCGATCCAGAGGAGCGGCGTGATCCAGCGCAGATCGCCCGCGAACAGCTGGCTGACGTGGAACGGCGCCTTGGCCTTCTGCTCGTCGCCCGCCACGAAGCGATCGTCGCCGCTTACGTCCGCCTGCGGATCGAGCCGCCTGAGCGTGGCCGCGATCTTTGCCGGATCATGGCCGCGGCTGACCATGAAGCGGATCGATTCGGGCAGGAACAGCGCGAGGCCGGTCGCGCAGACCAGCGTACCGACACCGCCCGCGATATAGACGCCCTGCCAGCCGTGGTTGGGCGCGATCCAGTTGGTCAGCGGCCCGGCCATCGAACTGCCGATGCTGTAGCCCATCATGATGACGGTCACGACGGTCGATCGCATCCGCTGCGGCACGAATTCGATATTGAGCGCCCAGGCCAGCGGCAGCATCCCGCCGATGGCGAGGCCATCGAGGAAGCGCAGCGCCAGCAATTGTTCGTAGCTCGTGGCGAGCGCGGTGGCGATCGTCAGCACGCCGAAGGCGAAGGCGGCGATCACGATCGTCGGCCGCCGCCCGATCCGGTCCCCCAGCCAGGAGAAGAAGAAGCCGCCCAGCATCATGCCGACGAGACCGGCCGAGAAGACGTGGCCGAGCATCGTCGTCGACAGGCCCAGCTCGTCCCGCATGTAGGGCGCGGTGAACGAGATCATCATCATGTCGAACCCGTCGAACACGGTGATGAGCCACGAGAGCGCGATCAGCTTGTAATTGAAGGGGCGGAGGCGCCGCGCCTCGATCACCTCGGCGACGTCGATCGTCCTGCCCTTGGCCATGCTTGCCATATGATGCCCCTCCTCGCTCTATCCCGTTGACCCTGCCCCAAAAAAGCGGGCCGGGCGAGAGATCGCCCGGCCCCCAGGGAGGGAACGTCAGAAGCTGGCGCGAACGCCCGCCTTCCAGAACTGGCCGACCGGATTGAACAGCACGTTGTTGCCCGTGCCGTTCGCGCCCGGACGGCGCGGCGGATCGATGTTGAAGGCGTTGTCCACGCCCACGAAGAAGGTGAAGCTGTTCTCGCCGCCGGTCGGCACGCGGAAGTTGGCGAGGAAGTCCACATAGGTGCGCGACGGCACCTGGTTGGTGTTCGAGCTGTTGGGCGAGGTCAGCGTGAAGCCGTCCTGCTCGGCGCCGATGAACGCCGCGTTGTAGAAGCCCTTGTTGATGTAGCGGACGTGCGTCGTGAAGCTGAACCGCTCGGTGTAGTTCCAGGTGAACAGGCCATCCAGCGTCCAGTCCGGAATGCCGGGCGGCGTGCCGCCGCGGAGACCCGTCTGCCCGGCGCGCTCGGTCGGCCCGACTGCATCGACGGTGATGAGATCCTTGACATAGGAGGCGAGGAACCGGCTGTCGAGGCTGCCCAGCGCACCCAGCGGCTGCTTGTAGGTCAGCTCGAAATCGATGCCCTTGTTGATGAGGCGGTTCACGTTCTGGAACACGTCGCGGATGTTGGTGATGGCCCCCACCGCCTCGCCCGGCGCCGGCGCGGCGCGGGTGATGAGCGAGCAGGACAGCTGGTCGCCGTCCTGGCAGCGCTGGACGATGTTCTGCTGGCCCAGCTGCGCGATCGCGTCGTCGATCTGGATGTCGAAATAGTCGATCGAGGCGCGGAAGCGGCCGAGGAAGCCACCGCGCGGCTGGATGACGACGCCGGCGGTAAAGGTCTTGGCCTTCTCCGGCGTCAGGTTCGGGTTGGAACCCAGCGTCAGCGGCGCCACCGCCTGCACGCCGCCGCGGCCGAGATCGGTGACGATGCCCTGCGTCGAGGTCGTCGGGCCGAACAGTTCGGAGATGTTGGGCGCGCGAATATCCTGGCTGCGCGTCGCGCGGAAGCGGAGGAAATCGACCGGCTCCCACACGCCGCCCACCTTCCAGGTGGTGACGTTGACCGTGCTCGACGCGGTGTTGGCCGACGAACGCTTGTAATGCGTGCGGCGGACCGCGCCGTTCACGCTCACCTCGTTCAGGAACGGCGTGTCGCGGAAGATCGGCACCTCGGTTTCGACATAGCCCTCGGTCACCTCGATCTTGCCCGAGATAAGCGAGCCGTTGCCGCTGAAGAAGCTCTGCGCGACGCTCAGGGGATCGGCGACGCCGTTGACCTTGTCGGAGCGGAACTCGCCGCCGACCGCCACCTGCAACGGACCCGCCGGCAGCTCGAACAGGCTGCCCTTCACGTTGCCGGCGACGACATGCTCGTCGGTCTTGTTCTCCTGGAAGGCGTTGGCCGTGACATAGGCCTTGGCCGCCGCGAAATTGGGCTGGTTGGCGGACCCGAACGGATTGAGCGCGACGCAGTTCGGGTTCGTCACCGTCACCTGATTGACGCGGCAGACGATCTGCCCCTGCGCGTTGCGCACCGCATCCAGCGCCAGCAGGAAGCGGCTGGCGATCGAGGCGTTGGTCGTGTCGGTCCGGAACTTGTTGTGGCCGTACTGATAATAGCCGTCATACGACCAATTGTCGCTGATCTTGCCGTCCACCGAGGCGACGATCCGATAGACGTCGTTCTCGATGCGGATCGGTGCGGGGCCGACGTCGTTGAAGCCCTTGCCCAGCGTGAAGGAGGTAAGCCCGCTCGCCGCCAGGATCGTCGGGATGTCCAGCGTCGGATCGGTCGAACGCGGGATGAAGGGATTGTCATTGCGGATCGTGATCGCGGTGTTGCGATAGGCGACGCCGCGGTGGCGGCCGGTCAGGTGGCCGTAGTCCGCGTTCAGCGCCACGGTCAGGTCGGGCGACACTTCGTAGCGGAAATTGGCCATCGCCGTGTAGCGCTCGGTCGGCGAGACGATCGGGAAGTCGAAATAGATGTTGCGCCCCTCGCCGTCGGCATTCTCGCCACCGACATGGTAGAGGCTGTTGGCGAGCTGGCCGAGCTGGAAGCGGCGCGGCGTGCCGTCCGCACCGAAGGCGATGCCGTCGATCGGGCGCAGCGCCGGGCGATTGCGGCCGACATAGGCGGAGGACGGCGGCGTGGTGACGCCGTTGAACTGCGCCGACCAGGGCGTGATGTCCGGCAGGATGTTGTTCGCCGGAATGCCCGTCACACCGGGATTGCGGCCGAAGTTCAGGAACTCGTCCCGGCACCAGCGCCGCTCGGGGCAGCTTTCGACGCCGCGATTCTTCTCATATTCGCCGCCCAGCACGAAATGGCCGCGATCGCCGACGCGGAAGCCGCCCGCCACACCCAGCAGCGTGGTGTAATTGTCGCCGTAGCGGCTCAGGCCCTGCTGCGCGTTTGCGCGGAAGCCTTCGAGCTTGTCGTTGAGGATCAGGTTGACGACGCCCGCTACCGCGTCCGACCCGTAGGCGGCTGAGGCGCCGCCCGTCACCACCTCGGCCCGCTGCAACAGGATCGAGGGGATCATGTTGGTGTCGACTGTCGCCTGCGTCGTGGACGGCACGAACCGCTTGCCGTCGACCAGCGTCAGCGTGCGCACCGAACCCAGGCCGCGCAGATCGAGGATGCGGCCGCCGACATAGCCGGCCGCGGCGGACAGGCCCGAGGTGGCCGGCCCCTGCGTGGCGCGGAACGAGGGCAGTTCGTTGAGAGCGTCGCCGACGTTGGTCGATCCGCGCGCCAGCAACCGGTCCGCACCCACCACCGAAACCGGGGTCGGGGCGCTGAAGCCGGTGGCGAGGCGCGATCCGGTGACGACCACTTCCTCGGTGGCGACGGGCTGGGCGGTATCGTCGGCCGAACCGGATCCGACCGCGGTCTGCGCCGGGCTGGCGCCCGCATCGGCGGCGGCCGGCGCATTCTCCGGCACCTGCTGCGTCGCGGTGGCGTCCGCGGACTGGGCATGCGCCGGGGCCGTCACCGCCAGCGATACGGCGAGCGCTCCGCCTGCGGTCGCCGACCGCAACCAAGCTGCACGAATCATTCAATCCTCCCCTTCGCCAAGGCGGGCCGTCCTGCGCCGGGCAACCGCATAGTTAGCTACCTATTACCGCGCGGATCGTAGATTGCTATCGAAAAAGCATGGCCGGCATGTTGCTTGGCTTCGGCTGGCCGAAGTTTCGCGTCCGTGTGGCGCCGCATGGCCACCGGACTTGATTCTGTCGTCGCCAGCGCCGAAGTCGGACCGCGAAGCACGAAGGAGTCGATGCCCGATGAAGTCGTATCCCAACCATTATATCGACGGCGCCTGGGTGCCGAGCGAAGGCGGCACGCGTCACGCGGTCATCAACCCCGCCACCGAACAGCCCTGTACCGAGATCACGCTCGGCACGCAGGCCGATGTCGACAAGGCGGTCGTCGCCGCCCGCCGCGCGTTCGAGACCTTCTCGCAGACCAGCAAGCAGGAGCGCATCGCCCTCCTCCAGCGGATCATCGCCGAATATCAGAAGCGCGTGCCCGACATCGCCGAGGCGATCGCGACGGAGATGGGCTGCCCGATCTCGATCGCCAAGACGGCGCAGGCCGGCTCCGGCCTCGGCCACCTCGGCTCCGCGCTGAAGGCGCTCGAGGCCTACGAATTCGAGGAAGCGATCGGCGACAACAAGGTCGTGCGCGAGCCGATCGGCGTCGTCGCCCTCATCACGCCGTGGAACTGGCCGATGAACCAGATCGTCGCCAAGGTCTCGCCCGCGCTCGCCGCCGGCTGCACGATGATCCTGAAGCCGTCCGAGGAAGCCCCCGGTTCGGCCGCGATCTTCGCCGAGGTGATGGATGCGGCGGGCGTGCCGGCAGGCGTGTTCAACCTCGTCCAGGGCGACGGCCCCGGCGTCGGCGAGGCGCTCTCCAAGCATCCCGACATCGACATGATCTCGTTCACGGGTTCGACCCGCGCCGGCATCATGGTCGCCAAGAATGCGGCGGATACCGTCAAGCGCGTCGCGCAGGAGCTGGGCGGCAAGAGCCCCAACATCATCCTCGAAGGCACCCCGCTCGACGTGGCGCTGCCGGGTGGCGTCGGCGGCGTGCTGCTGAACTCCGGCCAGAGCTGCGTCGCGCCGACGCGGATGCTCGTCCACCGCTCGCAGCATGACGAGGCGGCCGAGAAGGTCGCGGCGATGTTCAACGCCAAGAAGGTCGGCGATCCGCTGACCGAGGGCGACCATATCGGCCCGGTCGTCAACAAGGCCCAGTTCGAGAAGATCCAGGGCCTCATCCAGAAGGGGCTGGACGAGGGCGCCACGCTCGCCGCCGGCGGCCCCGGCCGCCCCGACGACAAGGCGGAAGGCTTCTACGTGAAGCCGACCCTGTTCTCGAACGTGACCAGCGACATGACGATCGCCAGGGAAGAAATCTTCGGCCCCGTCCTCGTCATCATGCCCTACGACACGCTGGAGGAAGCGGTCGAGATCGCCAACGACACGCCCTACGGCCTCGGCGCTTACGTCGCGGGCGACCCGGCCAAGGCGAAGACGATCGTGCGCAAGCTGCGCGCCGGATCGGTGTTCGTGAATGCCGGCGGCCTCGCCATGGACATGCCGTTCGGCGGCTACAAACAGTCCGGCAACGGCCGCGAGTTCGGCAATTTCGGCCTCGAGGAGTTTCTCGAGATCAAGTCGGTCATCGGCAAGCTGCCGGAAGACGCGCTGCCCGCCGAAGCCGCGGGCTGACCGGGAGGGGGCGGCTCGCGAGGGCCGCCCTTTGCTCCGCCGCATCCCCCGTTCGTGCTGAGTAGCGACCGAGTAGGCTCGTCAGAGCCGTATCGAGGACGCGTATCGAAGCACGGTTTTGCGTAAGGCCGTCCTTCGATACGGCATTTCGGCTACGCTCAATGCCTACTCAGGGCGAACGGACTGGAACGCGCCCCCGCCATCACCCCACGAACGCCCGCTCGATCACATATTCGCCCGGCTTCGCGTTGGAGCCCTCCGTGAAGCCGTATCCGTCCAGCATCGCGGCGGTTTCCTTGATCATCGCCATCGATCCGCACAGCATGACGCGGTCATGCTCGGGATCGAAGCGTTGCGGTTCGCCCAGCCCCTCGAACAGCTTGCCGCTCGCCATCAGCGCCTCGATCCGGCCGGTAGTGTGGAACGGTTCGCGCGTCACCGTCGGCACGTAGAACAATTGCTCGGCCGCCACGCCGTCGACCAGCGGATCGTCCGCCAGCTTCGCCTCCAGCTCCTCGCGATAGGCGAGGTCGTCGACCCGGCGGACCGAATGGACCACCACGATCTGCTGGAACAGATCGTAGATGTCGGGATCGCGCACGACGCTCATGAACGGGGCGAGGCCGGTGCCGGTGGAGAGCAGGAACAGCCGCCGGCCGGGGATCAGCGCATCGGCCACCAGCGTGCCCGTAGGCTTGCGGCCCAGATAGACCTCGTCGCCCGGCTGCACCTTCTGCAATTGCGAGGTCAACGGCCCGTCCGGCACCTTGATCGACAGGAATTCCAGCTCCTCGGCATAGGCCGGGCTCGCCACCGAATAGGCGCGCAGCAGCGGCTTGCCGTTGCCGCCGGCCAAGCCGATCATCACGAATTCGCCCGAACGGAAGCGGAAGCTGGCCGGGCGTGTGATCGTGAAGCTGAACAGATGCTCGTTCCAGTGCCGCACGCTCAGCACCTTCTCCACCGTCAGGCTGGCGGACGGCTGGAGCCCTTCGGCTTGCGGGGGCGCGGCATCGGTCATCGAGCGGTAACCTTCATCGGGAAAAGCGATAAGCGCGGATAGGCAGCGCGCGGCGACGATGCAAGCAAAGCGCCCCCGCCCGCCCCGCCACTTTTGCTGGAGGCGCCCAAAGCGCGCCTTGCAGAGGACCGCAGTTGCGATACACCGGGCACGAAACGATCAGGACATCCCGCCATGCCCGCCGCCGCTGCCGCCGATCGCTACACCGGCGTCGCCAAGACGCTCCACTGGCTGATCGCGGCGCTGCTGATCGCCAACATCCTGCTTGCCTGGCGGATGGGCGGGCCGCGCACGCCCGCCTCCTATGCCGTCTTCCAGCTCCACAAGTCGATCGGCATCACCGTGCTGCTGCTGACGCTGGTGCGGATCGGCTGGCGCGTCACCCACCCCGCCCCGCCGCTCTCCGCGCATCTGAAGGCGTGGGAGAAGGGCCTCGCCCACCTTGCCCACTACGGCTTCTACGCGCTGATGCTGGGCCTGCCGCTGACCGGTTGGCTGATCGTCTCGTCCAGCGCCACCGGCATCCCGACCTTCCTCTACAACTTTATTCCCTGGCCCCACATCCCGCTGTCCGCCGGCGCGAAGCCGCTGGCGCATGAGGTGGGGGAGACGGGCCATGGCCTGCTCGCCTACGCCGCCTATCTGCTGATCGCGATGCATGTCGCGGGCGCGCTGAAGCATCAGTGGATCGATCGCGATGGCGAGATCGGGCGGATGCTGCCCGGCCCGCGCGCGTCCGGCCCGGCGGACTGGCGGCTGGCGGCGCTGGCCGCGGCGCTGGTCGCGGTCGCGGTGCTGGCACGCACCTATCCGTGGAGGGCCGCGCCCGTCACCCCGGCATCGACGGCGCCCGTCCCCGCCCCCGCCGAACCCGGCTCGCCCGAACGCACCCCCGCACCCGCGCCGGCAGCGGTGCCCGATGCGGCCCCCGCGCCCGCCCCGGTGGCGGCGCCGGCGGCGGAAGCTCCGCCGGCCGCCGCTCCCGTACAGGAAGCGGCGCAGAAGCCGATCGGCTGGATCGTCGATCACAAACGCTCGACGCTCGGCTTCACCGCGCAATGGAACGGCGCCGCCGTCGCCGGCCGCTTCACCCGCTGGACGGCGGATATCGCCTTCGATCCGGACGCGCTCGATCGTTCCTCGGTCAAGGCCTCGATCGACCTCGCCTCCCTCTCGACCGACAATGGCGATGCGGCGGGCGCGCTGCCCGGCAGCGATTTCTTCGATGTCGCCAGCCATCCCCGCGCCACCTTCGCCGCCACCGCCTTCAAGGCGACCGGCGGCGGCCGCTACGAGGCGCGCGGCACGCTGACGCTGCGCGGCGTCACCAAGCCGATGGTGGTGCGCTTCTCGCCCGGCATCAGCGGCGATACGGCGGCGATGGAGGGGACGGCGACGGTGCCGCGCACGGCCTTCCGCGTCGGCCAGGGCGAATGGGCCGCGACCGACCAGATCGCCGATGCCGTCGCCGTCACGATCGCCATCCGGGCGAAGCGCGCGGCGCAGTGAGTGGTGACCCCGGAGGGACTTGAACCCCCGACCTTCGAATTAGGAATTCGCTGCTCTATCCAGCTGAGCTACGGAGTCTCGGCCGCCGCTCTAATCGGCGGCCGGGGCGGCGACAAGAGTGCGGCCATACCCCTATCTCCGAACCTCCGTTCGTGCCGAGCGAAGTCGAGGCATATGCGGAACCATCGCCCCGCGTGTTCCTCGACTTCGCTCGGAATGAACGGAACCCGTAAGGGACGAGCGGGATGGGTTTACTCCGGCGCCACGCCCTTGTCTTTCAGGAACCCCAGGATCGTCTTCCACACATGCGTCTGCGCCCCCTCCCCGGCGATGCCGTGGGTCTTGCCGGGATAGACCATCATCTCGAACAGGATCGCCGCCTCCTGCATCCGCGCGAACACCGCAGTCGCATTCTCGAAGACGACGTTGTCGTCGGCCATGCCGTGGATCACCAGCAGCGGATCGCGGATCGCCGTCACCCCCTCCAGCGCGCCCGAAACGTCATAGGGCTTCCGGTCCTTCGCCGGATTGCCGAGGAAGCGCTCGGTATAATGCGTGTCGTAGAGCGCCCAGTCGCTGACCGGCGCACCGGCGATGCCCGCGGCGAACGTGCCCGGCGCGGCCGCCAGCATCTTCAGCGTCATATAGCCGCCGTAGGACCAGCCGTAGGTGACGATCCGCTGAGGGTCGACGAACGGCTGGCGCTTCAGCCACGCCGCCCCGGCAAGCTGGTCCGCCACCTCCACGCTGCCCATCGCATGCCAGATCTGGTCCTCGAACGCCTTGCCGCGGCGCGGGCTGCCGCGATTGTCGATCTGGAAGAAGATCCACCCCTGCGACACCAGATATTGCGCCAGCGGCCCGCCCCAGCCGCGCGTCACCGTCTGCGATCCCGGCCCGCCGTAATGCTGGAAGAATACGGGATAGCGCTTCCCCGCCTCCAGCGGCGGCGCGATCATCGACCAGTGGAGGATGCTGCCGTCCGCCGCCGCCAGCGTGCCGAACTGGGTCGGCCGGTGCGCGGCGCGATAGGGGGCATAGGGGTGGCTGCCCTCCACCCGGTTCTCGTCGATCCAGGCGAGGCGCTTGCCCGCGGCATCGGCCAGATAGGTCTGCGGCGGCTGATCGGGGCTCGATCGCGTCAGCAGCATCCGCCGCGCCGCCTTGTCCATGGCGATGCCGCCGCTGCGCCCGGCGCCATAAGAGAAACCCGGCTCGGTCACGCGCACCGGATCGCCGCCATGCGCATAGTCGAGCACATAGACCTGCATCTCGAGCGGCGTCTCGCGATTGCCGGTGAACCACAGCCGCCCCGCCGCCTCGTCCAGCCCGACCACCGCCTCGACCACCCACGGCCCTTTCGTCAGCTGTGTCCAGCGGCCATCGGCGAAGCGGTAGAGGTGGCCATAGCCATCCCGCTCGGACCACCAGATGAGGCTGCCGTCCTTCAGGATGCGCAGATTGTCGGTGAGGTTCAGCCAGCTCTTCGCCTTCGCCGCCTCGGTGAACACCAGCGTGGCCGCGCCCGTCGCCGCGTCGATGCGCAACAGGTCGAGCCGGGTCTGCGCCCTGTTCTCGCGCTGGACGTAGACGGTGCGGCCATTCGGCGCCCAGTCGACGCGGGCGAGGTAGATGTCGGGATCGTCACCCAGATCGGCCTTCACGCGATGGCCGCCGTCCGGATCGATCAGCCACAGCTCGACCGCCGCATTGGGCGTGCCGGCGGCAGGATAGCGCTGCTCGAACACGCGCGTGCCGCGCGCGCCGATCGCGGCGCGGGCCACCACCTGCACCTTGTTCTCGTCGGTGCGCTGCACCGCCAGCCGCCGGTCGCCCGGTGCCCACCAATGGCCGGTCTGGCGGTCCATCTCCTCCTGCGCGACGAACTCGGCGGTGCCCCACGTCAGCGTCCCGCCGCCGTCCGTCGACAGTGCCGTCTCCCGGCCCGTCGCCAACTCGATCACATAGAGGTTCTGGTCGCGCACGAAGGAAGCGTAGCCGCCGTCTTCGGACACCTTGGCGTCGATCTCGGTGGCGGGCGTATTGGTCAGCCGGCGGACCTTGCCGTCCAGCGTCGCGACGTAGAGATCGCCGTCGAGGGGGACGAGCAGCGACTTGCCGTCGGGCGCCCAGTCATAGGCGGTGATGCCGCGCGTGCCGCTGATGCGCAGCCGCTCGCGCCGCATCTTCTCGGCCTCGGAAACGTCGGCGCCCGATCCCACCGCCGCGCTGTCCACCAGCATCCGGCGTTTGCCGGTGGCGGTGTCGATCGCCCACAGGTCGAAGCGGTTGCGATCGGCGGCGCGCGGCAGCAGCAGCGTGGCCAGCTTGCCGTCCGGCGAGAGGCGCAGCCCACGCGGCTGCTGCCCCGCCAGCGACGGGCTCTGGAACACGCGTTCCAGCGTCAGCGGGGTCGCGGGCGGGGTGGCGGCGGGGGCGGTGGTGGCGGTCATGGCGATCAGCGTTGCGGCGAGGAAGGATTTCATGGCGCCAGTGCCTATCGCGGGCGTCGCCCACCCGGCAAGCCTCACCGCCAGCGCAGCGCGCGCCGTTCGACCAGCGACCGCCACGCCCATTCGACAGGCGCGATGCGGAAGTGCCGCGTCCACCACATCGCCGCCGCCAGCAGCAGCGCGTCGATCGCCAGCGCCACCGCCATCAGCGGCGCCCACGTCAGCCGGCCGTAGAGGGCGAGGCCGAAGGGCGGGAACAGCAGCCACAGGCAGATGAGCGTCTGGGCGATGTAGATCGTCAGCGCCGTCCGCCCCGCCGCGGCGAAGGGGCGGAGCATATTAGCGCCGATCGTGGTGGTCAGCAGCGACAGGATCAGGCCGATGTGGCCGATCGTCATCGCCAGCCGCGCCACCTCGTCGGTCGCACCGCTCCAGTGCGGTAGGCCGTCGAAGCGGGTGATCGCCCACGCCCCCACGATCCGCAGCGGCACGCCCACCGCATAGCCCGCCAGCGCCATCGCCGCCGCGCGCCGCCGGCTCCCGCCCGCCAGCAGCCCCAGCCGGAACAGCGCCGCCCCGATCAGCATCGTGCTGGCCGCCTCCCACACGAATTCCCACTCGAAGCCCTTCACCTGCGCCACGGCCGCGGCCTGCCACTGCATGCCCGCCCATGTCGCGAAGGTCGCGTCGGGGCCGCCCCGCGCCCGATCCTCGGTGGCGATGATCGCCGCATTGCGCCGCTCGTCCGCGCGCCAGTTCGCCTCGGCCTCATCGGCCGCGGCCAGCCGCTGTCGCTCGAACGGCGCCAGCACCGCGCCCTCGACGGCACGCGCCGCGAGCGTCCGCCCGTCGAGCCGCAGCTGGCGATCCGCCTGCATCCCCGGCGCGGCGGAAAGCTGGACGATCGCGTAGAACAGCCCGCAGGCGATCAGCAGCCGCGGCGGCTGGGCGCGGAACAGCATCGCCACCAGCGCGGCGAGCGCATAGGTGTGGAGGATGTCGCCCGGCCACAGCAGCAGCAGCAGATGGGCGACGCCGAACAGCAGCAGCACGAGGTTGCGGCCGGCATAGCGGCGCAGCACCTGCCCCTCCTCCACCCCGCCCGCGGCATAGCGGTCGGTGAGGATCACGAGGCCCGCGCCGAACAGCATCTCCAGCAGCCCGCGGGCGGTGCCGTTGGCCAGCACCTCGCGCAGCCACCACGCCACCCGATCCGCCGGCCCCCACCCCATGTGGCGGATGTCGACGAACGACGCCCACAACGAGCCGCCCATATCGTTGATGTTCATGAACAGGATGCCGAGGATCGCCACCCCGCGCAGCACGTCCAGGCTGGCGAGGCGCGGTGCGCCGTCCGGTTCGGCAGGGCTGGGCACGGCGATCATCCGCCCCTCATCGCGCGCCGCCGATGCGGGTGCAAGCACGCTTGGGTCTGCGATCGGGAGACGGAAAATTGTTCGCGCAGAGACGCGGAGACGCTGAGAGGAAGTATGACGACGCGGCGCACCGAACCATCTCTGCGCCTCCGCGTCTACGCGCGAATCTGCTCTCTTATTGTCTTCCGATCGCCCTGCCCGATCAGGCTTCGATGACGATCCAGCTATCCTCGACGGAGACCGGAAAGGTCGTCGCCTCTAGCTCGGCCGGCTTCTCGGGCAGATCGCCCCCGCCCGCGGCCGGCTCCAGCGCCACCTCGTAATTGCGGATCCACAGCTTCGTCGGCTCCGCGCAGGATTTGCCGGTGCGCAGGTCGAATTCCCAGCCGTGCCAGGGGCAGCGCAGGATTTCGCCCTCGCGGGTCAGCCTGTAGTCGCCCGGCGTGTCCGCGCTCATCAGCCCGGTCAGCCGGCCCTCGCACAGCGAGGCGCCGGCATGGGGGCAGCGATCGAGCACGGCGAACAATTCGCCCTTCACGTTGAACACCGCGACCGCCTGCCCCTTCACCGTCACGCGCTTGCGCGATCCGGGCGGGATGTCGGACAGGCGGGCGACCTGATGACGCGCCATCGCTCAGTCCAGCCCGTAGAGGCGGGCAGCATTGTCGCGGAAGATCATCCGCTTCTCGGCCGCGTTCATCTTGATCCGTGCCAGCGCCGTCTTGGGGTCGTCATAGTCCCAATGCGGATAGTCGGTGGAGAACAGGATCTTGTCCCAGCCGATCCAGTCGATCGTCTCGCGCATGTGGAGCGGTTTTTGCGGCTCGTCGATCGGCTGCGTCGTGAACCAGAAATGATCCTTGATATAGTCCGAGGGGCGGCGCTTCAGATGGCTCACCTCGCCGCGCATCGTCTCGAAATGCTTGTCCAGCCGCCAGGTCAGCGCCGGCAGCCACACGAAGCCGCCCTCGATCAGCACGATCTTGAGATCCGGGAAGCGATCGAACGTGCCTTCCAGCACCAGGCTCGTCACCAGCGCCTGCATCGATTCGGTGTTGGAGTGGTGATCCTCCAGATAATAGGACACCCAGCCGCTGCCGGACGGCGGCGCGCCGGCGAAGCCGCCGACGTGGAGGCCGATCGGCAGCCCCGCCGCCACCGCCGCCTCGTAGATCGGCCAGTAGCGGCGGCGGCCCAGCGGCTCGATCCCGCGCGGGGCCATCGCCACCTGCACGAAATGGCGGTCGCCGGCGCGTTTCCCGATCTCGCGCGCGCTCGCCTCCGGGTCTTCCTGCGGCACCACCAGCGATGCCTTCAGACGGTTGTCGGGCACGCACCACGCCTCGCGCTGCCAGTCGTTGACCGCGCCGGCCAGTGCCGCGGCATAATCCAGATGGCGCTGGCTCTGCGCATTGGGGGCGAGCGGCTGGAGGATGCCGTAGACGATGTCGTTGGCGTCGAGATGCTGGCGCTGCATGAACGCCAGATCGGTGCCGCCGTAGCTGCCGTCGGGCAGACGCGCATCCATGCGGTTGCCGTCGCCGAAGCGCGGATAGGGCATGCCGCCGGTGAAGGGCTGGCGGTAATTGTTGCCGAAGCGGCGGGCATGCTCCTGCCACTTCTCCGGCAGGAACGGCAGCACCCCCATCGGCCCCTTGGGCGCGGGATGGATGTCGCAATCGATCACGCCCGCCGAAACGGACGCCTGCGTCTCGCGGTCCAGCACTTCGACGGTCATAGCTCGTCCTCCTGAAGACGGGTGTAGGTGGCCAGCGGATTGTCCCACAGGATCCTGGCACGCAGGCTTTCCGGCATGGCGGCGGGCATGGCCTCGTCGCCTTCGAACTGCTTGTGCGGATAGTCGGTGGAAAACAGCAGCATATCGTCCGAACCGAGCTGATCGACGATCCGTTCCAGCTTCTGTCCGTCGGGCACGTCGACCGGTTGCAGCGTCATGCGGATATGGTCGCGCACGATCTGGAAGGGCGGGCGCGTGATCCACGGCACTTCGGCGCGGAGACCCCGCCAGGTCTTGTCCAGCCGCCACAGGAAGCTCGGCAGCCAGGTGAAGCCGCTTTCGATCAGCACCACCTTCAAGGCCGGATATTTCTCGAACACGCCCTCGATGACCATGCTCGCCACCTGGGCGCCGAAGGTCTGCGACTGGGCGACATAATCCTCCAGCATGAAGGATCCGTAGCCGATCGAACTCGGCGGATGGCGATAGCTGCTGCCGGCGTGGATGCCGACCGGCAGGCCATGCTTCTCGCACGCCGCCCAGATCGGCCAGTAATGCTTCCGGCCGAGCGGCATCTCGCCCATGCACAGCACCATCACCTGCACGAAGCGCTTGTCGGCGGCGAGCCGCTCGATCTCCGCCACCGCCATCTCGGGCGCCTCGACCGGGACCACGATCGATCCGCGCAGCCGCGGATCGCGCGACAGCCACTTGTCCGCCAGCCAATCATTGGTGGCGCGGCAGATCGCCGCCGCCATGTCGTCGCTATAGAGCGCGGGGCCGCCGTAGAGGACGTTGCAGATCGCCGCCCGGCTGCCGAAGCCGTCCAGCGCCTCGCGCTGCACCTTCTCGAACTCCACCCCGCCGCGGCCGTTGGCCGAGCGCCACTCGTCGCGCGCGCTCAAGGGGCTGTGCGGCGGATAGCTCATCAGATCGAGCATGTGCATGGTGCGCATCGGCACCATCTCGCGCCAATAGCCCTCCAGATAGGGCACCAGATCGGCGGTGCCGTTCACCGTCGGGTGGATGTCGCAATCTATGCCGCCAAGCTGTGCCAACCGCAGTCCCCGCCTTGTTTATGACGAGGTATGTAGCATCCTACCGGTATGGTCTGCAAGCTTTCAGGCGAGCCGTTCGGGCACTTCCTCGGCCGCCGCCGCCAGCGTCGCCTCGTCGGACATCGCCTCCCACGGGAAGACGAACCAGCGCTTGTCGGTATCGCGGTCGATCTCGCGCGAGCGATAGTCGACGCGCGCCGCCGAGCGGATATTGTCGATCAGCACGCCCACCCGCGCATTGGCCGGCGCCCCGCCCCGCTCGATCGCGGCGCGCAGGTAGAGGATGGTCGAGCCGCTGTCGTTGATGTCGTCGACGAACAGGATGCGCGTGCCCGCCGCGGTCTGCGCCGCCAGCTTGGCAAGCAGTTCATCCGCGAAATCATGCACCCTGGAGCTGTGATCGACCGACAGCAGGGCGATGCCGATGCGATGGGAGAGATAGGCCCCCGGCACCAGCCCGCCGCGGCCGATGCCGACCACGAAATCGGGCGTCCACCCGTCCGTGCCGATGGCGAGGCCCAGCGCCTTCACGTCGTCGACGAAATCCTCGTACGGGATGTAAGCAAGCTCGGGCGTCTCCATCACGCCGCCTCCGCCACATAGGCGTCGAGCGCGGCGAGATGCGCCGCCACCGCTTCGTCGGACAGGAAGGAGCCGAGGAAGCTGTTGCGCGCCAGCGTGACGTAATCGGCGCGGGTCAGCCGCTCGGTGGCGATCAGCGCGCGGAAATTGTCGTTCACATAGCCGCCGAAATATGCCGGATCGTCCGAATTGATCGTCGCGCGCAGCCCCTTGGCCAGCATCTCGGGGATCGGATGGGCATGCATGTCGTCCACCACGCACAGTTTCAGGTTGGAAAGCGGGCAGACCGTCAGCGTCATCCCCTCGCGCGCCAGCCGGGCGACGAGCAGCGGGTCTTCCAGCGCGCGATTGCCATGGTCCAGCCGGTCGACCAGCAGCAGGTCGAGCGCCTCGTGGACATATTCGGGCGGCCCCTCCTCCCCGGCATGCGCGACGCGGCGCAGCCCGAGCAGCGCGGCGGCGCCGAACACCCGCTCGAACTTGGCGGGCGGATGGCCGACCTCGGACGAATCGAGGCCGACGCCGGCGAGGCGATCCGCCCACGGCTCCGCCTCCTTCAGCGTGGCGAAGGCCTCCTCCTCGCTCAGATGGCGCAGGAAGCAGAGGATGAGGGACGATGTCAGGCCATGCTTCGCCTCCGCCGCGCGCATCCCTTCCAGCAGCCCCTCGATTACGTCGGCGAAGGGCACGCCGCGCGCGGTATGCGTCTGCGGATCGAAGAATATCTCGGCATGGCGGACCTGATCGGCGGCGGCGCGATCGAAGTAAGCGGTCGCCAGATCGCGGAAGTCGGCCCGGGTGCGCAGCACGTCCGCCCCCTGATAATAGATATCCAGAAAGTCCTGCAAGTTGCTGAAATCATAGGCCGCGCGCAGCGCCTCGACGCTGTCGTAGGGCAGCGCGATGCCGTTGCGCTCGGCCAAAGCGAACATCAGCTCCGGTTCCAGGCTGCCTTCGATGTGGAGATGGAGTTCGGCCTTGGGCAGGCCGCTCACGAAAGTGTCGAGGTCGGTCATGGCTGGTCCCGGTCATGGGCGCGCACGCCCCGGAGGTAGGTGGTGCGGACGGCGCGATCGTCGCCCAGGATCATGAGCGCGAACAGCCGGTCGGCGATCGACGCCGTGCCCCGCATCCGCCGCGCCAGCAAGGGGGTAGCATAAGGATCGAGCACGACGAAATCCGCCTCGTAGCCCGGCGCCAGCGCGCCGATCCGGTCGCCCAGCCCCAGCAGCCGCGCGCCGCCCAGCGTGGCGAGATAGAGCGCGCGGAACGGATCGAGGTTCGCCCCCCGCAGTTGCGCGACCTGATAGGCGGCGCCCGCCGTCGCCAGCAGCGACAGGCTGGTCCCCGCCCCCACGTCCGTCCCCAGCCCGATGCGAACCCCGCATGCTTCGGCCTGCGCCAGATCGAACAGCCCGGATCCGAGAAAGAGATTGGAGGTCGGGCAATGCGCGATCCCCGCGCCCGCCGCCGCCATCCGCCGCAGCGCCGGCGCGGCAAGCTGCACGCCATGCGCAAAGACGGAGCGCGGGCCGACCAGCCCGGCGCGATCGTAGACGTCGAGATAGTCGGCGGCGTCGGGAAAGGCGTTGGCCACCGCCGCCACCTCGCCGGCATTCTCGGCCAGATGGGTGTGGAGCAATACGTCGGGATGCGCCGCCAGCATCGCGCCGGCACTGTCGAGCTGCGCCGGTGTCGAGGTCAGCGCGAAGCGCGGCGTCACCGCATAGCCCAGCCGCCCGCGCCCCCGCCACCGCGCGATCAGCGCCTCGCTCTCCGCCCGCCCCGTCTCCACCGTATCGGTCAGGCCCGCAGGGGCGGCGCGATCCATCAGCACCTTGCCCGATATGATGCGCATGTCGCGCGTAAGGGCCGCCTCGAACAGCGCATCGACCGATTGCGGATGCACCGTCGCGAACACCAGCGCCGCGGTCGTCCCGTGCGCCAGCAACTGGCCGAGGAAGAAATCGGCCACGTCCGCGGCATGCGCGGGATCGGCGAACGCCTGTTCGGCGGGGTAGATGTGCCGGTCGAGCCAGTCGAGCAGTTGCGCGCCATGCGCCGCGATCCGCTCCACCTGCGGATAATGGACGTGCGCGTCGACGAAGCCCGGCACGATCAGCCCCGGCAGTTCGGTGGTCGGCACGCCATCATATTTCCAGCCGAGTGCGGCGCGCGGGCCGATGTCGACGATCGCGCCGTCCTCGACCAGCATCAGGCCGGAGGGCAGATGCCGCACCGCCCCCGCCCCGCCGACGGCGGGGTCGTCGGTCAGCGTCAGCATCTCGCCGTGGAAGGCGTGGAGCGCCATCGCCTCAGCCGGCGGCGAGGAACAGGAAGCGCAGCACGAACAGCCCCGCCAGCACGAACAGCAGCCAGTCGCGCGCCCGCGCCTTGCCCGTCGCGATCGTCAGCGCCGCATGCGCGGTGATGCCGAAGGCGAGGCCGTTGGCGATGGAGAAGGTGAAGGGGATCATCGCCAGCGTCAGGAAGGCGGGGATGGCGACGGCGGCGTCGTCCCACGCCACCGCCGCCAGCGGCGCCATCATCAGCGCGCCGACCAGGATTAGCGCCGGCGCGGTCGCCGCTGTCGGCACCAGTTCGGCATAAGGCGCGGCAAGCATCGTCACGAGGAACAGCAGCCCCGTCACCACCGCCGTCAACCCGGTGCGCCCGCCCGCCTGCACGCCGGCCGCACTCTCGACATAGGAGGTGACGGTGCTGGTGCCGGCCAGCGCCCCCGCCATCGTCGCCACCGCATCGGTCATCAGGATCCGCTTCAGCCGCGGGATGCGCCCCTCGGCATCGACCAGCCCCGAGGCACGGGTGACGGCGACGAGCGTGCCGAGATTGTCGAACAGATCGACGAACAGGAACACGAACAGCACTTCGAGCAGGCCGATCCCCGCCCGCCCGCTGAACACCGCCCCGAAATCGAGCGCGAACGCCGTCTCGCCGATCGCGGCGAGACTGTAGGGCGCGGTCGGCATCCGGCCGAGGCCGATCGCCCAGCCGAGCGCCGCGGTGACGACGATGCCGATCAGGATCGCACCCCTGACGCGCCGGGCGGAGAGCGCCGCCACCAGCAGCAGCCCGAAGATGGCGAGCGCGGGCGCCGGATCGCGCAGATTGCCCAGCGTCACGCCGGTCGCCGGGCTGTTGACGACGATCCCGGCGTTGCGCAGCCCGACGAAGGCGATGAACAGGCCGATCCCGCCCGCCACCGCCGCCAGCAGATGCGGCGGGATGGCGGCGACGATCAGCTGGCGGATGCCGGCCAGCGTCAGCAGCAGGAAGGCGACGCCGGACAGGAAGACGCAGGCCAGCGCCGCCGGCCACGGCACGCCCATCCCCTGCACCACGACGAACGAGAAATAGGCGTTGAGGCCCATGCCCGGCGCCAGCGCCAGCGGCACGTTGGCGACGAGGCCCATCGCGATCGAGGCGAAGGCGGCGGCCAGGCAGGTCGCGGCGGCGACGGCGGCGACAGGCATTCCCGCCTGCCCCAGGATCGCCGGGTTGACGAGCACGATATAGGCCATCGTCAGGAAGGTGGTGGCGCCGGCCGCCACCTCCGTCCGCACGCTGGTACCGCGTTCGCTGAGGCTGAAGCGCCGTTCCAGCGCGATGGCGATGCTGTTGTCCCCCGTCATGCCGCCACCCTAGCCGCATCGCTGCACCGCACAACATCACGGTTCCAAAATAATCTCGTTCACGCAGTTGACAGCCCGACAACTTTCTGGGCGCCGGTTTGCAACCGTTAGGCAGTGCGGTGGTTCTGAACGGCATAGACGACGTGATGACCATCCGGCCCGGCCGGTCGGTGGCGCTGGCGATGGTCGGCCCGCCGCGGGAGACCTCTGTCTTCCGAAGCCGATCGATCCGGATGGGAAAAGGGAGCCTTTCTCGATGCCTATCCCCCGCCGCTACGCCCTCACCGCCCGCCTGTCGTCGATCGCGGCCATCGCGATCGGCTCGACCGCGCTGATCGCCGCGGCCGCCCCCAGCGCCACCGCCGCCCCCTCCGCCGAATGGGCGAATCGGGCGACCGTCGCCACCCCCGCGGCGGAGCGTTGGTCGCTCGATCAGGCGAAGGCGCTCCGCCGCGAGCTCGCCGCTTCGGCCGACGAAGGGCTGCGTCCGGCCGATTACGGCGCCGAGGCACTGGACGCCGCCATCGCCGGGGGCCGCGGCCCCGCGCTCGACGCCGCGGCCGATGCCGCCGCGCTGGCGCTGGCCCGCGATTATGCGCAGGGCCGCATCACCGATCGCAGCGCGTTCGACTGGCATATCGAACGCTCGCCCTACGAAACCGCGGACCTGCCGGCGCGCCTCGCCGTCGCGGTCGATCGCGGCGAAGTGCGGTCGTGGCTGCGCTCGCTGCTGCCGCAGGACGCGCGCTACGCTGCGTTGCGTGCCGCCTATCGCGAGACGCCGGCGGGCGATGCGGCCACGCTCGATACGCTGCGCGCGAACATGGAGCGGTGGCGCTGGCTGCCGCGCAGCTTCGGTGATCGCTATGTCTATGTGAACGTCCCGTCCTACCAGCTTTCGCTGATGGAGGGGGGCGATGCGATCAAGACCTACGATGTCGTCGTCGGCGCGCCCAAGACGCCGACGCCCGTGCTCGCCGCGCCCGCCAGTTCGGTGGTGGTCAATCCGTGGTGGAACGTGCCGCAGAGCATCGTCAAATCGTCGAACCTCTATCGCGGTAAGCCGGGCTACGTCTTCAAGACGAACGGGTCCGGCTATCTCGTCCGCCAGGCGCCCGGCCCGCGCAACGCGCTCGGCCAGATCAAGATCGACATGCCCAACGAACATGCCATCTACCTGCACGACACGCCCGCCAAGGCCGCCTTCGCCCGCACCGAACGCGCGCTCAGCCACGGCTGCATCCGCGTGAAGAACGTCGACCAGCTCGCCGCCGACATGCTGGCGGCGGACGAGGCCAGCGTCGGCCGCCTCGACGAGGCGCTGGCGACGCGCGACACGACCACGATCCGCATGGCGCGCCAGTGGCCGGTCTATCTGGTCTATTTCACCGCCGACCGCGCCGAGGACGGCTCGATCCGCACCTATGGCGATCCCTATGGCCGCGATGCGCAGCTCCTCGCCGCACTCGATCGCGCGTCACCGCCGGCGATGCAGATGGCCTCGCGGTAAGGCGTTTGGATAGCCCCTCCCCTTGAGGGGAGGGGTTGGGGTGGGGTCTCGCGGCAATCAGCAAGGCAGCGGGGATGAGAGACCCCACCCCCAACCCCTCCCCTGAAGGGGAGGGGCTTTAGGAAACGCCGCCCTACAGCTGGCCGTGGCAGTGCTTGTATTTGCGCCCCGAACCGCACGGGCATGGCGCATTGCGGCTGATCTGGGCGCCCCACTCCGCCGGATCCTCGCCCAGTTCGGCCGGCATTGCCGGCTGCGCGATCTGCAACGGCGGCAGCCGGGTCGAAACGAGGCCCGCCGCCGCCGCGTCCCAATCCGCGCTATTGTCGCTTGCCGTCAGCGGATCGAGGTGGGTCGTCACGAAATCGGGCATCGGCGGCAGCTCGGGCGCCTCGGCGAAGCGGGCGTGGGCCAGCACGCGCGTGACGTCCTCGCGGATCGCGACCAGCATCCGCTCGAACAGCGAAAAGGCTTCCTGCTTATATTCGTTGATCGGCGTCTTCTGCGCATAGGACCGCAGGTGGATCACCTGCCTGAGCGCATCCAGCGTCGACAGATGCTCCTTCCAGTGATGGTCGAGGTTCTGGAGGAGCACGCTCTTCTCCACCCCCGCCCACGTCTCGGTGCCGATCTGCTCCACCTTGGCGGCGATCACCTGATCGGCCTGCTGCTGCAACCGCTCGGTCAGCTGCTCGGGGTCGATCCCCTCCTCGGCCGCCCACGCCTCGACCGGCACGTCGAGCCCCAGCAGGCTCTCCGACCCCGCTTTCAGCGCCGCCACGTTCCACTGTTCGGGATAGGAACCCGGCGGGCAGGCGTCGGCGACGATCGCGTTGACCGTCTCGGCACGCATGTCCGTCACGACATCGTCGAGCGTCTCGGCATCCATGATGTCGGAGCGCTGCTCGTAGACCACCTTGCGCTGGTCGTTCATCACGTCGTCATATTCGACGACCTGCTTGCGGATGTCGTAATTGCGCGCCTCGACCTTCTTCTGCGCGGTCTGGATCGCCTTGCTGATCCAGGGCGAGACGATCGCCTCGCCGTCCGCCAGATTGGATCGCATCATCTTGGCGAAGGCCGTCTGCGGCCCGAAGATGCGCAGCAGATCGTCGTCGAGGCTGAGGTAGAAGCGGCTGAGGCCGGGATCGCCCTGCCGGCCCGATCGGCCGCGCAGCTGGTTGTCGATGCGGCGGCTCTCGTGCCGCTCGGTGCCGAGCACGAACAGCCCGCCCGCCGCCAGCACCGCCTGCTTCTCCGCGGCGATCTCGGCGCGGATGGTGGCAGCCGCCGAATCATATTCGGGCGTGCCCTCGGCCAGCGTCGGATGCTCGTCCAGCATCCGGAATTCGAGGTTGCCGCCTAATTGGATGTCGGTGCCGCGCCCGGCCATGTTGGTGGCGATGGTGACGGCGTGGAGCCGCCCCGCCTGCGCCACGATATGCGCCTCCATCTCGTGGTAGCGCGCGTTCAGCACCTTGTGGGCGACGCCGGCCTGCTCGAGATATTCGGACAGCATCTCCGATTTCTCGATCGAGACGGTGCCGACCAGCACCGGCTGGCCCGTCTCCGCCTTTTCCTTGATCGCGTTGGCGATGGCGCCGAACTTGTCGGTGATGTTCTTGTAGAATTCGTCCTCGTTATCCACCCGCTGGATCGGCAGGTTGGTCGGGATGGTGACGACGTTCATCTTGTAGATCTGGAAGAACTCCGCCGCCTCGGTCGCCGCGGTGCCGGTCATCCCGCCCAGCTTGGGATACATGCGGAAATAGTTCTGGAAGGTGATCGAGGCGAGCGTCTGGTTCTCCGGCTCGATATTGACGCCTTCCTTGGCCTCGACCGCCTGGTGCAGCCCGTCCGACCAGCGCCGCCCGTCCATCATGCGGCCGGTGAATTCGTCGATGATGACGACCTTGCCGTCCTTCACCAGATAATCCACGTCGCGCTTGAACACGATGTTGGCGCGCATCGCCTGGTTGAGGTGGTGGACGACCTGCGTATTCTCGAAATCGTAGAGGTTGGCGCCTTCCAGCAGCCCCGCTTCCTCCAGCAGCCGCTCCATCCGCTCGGTGCCGTCCTCGGTCAGCACCACCGAACGCTGCTTCTCGTCCAGCTCGTAATCGGCGGGCTCGATCTTCCGCACGATCGCATCGACCGACATGTAGAGTTCGGACTTGTCGTCGGTCGGGCCCGAGATGATGAGCGGGGTGCGCGCCTCGTCGATCAGGATCGAATCCACCTCGTCGACAATGGCGTAGGCGAACGGGCGCTGCACCATCTGGGCGCGCTCATATTTCATATTGTCGCGCAGATAGTCGAAGCCCAGCTCGTTGTTGGTCGCATAAGTGATGTCGGCGAGATAGGCGTCGCGCCGCTGGTGATCCATCAGGTTGGGCACGATCACGCCCACCGTCAGCCCCAGGAAGCGGTAGACGCGGCCCATCCAGTCGGCATCGCGGCTGGCGAGATAATCGTTGACGGTGACGACGTGGACGCCCGTGCCCGGCAGCGCGTTGAGATAGGTGGCGAGCGTCGCCACCAGCGTCTTGCCCTCGCCGGTCCGCATCTCGGCGATCTCGCCGCGGTGGAGGACGATGCCGCCGATCAGCTGCACGTCGTAATGGCGCTGGCCCAGCACGCGCTTCGCCGCCTCGCGCACCGTCGCGAACGCCTCGGGCAGGAGGCTGTCGAGCGTTTCCCCCGCCTCAAGCCGCGCGCGGAACTTCGCGGTCTGGCCGGCGAGATCCTCGTCCGACAGCGCCGAAATCTCGGGCTCCAGAGCGTTGATCTTGCGGACGATCGGATCGAGCGACTTGACGTAGCGGTCGTTGGACGAACCGAAGATGGCCTTGGCGATGCCGGCGAACATAAGCGATTTCCTGTAAACGAAGCGGACGGCGCAGCCTGCGATCGGCGCGCGCGTGGGGGAGCAGGTGGGGAGGAAACGGCCGTGCGGCTAGATGCGCCGCCGGCCGGCCCAGATCGGCACTCGCGGACCGATCGCCAGCGCGACGAGGCGCAGCACGAAGCCGATCGGCAACGCCGCCGGCCGCCGCCCGGCGCGAACCACCGCCCGCACCACCGCCGCCACCGCACCGGCCGCCGCCGCCACCTCCGCCCGCGCCTGCGCACGGCCGCTGCCGGCCACGCCCGAAAGCGCGGTCATGATCGCGGAAAGGAGGAGCAGTATCTGCTTCACGGGGGAAGGCTTTAGGGGAGGCGCGCGGGGGCGTCCAGCACGTCTAGGGCCGGAACGACAGCGGCCGGCGCCAGGTATGTCGCAGGGTTCGGATGGCCGCCGGCGGACGGCACCCGTCGGCGTAAATCGCCTGGGTCAGACGGGCACGCCGCATGAGGAGCGGACAGGTCGCCCGGTCCAGCGCGGGGTGGCCGCTCGATCGGATGACGGTGCAGTGACTCAGGCGGCCGGTCGCGGAGGGAATGACCTCAGTGACGACCGTGCCCTGTGCGCCCGCAGCCGCTTCGGGATAATCGGCATCGGTAATCCAGTCGGTCGTCGTTCCGACAAGCGATTGATGCCGTCGGGGCCGATCCTTGCAAGCGAATGGTATCGTCTCGGCGATCGGCGGCGGCATGTCGCCGGTCGGCTCGGGATGCAGAACGGACGACGGCCGGTCGGTCGTCGAAGGCTGGTCGTAACGTTCGCCAGCCGGATCGTCTGAATACATCTGGCCGCTGGCGGGATCGAACACCACGAATATTGCAACGACCATCCACGTCCACACACGCCGATCCCGCATGGCTCCGATCTCCTCAACCGGCATATCATCGCCCCGCCACCTCGCCTATAGCCACCGCCGACCACGAACGGAGCGATCCCCCGCCATGCAGACATCCCCCCTCGCCCGCCCCTTCCCGCAGTTGCCCGCCATCGCCGGCGTCCGGCTGGCGGTGGCGCGGGCGCGCTACAAGGCGTGGGACCGGTGCGACCTGACTTATGTCGCGCTCGATGAGGGGACGGCGGTGGCGGGCGTGACGACGCAGAGCCGCTGCCCCTCTCCGGAAGTGGAATGGTGCCGCCGCGTGCTGCCGCTGGGGCGGGGCGCGCGCACTCGTCGTCAATGCCGGCAATTCCAACGCCTTTACCGGTGATCGCGGGCGAGCGGCGGTGGAGGCGATCGCGGCGCGGGTGGCGGCGGGCACCGGCTGCCTGCCGTCCGACGTGCTGGTCGCATCGACCGGGGTGATCGGCGTCCCCCTTCCCATCGACAAGGCCGAAGCGGGGATCGACGCGGCGCTCGCCGCCCCGCCCGCGACGTGGCTGGAGGCGACACAGGCGATCGGCACCACCGACACGTTCGAGAAAGCGGCGAAGACGACCGCGATCGTCGGCGGCGTCTCCGTCACCCTGGTCGGCATCATCAAGGGATCGGGGATGATCGCGCCGGACATGGCGACGATGCTCGGCTTTCTCTTCACCGATGCCGCGGTCGAACCGGGCCAGCTCCAGCGGATGCTGGACAAGGCCAATGCCGCCAGCTTCTCCTGCATCACCGTCGATGGCGACACCTCCACCTCCGACACGGTGCTCGCCTTCGCCACCGGCGCCGCCGGCAACGCGCCGATCGCCGGGCATGACGATCCCGGCGCGGACGCCTTCCAGGCCGCGCTCGACGACCTCTGCCTCCAGCTCGCCCAATTGGTCGTCCGCGACGGCGAGGGGGCGAGCAAATTCATCGAGATCGCGGTCGAGGGGGCGGAGAGCGACGCCAGCGCCCGCCGCATCGGCCTCTCGATCGCCAATTCGCCGCTGGTGAAGACCGCCATCGCCGGTGGCGACGCCAATTGGGGGCGGGTGGTGATGGCGGTCGGCAAGGCGGGCGAACCGGCCGAGCGCGACCGCCTGTCGATCCGCTTCGGCACCACGCAGGTGGCAAGCGGCGGCCTCGCCGTGCCGGGCTATGACGAGGCGCCCGTCACCGCCCACCTCGCGGGGCAGGACGTGGAGATCGGCATCGACATCGGCCTCGGCGAGGGGCGCGCCACCGTCTGGACCTGCGACCTGACGCACGGCTACATCTCGATCAACGCCGATTACCGCTCGTGACCGGCGATCCCCTCACCCGCGCGGTCGCAGCGCTGATGCGGCAGGTGGCGGCGGAGGTGATGCTGCCCCGCTACCGTAATCTGCATGCCGGGGAGGTATCCGAAAAAGCGCCCGGCGACCTCGTCACCGTCGTCGATCGCGAGAGCGAACGCCGCCTGACCGAGGGGCTGCTGGCGATCGAGCCCGGCACGCGCGTGATCGGCGAGGAAGCGGTCGCGGCGGATCCGGCGCTGATGGACGGCATCGGCGAGGGGGCGGTGTGGATCGTCGATCCGCTCGACGGCACGTCCAATTACGCCGCGGGCGAAGGCGCCTTCGCGATCATGATCGCACTGGCCGATGCCGGGGAGGTGCGCGGCGGCTGGATACTCGATCCCGTCACCGATCGCCTCTGCCATGCGACGCGCGGGGGTGGCGCCTTCGTCGATGGCGAGCGCATCGCCGCCCGCGCCACCGGCCGGCGCCCGCCGATCGGCGCGCTCGCCAACCAGTGGCTGTCCGCCCCGCAGCGCGCCCGCCTCGATCCCGTCATCGACGGCCGCTTCACGCTTGCCGACGTGCCGCGCTGCGCCGGCGAGCAATATCCCCGCGTCGGACTGGGCGAGAACGACGTCGCCCTCTACTGGCGCGCGCTGCCGTGGGACCATGCGCCGGGCGCGCTCTGGCTCAACGAAGCCGGCGGCCGCCTCGCCCGCCTCGACGGCCGCCCCTATCTGATCGCCCAGGACGAACCCGGCCTCCTCGCCGCCGCCACCCCGGCGCTGTGGGACGAGGCGGCGGGAATCATCGGGCCGGGGCTTATGGCCTGATGCTCTATAGGGCAGCTACCTGGGTTAAGGTGGCTAGCTTACATCCGGAACCGTCCCTGGAAAGAAGGTGTAGGCTGATACACCACGGCGATAACAGTCTATTATAAAGTCGGTAAGTTCGGAGCGCTGCATGAGGATAGCGCCGGCTCCAACGGGAAATTCGATGGCCACCATAGAATCGCCCGATGATTGGATAGCCACACGTTCGCCGCTATCCCACAAAAACTCGGTGGCCGCCGCGCCTGTATTAAGGGTCCGCTCCAAGCAGCCCCGTAGCGTATCGGCAAGTTCCAATACTGGCGCGGTCACGGTAACTGGTCCGTCAGCCCGAAGTATCTCGAACCTGCACTCGCATACCAATCTTGGCTCGTCATCATCGAAAAGATCATCACGCCACAGGTTTGCATCAGCGAGTAGGTTTATAAACGCCACAAGTGCCTCCTGCCATGCCGGACGACTGTATCACGCCGTCGCCGGCGGTCCGCAATCGGGAGTAAGCAGAAAGGCGGGGCTAAGGATCTACGCCCCATCGCGCCGCCGCCTCGTCATCCGCCGCAACCGCCTCCACCCAGCGGCCGCTGCCGTCGGTGAACCGTTCCCGCTTCCAGAACGGCGCCCTGGTCTTGGTCCAGTCGATCAGGAAGGCGCAGGCCTCCAGCGCCGCGGCGCGGTGGCGGGCGGCGGTGCCGACGAAGACGATGCGGTCGCCCGGCGCCATCCCGCCGTGGCGGTGGACGAGGACGAGGCCGAGCAGCGGCCAGCGGCCCGCCGCGGCGCGGGCGATGTCGGTCATCGCCGCCTCAGTCATGCCGGGGTGATGTTCGAGGTAGAGTTCGGCCAGCCCGCCGTCGCCGCGGACGATGCCGGTGAAGCTCGCCACGCCGCCGCCGCCCGCCGCCTCCAGCCGTGCCAGTTCGGCCCCCGGATCGAAGGCCGCCGCCTGCACGCGCACGTCGAACAGCGGCGGCAGGCTCACCCGCCCGTCACCGGCGGGAAGATCGCCAGCTCGCGCGCGCCCGCCAGTGGCGCGTCGGCGCCGGTGAAGCGGCCGTCGATCGCGTAGCGCAGCCGGCTGCGATCGGCGAAGGCCTCGGCATGGCCGGCGCTGCGCTCCGCCAGCCGGTCGACCAGATCGGCGACGGTCGCCGCCCCCTCGGGCACCGGCACCTGCTCGGCGCCGGTGCCGATCGTCTCGCGCACCCAGGCGAAATAGAGCAATTCCATCAGTCCATGTGCCTCAGGCCGACGCGCAGATAGTCCCAGCCCGTCACCAGCGTCAGCACCGCCGCCGCCCACAGGCTGAACAGACCCACGCCGCGCACGAACGGCCATTCCACCACCGCACCGCCCAGGATGATCGCCCCCAGCGAGACGAGCTGGAACGTCGTCTTCCACTTGGCGAGCTTGGAGACGGGGATCGAGACGCTGAGGCCCGCCAGGAACTCGCGCAGGCCGGATACGGCGATCTCGCGCAGCAGGATGATGAGGGCGGCTATCACATGCCAGCCCGCCACCAGCGGCTCCGTCCCCCGCGCCGGCACGAAGGCGACGAGCATCACGATCACCGCGGCCACCATGATCTTGTCGGCGATCGGATCGAGGAAGATGCCGAGCCGCGAGACCGCGCCCTGCGCGCGCGCCAGATAGCCGTCGAAATAATCGGTCACGCCCATCAGCACGTAGAGGCCGAAGGCGAGCGCATAATCGACGACCCCCGGATGCCACAGCAGGAACACCAGGATCGGCACCGCGAAGATGCGCGAGAGGGTGAGGATGTTGGGCAGGGTCAGCATCTCCGCCCCGTCTAGAGCCTGATCGTCCTGCGTGGAAGCGCTTCGCGCTTCCGCCGATCACGTGAATCAGGCTCCCGACGAGGATCAGACCGATTATGCCGGCTGGGGGAGGGTTCGCGCGAACAGCCTGACCGCCCGCTCGCGATAGACGGCATCGCCGAAGGGCAGGAAGCCCAGCCGCCCGGCCAGCCCCACCGAGGGCACATTCGCCGGATCGATCACGCACACCACGCGCCGGCCGATCCCCGCCGCATCCGCCGCCGCCAGCACCGCCGTCATCGCCTCGGCGGCAAGGCCGCGGCCCGTCGCCCACGGCCCCATCACCCACGCCGCTTCGGGAAAGCCGTCGAACCCCGGCCCCAGCCCGCGGTGGAAATCGGCGAGCCCCACCTCGCCCATCAGCGTGCCGGTGGTGCGATCCTCGGCGACATACATGCCATAGCCCAGCAGCGCCCAATGGCCGGCGAAGCGCAGCAATTTGTGCCACATCTCCTCCCGGCCGGGGGCGATGCCGGTGATCGGGCGGTGGACCTCCGGCTCGCCCCACAGCGCCACCACCGCCTCGTAATCGGAGATGGCATGGGGGCGCAGGCGCAGATGCTCGGTCTCGATGATGCGCGCGGCGCCTGCCCTGCCGTCCATCCGTGCCTCCCCGGCGATCAGCGGGCTTGGTCTCGGCACAAGCGATGCGCTATGGGCCGCGCTTGTCCCTTATGCCGCCTTTGATCGTCACCGCATGACACCATCCTTTCGCCTGCTGGGCAAGCGGCGGTTCCTGCCGCTGTTCGCCACGCAGTTCCTGGGCGCGTTCAACGACCACCTGTTCCGCACGGCGATGGTGATGCTCGTCACCTTCCGCATCTACAGCGATCCGCGCGCCGAAGCCTCGTTCAGCGCGATCGCGGCGGGGCTGTTCATCCTGCCCTTCTTCCTCCTCTCCGCCCCCTCGGGCGAACTGGCGGACGGGACGGACAAGGCGCGCATCATCCGCATCGTCAAGACGGCGGAGATTCTCATCATGGCCGTGGGCGCCGCGGGGCTGCTGCTGGCGCAGGTGCCGCTGCTGCTGGCGGCCTTGTTCGCGATGGGCATCCATTCCACCTTCTTCGGCCCGATCAAATACGCCATCCTTCCCCAGCATCTGCATGACGACGAGGTGCTGGGCGGCACCGGGCTGGTGGAGGGCGGCACCTATTGCGCGATCCTCCTCGGCACGATCGTCGGCGGCATCGTCTCGGCGGAGGCGGCGGCGGCGCTGGTGGTGGGCGTGGCGGTGCTGGGGCGGATCGCCGGACAGGCGGTGCCCCCCGCCCCCGCGCAAGGCCCCGCCCCCCGGCCGGACCGCAACGTCATCCGCTCCTCGATCGCGCTCGTCCGCGACACGATGCATATCCGCCACCTGTTCCTCGCCATCGCCGCGATCAGCTTCTTCTGGGCGATGGGGGCGATCCTGGCGGCGCTGTTCCCGCCGCTCGTCAAGAACGTGCTGGATGGCGATCAGGACGTCGCCACCCTGTTCCTCGCGGTCTTCTCGGTGGGGGTGGCGATCGGCTCGGTCCTCGTCAACCGGCTGCTGAAGGGCACGGTGCAGGCGCGCTTCGCCCCTACCGCGGCGATCTTGATGGGCCTGTTCGTCCTCCTCCTCTACTGGACGGCGCGGCGCTGGCCGACCACCGGCGGCGACGTGATGGGACTTGCCGCCTTCCTCGTCCAGCCGCTCGCCCCGTGGGTGCTGGTGGCGCTGCTGGGTGTGGCCGTCGCCGGCGGCATGTTCGTGGTGCCGCTCTACGCCTTCCTCACCACCAGCGTCCCCAAGACGCAGACGGCGCGGACGGTGGCGGCGAACAATATTGTCAATTCGGGCGCGATGGTCGCCGCCACCGGGTCGCTCGGCGCGCTGTTCCACTTCGGCGTCGGCGTGGCGACGGCGCTGCTGGCGGTGGCGGTAGCCAGCGTCGGCGCCGCCTGGCTCGGCTGGCGGCTGCACAAGGCGTGCGATCCGGCCTAGGGTCCGTCAGCCGAGGAAGACGAGGAAGAAGATAAAGCCGGCCGCCCACGCCAGCGCGAAGATGCGCAGGCTTTCCGGCACGCCGCGCCCGCTCACCGGCCGGCCGCGATGTCGAACATCTCGGGCACGATCCACCCTTGCGTGTAATTGGCGTAATAAGCCGCGAAGCACACGCCCGAGACGATCGTCGTCCAGAAGGCCGTCCGCTTCAGGCTGAAGCGGGGCGGCGCGCTGTCCGCCTGCCCCGCCACCTGCGCTTCCGGCTCGTCCCCGCTCCTGAGGCGGAACGGCAGGACGAAGAAGAAGCACATCGCCCAGAACAGGCTGTAGATCGCGATGATCGAGCTGAACCGCATCGCCACCCGCCCCGGATCAGGCGCGGATGATCGACACGTCGACGACCGGCTTCTTGCCCGTCCATTCGGTCGCGCGGCGGCGCACGGCGAGGCGGATCGCCTCCTTCAGCTTGGCCTCGTCGCGCGCCGCCGTCGCGGCATCCGCCGCCGCCTCGCGCGCATCGGCCAGGAAGTCGCCGCGATCCTCCTCCACCGGAATGCCCTGGATCGCCACCGCCGGCTCGCCGATCAGCCGGCCGCCGCGATCGAAGGCGACGGTGATCGCGATCACGCCATTGGCGGCGATGCGGCGCCGTTCGGCCATCGTCGCGCCGTCCGCGGGCAGGATCACGTCGCCGTCCAGGATCAGCCGGCCGATCCGCTCGCGCCCGATCCGCTTGGGGCCGTCGGGCGCCAGCCGGATCACGTCGCCGTCGCGCTGGACGATCTGCTTCGGCACGCCGGAGGCCGCCGCCAGCCGCGCATGTTCGGCCAGATGCCGCGCCTCGCCATGGACGGGCACGAGGATCTCGGGCCGCATCCACTTGTACATCAGCTCCAGCTCGGGCCGGCCCGGATGGCCGGAGACGTGGACGTGCGCCTGCCGGTCGGTGATCATCATCACGCCCTTGCGCGCCAGCTCGTTCTGGATGCGGCCGATCGCCACTTCGTTGCCGGGGATCTGCTTGGACGAGAAGACCACCGTATCGCCCGCCCCCAGCTTGATCTGGTGGCTGTCGAAGGCGATGCGCGAAAGCGCGGCGCGTGCCTCGCCCTGCCCGCCCGTCGCCACGATCAGCACGTCGCGCGGCGGCAGCTTCATCGCCGCATCGAAGTCGATCGTCGGCGGGAAGTCCTTCAGATAGCCCGCCGCCTTGGCGACCTTGACGATCCGGTCGAGCGAGCGCCCCGCCACGCACAGCTGCCGCCCGGTATCGCGCGCCACCTCGCCCAGCGTCTGCACGCGCGCGGCGTTGGAGGCGAAGGTCGTCACCAGCACGCGGCCGGTGGCGGCCTGCACCACCGCATCCAGCCCCTCGCGCACCGCCGCTTCGGAGCCCGACGCCTCGTCGTTGAACACGTTTGTCGAATCGCAGACGAGCGCCAGCACCCCCTCGTCGCCGATCGCGGACAGTTCGTCGGCGGTGGAAGGCGCGCCCAAGAGCGGCGCCTCGTCCAGCTTCCAGTCGCCGGTGTGGAAGACGCGGCCGTAGGGCGTGTCGATCAGCAGGCCGTTGCCTTCGGGGATCGAGTGGGCGAGCGGAACGAAGCTGACGTGGAACGGGCCGAGGTCGAACGCCCCGTCGGTCGGAATCACCTTCAGCTTCACGTCGCGCGAGACGCCTTCCTCCTCCAGCTTCCCGCGGACGAGGCCGGCGGTGAAGGGCGTGGCGTAGATCGGCACGCCGAGATCCGCCGCCAGATAGGGGATCGCGCCGATATGATCCTCATGCCCGTGGGTGATGACAATGCCGAGCAGGTTCTTGGCGCGCTCCTCGATGAACGATAGGTCGGGCAGGATCAGGTCGATCCCCGGATAGGCCGGATCGGCGAAGGTGAGGCCGAGATCGACCATCAGCCACTTGCCGTCGCAGCCGTAGAGGTTGACGTTCATGCCGATTTCGCCGGAACCGCCGAGGGCGAGGAAGAGCAATTCTTTGCCGGGTGTGGTCACACGCTATCCGATACTGGAGTAAGCGGCCGGGTGCGGCCGCAGGGTTGCGCCGGTGAAGGCGCCAGTCGCCTGCCATGTAGGCGGTGGGGCCGCTTCCGCCAAGTTTTTTGGGGCATCGCGGCGCCATCCGTCCCCGCCCGGCCGGCACGGTTAAGCCTTTGTCAGCCTTTCCGGTTAATCATGCGCGCAAGAGGCGGGATCGTCCGCCACGGAGGCTGGATATGGACCGGGTTCGCATCTGCATCGTCGATGATTCGCTGACGATGCGGGCCATGCTGGCGGAAATGCTGGGCGGGGAACGCGGCATCGACGTGGTCGGCGTCGTCGCCGATACGGCCGAAACCTATGCCTTCCTCCGCTCCGTCCGCCCGCAGGTGGTGGCGATCGATCTCGGCATCGGCGGCATCGCCGGGCTGACGCTCATCGATCGCATCGCGGGGCGGCTGGGGCTGCCGGTGGTGGTGCTGGCGGCAGGCGGCGGCGACGACCCCGTGGTGGCGCAGGCGCTGCGCCGCGGCGCGGTCGGCTGGTTCGACCGCCGCACCGTCGCCACCGATACGCGCGCCCTCGTCCGCCTGCTGAAGCGCGCCGCGGCGATGAAGCCGCGGCTGGAGCTGCGCGAGGCTGCCTGATCGGGCTTGGTTCGATCCACTGACGTGGATGCGGCATCGGCCCCTGATCCGGCTCGCCGGATCAGACCTTAATGAACGTGAACGGCAGTGTAGGGCACCTGGAGGTAGTTCAGCGCCTCGCGCGCCGCCCGCTGCACGCCCGTCCGCGGCCGCGGGAACAGCGCTTCCTGCAAGTTCAGGCCCACGCCGACGAACAGCCGCCGCTTCGGCACGATGCCGCGCTCGCGATCCTCGTCCAAGAAATCCTTGGCATAATAGCCGCCGTGCAGTTCGACGTAGCGGAGCGGCGTCCGCTCCAGCCCGGCGAACCCGGCCAGCTTCACCGCCATCAGATAGCGCTGCTGCGCATAATGCTTGCGCCCGCCGAAGCTGTAGACCTCGCTGTTGGGCACCAGCAGCAGCCGGAAATCGAGCTTCTCCTCCATGCCCGGCACGGTGTTGCGCGCGACGGAGAACAGCGCGCCGGCGCTGTTCATCACGATATCCTCCATCGACCAGCCGCTCGACGGCTTCACCGCATCCCACACCTCGCTATAGGCCATCAGGCCGGACGCGAGCAGCGCCGCCGTCAGCGCGTTGCGATCGGCCCCGCCGGTGCGGCGGGCGATACGCGTCTGCAGGAATTCGGCGAGAACATAGGTGTTGAAGGCGTGCGTCAATTTGTCGACGCCGACATTCTCGGTGCTGCGGCCGAACCAGCCTTCCTTCTTGAAGTGGAAGGCGCCGATCCGCTCCGCCTTGATGGCATTGATCGCGGTCATATAGGCGGTCAGCGCCACCATCTCGGTGCGCACCGTGCGGAACTGCGCGCCGAAGGTGCGGTAGCGCGCCGGATCGGGCGGCAGGCGATCGGCCGGTTCGGTCAGCGCCCGGGGTTCCGGCCCGGCCATCGGCTCGGCTCCGCCGGGGGGCAGGCTGTAGCCGCTGTCGATCAGCGCCGGCGTGGCGGCGACGGCGGGCGTTGCGAAAAGGGCCGCCGCGGCGAGCGCGAGGCGATTGTTGCGGAATGATGACGGCATGATCGGCCGCGCTCATTAGGGTGCGGGGCCGTGGCGTCAAGCATCGATCAGGAAATGAGGAGGGCGGCCGTCCGCAGCATCTCCAGCGCGGTGGCGAGATCGCGGCCGTCCCGCCCCGCCGTCCACGCCCGGTCGATCGCCGGCCGGTCGCGCGTGCCGTCGAGCAGCGGCAGCAGGCCCGCCGCCCACGGCTCGATCCGTGTCAGCGACTGGTCGAGCCGCGCCACGTCACGATCGCCGCGCGCGATCTGGGCGCGGACAAGCCCGGTCGTGCGCGGCCGGTCGGACAGCGGCTCGACCGGCAACTGCCCGGCGTGGAGGCGGATGACGCGCGCGTCGAGCAGCCGCACGAACGCCTCCAACCGGTCCGCCTCGCCCTTGAGCGGCGCCAGCGGCACGCGCACCGGCCACACCGCCTGCGCCGCCGCCATCAGTTCGCACATCCGGTCGTCGCCGATCTCGAACGCGATCGCATCGACGCGGAAGCTGCGCCCGTCCCCCTGGCGCACCGCCCGGCTTTCCAGCCACAGGCCGGCGACGCCACCCACGTCCAGCCGCCGCCCGATCGCGCGATCGGCGCGCACCAGCAGGCTGCTGCGGAAGAAGGCGAGATGCCGGTGATCGAGCGCTTGCAGCTCGGCCACCATCTCGGCCTGCGGCAATGCCGTGCCGGGCAGCGCTTCCATGATGCGGAATTCGGCATCGTTCAGATAGGCGAGGCCCACCGCCGCCGCCGCATCGCTTACCTCGGTCAGCGATTGCGGATGATAATGGCCGCTCAATTCGTCATGCGTCAGCACCGCATCCGGCCGCTCGGCGATCAGCCGCGCCTGCTGGCGCATGCCCGCGGCCAGCGCCGTCTGCTCGCCCTCCTCGTCGGCGAAGCGCAGCAGCGCCGCCCGCCCCAGTGCCAGCCGCTCGGCCGGCCCGGCCGCGTCGCGCGCGGCGAACAGCGCCATGTCGCGCAGGATCGCGCGTATCTGCCCGCCGGGCCGCGCGTTGTAGGAGAGGAAGGCGACGCCGTCGGGCGCCAGCACGCGCGCGATCGTCGCCATCGTCGCCGCGCGCGCATCGTCCGGCACCCAGGCATAGAGGCCGTGCGCGATCACATAATCGAACGGTCCCTCGAGCGTGGTCGCCGTATCCAGCACGTCGGCGACGTCGATGCGGATATTGTCCAGCCCCGCCATCGCCGCCAGCGCGCGCCCCGCCAGCACCGGCTGCGGCGCGATATCGAGGCTGAGGCATCGCATCTGCGGATAGGCCGCGGCCAGTGCGGCGAGGTTCAGCCCGTCGCCGCCGCCCAGTTCCAGCACCCGCGCCGTCTCGATCGGCGGCGGGCTCAGGCCGTGCAGCCGCGCGATCGCCGCCAAGCGGCCGGGGTGGGTCTGCTGGAAGACGCCCGGCGGATAGGCGGTCGCGTCATAGGCCGCGGCCGCCCGCGCCGACGCCTCCCGATCGGTCACGCCGCGCTCCGGCGGACGGCCGCTCAGCTCGCCTTCACGAATTCGACGCGGCGGTTGCCGGGGGCGCTGGCGGCAAGCCCCGCGCGCGGCCGATCGAAGCCGAAGCCTTCCGCCTGCAAGCGGCTGCGATCGATCCCTAGCGAGACGAGATAATCGACCACCGTCTGCGCGCGGCGGCGCGAAAGATCGAGATTGTACGCGCGCGACCCCTGCGAGTCGGTATGCCCCTCCACGTCGAAGCGCATGCCGGCGAGCGCGGGCGAGGTCATCGCCGTGGCGAACGACTTCACCTCGGCCTTGCTCGATTCGGTCAGATCGGCCGATCCCAGCCCGAAGTTGACGAGCATCTCCAGCCGGCCCGAGGCGGGGCGCGGCGGCGGCTGGCGGAGCGTGGCGGTGCGCGAGACGGCGCGCTCGCGCACCGGGGCCGCCGATCGCGCGGCGGGTGCGGCGGGGGCCGCGGTCGTCGGCTTGACGAGGCTGAACGAGCGTTCCTCGCCCACCGTCAGCTGGCGATCGGTCGACATCGCCTGATCCGAACAGCTGCCGGTCATCGCGCAGACGATCTGATCGGGGCTGGTGCGCGCGGGCTGGGCGCCCGCCATCGCCGCCGCCCCGAAGCTTCCGGCCCCCGCCGCCGCCAGCAGGATCAATCCCTTGCGCATCCCCATGCCCCCAATCCTCGTCGCCGGCCGATACGGATCGAATCGGCCGGATTTAGCGGCAGGCTACGCGCTCGCCCCGCCGCGCACAATGCACCCCTCGCCGCTTGGCCGGAGCGGCGTGGGCCGCTACACGAAAGGCCGACATGTCGCTCCTCCTCTCGCTCGTCGGCAGCGATCGCGCGCCGCCCGTCCGCCTCGCCGAAGGGCGCGACATCGTGATCGGCCGCGCCGCCGAGGCGGATATGGTGCTGCCCGATCCGACGCAGCAGGTCTCCTCGCGCCACGCCGCGATCCGCAACATCGCCGGCCGCTGGATGATCGCCGACACCAGCACCAACGGCACCAGCGTCAACGGGGAGGCGGTGCGCGCCCCCCGCCCCCTCGTCGCCGGGGACGTGATCCGGATCGGCGGCTACGACATCGCCGTCTCGGAGGCTGCTGCCGCCCCCGCCGCCGCCGCGAGCGCGACGCCGACCGCAGCGCTAGTTGCCGGCGTCCACCGGCTTCTCGCCGTCCGCACCCGGCAGGTCGCCGAACTTGGCGCCAGGCCCTCCCAGCGGATTGCCGCCAACCCCTTCGCCGCAGCAGACCCCAAAGCGGCGGCGGCCGCCCTAGCCGCCCTCCCCGCGCCCGCAGCCGCCGATGCGGTGCAGGCCGCGATCGACGCGATCGATCGCCACAATGCCGCGGCGCTCAAGGCGATGCAGGCGGCGCTGCGCGAGACGATCGCCACGCTCGCCCCCGAACGCGCAGGGCTGGCGGACGACTTTCCGAAGACGTTCGCCCGCGCCTTCCGCACCAGCTACGAGCAATTGTCGGCAGACGCCTGATCGCTTCCGGTTGGGTGGTCACGCGGCAACACGGCCGACAAGCCCCGCGCCCAGCCGATCCGCCTCCCGCAGATCGCCAGAATCTCTCCCCTTCCTGAAAGGGAGGGGACGGGGGTGGGTTCGCCCGTTGACGGGCGGAACCGAGCCTCGCAGCGAACCCACCCCCAGCCCCTCCCTTTCAGGGAGGGGAGGCCCGCTCCGCCCTAGTTCGGCACTTCGTCGATCATCTTGAACCACACCATCTCGGCCTTCCAGCCGTTGGCGCGGGCGGCGGCGGCGAAGCGGTCGGCCCAGCCGGCGGGGCGGGCGCCGGGCTTGCTGACGACCAGGTCGTCCGCGAAGCCGCCGCGCCCGGTCAGCAGCACGAAGCCCGACCAGCCGTCGTGATCGGCATCGACCTGCAAGCGGTAGCGCCCCCCGCCCAGGTCGGCCACGGGCGATCCCGGCACCAGCAACGCCTGCATCGCCGCGCGATCGGGGATGACGGACGAGACCTCGCCCGAAGGTTCGATCCCGTAGAGCGCGAAATCCCCCGCCCCGCCGGTATCGAGGCTGACGATCACCCGCGCACCGATCTGTCCCGCCTTGGGGCTGTCGGCGGGCAGGCGCCCCATCTCGAACTTGCGCTGGGGAACGGAGAGGCGCGGCGGGCCGTCGCTGCGGATCGCGCGGAAGGCATCGATCGACTGGCATTCGGAGGCGCTGATCGGCGCCACGTCCGAAAAGTCCGCCGCCGCCAGCGGCACGCCTGCCGCCTGCGCAGCGCGCGCCACCGCGGCCTGCGCCTCCGCCGGCCGCCCCGCGACGCCCGCCAGCCGCGCCGTCACCCCGCCGGGGCCGGCGGTGGCGTCGCTGAGGTCGAGCCAGGTGCAGCCGATGCCCGGCAGCGCCCGGCCGATCGCGACGCGCGCCTGCCCGGCCGGATCGGCGGCGGCGGATGCGGGCGGGGCGGCCGGCTCGGGCGTGGACGGGCCGCCGCCAAAGGCGATGAAGCCGGCCACGCCCAGTAGCGCCACGCCGCCCGCCACCGCGCCGGCGACGATCTTGCCCGAACCGCCCTTGGCCGGCTTCGGTGCGGGGGCCGCTGCCGGTGGCGGCGGACCCTTCGCCGGCGGCGACGGCGCGGGCGCCGCCGCCCGGCGCGGCGCTTCCTCCCGCAGCAGGTCGAGCAGTTCGTCCATCGATCGCACGCGCCGCGCCGGATCGGGCGCCAGCATCCGTTCGAGGATCGGGCGGATACGATCGGGCACGCCCGACAGGTCCGGCCCCTTGCGGCGCTTCTCGATCGCCTCGACGAAGCTGCCGCCGATGTCCGGGTTCCGCCCCGTCGCCACCGCCAGGATGACGAGGCCGAGGCTGTAGACGTCGGTCCACGGCCCGATCTGCCGATCGAAATCGCCCAGCTGCTCGGGCGCGACATAGCCGAGCTTGCCGGCGAAACCGTCGCCGACGATCGTCTTGGAGCCGGGATCGGTATCCTTGGCGATGCCGAAATCGATGATCTTGGCGCCCGCCAGCCGCCCGCCTTCCAAGAGCACGTTGTCGGGCGAGATGTCGCGGTGGATCGCGCCCAGCGCGTGGGCGGCGTGGAGGCCCGTCGCCAGCCGGCGGGTCAGCGCGATCAGCTCGTCCGCATCGGGCTTCAGCGTGCCCAGCAGGTCGCAGAGGTTCTGCCCGTCGATATATTCGGTGACGATGTAGAAGACGCCGAGCTGCGGCTCCTGCGCCAGCACGCGATATTGCACCAGCGCCGGGCTGTTGAGCCGCGTCAGCGTGCGCGCTTCCTTGCGGAACATCGCCTGGATGTTGGGATCAGCGGCGAGCGCCGGCAGCATCACCTTGATCGCGACGCGCTCGTCGCTCGTCACGTTGATGCCCTCGAACACCTCGCCCATGCCGCCGCGGGCGATGAAGCGCCGCACCTCGAAGATGTGGTTGAGCACGTCGCCAACCTTGATCCCGTCCGCACGCACCGGCACTGCGGCGGGAAAGGCGGTCGCGCTGCCGAACGGCGGCGGCGCGGCCGGGGGCGGCGGCGAGGAAGGCGGGGCGGAAGGGGGCGATCCGGCGGGCGGCGCGCCAGTGCCGCCCGGCATGAAGACGGTGCGATCCTCGTCGTCGGGCGAATTGTCCTGATCGGCCACTGGCGCTCCCCCCGGCGGCACGGCCGGCCCCGCTCCTCTTAGCTCCCTCCCCGCCGCCGCCGCAAGCGATGCGCTTCCGATCCGGCCATATCCGGGCTATCGATCGGCGATCGGGGGAGGGACTGGGGGCGATGGCGACGGACATCTGGCAGGGCCTGTCGTTCGATCCGCTGACCTGGGTGGAGCCGGCGCCGCGCCGCGGTGCCCGGCGGCCGCGCATGGCGATCGCGCTCGCCGCCTCGGCGGCGGTGCTGGCGGCAGGCGCGATCTCGGCCTGGACGATGCGCCGCGCCGAACAGGCACTGGTGGCCGAGGCGCCCGGCCCGGCGCATGTCGTCCGCACGATGGTGCTGCCCGATGCGGCGTCGCTCGGCGAGGCGCTGATCGCCAGCGGCGTCGCCGCCGCCGAGGCGCATGCCGCCGTCGCCGCCGCCCGGCCCGGCCTCGCCCCCGCCGGCGAGGTGCGCGCCGCCCTCACCCTGTCCGCCGATCCGAAGCCGCACCTCCTCCGCCTGGAACTTTCCAACGCGGATGGATCGGGCATGGCCGTCACCGCGCGCGGGCAGGGCTTCGCCGGGCGGCGGGTGGCGGCCGATCTGGCGACGAACGTCCTCGTCCGCCGCGGGCTGATGGATGCCGAGAGCTTCTATTCCTCCGCGGTCGCGGTCGGCATCAACGACAGCCTGATCCCCGAATTCGCCAAGGCGCTCGCCTTCGATTTCGATTTCCAGCGCGACGTCCACCGCGGCGACGCCTTCGAGGCGGCGTTCGAGCAGAAGGTCGACAATGCCGGGCAGGCGATCGGCCCCCCGCGCCTCCTCTATGCGGCGATGACGACCGCGGGGAAGAGCGCCGCCGTCTATCGCTACACGCCCCCCGGCGCCGAACCGGGCTGGTTCGATTCGAGCGGGCGCAGCGTCGTCAGCGCGCTGATGCGCACGCCGGTCGATGGCGCGCGCGTCTCCTCCACCTTCGGGATGCGCACGCACCCGGTGCTGGGCTTCCAGAAGCTCCACCGCGGCGTCGATTTCGCCGCCGCGATCGGCACGCCCGTCTACGCCTCGGGCAATGGCGTGATCGAAAGCGCGGTCCCGTCCGACAGTGCCGGCAACTGGATCCGCCTCCGCCACGACAATGGCATGGAGACGGTCTACATGCACCTCAACCGCTTCATGCCCGGCATCGCCGGCCACGGCGCGCGCGTGGCGCAGGGGCAGGAGATCGGCGAGGTCGGCACCACCGGCCGCTCGACCGGCCCCCACCTCCATTACGAAGTCCATGTCGGCGGCCAGCCGGTCGATCCCGCCACGATCGAGGCGACCGGCCAGACCATTCTGTCCGGCAAGGCCCTGATCGACTTCGGCCGCGAACGCGACCGGATCGACGTGGCGCGAGCCGGGCAAATCTGATCCCCGCGGAGGCGCGGAGAGGTATCGAGCGCGTCAGCGCTCTATAGAAGCAGCAAGGTATGAACACAGGCGGCGCGGCAAGGCGATCCCCCTCCGCGTCTCCGCGCCTCCGCGTGAACCAAACTGCTCTTGCCAATCCCGCGGCACCCGCACGTCTGCGGACGTCGTCGACGATACTGACGGCCGTAGATTTGATTTCACGCGGAGGCGCGGAGGACGCGGAGGTGCCTCGAGCGCGTCGGCGCCCCATATGCGTCGCACGTCATGAACGCCGACAGCGCGGCAAGGCGATCCCCCTCCGCGTCTCCGCGCCTCCGCGTGAACCGAACCGCCCTCAATAATCCCGCGACACCCGCACGTTGGCGCTCTGCCGCCCGATCGTTGAGATCGTCGACAGGACCGACAGCCAGCGCGTGATCTGGAACTCGACCCGCGTCGCCGAATAGCCGGCGCCGTCGGTGATCAGCTCCACATAGGTCCGCCGCCCGATATATTTGCCCGCCGCCACCGACGTGCCCTGCCCCGTCGTCGCGTCGGCGGGCAGGATGCGCAGGCGATCGAGGCCAGTCGCGCGGCGGATGGCGTTGATCGGGTCCAGCCCCAGCCCCCCGCCCCCGCCGTCGCGCAGGGACGCGACCGCGGCGGCCAGCTGCACCGCCTCGGGCGCCGACAGATTGGTGATCGAGGTGCCGAACAGCAGGCGCGACAGCAGTTCGTCCTCGGGCAGCGCCGGTATGCTCTCGAACGCGATGTCGGGGCGCTGGCCGGTGCCGGTGACGTGGATCGTCGCGGTCAGACCCTGGATGCCGGCGCGCGCCACGATGTCGAGGATCGGGTCGGCCGGCGCCGCGCCGGTGAAGCGGATCGTGCCGCGATCGAGATCGAACCGCCGCCCGGCGAACTGGTAGCCGCCGCGCATCAGCACCGCCCGCCCGCCGATCGCGGGGTTCTCGACATCGCCGCCGATCGTCAGGTCCGCCCGCCATTCGCTGTCGAGGCCGAGGCCGCGCACCATCAGCCGGTTGGGCGCGCGCGCCTTCAGCGCCAGCTTCCACGGCACGGCGGGCGCCTCGTCCTCCGCCTCGTCGGCCGGGCGGTTGATCTCGGTGACGGGCAGGCGCGGGATCTCCGCCGCCGCCGCGCTGCCGAGGCGGAAGCGGCTGCGATCGAGCAGCACGTCGCCGCCGATCGTACCGCCGCCCGGTCCCAGCGTCAGCGTCAGCGGGCCGGTCACGGTCGCGCCGATGTCGTCGCGGTTGAGGAGTTGCGCCTGGTCCGCCTCCAGGGCCAGATCCATGGTGAAGCCGCGCGCGCCCGAAAAGCCGAACTGCCCGCGCCCGCTGACCTTGCCGCCTTCGGGCGTAGCGCCCGCTATCCGGTCCAGCACCAGCGTCGATCCGGTGAAGCGGCCCGCGGCGGCGATGTTGGTGACGACCGTGCCAGTCACCGCGCTTTCCAGCCGGGCGGCTTCGGTGCGCAGCAGGCCGCGGATCGCCGGATCGGCCAGCGTCCCGCCCACGTCCGCCGCCACGCCGACCGGGCCGCTCAGGTCGATCGTCTCGATCCCGATCAGCCGCCACAGCGTGTCCGCCGCGCCCTTGTAGCGGAGCTGCGCGAACAGCGGCGCGCGCGCCAGCCGCTCGGCCAGCGGGCCGGCGGCGGCGGGCGGGGCGATCCGCATCTGCGCGCGGCCGATCGTCCGCCCGCCGCTGGTCGCCACCGCCCGCGCGGCGAGGCCCGCATCGTTCAGCCGCGCGACGAGCCCGACGTCGGCCGGCACGGAGGACAGGACGAGGCCCGTCCGCGTCAGCCCGCGCACCGTGATCCGCGCGTCCGCCGCCGGCATCGCGCCCTCGTCCGCGCGCGACACCGCGATCCGGCCCGAGACGCTGCCGCCCAGCCCCATCTCGGGCGCCGCCATGTCGAGGATCGACAGCGGTATGCGGTCGAGTGTCGCCTCCGCCGCCAGCGGCCCGCCACCGAAGCGGGCGGAAACGGTCGCCCCGCCGCCGGCATAGCGCAGGCGGGTGGGGGCGAGCCGCCAGCCTACGCCTTCCGCCGTCAGCGTCGCCCTCTCCACCAGCGTCAGCGGCTGCTGGTCGACCGTGCCGCCGCCGGTGATCGCGATCCGATCGGGCGCGACATCGGCCTGACCGGCGAGTTGAAAGCTGCGCCCGCGCGATCCGCTGAGCGTGGCGGACACGCGCCCGCGCCCGCCGGTCAGCGCCGCCTCCGCCTCGGCCCGCGCCAGCCGCACCGCCCCGCTCGCCAGCCCGCGTGCCGCCACCTTGCCCGTGAGCGTCGTGCCTGCCGGATCGAGCCGCACCATCCCCTCGATCCGCCCGCGCCGCACCGCCACGGGCTGCACCGCCGCCAGCTTCGCCTCGGTGAGCGTCAGCGCCAGATCGATCCGCTGCACGTCATTCTCGGGCCGGAAGCCGATCCGCCCGTCGATCCCGCCGCCCGCCACGTTCAGCGTGCCGGTGAAGCCGCCGGGATCGGAGCGCAGCGTGCCGGCGGCCTGCGTGCCCGAAACCGCCAGCCTGCCGATCTCGATCGACGTCACGCCCCCCGGCGGCAGCAGGATGCGGCCGGCAGCGGCGAACGGCCCCAGCGTCGAACGCCCCCGCGCCGCCATCGCGAAGCCTTCGGCCACGGGATCGAGCGTCAGCGCCACGTCCGCCAGCCCCAGCGCGTCGAGCGGCGCATCGAAGCGCAGCGCCACCTTCGGCTTGGCGATGTCGCCGTCCAGCTCGATCGTGAAGGCGCCATATTGCGCCTGGGTGCCGCGACCGGTGAAGCGGAAGGTGCCGTCCACCGCGCCGCAGTCCCTCGCCCGCGATGCGGATCGAGGGCGCGGTCAGGACGAGGCCGGGAAAGCGGATCGATCCGTCCGCGGCGCGGATCACCCCCGTGTCGATCCGCGGCAGGCCCCCTGCCAGCGTGGCGAAGAAGGCGTTGTCCAGCCGCCGCACCCACGCGCGGCCCCGCCCCGCCACCACCGTGCCGCGCCCGCCCGGCCCCGGCACCGCGCGCACCTCGCTCGTCACCTCGACCAGCCCGAGGCCGGGGATCAGATAGCGCCGCAGCCCGCCCGACAGCGACACGGCATAGCGCCCCGTCACCAGATCGAGGTCCAGCCCCAGCCGCCCGGCCAGCTGATCCGAGGCGAGCGTCAGGTTGCGGCCGGTGACGGCCGTCGGCGTCACCGCCAGATTGCCCGCCACGCGCAGCCGGCCGAGGATGCCGCCCGCCGCCTCGCCCACCCCCGTCACCCGCCGCGCCGCAACCGCGATCGACAGCCGCACCGGCGCCGCCGAAAGCTGCCCCGCCCCCGATACCGCGACATCCTCGAACCCCGTCGCGTCGAAGGCAACGCGCGGCGCGGTCAGCCGGTAGCGGAAGCGCGCCGTGTCGAACGGTCCGGCGAGCGTCGCGGCGAGGTGGATGTCGCGCCCGCTCATGTTCGGGAACAGCGCCGCCGGGCGCAGCAGCGTGGCATCCAGCGTCAGCGGCTCGAAGCGGTTCTCGGTCAGGTCGATCGTGCCCGCCGCCGCGATGCGCAGCGCAGGGCTGTCCATCCGCAACCGGCCGGACAGGCGGCGGTCGGCGAAGCGGCCCTCGCCCCGCACCATCACCTGCGGCGCGGTCAGCCGCTGCAGCTTGCCTTGCAGGAAGGGCGCCGGCGCCATCCGCCCGGCCAGCGCCACCCGCCCGTCGTCGACGCGGAGCGCGAGGCCCGCCACCGGCCGCCCGCCCAGCGTGGCCCGCGCTCGGCCCCGCCAGCGGCTCCAGCCGCCCTCCCCGCCGACATCGATCGCAAGATCGCGCCGCACCCCCGCCAGCCCCGCCACCACGCCGCCCGCCGGCGCCGCGACCCGCGCCGCGAGGTCGAAGCGATCGGCATCGGGCGCCGCATCCAGCCTGACGCGCGCCCGATCCCCCAGCCGCGTCGCGAGATCGACCGCGATCGCCGCCGCCCGGTCGCGCAGGTCGGCCGAGGCGGAAAGGCGCGCCACCGTCGCCCGCCCCGCCACGCCCGCGCCGATCGCGGCCCGCCCCACCGCCAGCCGGCCGACATGCACGTCGAACGACGGCAGCGTCGCCTTCACGCCCGTCGATCGCAGCCGCGGCAGGCGGGCGAGCGTCAGGCTGTCGGCGGTGAGGCTGTCGATCTCCAGCCGGTTGTGCAGCCAGCCGAGCGGCCGCCACGCCAGCCGTATCTCGGCTGCGCGGAAGAAGATGCCGTCCAGATCGGCCAGCGCCACGTCACGCAGCACCGCCTGCCCCCAGATCGATCCGTCGATCCGGCCGATACGGATGCGCAAGCCTGTCGGCGGCTTCAGCGCGCCGATCCGGTCCGCCAGCAGCCGGTGGCCGGGGCCGCTGTCGATCGCCAGCAGCGCCGCCAGCACCAGCAGCACGATCGCCGCCAGCGCGAGGCCGACGCCGCGCAGCACCCGCCGCATCAGAAAGCCTGCCCGAGCGAGACGTAGACCGCCACGCGTCCTTCGCCCGGCCGCCGGTCGATCGGCGTGCCGACGTCGACGCGGATCGGCCCGAAGCTGGTGTAATAGCGCACGCCGAGGCCGGCACCGAAGCGCAGGCCGGTGAATTGCGGCAGCGGATCGGTATAGATGTTGCCAGCGTCCACGAATGGCACGACGCCGAAATCGCCGAAGCGGACGCGCGCCTCCACCGCCACTTCGGCGAGACTCCGCCCGCCGATCGGATCGCCATTGGCATCGCGCGGGCCGATCGCCTGGAAGCTGTAGCCGCGCACCGATCCGCCGCCGCCCGAATAGAAGCGCCGGCTGGGCGCGATCCGCCGCGCGACGCGCCGAAGATCGCCCCCAGCCGCGCCCGCGCCGCCAGCGTCCAGCCGCCGGTGACGGGCAGATAGCCGCTCGCGTCGATCTGGGCGCGGCCATAGCCGAAGCTGCCGTTCTGCAACGATGCCTCGGGCGACAGCCGCCCCGCCAGCCGGTGCCCGCGCGAGGGGTTCAACAGGTCGTCCGTCCCGTCATAGGCAAGGCTGGTCGGCAGCGCCGCGATCAGGAAGGTGCGCCGCCGCCGTTCGCCGGTGGCGGCGATCGTGTCGCGCTCGTCGGAGGCGAGCAGTTCAGCCCCCAGGCTCCACGTCCACGTCTTCTGCCAGATGATGTTCGTCTGCCGCTCGATTCCGCCGGAGACGGTCAGCGTGCGCGCGTCATAGGCGTTGAGCCGGCTGTTGGAGGCGAGCACCTGCCCCGTCAGCACCCGGTCCCGATCGCGGAAATTGGCGCGGCGGAAGAGGGCGCCGAGCGATTGTTCGCGCGTGCCGGCCACGCCGCGGAAGGTGACGGCGCCCTCGGGCCGGATCAGGTCGCGATGCTGCCAGCTCAGTTCGGCACGCGCGCCCTCCCCGGTCGAATAGCCGAACTCGCCCGCCACCGTCCGGCGCGGGGCGCGCTCCAGCCGCACCTCGATGTCCACCGTATCCGCCGCCGCCGCGCGGACCGCGCGGATATCCACCGAGGAGACGAGCGTCGTCGCGATCAGCGCGCGGCGCAGATCCTCGATCAGCGCCGCATCGTAGCGGTCGCCGGGGCGGAAGCGGGCGATCGTCGCGATATGCGCGGCATCGAACACCGGCCGCCCCGTCACCACGATCCGCCCGATCCGCGCCGCCCCGGCCGGATCGACCGCCAGCGACAGCCGCGCCTGCGCGGTCTCGTGATCGATCGTCACCGCGGGATCGGCGATCGTCGCGAAGGGATAACCCGCCCGCCCGAGCGCGGCCCTGAGCGCTGCCACCGCCGCCGCCACGCGCGCCGCATCCACCGTGTCGCCGGGCTTGACGGTGAAGGCCTGGCGCAGGCCGTCGGCCGCCGCCGCCAGACCCGGCAGTTCGACGGAAGCGAAGCTGTAGGCGGGGCCGGGCCGCGTGCGGAGCGTGACGATCGCCGCCCCGTCGGGCGCGGGGGGCGATGTCGGTCGAGACGCGGGCGTCGTAGCGGCCGGCGGCGCGCAGCAGCGTCAGCAGGGTCTCCGCATCCTCCTGCGCGCGCCGTTCGATCTGGGCGGTGTTGGCGGCCTTCCCCTCGTTCTGGCGGAGGACGGACAGCGTCTCGAACTGACCGCGCACATCCCCGCCCACCTCCTCCAGCCCCGCCAGCACGATACGATAGCGCCGCTCGCGATCGGCCGTCTCCGCAGGCGGGATCGCGCCGGGATCGGCGGCGATCGGATCGGGGGCGGAAAGGTCGGGCCAGCCGATGCCGAGATCGGGCAGCGGCGCCATCGGCGAGGCGGGATCGATCGCCTCGGCCGGCGCCTCCTGCGCGCGCGCCGCGCCAGCCGGCAGCGCGGCGGCCGCCAGCACCGCGAGCGGCGTTCCCAACAGGCGCGACGGGGGGCGGACCATGCCCGGCGGCCCTAGCCCCTGCCGCAGCGGCTGGAAAGCGGCGATCCCGTCGATCGCCACCTGCCATCAACCATTTGTCTCCGCCGCCCGGCGGTGGCAAGGAGCGGCGATGGCCCCGCCCCCCGCCCCCCCGTCCCGCGCCGCCGGCGTCTTCCTCGCGATCGGCGCGATCGGCGGCGCGATCCTCGGCGCGCGCGCCGGCCAGCCTTCGGCCGGGCTGCTGATCGGCCTCGGCGCCGGTATCGCCATCGCCCTCGCCCTCTGGCTCTACGACCGCAGCCGGGCGCGCCGTTAGGCTCCGCCGCCCTCCGTTCGTTGCGCACCCACCGTTCGTGCTGAGTAGCGACTGAGCCTGTCGAAGGCGCTTATCGAAGCACGGCCCCGCCCGGAACCGTCCTTCGATACGCCATTTCGACAGGCTCAACGGCTACTCTGGACGAACGGTGTCGTCTCACATCGCTACCGTCGCATCCCCCCGCCCCACGATCCGCGCCACCGCCAGATCGGCGGTCACGTTCCCCAGCGTGCGGAAGATGTCGGGCAATGTCTCGATCGCCAGCAGCAGCGGCAGCAGGGTGACGGGCACGCCCATCGCGAGGCAGACCGGCGCGATGATCGCGAAGAAGGAGACCTGCGCCGGCAGGCCGACCGCCGCCACGCTCACCGCCGCCGCCACCACCGCGCCGATCGCCAGCGTCACCGGCCCCACGGCCACGCCGTGGACATGCGCCAGATAGACGGCGACGCCCATGTTGGCCGCCGCACTCGCCGCGCGGAACAGCGATACGGCAAGCGGCAGGACGATCCCCGCCGTCGCAGGCGCGATGCCGATCGGCCGCGCCGCCTGGACCATCGCCGGCAGCGAGGCGAGCGAGGATTGCGTGCTCACCGCGATCACCTGCGCCGGCAGCACCGCCTTGGCGAAGGCGAGCGGCGCCATCCGCCCCGCCACCACCGCCGCCGCATAAGCGAGCAGCATCGCGGCGAGGCAGGCGATCATGATCGTCGCCACATAATGCGCCAGCACCCCCGCCGCGCTGCCGCCCATGCGGATGCCGACGCCCAGCGCCAGCGCGAAAACGCCCACCGGCGCGATCCACAGCACCCAGTGGACGATCCGCAGCATCGCCTGCCCCACCGCGGCGAACAGCCGTTCGATCACCCCCCGCCCTTCCGCCTCGATCCCGCTGGCGGCCAGGCCGAACAGCAGCGCGAAGACGACCAGCGGCACCATCGCCGTATCGGCCGCGGCGCGGATCGGGTTGGTCGGCACGATGTTGCCCAGCCAGTCGCCGGCATCGGGCACCGCCACCGCCGCCCCGGCCGTGGTCCTCAGCGCCGCCGCCGCGCGCGGGACGGGGGAGATGTCGAGCACCAGTGCCGTGACGATCGCCGCCAGTCCGGCCGCCGCCAGCAGCAGCAGCGCGAACCACAGCATCGCCCGCGCCGCCACGCGCCCGCCCGATGCCTGCCGCGCCGCCCCCATCACCCCCGTCACCAGCAGGGCGAAGACGAGCGGCACCACCGTCATCGTCAGCGCGTCCAGCCACAGCCGGCCGATCGGCTGCGCCACCGCCCCCGCCACCCGCCCCGCCCCGCCGGACCCGAGCGCCGTCCCGGCGACCAGCCCCGCGACGAGGCCGGCGAGGATGCGGAGAGAGGGGGTCATCATGCCGCCAGCCTAGGTCGGCAGGCCGGGCGATGCACCTCTTATCAATGGCTTGCGCAACCGAATATACGAAGCGTATATGTTTCGTATATTCGAGGAGGACATATGGGGATCGTGAAGATCGACGAGGCGCTGCATGACGAGGTGCGCCGGGCCAGCGGGGTGATGTGCCGTTCGATCAATGCGCAGGCCGAATATTGGATGAAGATCGGGATGCTGGCCGAAGCCAATCCCACTCTGTCGTTCACCGACATCGTCCAGGCGCAATATGCCGCCGCGGACGTGCGGCTCGCCTCCCACGTCGCGGACTGAGGCCGATGCGCGATCCGGCCGAGCTGGCGGCGATGCGAGTCTCGGGTCGCCTGCTCGCCAGCGTGTTCGAGATGCTGGACGGCATCGATCTCGCCGGCCGCTCGACGCTGGCGATCAACGATATGGTCGAACGCTTCATAACCCATGATCTGGCGGCCCGCCCCGCCAGCAAGGGGCAATATGGCTTCGCCTTCGTCCTCAATTCCTCGCCCAACGCCGTCGTCTGCCACGGCGTCCCGGCGGCCGATGTCGTCATCGCCGAGGGCGACATCGTCAATCTGGACATCACGCTGGAGAAGGACGGGCTGATCGCGGACAGCAGCAAGACCTATGTCGTCGGCGATGCCCCGCCCGCCGCGCGGCGGCTGGTGCGGGTGGCGCAAGAGGCGATGTGGCAGGGGATCGCCGCGGTCCGCCCCGGCGGCCATGTCGGCGACATCGGCCACGCCATCGATGGCCACGCGCGCCGCCACGGCTACAGTGTCGTCCGCGAATATTGCGGCCACGGCATCGGCCGGGCGATGCACGAGGAGCCGCAGGTGCCGGGCTTCGGCCGCCCCGGCACCGGCCCGCGGCTCGAACCGGGGATGACCTTCACCGTCGAGCCGATGCTCAACCAGGGCACGCGCCGCACGAAGACGCTGGACGACGGCTGGACGGTGGTGACGGCGGACGGCCGCCTCTCCGCCCAGTTCGAGCATACCGTCGCCGTGACCGACAGCGGGGTCGAGGTGCTCACGCTCAGGTGCGACGAGCGACTGCCGCCCGCCCTCCGCCGCTGAGCCGTCAGCCGCTGCCGGGGCTTTCCTGCTCTTCCTCATAGGCCGCGTCGGTTCCGACCTTGCCGCCCGCTTCCGCCGCGGCGACACCGCTTTCGTCGATCACGTCGAAGCGGCGTCCGCCCGCCGCCACCGGGCGCGCTGGCCGATCCGGGGCGGGCGCGTCGGCGGAAGCAGGTTTGTCGCCCGACGTGCCCGTGCCGGTCGCCGCATTGGGGGCGCTGCCCCCTTCGCGCCCGGCCTGCCCGCTGCCGTGATAGGCGATCTCGGTCTGGCCGCCGTGGCCCATCAAATCGCCCGATTTTGGCGTCTTGCCGGCGTGGGGATTGTCGTACCCGCCGCCGCCGCTCTCTCCGCCCGCGGTGCGGCCGTGCGGATCGCCGCCGCCGGGCGCACCGGAAATGCCGTCCGCCTCGCCCTTGCGCCGGCCGTCGCCGTCGGCAGGCATCGCCTTCTCGTCGCTCATCGTCCGTCCTCTCCGCTGGTCCCGCCGCCGCCCAGGGGCGAGCGATCGTAATCCGCAAGCAACGCCGCGACGTCGTCGTAGAGCGCGACCGCGCCCGCACCGCGCAACGCATCGTCGCCGAACCCGCCCGATCGCAGGCCGATCGCGGCGATGCCGCACCGGGCCGCCGCCTCGATGTCGTAGGGCGTATCGCCTACCACCATCACCCGTTCCGCCGGGATCGGCGCGATCCGCTCGAGCGCCGCCGCGAAGATGTCGGGCGCGGGCTTGGTGCGCTCGACATCGTCGGCGCTGGTCGCCTCGGCCACCAGTTCGCCCGCGTCGAGCAGCCCGACATAATGATCGAGCTCGGCCTTGGAGGCCGAAGAGGCCAGGACCACCCGCTGCCCCGCGCGATGCGCATGGGCCAGCAGGTCGTGCGCCCCGGCGAAAGGCCGGATGTGCGGCAGATAGCGCGTCTTGAAGACGTCGCCATGCGCCTCGCCCAGGGCTTCCTGCGCCGCCTCGTCCAGATCGGGCAGCAGGCTCGGCACCAGCATGTCGGTGCCCTTGCCGATCTGGTCGTGGATCGTCTGCCGGTCGAAGCGCGCACCGATGCCGGCGAAGGCCGCCTCCCACGCCAGCACATGCTGATCGTTGCTGTCGACCAGCGTGCCGTCGATATCGAAGAGGATCGCCTCGACGCCCATCATTGTCCTTCCGGTTCGCGTGGTGGGGGAGCGTTCGGGCGGCACGCATGTTCCGCCACCCCAAGTCCTTCGCAACGCGGCACAACTCCATTGCCCCGCCGCGCCCGATCGGGCACCCGGCGGACATGCCCGATCGCGCGCCCCACATCGTCATCGTTGGCGCCTCGCTGGCCGGGCTGATGGCGGCGCTGGCGCTCGCCACGCGCGGCGCGACGGTCGAGATGCTGGAACGATCCGACGATCGCGACCGGACGGGGGCGGCCTTGCAGGTCGGCCACGGCCTGATCGGGCGGCTCACAGGCCGCCGCCGGGCCGGGCCGGACCTGTCGGGCGGCCTCCAGACGTGGCAGGCGGTCCACGCCGCCCTCCGCGCCGCCGCCGATGCCGATCCCGCCATCACCGTCCACCAGCGGACGGCGGCGGCGGCAGCCGGGCAGGACGGCGCGGCGGCCTGGGTGGCGACGGCGGACGGACGCCGCGTCACGGGCGATGCGGTGATCGGGGCGGACGGCTATCGCAGCATCGTCCGCCGCGCCGTCTCGCCCGAACGGCCCGATGCCGTCTTCGCGGGCTATCTCGCGTGGGTGGGCTTCACCGACGAGGGCGCGATCACCGCGCCCTACCCGCGCGACCTCGCCTTCCTGGAACGCGGTCCCTACACGATGCTGGGCTTCCCGCTCCCCGCCCGCGGGCATGGCCCCCGCCAGATCGGCTGGGCGTGGTATGACGCCGGCCGCAACGCGCTCCTGCACGACAGTGGCGCGGTGACGGACGGCAGGGTCAACCATTCGCTCCGCCCCGGCGACATGCCGGACAGCGCCTTCGCCGATCTCGCGGCCGACGCCCGCCGCCGCTGGCCGCGGCCGTGGCTGGATGCGATGCTCGACTGCCTCGATCGGCGGGCGATCATCGGCACGCCCGTCGCCGAATATCTGCCCGACCGGCTCGCCCGCGGCCGGCTGGCGCTGGTCGGCGATGCCGCGCATGTCGCGACGCCGATGACCGGCAACGGCTTCCCCGCCGCCGCCACCGACGCTTTGTCGCTGGCCGACGCCCTCGCCACCACCGACGACATCGCCACCGGCCTCGCCGCCTACGAAGCCGCCCGCCTCACCGACGTCCGCGCCCTCGTCCTGTCCGGCCAGCGCTTCAGCCGGCAGTTCGTCGCGGGCTGAGCGCGGCCTTCGGGCAGGGATCCTTCGCGCAGAGACGCGGAGGCGCAGAGAGGCATCGGCCGCCGCGAAGCGGCATCTATAGATCAGCCATCCGAGAGAGATCGGATGCGCTACCGCAGGCGGAACACCTCCGCGTCTCCGCGTCTCTGCGCGAAATCTCCGACAACGCGACGATCTGCGCGGACCAGTTTGCTCGCCCTACGGCAACAGCCGCAGGATTTTGCCGGCACCTTGCGCGTGTCGCGGCGACGCGGCGGCCGGCCAGCCCGTGGAGCCCCCCGGGGCCGCCGCCACTCGGCACGCGGTTCCAGGCAAATCTGTTCGCGCAGAGACGCGGAGGCGCAGAGAGGGAGCGGTCGCCGCTAAGCGGTATCTTCAATCCTACCAACGCGACAGATCGGATGCGCTTCGGAGCGCGGAACAGCTCCGCGTCTCCGCGTCTCTGCGCGAAATTTCCCCGACTCGCGACGATCCGGGTGGACTGGCTTGGCCTACCGCGGCAGCAGCCCCAGAAATTCCGCCGGCACCTCACGCGCGTGGCGTGGCGACGCGGCGGCCGGCTTGCCCGTGCAGCCCACCCGCAGCCCGCCGCCACGCAATGCGGGGGTTTCAGGCAAATCTGTGCGCAGAGACGCGGAGGCGCAGAGGGGGACGGGTCGCAGCGAAGCGACATCTACCGATCAGCCATCCGCGAGATATCGGATGCGCTACCGCAGGCGGAACATCTCCGCGTCTCCGCGTCTCTGCGCGAAATCCCCCGACACCGCGACGATCCGCGCGGACCGTTTTGCTCCCACTGCGGCAGCAGCCACAAAAACTTGACCGGCATCTTACGCGCTTGTCGTGGCGACGCGGCGGCCGGGCTGACGGTGCAGCCCCCCCAGCCCGCCGCCACTCCATGCGGGGTTTCAGGCAAATTTTTTCGCGCAGAGACGCGGTGGCGCAGAGAGGGACCGGTTGCCGCTAAGCGGCATCTTCACACCAGCCATTCGCGACAGGTCGGATGCGCTGCCGCGCGCGGAACAGCTCCGCGTCTCCGCGCCTCCGCGTGAACCCACTTCTCTCGCGACCGCCGACGATCCTACTGCGGCAGCAGCCGCGGAAACTCCGCCGGCACCTCGCGCGCCAGGAAGCCGATCGGTCCGCGTGTCGTGGCGACGCGGCGGCCGGCCTGGCCGTGCAGCCACACCCCCCAGCCCGCCGCCACCAGCGGTTCCGCCCCGCGCGAGAGCAGCCCGGCGATCGATCCCGCCAGCACGTCGCCCGAGCCGCCCGTGGCAAGGCCCGTGCCGCCGCCGCCATAGTGGAGGAGCGTGCCGTCGGCGGCGGCGATCATCGTGTCCGATCCCTTCAGCACCACCACCGCGCCATAATCCGCCGCCACCGCCGCGGCATGAGAGGCGGGATCGGCGGCGATCGCGTCCACGTCGGCGCCCGTCAGCGCCGCCATCTCGCCATGATGCGGCGTGAACAGCAGCCGGCCGCGGAACGCCGCCAGCGCGTCGCGCAGATCGCGCGCGCCACCGATCGCCATGGCGTCGATCACCAGCGCCGGCGGCTCGTCCACGGTCTCCGCCACCATCCGCAGCAGCCGAGCCGCCGGTTCGGCGCGGCCGATGCCGGGGCCGATCACCAGCGTATCGCACCCGTCCAGCCCCTCGGCCAGCGCCGCCGCGGCATCCGCGCCGATCTCGCCGTCGCCATCCTCGGGCAGGGCGATCGCCGCCGCCTCCGGCACCAGCATGCCCAGCAGCAGCGCCGCCGAGCCGATCGTCGCCATCTGCAACTTGCCCGCGCCCACGCGCAGCGCCGCCTCTCCGGTCAGGCGGAGCGCGCCCGGCACCATCCGCGATCCGCCGATCGCCAGCACCCGGCCGCGGCTGTTCTTGGTGGTTCCCTGCCCATGGACCGGCACCGGGTGCGCCGCGATCCACGCGCTGTCGAGCGCGATCGGTTCGCCGGTCATCCGCGCACTCCCGCCGTCCGTTCCGGCTCGGCCGTCACCGGGGCTGTGGCATCCGCCTCCAGATGCGGAACGTCGTTGTAGCGGACGAGCGCCAGCGCATCGCGCGCCGCGTCCAGCCGATATTCGGTGACCGCGCAATTGGCGACGTCGCCCGCCCGGTCGATCGCGAGGATCTCGTCCTCGGTCAGATCCTCGATCACGTAGCGCAGGCACAGCACCACCACCTGATGCGCCACGATCATCACCCGCCGCCCGGCATGGTGGAGGGCGATGCTGTCCATCACCGCGCGCAGCCGGAAGATCACGTCGCACCAGCTCTCGCCGCCGGGCGGGCGGTGATAGAATTTGCCGAGCAGCCGGCGGAACTCGGCCTGTTCGGGATGCAGCGCCGCGACCCCGCTGGTCGTCAGCCCGTCGAGGATGCCGAACTCTTTCTCGCGCAGCCGTTCGTCGATCGCAATCGGCAGGCCGGGGGCGGCACCACCGCCGTCGCGGAAGATGCGCGCCGTCTCGCGCGCCCGCACATAAGGGGAGGCGAGCAGCACCTCGGGCCGCACCTCCGCCGGCGCATCGGCGAACCACGTCCCCAGCGCCGCCGCCTGCCGCTCCCCGCGCGAGGACAAGGCTATGTCCACGTCGCGCGTGGCCAGCTCGATCCGCTCCGCCCCGCGCGCATGCGCCTCGTCGCGCGCGACGTTGCCGGCGCTCTCGCCATGCCGCACGATCCACAGCCGCGCCGGCCAGCGCGACGGGTTCGCGCGATTGCCCCGGATGTCGATCGTGTCCGCCATGCATCGCCTCCCGTTCGCCGCAACAGCGCCCGGCCGGCCGAGGCGTTCCGCCTAAAGGCCTGAAGCGACGCCAAAAGCACAGGCCGGATCGCGACCGGCCCTGCCGCGTTTCCACCAACACCACCCTCATCGATCCGCCAGGAGACGCTTATGCGTATGCGCCCACTCGGCCACAGCGGCCTGTTCGTGTCCGAACTCTGCCTCGGCACCATGACCTTCGGCGGCAGCGGCGGCATCTGGGGACAGATCGGTCAGCTCGGGCAGGACGAGGCGGACGCGCTGGTGAAGACCGCGCTCGATGCCGGCATCAATTTCATCGACACCGCCAACGTCTACGCCGGCGGCGAAAGCGAGCGTATCCTCGGCCAGTCGCTCAAGAATCTCGGCATCGCGCGCGACGACGTGGTGATCGCCACCAAGGTGCTGGGGCCGATGGGCGATGGCCCCAACGCGCGCGGCGCATCGCGCCGGCACGTCCTCAGCCAGTGCAAGCAGAGCCTCGGGCGGCTCGGCCTCGACCATATCGATCTCTACCAGATCCACGGCTTCGATGCCGCCACCCCGATCGAGGAGACGCTGGAGGCGCTCGACACGCTCGTCCGTCACGGCCACGTCCGCTACATCGGCCTGTCCAACTGGGCGGCGTGGCAGGTGGTGAAGGCGGTCGGCATCGCCGAGGCGCGCCGCCTCGCGCCGATCCTGTCGCTGCAGGCCTATTACACGCTGGTCGGCCGCGATCTGGAGCGGGAGATCGTGCCGATGCTCCGGTCCGAGAAGATCGGGCTGATGGTGTGGAGCCCGCTCGCCGGCGGCTATCTGTCGGGCAAATACGACGGCGAGGCAAGGGTGCGGATGGCCGCCGCGCCAGTTTCGATTTCCCGCCGGTCGATCGCACCCGCGGCGGGGCCGCCATCGATGCGATGCGCCGCATCGCCGACGCGAAGGGCTGCACCGTGGCGCAGGTGGCGCTCGCCTGGCTTGCTCCATCAACCGGTGGTGACGAGCGTGATCGTCGGCGCCAAGCGCGTCGACCAGCTGACCGACAATATCGCCGCGACCGGGGTGACGCTCGACGCCGACGATCTCGCCGCGCTCGACACGGCGACGAAGCTGCCCCCCGAATATCCCGGCTGGATGCTCGAACGGCAGGGCGGCTACCGCGCCTGAGCCGCCGCCAGTTCCGCCCGCAGCGTCTCGACCAGCGCCGCGGCGGGCATGGCGCGGGCGAGCGGTGCGCCCTGCCCCGCCCATTGCGCGCCATAGCCATGCTCGCCGTGCCGCCCGGCGGCCGCGTGCAGGGCTTTGCCCGCGTCGTAGGCGATCGGATAATCGGGCGGCCGAAGCGCGCCGACGCTGTCCGCCAGCGCCGTGAAGCGATTGCCGATCCCCCGCGCCGGCCGGCCCGAGATCAGCGCCCGTCAGCACGGTGTGCCGCCCGCCCGGCCCCGTCAGCGCGGCGCGATAGGCGTCGTCCGCCGCCGATTCCGGGCAGGGGATGAAAGCGGTGCCGAGCTGCGCCGCCACCGCCCCCAGCGCCAGCGCGGCGGCGATCCCCGCGCCGTCCATGATCCCCCCGGCCGCGATGACGGGGATCGAAAGATGGCGCACCAGCAACCGCGTCAGCGCCAGCGTGCCGATCGCCGGATCGGGTGCGGCGGGATCGAACATGCCCCGATGCCCGCCCGCCTCGATCCCCTGCGCCACCACCATGTCGATCCCGGCCGCCGCGATCGCGCGCGCCTCGTCGAGGTTGGTCGCGGTCGCCATCGTCACGCAGCCGCGCGCGCGCAAGGCGGAGAGGACGGCAGCATCGGGCAGGCCGAAATGGAAGCTCACCACCGGCGGCGCCGTCTCGACGATCAGTTCCTGCATGGCCCGATCGTCGGCGAAGCTGCGATAGATCGGCCGCAGCGCCGACGGCGGCGCCGCGCCATGGTCGGCGAACCGCGGCGCCAGCCAGTCCAGCCACGCCCGCTCGCGCGCCGGATCGGGCACCGCGGCGGCATGGACGAACAGATTGACGTTGAACGCCCTTCCGGTGCCCGCCCGCACCGCGTCGATCATCGCGCGCGCGGCCGCCGCATCGCTCGCGCCGACGCCGATCGAACCCAGCCCGCCCGCATTCGACACCGCCGCCGCCAGCGCCGGCGTGGAGACGCCCGCCATCGGCGCCTGCACCAGCGGGATGGTGAGGCCGAGGCGATCGAGCGCCGCGCTCATGCCAGCGCCCGCCCGAGGAAGCCGGACAGGCGATCGTCGTCGCTCATCGCCACGTTGAAGCGCATGTGATCGCGCCAGCCGCCGCCGGTGCTGAACACCGGGCCGGGGGCGAGCATGATATCCTCCGCCAGCGCCGCCCGCGCCAGCGCCACCGCATCCGCCCCGCCGGGCAGCCGCGCCCACAGGAAGATGCCCGCCGCCGGCTCGCTCCACGGCTCTATCCCCACCGCGCGCAGCCGCTTCGCCACCCGCACCGTGGCGCGGGCGAGGCGGGCGCGGACGCCCTCGACATGGCGGCGGTAGCTGCCGTCGGTCAGCACCGCATGCAGCATCGCCGCGGTAAGCGGGCTGCCCGCCATCGATGTCGCGATGCGCAGGTCGGCCAGCGCCTCGATCCAGTCACGCCGCGCCGCGACATGGCCGCAGCGCACCGCCGCCGACAGCGACTTGGAAAAGCTGCCGATGCGGATCACCCGTTCCAGCCCGTCGAACGCCGCCAGCCGCGGTGCGGCGGCATGTTCGAAATCGGCGAAGATGTCGTCCTCCACGATCACCATGTCCTGCGCCTCGGCGATGCGCAGCAGGCGATGCGCGGTGGCGGCGGCAAGGCCCGCCCCGGTCGGATTGTGGACGCCCGAATTGGTGAGGTAGAGGCGCGGCGCGTGCGCCGCCGCCGCGGCGGCGAAGGCGGCGACATCCGGCCCGGCGGGCGTCATCGGCACGCCGATCACGCGGGCGCGATGCGCGCGCAGCAGCGCCAGGAAGTTGAAATAGCAGGGGTCGTCCACCAGCACCGTGTCGCCCGGCTGGAGCAGCAGGCGGCAGACGAGATCGAGCGCGTGGCTACCGCTGTCGGTCAGCAATATCTGGTCCGGCCCGGCCTCCACGCCCTGATCCGCCATCCGCCGCGCCAGCAGCGCGCACAGCGGCGCCGATCCCAGCGGCGAGGCGTAGCCCGCCAGCAGGCCCTCGTCCGCGCCGCGCGCCGCCTGCCGCATCGCCTTGCGCAGCGCCGCCCCCGCCAGCCATTCCTCGGGCAGCCAGCCGCAGCCGGGCATCAGCGCATGCCGCCGCCCGCCCAGCGACTGGCGAAGCATCCACAGCGGATCGACCTCGCGCTCCACCTCGGGCGCCAGCCGGTCGAGCGCCAGCGGGGCGAGCGGCGCCGCCACGTAGAAGCCCGATCCCGGCCGCGCGCGGATCACGCCCTCCCCCGCCAGCCGGTCGTAGGCCTCCACCACCGTCGAGCAGGCGACCCCGCTCGCCCCCGCCATCGCCCGGATCGAAGGCAGCCGCGCCCCCGGCGTCAGCGTGCGCGCCTCGATCCGTTCGCGGATCGTGCGCGCGATCCGGGCGGTCCGCGTCTCGGCGGCGTCGGTATGCATCGTATCGCTTCCATCACCCATACGGTTCGGTCCGATCGTATCGATCCGTGCCTGTCGCGGCCAGCCCCGATCGCCTAGGCCGGGTCAGCCAGAAGGACGGCGAAACCTCTCCCCTCCCTGAAAGGGAGGGGCTGGAGGTGGGTTCGTCGCGAGGCTCGGTCACGCCCGCCAACGGGCGAACCCACCCCCGCCCCCTCCCTTTCAGGGAGGGGAGAGGTTCTCGCCGAAGCCCCATCGCAACAACCAACACGGAGTTCCGCATCATGTCCCGCCCGTTCCGCCTCGTCGATGTCTTCGGCACCGGCCCCTTCACCGGCAATCCGCTCGCCGTGGTGGCGGATGCGGAGGGGCTGTCGACGGAGGAGATGCAGGCGATCACCCGCTGGCTCAACCTGTCGGAGACGGCCTTCCTGCTGCCCCCCACCGATCCCGCCGCCGACTATCGCGTCCGCATCTTCACCCTGGCGCACGAACTGCCCTTCGCCGGCCACCCCACGCTCGGCAGCGCCCATGCGTGGCGGGAAGCGGGCGGGCGGCCGCAGCGGGAGGGTGCGATCGTCCAGCAATGCGGGGCGGGGCTGGTCACGCTCCGCACCGACGGCACCGATCTGGCCTTCGCCGCCCCGCCCCTGTTGCGCAGCGGCGCGCCCGCCGAGGCGGAGATCGCCACCGCGGCGGCCGTGCTGGGCATCGATCGCGCCGCCATCGTCGATGCCGCCTGGGCGGACAACGGCCCCGGCTGGATCGCGGTGATGCTGGATTCGGCCGAGGCGGTGCTGGCGCTCGAGCCCGCCCGGCATCATCCGGACCGGATCGACATCGGCGTCGTCGGCCCGCACGCCCCCGGCCATGACGCGGCGTTCGAGATCCGCGCGATCTTCAGCGATGCGCAGGGCGCGCTGATCGAGGATCCCGTCACCGGCAGCCTCAACGCCTCGATCGGCCAGTGGCTGTTCGCCAGCGGCCGGGCGCAGGGGCGCTACGTCGCCGCCCAGGGCACCCGCCTCGGCCGCACCGGCCGCATCCGCGTCTCGCAGGACGAGACCGGGCAGGTTTGGGTGGCGGGCGCCACGCAGACGCTTTTCTCGGGCCGGAGCCACAACTGATGCAGATCGCGATCCTCACCCTCGACGGCTTCAACGAATTGGATTCGTTCGTCGCGCAGGCGCTCCTCAACCGGCTGCGGCCGCACGGCTGGCAGGCGCATATCACCAGCCCCACGGCGCGCGTCACGTCGATGAACGGCCTCACCGCCCTGTCCCAGCGCCCGCTCGACTTCGTGGGCGAGGCGGATGCCGTGCTGATCGGCAGCGGCATCCGCACGCGCGATCATGCCGCCGATGCCGCTTTGCTCGCGCAACTGACGCTCGATCCGGCGCGGCAGCTGATCGCGGCGCAATGTTCGGGCACGCTGCTGCTGGCGAAGCTCGGGCTGATCGGGGACGTGCCGGCCTGCACCGATCTCACCACCAAGCCATGGGTGGTCGAGGCCGGCGTGCGCGTCATCGACGCGCCGTTCGCGGCCTCGGGCAATATCGCCACCGCCGGCGGCTGCCTCGCCGCGCCCTATCTCGCCGCGTGGATGATCGCGCGCGGCGCCTCCCCCGGCCATGCGCGGGAGGCACTGCACTATGTCGCGCCGGTGGGGGAGAAGCAGGCCTATGTCGCCCATGCGCTGGGCGTGGTGATGCCGCACCTCACCCCCGCGGCAGAAGCCAGCGATCCCCGTCGCGCGTGACGAGGCCGACGCGCGCGCCGGCGGCGAGAATGCGTTCGACGCTGCGCTCGACCGGCCGCCCGCCGCGGAAACCGCCGGCGAGCGTCGCGGTGGAGACCGGCCCGCCGCGCGCCGCCAGCGCCGCCATGATCGCCGCCGATCGCTCGAACGGATCGCGCGGCAGCGGCGGCCGGCCCGCAGGCGTGGCGATCGGGGCGAGCGCGGGCTGGTCGCCCGCGGCCGGCGCCACCCCCCGGCCAACGCGCGCCGCCTGATGGTCCGGCCGCAGCCAGCGGGTGCGCCCCGCCTGCTCCTCGCGCCGCCGCTCCGCATTCAGCGCCACCACTTGTGCGACGATCGCCTCGGCCCCCAGCGCCTCCGGCCAGCCGTAGGCGGCGGCGACGGCCTGATCGATCCGCTGGTGGAGGTGATCGAGGATCGCGATCCGCCCCGCCCCCATCAGCGCCGCCGCCGCCGCCGTCGGCGTCGTGCCCGACCGCCTCTGCCCGAGCAGATTGTAGAGCGCGGTCAGCGTCAGTTCCGGCCGGTCGGCCAGCACCGCCTTGCGCGTCGCATCCAGCTCCTCAGCCAGTTCGGCGATCTCGGCGCGGAGGCCGGGCGCCGGATCGGGGAAGGGGAAGGGATCGAAACACTGGCCCTTGGTGTAGCGGGGCCGGTCCTCCAACGTCCCGCCCGCATGCGCCGACCAGATCATGTGGATGCGCGACGACAGCACGCCAAGATGAAAGGCATCGGCCGAGGCGATCGCCACCAGCATATTGTCCGGCACGATTGCCCCGTCGAGGAACTGGAACAGCCGATGCTTGGCCGTCTCCACCGTCGCGATATAGCGCGTCAGGCCGGCCAGCGCGGGGCGGAGTTCGCGTCGCGGCTCCCCGAACAGCCACCAATTGTCGCGATAGGTCGCGCGGCGATTCTCCGCCCGCTCGCGGCCGACGGTGGCGTGGATATGCGTCCAGACCTCGGGAAAGCGCAACCGCAGCTCGTCCTCGCCAATGCCGAACAGGTCGATCACCAGCGCCCCGCGCGATCGGCCGGTCAGGTCGCGGCCGTTGCAATAGGGGCGGACATGGGCCTCCAGCCCCTCGCGCCGGCCCAACCCGAGCGCCTCGGCCTCGACCGGGGAAACGATGAAGCCGGCGCCGTGCAGCTTCATCCCCGGTGACGACAGGCCGGCATTGGCGGCGAGCGGCCTCGCCAGCGTCACGTCCGCCCCGATCGTCAGGTCGGCGTTGATCCGTCCGTGCCGCTCGGCGAAGCCGATCGCCGGCGTATCGGTATCGAGGTCGGCCTCGTCCGTCACCGTCCGCAGCAGCCCGTCCGCCTCGCCCCGCGCCACCACCGTCATCGCGATGCGCACCGCCGCGGCATCGCGCGTCACGCGCGTCCAGGGATGATCGGGCACGGCGTGGACGATCGACAGCGGCGCCGCCCCCGCCAGCCGCGCCGCGATCACCCGGCGGGAGAAGCTCTGCGTGATCGAATTGGTGGTGACGAAGCCGAAGCGGCGCAGCCGCGTGCCCGGCGCCTGCAACAGGCCGGCGGCGCGATCCCACCAATACATCACCAGATCGGCGGCGCGCGGCATGTGGCGGTGCGCGCGCCACAGCGCCTCGGCATAGGCGCCGCCCAGTTCGCGGCGGATGTCCTTGCCGCCCAGGAACGGCGGGTTGCCGACGATATAATCCGCCGCCGGCCATTCCGCCGGGCGCGGGGCGGCAAGATCGGCAAGGCCACCCGCATCCGCCGCCAGCAGCGCGTCGCGCCCGCCCGCCGCGCCGCCGTTGATGTTGCCGAAGCGGCGCAGGATCGGTTCGGCCGGCGCCCCCGAATGGTTGGCGAAATGCCATTGCAGATAGCCGATCCACAGCACGAGTTCGGCGATGGCGGCGGCACGCGGGTTCAGTTCCAGCCCCAGGAAATTGTGCGGATCGATCGCGATGTCGAACGTCTCGCCGCCGCGCAGGTCGAGGATCGTCTCGCGCACCTCCGCCTCCAGCCGCTTCAGGAGCAGCATCGCCACATAGAGGAAATTGCCCGTCCCGCAGGCGGGATCGAGCACGCGCACCGCCGCCAGCCCGGCGTGGAAGCGCCGCGCGATCGCCAGCGCCGCCTCCGCCTCGCCCCGTTCGCGCGCCTCCTCGATCGCCAGCAGCGCCAGCCGCCATTGGTCGCGCAACGGATCGATCATCGTCGCATTCACCACCCGCTCGACCGAGGGGCGCGGCGTATAATGCGCCCCCAGCCGGGTGCGATCGGCCGGATCGAGCGCCTGTTCGAGGAGGGTGCCGAAGATCGCCGGCTCCACCGTCTGCCAGTCGGCCCGCGCCGCCGCGACCAGCTCGCCCAGCTCCTCGCGCGGCAGATGGAAGACGCGGGCGTTGCGGAACAGGCCGCCGTTGAAATAGCGCACGTCCGCCCCGATCGCGAGGCTGAAGCGGCTGCCCCCGGACCGGTCCATCGTGCCCCACAGTTCGGCAAGGTAATGCGGCAGGGCGTCGGGCTCGTCCTGCGCCCGCTCCAGCAGCCGCGTCAGGCTCTCCGGCGGCAGCAGGCCGACGTCCTCGGCGAACATCGAGAAGATCAGCCGCATCAGGAACAGCGCGATCTCCTCCGCCAGCAGTCCGCGCGCCGGCTGGTCGAGCGCCGCCACCCCCTCCTGCACCTCCAGCGCGCGCGACACGCGGGCGAGGCGCGTCGCGACGCCGCGCGTCACCTGCGCCGCCGCTCTGGTCGCATCCAGCGCGTGCGGCGCCTCCCACACCTTTCGCAGCAGATCGCGCACCGCCGGATCGCGCAGGTCGTCCAGGAAGATGCGGTAGCCGCGCCGGTCGGGGAACAGCGCATAAAGCCGCCCGGTGCCGCTGAAATCGGCATAGAGTTCGAGGCAGCGCCCGATGTCGCACACGATCAGGAAGGGCGGCGCCGGATGATCGACGGGGAGGGCCGCGACATAGGCCATCGCCTGGTGCCGTGCCGCCTTCATCAGCGCGTCCCACCCCGCATCGGCGCGCCCGCCGCCGCCGCCCGGCTCCACCGCGCGTTCGGCCAGCGGCACCGCGCCCTTCGCCCCGTCCGCCCGGCGCGACTGCTTGCATTCGCACAGGAAGGCGCCGCGCTTGTAGAGGTCGATCCGCCCCAGCCGGTCGGGCGCGTCGAGGCCGGGGAAGCGGACGACGCGTTCGAACACATAATCGTTGGCGTCATGGTCGGCGCCCGCCTGATCGGGGCGGGCGACGCCGATCAGGTCGCACAGTTCGAGCAGGAACATGGCGTAATTCGCCCGTTCCTGCCCGCCGCGCCCGTCCCGCCAGCGGGCGACGAACGCGTCCGCCTCCATTGGCTCAGCCGACGTTGACGCCATAGTTGCGGGCCAGAGGCGCAAGGCCGCCCTTATAGCCCTGCCCCACCGCGCGGAACTTCCACTCCGCACCGTGGCGATAGACCTCGCCGAAGATCATCGCCGTCTCGGTCGAGGCGTCCTCGCTCAGGTCGTAGCGCGCGATCTCGCGCCCCGTCGCGTCGTTGACGATGCGGATGAAGGCGTTGGCGACCATGCCGAACGTCTGCCGCCGCGCCTCGCCCTCGTGGATCGTCACCGTCACGGCGATCTTCTGGATGTCGGCCGACAGCGTCGTCAGGTCGACGGTCACCGCCTCGTCGTCGCCGTCGCCCTCGCCGGTGCGATTGTCGCCCTGATGGACGACCGCGCCGTCGGCCGAGCGGAGGTTGTTGTAGAAGATGAAGTCGCCGTCGGACCGCACCCGGTCCCCCGCGGCGAGCAGGAAGGCGGCGGCGTCCAGATCGAAGGCGGCGCCGTCGGTCGATCGCGTATCCCAGCCGAGGCCGATCAGGATGCGGGCGAGGCCGGGTTCTTCCTTGGACAGGCTGACGTTGCCGCCCTTGCTCAGGCTAACGGACATGGAATGTCTCCTCTTACGGTTGGATCAGGGGTGAAGGGGGGTGCCGGTCGGTCCGGTCGGCGCCGCATCCCTGTCCGGCCCGGCGCGGTTCGCGGCGAGCGACGCGAGGAAGGCGAGGCCGATGAAGCCCGCGCCGATTAGGCCCGTCACGGTTTCGGGCACTTCGATGCGGACGGAGAGCAGCATGATCGCGGCCAGCGCCAGGATCGCGTAGAAGGCGCCGTGTTCGAGGTAGCGATATTCGGCCAGCGTCCCCCGATCGACCAGCATCACCGTCATCGAGCGGACGAACATCGCACCGATGCCGAGGCCGAGCGCGATGACGACGAGGTTGTTGGACAGCGCGAACGCCCCGATCACCCCGTCGAACGAGAAGGAGGCGTCCAGCACCTCCAGATAGAGGAAGGCGGCCAGCCCGGACTTGGCGACCGCGCCGGCCGCCGCTTCGGCCTCCTCCTCGCGCTCCAGCAGCGTGCCCAGCGCCTGCACCGCCAGATAGGCGACGAGGCCGAAGATGCCCGCCGTGACGAAGGTCGCGGCCTCGGCCGCGTGGATCGTCCAGCCGATCGCCACCAGCGCAAGCAGTACGATCGCGATGGCGAGGCCGGAGACGCGCGCCAGCCCCGCGAAGGGCCGTTCCAGCGCCCCGATCCAATGCTGGTCCTTCTCCTCGTCGAGGAAGAAGGTGAGGCCGACCATCGCGAGGAAGGCGCCGCCGAAGCCCGAGATGCCGGCATGCGCGCCGGTGATGATCCGCTCGTAGGAGACGGGATCGCCGATCGCGAGGCGCACCGCATCCACCGGCCCCAGCCGTGCGGCGATGGCGACGATCACCAGCGGGAAGACCACGCGCATGCCGAACACCGCGATCACGATGCCCCACGTCAGGAAGCGGCGCTGCCAAACGGGCGTCATCTCCCTGAGCACGGTGGCGTTCACCACCGCATTGTCGAAGGAGAGGGAGATTTCGAGCACCCCCAGCACCAGCACGATCCACAGCAGGCCGAGCGTGCCGGCAACGGTGCCGGTGGTCGCCCAGCCCAGCCAGCCGGCCGCGCCCAGCGCGGCGGCGGTGAAGATCAGCGAACCCGTGAAATAGCGCAGCATCGTGTGAAGCCCCCTCAATCCTTGCTGCCGTGCACCCAGCGCAGCCCCCAGCCGAAGCGGCGGTCGAGCGCGCGCTGATCGGCGAAATATTCGACGATGCGGGTCGCCTTCAGCCGGCCGCCGTCATTCTCGATCAGCACCACCCCGCACAGCCGCCGGCGATCGTTGCCCTCGGTCAGCCGCACCTCGATCGGCGGCTGGCCGGGCATCGTCACCGTCACCACGCCATCGGTCTGCCGCCAGTTGGGGGCGCCGTCGTAGATGTTGGCGAACAGCATGATCCGGCGGATCGCGGACCAGCGCGCGCCGTTCACGCGCAGCGTCTCGCCCGCCGCCACGTCGCCGGTGCGGTCGTCGCCGGACAGGGCGATGTGCGGCGGGCCGGCGAGGTCGCCGAAGGCGTCGCCCAGCGCCTGCACCACGCCGCGGTCGCCATCGGCCAGTTCGTAGAGGCAGCCGAGATCGAGATCGACCGCATCGCCCCCGCCGAAGAAGCCGCGCCGCCCGCGCGACCAGTTGAGGTTGACGACGATCTCGCCGAAATCGCCGCCCGCCTTGGTGAGGCTGACGGTCTGGCCCGGCTTTTCCAGCGTCACCTTGCTCAGCCGCACCGGCGGCGCGGGCGGCGGCGCGGGCGGTGCAGGCGGCGCCACATCCTCCGCCACGTCGATGCCGAACGATCGGGCCAGCGGGGCGAGGCCGCCGGTGAAGCCCTGGCCCACGGTGCGCAGCTTCCACGCCCCCTGCCGCCGGTAGAGTTCGGCCAGGATCAGCGCCGCCTCGCCCGCCCCGGCCAGCACCGGCTGGTAGCGCAATGTGCCGCCGCCGCCCGCCACCTCGATCGCGGCACCGTCGAGCAGCGCCATCGTCTGCCCGCGCGCCTGCGCCTCGTGGATGGTGAGGCAGAAGACGATCCGCTCGATCCCCGCCGGCAGCCGGTCGGGCATCACGTCGAACCGCGCGCCGCCGCCGACCTGCGCATAACGGACGGCACCGCCCGCCCCGTCCGGCTGGTTGTAGAAGATCATGTCATGATCGCCGCGCACCCGCCCGTCCGGCCCCAGGCAATAGGCCGATGCATCGGCCTCCACCGGGCGGCCGGCCGGGGTCGGCCAGCGGAGGGTGATGGCCAGCGCGCCATCGGGCGCGGGCGCGTTGGCGCCCTGCGTCAGATCGGTCATCGAATAATCCCGAGAGGTTCAGAGCGACGCGGTGATCGCGTCCATCATGTCGTGGAAGGTGCGGCCCGAGGTGCGCGTGCCGATCGCGGTCATCGTCCAGCCGGCCGGGCCGCCGGACAGGCGCGCCATAACCTGCCCGGTATGCGGCCCGGCGCCGGTCAGGTCGTAGCGGGCCAGCTCCCGCCCCGTCGTCACGTCGACCAGCCGGCACGACGCATTCTCGATCCGCTCGAACGTATCGCCCTGGAAGCTGTTGACCGTGAACATCAGCGTCGCGACCTCCGGCGACAGGCGCGCCAGATCGACCGTGATCGTCTCGTCGTCCCCCTCGCCCGCGCCGGTGCGGTTGTCGCCGCTGTGGACGATGCAGCCGCACCGGCTTTTCAGCTGCCGGAACCACACCTGATCGATCAGCCGCCCCTCGCGATCGAAGACGAGCGCCGACGCGTCGAGATCGATGTCCCCGCCGCCGCCGCCGAACAGGCCGAGCAGCCCTTTCGGCCGCCGCACGTCCCACCCCAGCCCCATCGCCACTTTGGAAAGACCGCCCGCTTTCTCCAGCGAAACCGTCTGCCCCTTACTCAAGCTCACCATCGCCCGCCCCCGGCACGTTACCCTTCTGTTCCGGCACGAGGGTAGGGCCGGCGATGGCCCCCGCAACTTGGGATGGGACCATATCCGATGTTTCTCCGGCCCACGGCGGCGGCGCCTCCGCTACCGCCGCGATGGGGAACGGAAGGGGCACGGATGATCGAGCGGGATCGGCTGCAGGCGCTGATCGCCTATGTCGAGGCGACCGAGCGGGATCGCCTGCGCGTCGTTACCGACATGGCCGATTACGGCGGTTTCCGCCGGGCGGGGGAGGATGTCGTCCGCCTGCCCGGCGTCGCGGTCAACCGGCGCGAGGGCGGCGATACCGTGTGGCTGCGGGTCGAGCGGCTCGCCCGCGATGCCCCGCCCGCCCCGGCCGATCCGGCGCTGAAGGCGTGGATCGATCTGGCCGACGATCCCGCCCGCCCGCCGTCGCTCGTCGCCGAACTGCCCGCCGAACGGCTCGAACCGGCGCTGCGCGCCATGGCGGAGCCGCGCCTGCGCCTTGCCGACCATCCGGCGCGGCCCGCGCTCGAAGCGGCGCTCGATGTCTATCGGCGGGAGCTGTGGCTACCCTGGTCGATCGCGGAACGGCCGCGGCGGCAGGCGATCGATCTCTACAACGGCCTGTTCGCGGTGCGCCAGACGCTGGCCGGCGGCGCCGAACAGCCGGTCGAGCTGGTATGGGGCATCGGCATCGCCCGCTGGCGGCGCGGGCCGGGGCTGGTCCACCCGCTGCTCACCGTGCCGCTCGAGATCGCGATCGACGAGGCGAGCCACGCGATCCTCCTCCGCCCGCGCAGCGAAGCGCCCGCCGCGATCGAGACCGCCGCCCTCGATGCGCTGGAGGCGCCCGCGATCGACGACTGGCGGGCGATGGCGGAAGCGACGCTCGCCGGGCTGGGGGAGGAGGGCCTCACCCCCTTCGCCGCCGAAAGCTTCGCCCCCATCCTGCGCCGTGCGGTGGCGCTGTTCGATGCGGACGGCTGCTATCTGCCCGATCTGGGGGATCGCCCCGCCCCGCCGCAGGGCGATGCGCTCCGCATCGACGGCGGCTGGGTCCTGCTCGAACGGACCCGCCCGGCCACCCAGTTGATCGAGGATCTCGGCCGCTTCAAGGGCGCGCTCGCCGCTGTTTCGGACGCCGCCGATCTGCCCGCCGCCGTCCGCGCGCTGGCGCAGGCGCCGGCGGACATCGCTGCCGAGGCGGATGCGCCCGCCTATCGCGGCATCTCCACCATCCCCGGCGTCACCACCGCGGACGGCCGGGGCCAGGATCTATTCTTCCCCCTCCCCTTCAACCGCGAGCAGGTGGAAGCGGTCCGCCGCCTCGCCAGCCGGCCGGGGGTGGTCGTGCAGGGCCCGCCCGGCACCGGCAAGACGCACACGATCGCCAACATCATCAGCCATTATCTGGCTGAGGGCAAACGCGTCCTCGTCACCTCGCAGAAGGCGCCGGCGCTGAAGGTGCTGCGCGACAAACTGCCCGCCGCCGTCCGCCCGCTCGCCGTCTCCCTCCTCGACAGCGACCGCGACGGGCTGAAGCAGTTCCAGGAATCGGTCGACATCATCGCCGATCGCCTCCACCGCATCCGCCCGGCGGAGGCCGCCCGCCACATCGCCGATCTCGATCGCCGGATCGAGGCGCTGCACCGCGGCCTCGCCGCGATCGATCGCGAGGTGGAGACGATCGGCCGCGCGGCGATGACGGAGGCGGCCATCGACGGCCACACCGTCGATCCCGCCACCGCCGCCCGCCGCCTCGCCGCCGCCGGCGATCTGGCCGGCTGGCTGCCCGATGCGATCGATGCGGTGCCGGGCCACGAGCCCGGCTTCGACGAGGACGCCGTCGCCACCCTGCGCCGCGCGCGCAAGGCGGCAGGCCGCCACCTCGCCGCCCTCGACCTCCCCGCCCCGCCGGACGCGCTGCCGTCCGCCGCCGAGGTCGCCGCCGTCCACCGCGATCTGGCCGAGGCGGCGGCGCTGGGTGCCGCTCTCGCGCCGGACGAGGCGCTCGCCGTGCCGACTGCGGCGGCCGAGGCGCTGATGCAACAGGCCGCGGCCCTCATCGCCGCCCGCGCCGCGGCGCCCCAGGGCGCGCAGTGGGCGGCGGTGCGTGATCGCTGGCTGGCGGACGACGCCGATACCGCCCTCTCCGCGCTCGCCGGGCTGGCGGCGGAGGTCGCGGCGCTCGGGGCCGGGGCGGCGCACGCGCTCGTCCGCCCGGTCGAGCTGCCCGATGGCGCCGCGGACGATCCCGCCTTCCGCCGCGCCATCGCCATGCTGGCCGATGGCGGCCAGTTCGGCATGTTCGGCAGCATCTTCGCGCGCGGCCTGATGGCGCAGGTGGCCGCCGTCCGCCTCGCCGCCCGCCGCCCGGCCGATGCCGGCGAATGGCAGGAGGTGGCGGGCGCGCTCGCCTTTCGCGATGCCGCGGATCGCCTGCGCGCCGCCTGGAACGGCGCCGCCCCCGCCGCCGGCGTCGAACCCGTTCCTGCCGATCCCGCCGTCGCCGCCGATGCGATGCGCCGCACGCTCACCGCCGTCGTCGCCTTGCGCGATCTCGCACGGGACGAGCGCGCGCTGGAACAGGCCGCCCGCCGCGCGCTGCCCGGCTGGCGCCGCCCGACGATCGGGGACGATGCGGGCACGGCCGCGCTCGCCGCCCTGCTCGATCGCCACCTCCGCCTCGCCCGCGCGTCCGCGGCCGAAGCGGGGCGGGCGGCGCTCGCGTCCGTCGCCGCCGCGATGCCCGGCCCGTCGGGGGAGGCGATGCGCGCCGCCGTCGCCGATCTTGGCCGCGCCGGCGCCGGTCCCGCCGCGCGCTGGCAGGTGGCGCTGGACGAGGCCGCCGCCGTCGCCGCGCTCGCCCCCGCCTTCGCCGATATCCGCGCCGTCACCGCCGCCATCGCCGCCAGCGGCGCCCCGCTCTGGGCCGAACGGCTGCGGCAGGAGCCGGTCGTGGGCGGGGAAGACGCGCTCACCCCCGGCGACTGGCGCGAACGCTGGACGTGCCGGCGGCTCGCCACCTGGCTCGCCCGCATCGACGGCCACGATCGCCTCCGCGCGCTCGGCCGCCAGCGGCGCGAGCATGAGGATCAGCTCCGCCGCACCTATGAGGAGGCGATCGAGGCGCGCACCTGGTGCCGGCTGGCGGAAAAGGCCAGCGATCAGGTGCGCGCCGCGCTCGCCGCTTATGCACAGGCGATGCGCCGCCTCGGCCGCGGCACCGGGGTGCGCGCCGGCCGCTACCGGGCGGATGCGCGGATCGCCGCCAATCGCGCCAAGAATGCGCTGCCGTGCTGGATCATGCCGCATTATCGCGTCTCGGAATCGCTGCCGGCCGAACTCGGCCTGTTCGATCTGGTGGTGGTGGACGAAGCCTCGCAATCCACGCTCGCCGCCCTGCCGGCCCTGCTCCGCGCGCAGCGGGTGCTGATCGTGGGGGACGACCGGCAGGTCAGCCCCGATGCCGGCTTTCGCGAGGAAGCGCGCATGGTCCAGCTCGCCGATCGCCATTTGGGCGGGCAGGTGGCCGACTATCACGCCGCGCTGCGCGAGGAGAAGTCGCTCTACGATCTGGGGGCGGTGGTGTTCGCCGGCGGCGCGATCATGCTGCGCGAACATTTCCGCTGCGTCGCGCCGATCATCGAATATTCCAAGGCGCAATTCTACAGTCATCAATTGGTGCCGCTGCGCCTGCCGGCCGCCTCCGAACGGCTCGATCCGCCGCTCGTCGACATCCTCGTCGAGGACGGCTACCGCCGCGGCAAGGTCAACCCGCCCGAGGTCGACTGCATCGTCGATGCGATCGGCCGCATCGCCGACGATCCGGCGATGGCGGGGCGCAGCATCGGCGTCACCACCCTGCTCGGCCACGAACAGGCCGCCGCCCTCGTCACCGCGATCGAGGCGGTGCTGGGACCGGAGGTGATGCTGGCGCACGACATCCGCGTCGGCGAGCCCGCCGCCTTCCAGGGGGACGAGCGCGACATCATGTTCGTCTCGCTGGTCGCCGATCGCGGCAGCAGCCCGCTGTCGGGCCTCGCCTACGAGCAGCGCTTCAACGTCGCCGCGTCCCGCGCGCGGGACCGGATGGTGCTGGTCCGCTCGGTCGAGCCGGAAGAGCTGCGCCCCACCGATCGCCTGCGCCGCAGCCTGATCGATCACATGCGCGCCCCCTTCGCCGGCGAAGGTGCGCTGGTGGCGGAACGCCGCGCGTCTTGCGAATCCCCGTTCGAGGAGGCGATGTACGATCTCCTCACCGGCCACGGCTATCGCGTCGAGACGCAGGTGCCGGTTGGCGGCTGGCGGATCGACATGGTGGTGGAGGGCGCCGACGACCGCCGCCTCGCCATCGAATGCGACGGGGATCGCTACCACGGCCCCGATCGCTGGCCCGAGGACATGGCCCGCCAGCGCGTGCTGGAACGCGCCGGCTGGACGATCTGGCGCTGCTTCGCCTCCCGCTTCGTGCGCGAACGGGCCGCGGTCGAGGCCGAACTGCTGGCGCTGCTGGCGGAACGCGGCATCCACCCCGAAACGGGCGAGGCGCTACCCCCCAGCCGCCACACCGAACACCGCCGCTGGCGCAGCACCCCGCTCGACCCGACGCCCGTGCCCCACGCCTGGTTCGTGGTGGCACCGGAGTGATCGCGCCATCCCCCCGCGCCTCCGTTCGTCCAGAGTAGCCATTGAGCGCAGTCGAAATGGCGTATCGAAGGACGGCGCCACCCGGAACGCTGCTTCGATACGGGTCTTCGACAGGGGACCTTGCGTGGAGGGCGCGGTTGCACTGATCCGTGCGTCCGCCGCGCATAGGCCTCGACTTCGCTCGGCCCGAACGTAGGGGGGATAATTGTGAAGGACGTCTCACCGTCGCCCTTCTACGACATCCGTAACCCCGCGTAAGCAAGGAACACACGCAACGCCGTGAGGCTCACCCCGCCGCTCTGCCATCCCCACAACATCCGTTCATCCCGAGCGAAGTCGAGGGACACGCGGGGCTGCGATGCTCGCGCGCCGATAAGCCGTCCTCGCAGCCCCCCGATCCAAGCGTAGGGGGAGGGCCACGCGCGCCGCCGCGCCCGCCCCTACCGCACGAACCGCGCCACCAGCTCGACATGCGTCGACCAGCGGAACTGCCCTACCGGCTGCACCCAGTCGATCCGCCACCCGCCCGCGATCAGCGCCGCCGCATCGCGCGCGAAGGTGGCGGGGTTGCAGGAGACGCTGGCGATCGCGCCCACGTCCGCGCCGGCCAGCGCGAGCGTCTGTTCGCGCGCGCCCGCCCGCGGCGGATCGAGCACGATCGCGTCGAAGCGGCTCAGTTCGGCGGTCGACAGCGGCCGGCGGAACAGGTCGCGATGGTCGACGAACAGCGGCCGCCCGTTCTCCGCCGCCTTCGCCGCCAGCGCCGCATCGCGCGCGCCCTCCACCGCCATCACCCGCGCGCCCACCGCCAGCAGCGGCCAGGAAAAGGTGCCAAGGCCCGCGAACAGGTCCGCCACCGTCCCCGCGCCCGCCACCGCCGTGCACACGGCCGCAACCAGCGCCGCCTCGCCGTCCGCGGTCGCCTGCAGGAAGCCGCCCGGCGGCAGGCCGACCGGCGTGCCGGACAGCGTGACCGTCACCGGCACCGGCTCCCACCGCGCCTCGGGGCCGTAGCCGTCGTCCACCGTCAGCCGGGCGAGGCCGTGGCCGGCGGCGAAGGCGGTCAGCGCCTCCACCTGCGCCAGCCCCTCCGGCCGGATGCCGGCGAGGTTCAGGTCGATCCCCTGATCGGCGATCGTCACCTGCGCCGTCGCCGGCACGCGATCGGCCAGCAGCGGCGCCAGCAGCCGGCGCAGTGGCGCCACCAGCGCGAACAGCCTCGGGTCGAGTACATGGCATTCGGCCATGTCGACGATGCGATGGCCCTGCCCCTCATGGAAGCCGATCCGCGTCACCCGCCCCGCCCGCTCGATCGCCAGCGTCGCCCGGCGCCGCGTGGCGGGCGGCGAAAGGTGGGGGGCGCGGATATCGGGCGCGTCGATCCGCTGTGCGCGCAACGCATCAGTGATGCGCGCGACAATGAAGTCGGCATAAGCCGCGTCGTCGACATGCTGGAGCTGGCAGCCGCCGCATTCCGGAAAATGCCGGCACGGCGGCGTCGCATGATGCGGCCCCGGTATCAGCGATCCGTCGATGGCGAGGCCGTCGCCCGGCGCCGCCAGCGGCGCGTGCCGCCCGCTCTCCGTAACGCCATCGCCCCGCGCGGCGATGCGGACGATGGTCTCGACGTCGCTCATCGCCGCGCTCCTGAAACCGGCCCGGCCGGACGAAACAAGCGAAGGGCCGGGGCAGGCCGCCCGCCCCCCTTCACGCTACCGCCGGGCGTGATCTCCGTGCTTCCCTGCATCATCCCGCCATCGGTAGCGCGGCGGATCGACCTATGCCCCGTCCCCGCGCGTTGCGCGTCACCCAGATGGGTGCCGCGGAGAGACGCAGGGCAATGACCCCCGCCGCGAAGCGGCAGGCCTCCAGCGGACCCCGCTCCCCGACCCGCAGCATCGCCACGCCCGAAACACCTCCGCGTCTCCGCGTCTCCGCGCGAACCGATCGACCGCGCGACACCCCGAAGCGTCGCGCGGAAACGGACGACCGCAGCGGCCGATACACAGCCCTGCATCGCGCAGCGCATGCGCATACCGGCCACCACCCCCCTCATCCGCACGATCCCACCGCCTCCCCCAACGGCGCGATCAGCGCATCGGCGATCGGCGCGGGACCGGCGGCGCGCACCGCGGCGGCGTGCAGCCATTGTGCGGCACAGGCGGCAGCGAAGGGATCGAGGCCGCGCGCCAGCATCGCCCCGCACAGGCCCGCAAGCACGTCGCCGCTCCCCGCCGTCCCCGCCCAGCGCGGCGAGACGCCGATCGCCGCGCGCCCATCGGGCGCCGCGATCACCGTATCCGGCCCCTTCAGCAGCACCACCGCCCCGCTGCGCTCGGCGGCCGCACGGGCGCGATCGATCTTGCTGCCGGGCAGATCCCCGAAGGCGCGGCGGAATTCCCCGTCATGCGGCGTCAGGATCGCCGGGACCGGCAGGCGCGGCAGGCCGAGCGCGATCGCTCCTGCATCCAGCACCAGCGGTCGCCCGCTGCGGATCGCGTCGCGCGCGCGGGCCGCATCGTCCCCGGTCAGGCCCGGCCCGACGACCACCGCGCCGATCCGCGCATCCGCCAGCCGTTCGGCGAGCGGCCCGCGATGTCGCACGATCGCATCCGGCCCCGCCGTCGCGTCGGCCGCTTCCGCCAGCAGCACATAGCCCGCGCCGGCAGCCCCCGCCGCCCTTGCCGCCAGCATCGCCGCCCCCGCCATCGCCCCGCCGACGATCGCGACCAGCCCGCGCGAATATTTATGATCCTCCGGCCCCGGTGCCGGCAAATGCGGCCGCGCGACCGTCGTCAGCCGGCCCCCCGCCGCCACACCCCCCCGCCGCCACACCAATGTCGGCCAGCAGCACATGCCCGCAGCGCGCTGCCGCCGGATGCAGCAGGTGTGCGGGCTTGAGCGCGCCCAGCGCCACCGTCGCGTCGAAATCGGGCACGGGGGAGAGGATCGCGCCGTCGTCCGCGCCGATCCCGCTCGGCAGATCAATCGCGATCCGCCGCCTGGCAGCCCCCGCCAGCCGCAGCAGGGTAGCGGCGGCGGGCGCCTCCAGCCCGCGGCTGAGGCCGGTGCCGTAGAGGGCGTCGATGAGCAATTGGCCCGGCTCAGCCCGCTCGGGCAGCTCGATCCGTCCGCGCCAGCCGCCCCGCGCCGCCGCCGCCGCGCCGGTGCGGGAGGGGCCCGCCGCCGCCACGCGCACCGCCACGCCGCGCTCGGCCAGCAGCCGCGCCGCAACATAGCCGTCCCCGCCATTGTTGCCCGGCCCCGCCAGCACCAGCACCGACGCACCCGGCGCGATCCGCCGCGCCGCCTCCGCCACCGCTTTGCCCGCCCGCGCCATCAGCACCTGCTCGGACACGCCCGATGCCGCCTCGGCGGCACGCATCTCCGCCGCGGTCAGGATGGCAGGACCGTCAGATATCGGCGTAGACATGCCGCTCGGCGCGCGCACCCGGATGCGTCACCGCCCCGGTGGAAGCGGGGCCGACGTTCCGGGAATAGCGCCACAGCGCCCCCGCCTGATAATCGTTGATGCGCGGCTGCCAGCGCCCGCGGCGCTCGGCCAGCACCGCTTCGTCCACCTTCAGGTCGATCGTGCCGATCTCGGCATCGATGCGGATGATGTCGCCATCCTCCACCAGCGCGATCGGCCCGCCGTCCGCCGCCTCCGGCCCGACATGGCCGATGCAGAAGCCGCGCGTGCCGCCCGAGAAGCGCCCGTCGGTGATGAGCGCCACGCTCTCGCCCATGCCCTGGCCGTAAAGTGCGGCGGTGGTGGAAAGCATCTCGCGCATCCCGGGGCCCCCCTTCGGCCCTTCGTAGCGGATCACGATCACCGATCCCTCGGCGATCTCACGGTTCTCGACCGCGGCGAAGCAATCCTCCTCGCAGTCGAAGACCCGCGCCGGCCCCTCGAACACCAGCCGCTTCATCCCCGCCACCTTCACGATCGCCCCGTCGGGCGCGAGCGTGCCGCGCAGGCCGACGACGCCACCGGTCGGCGTGATCGGCGTCTTCGCGTCGTAGATCACCTTCTGGTCGGGATTCCACGTCACCGCGTCGATATTTTCGCCGAGCGTCCTGCCCGTCACCGTCAGGCAGTCGCCGTGGAGGAAGCCTTCCGCCAGCAGCGTCTTCATCAGCATGTAGACGCCGCCGGCATCATGCATGTCACGCGCCACATACCTGCCACCGGGCTTCAGGTCCGCGATGTAAGGCGTTGATTTGAATATCTCTGCCACGTCGAACAGGGTGAAATCGATCCCCGCCTCGTTGGCCATCGCCGGCAGGTGCAGCGCGCCGTTGGTCGAGCCGCCCGTCGCCGCCACGATCCGCGCCGCATTTTCGAACGCCTCGCGCGTGCAAATGTCGCGCGGGCGCAGGTTAAGGCGCAGCAACTCCATGATCTGCCGCCCGGCGGCGCGTGCCACCTCTTCCCGGCTCTTGTAAGGGGCGGGCGCCATGTTGCTGTTCGGCAAGGATAAACCGATCGCCTCACCGACGCAGGCCATGGTGTTGGCGGTGAACTGGCCGCCGCAGGCGCCATGGCCGGGGCAGGCGACCTTTTCCAGCGCGATCAGATCGTGCAGCGGGCAATTGCCCGCCGCGTGCTGGCCCACCGCCTCGAACACGTCGACCACGGTCACGTCCTGTTCGTGGTAGCGGCCGGGCAGGATCGATCCGCCATAGACGAAGATCGAAGGCACGTTCAGCCGCAGCATCGCCATCATCATGCCGGGCAGGGACTTGTCGCACCCCGCAAAGCCGATCAGCGCGTCGTAGCAATGGCCGCGCACGGAAAGCTCGACCGAATCCGCGATCACCTCGCGGCTGACCAGCGAGGATTTCATCCCCTGATGGCCCATCGCGATCCCGTCCGTCACGGTGATCGTATTGAACCGGCGCGGCATGCCGCCCGCCTCGTTCACGCCCTCGCGCGCGATGTCGGCCTGGAAGTCGAGCGTGGTGTTGCACGGCGCGCTGTCGTTGCCGGCGGACGCCACCGCCACGAACGGCCGCGCGATCTCCTCCTCGGTTAGCCCCATCGCATAATAATAGCTGCGGTGCGGCGCCCGCTCCGGGCCGACCGAAACGTGGCGGCTGGGCAGGCGGGATTTGTCGAACTCGTGGGCCATAACATCCTCGGCGGCTGGTCGCTCGGGGCCTCTAACCCACCGCCGCCGCCACGGAAAGGATGATCGGCCGCAGCCGCGCTGCCCAATCGGCCGCACCCGCATCGTTGCCGATCAGATCCTGCCGCACCTCGATCCCCAGATAGGGAATGCCGTTCGCCTCGGCATGGGCGTTCATCGTCGCGTTCAGCACGCGGCCCGAATAAGGCAGATTGTCCCCCGCCAGGACTCCCGCTTCGCCCAGCAGCGGCAAGGCGATGCGGGCGGCGCGCTCGTCGCGGTTGTAGAGGATGCCGATCTCCCACGGGCGCGCCTCCTCGGGCCGCGTCGCCAGTTGCGGCGTGAAGCTGTGCAGCGACACGATCAGCCGCGGCCGCATCGCCGCCACCAACTGCGCCACATGATCGTGATAGGGCCGATAATAATCCGCCAGCCGCGCCTCCCGATCCGCGCCGACGTTGCCGGGCACCACCGTACCGTCGCTCTCGATCGGGATCAGGCCGGGCGAATCCGCCTCGCGATTATAATCGATGACGAGGCGCGAGACGCCGCCCAGTACCGCGCGGAACCCCAGCCGCGCCGCCACCGCCGCCACGCCAATGTCGACCGCGATGTGCCGCCGCATGGCGTCGGCCGGCACGCCCAGGTCGATCCCTGCCGGCACGGTGGCGGAAGCATGGTCAGCGATCACCAGCACGTCGCACCCGTCCGGCGCATCGCCGCCGGCCAGCTCGGTCCACGCCGCGCTCACCACTGCGCCCCGGCCGGCGGCCGCCCCGCACCGGCATCGGCGATCCACGCCCCCGCGCGACCGCCCGCCCGCCTTGCCCAACCACTCACCACCGGCTCGCCCCCGTCACCGTCCGCCATCCGCGGCGGGATCCGGCGGCGCATCGTTCGCCGGCCGCGCCCACCCCGTTCACCGCAGCACCCCCGCCATCGCCCACCAGTCCGCCGGCACCTCCGCCGCCGCCGCATTTCGCGTGGGAATGTCGGCGAACAGCGCGAAGCAGGTCGCCCCCGATCCGGACATGCGCGCCAGCCGCGCGCCCGCACGCCTGCCCAGCCAGCCCAGCACCGCATCGATCCCCGGCTCCAGCGCCCGCGCCGGCGGCTCCAGATCGTTGCGCCCCTGCAGCGCCACGGCGATCGGATCGCCTTCGCCCAGCGGCCCGCGATCCATGCCGTCCCAGCTGCCGAACACCGCGCCCGTGGAGAGGGGCCGGCGCGGATTGACGAGCAGCACCGGCACCCCCGCCGTCCCCGTCACCGGCGCGAGTTCGTCACCCCGCCCGGTGCCGCGCTGGCCGGTGGAGGCAAGGCAGGCGGGCACGTCCGCCCCCAGCCCCGCCGCGATCTCCGTCAGCCCGGCATCGTCCCCCGCCACCCCGGCACGCCCCGCCAGCAGCCGCAGCGCCGCCGCCGCATCGGCCGATCCGCCGCCGATCCCCGCCGCCACCGGCAGCCGCTTGTCGAGCGCGAACGCCGCCCCCGCCCCGCCATAGCGCGCGCGGAAGGCGGCGGCGGCGCGCAGCACCAGATTGTCCGCCCCCGCGCCCAGCCCCGCCGCGAACGGCCCGGCGATCGTCAGCGCATCCCCGGCCGCGTCCGCCAGCGTCAGCCGGTCGCCGTCGTCGACGAAGGCGAACAATGTCTCCAGCTCGTGATAGCCGTCCGCGCGCCGCCGGCGGACGTGGAGCACGAGGTTGATCTTGGCATAGGCCGTCGCGGTCGCCGCCATCAGGGGGCGCGGGTCGCCGGCGTCAGCCCGGCGTCGATCTTGCCGCGCAGCCGCGCCGTCTCCTTCTCGTCGGCGGAAACCAGCGCCGCCCGCCACGCATAGCGCGCCTCATAGCGCCGCCCCGCGGTCCAGTAAGCGTCCCCCAGATGCTCGTTGATCGTCGCCTGCGCCGGATCGCCCGCCACCGCCTTCTCCAGCGCCGCGATCGCCGGGCCGACATCGCCGGTCAGATAATAGGACCAGCCGAGCGAATCGGTGATCGAGGGGTCGTCCGGGCGCAGCTTGCTCGCCCGCTCGATCAGCGCGCGCGCCTGCGGCAGGTCCTCGCGCCGCTCCAGCTTGGCATAGCCCAGATAGTTCAGCACCACCGGCTGATCGGGGGCGAGCGCGATGGCCTTTTGCAGCGCCGCCTGCGCTTCCGGCCATTGCCCCGCCTGCTCGCGCGCGCCGCCCATCAGGAGGAGGAGCGGCCAGCGTTCGGCGGCGGGTGCGCCCGCCGCCTCGGCCAGCGCCAGCGCACGGGCATAAGCGTCGGCGGCCTCGGCGTCGCGATCGAGGTCGGTCAGCAAATCGCCCAGCCGCGTCCATTCGGCGGCGGTGGCGTCCGGCCGCGCGGCATCGGCCTTGACCACCGCCAGCGCTTCCTGCTTGTCGCCCTGCCGCACCATCACCCGCAGCCGCGCGATCCGCGCCCCTTCCGCATAGGGCCCCGGCCGCACGCGATCGAGCGCCTGCAATGCCGCCGCACCCCGGTCGGCGCCGGCCAGCACCGATCCCGTCGCCAGCCAGGCGGCATCGTTGTCCGGCGCAACGAAGGTCGCCAGCCGCGCCATGCCCAGCGCCAGCGGGGTGATCCGCTGCCGATCGATATCCGCCGCCAGCCGCAGGAACAGCTCCGCCAGACCGTCGCGCGCGCCGAAGGGCTGCGGTTGCAGCTTGCCCCCCGCCTCGATCGTCGCGCGCGCCGCCGTCACCGGCGGCTCGTCCCCGGTCAGCAGCGCCAGCGCCTGTTCGCTACGCCGTCCGCGCTGGAGGATGCCCGCCGCCACGATCCGGAGGCGCGCGCTCGGCCCGCCCGAGGGGCCGGCCTGCGCGCGGACGGCGGCGATCCCGTCGTCATAGCGGCCGCGCGCCAGCAGCATCAGCGCGCGATGCTCGCCCAGATAGGGCGTCGCCCCGGCGATCCCCTCCAGGCTGGCGGGGGACAGCGCCGCCAGCGCATCGCCCTGCCGCGCGCAATAGGCCACCCACGCCCGCATCACGGGGACGAGGAAGGCGAACAACTTGTCCTGCGCGATGGCATCGATCTGGCGGGCGGCGGCGGGCCAGCGCGCCGCATTCACATCGTCCACCAGCAGCAGCAGGCGCGCGTCGGCGGGCAGCTTGTCCGCCGCTTCCAGCACCCGCGCCGCCTTCACCGCCAGCGCCTGATCGCCCGCCGCCAGCGCCTGCCGGTAGCTGCGGGTGGCGAGCAGCGGATCGCCGGGCACCACCGCCAGCGCCGTGGCATAGCCCGCCGCCGACGTCTCCAGCTCGCCCATCGCCTCCGCCGCGCGCGCGCGAACGTAAGCGGAGGCGGCGACCGCGCCCGCATCGGCGGTCACCACTGCGCCCGCGGGGGCGCCGAGGGCGAGGCCAAGCCCCGCCACGGGGAGGAGTGCGCGTCCGATGCCTGTCATCCCGCCACCCTACCGGCTGGCGCCCCGCAACGGAAGCCTCGCCCGCATTGCTCCCCCTCCCTGAAAGGCAGGGGTCGGGGGTGGGTTCGCCGGTTGGCGGGCGGGACCGAGCCTCGCGAGCAACCCACCCCCAGCCCCTCCCTTTCAGGGAGGGGGGGCGGTTCTTCAGCCGACGGGCGCCAGACTGAACCTCGCCTACCGCGCGTGCCCCGTCCACGTCCTGAGCCCCGGTGCCGTCCGGTCCTCGCCGGCCAGCGCCGCCGCCACGCCGGGCCGCGCCGTCACCCGATCGCGCCATTCCACCAGCCGCGGCGCACGCGTCGCGATCTCCATCTCGGGGAACATCCGCTCCACCATCATCCCGCAATGGCTGTAGAAATTGATGTCGGCCAGCGTGAACATGTCGCCCGCCAGCCACGCGGTCTCGGCCAGTTGCGCCTCCACCTTGGCCACCGCCACCTCGATCTTGCGGCTCGCATTGGCAAGGTCCGCCTCGGAGAAGCCCGAGCGCGCCGTCTTCCACTTCTCGCGCTGTTCGTGCAGCGGGATCCGCTCGAGCAGTTTCTCGAACTCACCCGTATCGATGTTGCGCGCGATCACGCCCACCATCCGGTGCCAGCCGTGCATCGACACGAAGTTCATCACATGCTCGTCGACGAACTTGTTCCAGTAGCGCATCCGCGCCTTGCCCGCCGGATCGGCGGGGCGCAGCGACGGCGTATCGGGAAAGGCATCCTCGATATATTCGTTGATGACGGTGGTGTGCGTCACGATCGTGCCGTCATGGTCCAGCACCGGCACCTGCCCCTCGGGGTTGATGGCGGTGAACCAGGGCTGGTGCTGATCGAACTCGTGCAGGTTCACATAGATGCTCTCGTAATCCAGCCCCTTCTCCTTGAGCGGGATCATCGATTTCAGCGAATTGGCCACCGGCTCGGCATGATAATATTTCAGCGCCATCGTCATCCTCCGTTGGAGATCGTGCCCAGGATGCCGCCGTCGACGGCCCAGGCCTGCCCGTTCACATAAGCGGCGGCGTCCGACAGCAGGAAGGCGGCGACGTTCGCCAGCTCCTCCGGCGTGCCGACGCGCCCCTGCGGCACCATCCGCGCCATCATCGCCATGCCCGCGGCGCGATCGCCGCCGGTGAATTCATCGGCCAGATGCGTCAGCATCGGCGTCTCGATCAGGCCGGGCAGGATGCAGTTGACGCGCACCCCCGCCTTGGCCACCTCCGCCGCCGCCGATCGCACCAGCCCCAGCACCGCATGCTTGGAGGCGTTGTAGCCGCAGGTCATCGGCAGCCCGCGCTCGCTGGCCAAGCTCCCCGTCGCCAGGATCGCGCCGCTCCCCCGCGCCACCATCCCCGGCAGCACCCGCTTCATCTGCCAGAACAGGCTCTTCAGGTTCACGGCCAGCACATGGTCGAAATCCTCGTCGCCATAATCGGCGAAGGGTGCCGCCGCCCCGCCGATGCCGGCATTGGCGAACAGCCCGTCGATCGCGCCGAACCGCGCCTCGGCCGCATCGATCGCCGCCACCGCCGCGTCGCGCGTGCCGACATCCGCCGCGAAAGCCGCCGCCGTGCCGCCCGCGTCCGCGATCTCCGCCACCGCCTCGTCCAGGATCGCCTGCCGTCGCGCCACCAGCATCACCCGCGCGCCCTGCCCCGCCAACACCCGCGCCGCCGCGCGGCCGATCCCGGTCGAGGCGCCGGTGACCACGATCACCTTGCCGTTCAGCGTGAAGGCCGGTGCCGCCATGTCCCATCTCCCTGCCGCCCTGTCGCGGGTCGTTGAGGGATCATGGTAGCAAGCGACGCATGCTTTGGATAGGATGAAGCCGCCCGCCAGAGGCCGCCCGACCGGAGAGACCATGACCCCCACCGCCGCCGATCGCCCGCCCCATGTCTCGGCCGAACAATGGGTCGATTTCGATTTCTACCGGCCGTGCGAGCCCGGCGGCGATCCCTTCCTCGCCTGGAAGCGGTTGCAGGGCGGCCCGGCGATGCGCTGGACGCCGCACAACGGCGGCCACTGGATCGCGACCCGCGGCGAGGACATCCGCGCCATCCTGTCGGACTGGGAGCGTTTCTCCTCCTCCTCCGCCTTCATCCCGAAGATGGATCGCCCGCGCGGCGTGCCGCTGGAATATGATCCGCCCGCCCACACGCCGCTGCGCAAGGTGCTGATGCCCGCCTTCACCCCCCGCGCCGTCAAGCGCTGGGGCGAGGAGGCGCGCGCGCTGGCGATCGATCTGATCGCAGCGATGCAGCCCCGCGGCGCCTGCGAATTCATCGGCGAATTCGCCCAGCAGCTCCCGATCATCATCTTCCTCAGGATGATGGACCTGCCCGAAGCCGACCGCGAGCCGCTGCTCGCCGCCGTCAACGCCACCCTCCGCCCGCGCGACGAGGCCGAGCGGGCGGAGGCGCGCCGCTACATGAACGCCTATATCGCAGCCCTGGTGGACGATCGCATGGCCGCGCCGCGCGACGACCTGCTGAGCGATGCCTTGCAGGCCGACATCGGCGGGCGGACGATGAACCTGGAGGAGGCGCGCGGCCTCGCCTCGGGCCTGCTCGGCGGCGGGCTGGATACGGTCGCCTCGATGATGGGCTGGTCGGCGCTGTTCCTCGCCGAGAATCCCGGCCACCGCGCGCAACTGATCGAGACGCCCGCGCTGATCCCCAAGGCGATCGAGGAACTGCTGCGCCGCTTCGCCATCGCCAACATCGCCCGCGTCGTCCGCGACCGGACGGACTATGAAGGCGCCGCGATGCAGCCCGGCGAGCAGGTGCTGATGTCCGCCTGCCTCCATTCGATGGACGAGACGCTGTTCGACGATCCGCTGACCGTGGACTTCAAGCGCAAGGACAGCTGGAAGCACGCGACCTTCAGCTACGGCGTCCACCGCTGCATCGGCGCGCCTTTGGCCACCGCCGAAATCCGCATCTTCCTCGAAGAATGGCTCGCCCGCATCCCCGACTTCACCCTCGACCCGGCCGACCCGCCGGTGCGCGCGACGGGCATCGTGCATGGGCTGACGCGGCTACCGCTCAGGTGGTAGGGGGCCAGGTCGGCCGACCTGCTGGAATAGGAACGGCGATCGGCTGGAGCGGATTGAAGACCCCTGTGGCTATGCTCACAAACGATAGCGTGACGGGAAGGCAGCACCGCCAGACGTATCACGCGATCCAGTTCTCGACCCGCAGACCCCGGACACGCTGAAACTCGCCCACGTTGGCAGTGACCAACGTTGCACCGACGGCACGCGCATGAGCGGCGATCAGAAGGTCGTTCGGGCCGATCGGTTTGCCGGCGGCCTCGAGATCGGCGCGGATGTCGGCATATTCGCCGTCAGCCGGGACATCGAGGGCCAGTATCTCGATACTGGCGAGGATCGCTTCGACATTTGCCAGCAGTCGCGGCGAACCCTTCTTCGCGCATCCGTAGCGCAACTCGGCTGCGGTCACGATGCTGATGCATATCGCCTCGCTCCCCAGCGCGGCGATCCGGTCGAAGATGCGGCCCTGCGGGCTTCGCACCAGATCGGACACGATGTTCGTATCGAGCATGTAGCGGGTCCGGCTCACAGGTCGACATCTCCGAGTGGCAGCAGCGTTGCGTCGAGATCGTCGGGAAAGGCATCGGCGGGATCGAGGGGGGATAGCGAACGGAGCGTGTCGAGCAGGTCGGGCCGGGGTTCGGGCTCGATGATGAGGCGATCGCCGTCCTTGTGGATCAGGACACGGCTGCCGGAAAACTCGAACTCCGCCGGTATGCGGACAGCCTGGCTGCGGTTGTTGCGGAACAGCTTCGCTTCGCGGATGTCGCGATTGAGGGCAGGCTCGGCCATCGCACAATCTCCTTGGCATATGCCATGTATATACTACGAGTGACGGCCCTCCTCAAACGCCTTATGCGCTGCGCGAGGGACAGCTGGCGTTCTTCTGCGAAGTCATATCCGATAGTAGTGCCGCCGGAAGCGAGCTGCCGCGGCACGTTGGACAGCGTTCAGACGAACCGTCCGCGAAACGCCCTTCCGATACGAAAGAGGGGACGACAGCACTACCGGTCGATGTTCCCGGATGCGGATCGGTCGCTCGCCCGGCGCTGGACGGACTCGGCTATCGGCCGTCGTCCCGCCCCCGCATCGACAGGGGCAGCGCCGGACACCCCTCATCCCCCCGCCGCATACACATCGACCAACTCGTTCAGATAATCCCGCCCCCGATACAGCGCCTTCACCTGTATCCGCTCGTTCAGGCCGTGCACCCCGTCCATCCCGCCGTTGCCGGCGAAGCCCGGCACGCCGTAGACGGGGATGCCGATCTGCCCCAGGAACGGCCCGTCGGTGCCCCCGGTCGACATGCTGGGGACGATCGCGATGTCCGGGAAGTATCGCTTCGCCACCGCCTCCATCGGCCCGATCACCTTGGGGTCCAGCGGCGGGGCCTTGGCGGCGGGGCGGATCGGGGGGACGACCGCGACGGTCATCTTCGGGTCGGCGATGGCGGCGGTGATGGCGGTGCGCACGCCCTCCACCGTCTCGCCGGGGATGATGCGGCAATTGACGTTGGCGCCGGCCCGCTGCGGCAGCGCATTGTTGGCGTGGCCGCCGTCCAGCAGAGTCGCGACGCAGGTCGTGCGCAGCATCGAATGATAGGCGCGGTCGGCCGAGACGATGCGGTCCGCCGCGGCATCTTGCGGGTTGGCGGCGATCGCCTGCATCGCGGCGCCCATCTCGCCCCCCATCGCCTTGCCCTGTGCCGTGAAATAGGCGCGGGTCGTATCGTTCAGGCGGATCGGGAATTCATGGTCGCGCAGCCGCACCAGCGCGTCGGCCAGTTCGTAGATGGCATTGTCCTTGATCGGCACGCTGCTGTGGCCGCCCGCATTCATCGCCTCGATCCGGTAGTTCTGGACGGCCTTCTCGCCCACCTGCACGCTTTGCGAGGCGACTTCGCCCGCGCCGTTCAGCCGCCCGCCGCCGCCCTCGTTCAACGCGAAGCCCGCCGCGATCAGTTCGGGCCGGTTCTTCGCCAGCCAGTCGGCGCCGTTGAAGGCGTAGGTCGTCTCCTCGCCGCAGGTCAGTGCCAGCTTCACCGTCCGCTTCGGCGGGCGTCCCGCCTTTTTCAGCCGGATCATCGCGTCGGTGAAGGTCGCTGCCATCGCCTTGTCGTCGGCGCTGCCGCGGGCGTAATAATAGCCCTTCTCCTCGATGAGGGTGAAGGGATCGCGCGTCCAGTCCGCGCGCTTCGCCTCCACCACGTCGATATGCGCCAGCAGCAGCAGCGGCTTCAGCGCCGCGTCGCTCCCTGCCAGCACCGCCACCAGCCCCCCCTCCTTCGGGTGCGCCGGATCGGCGAACAGCGTCAGGTCGCGGTCGGCATAGCCCGCCGCCTTCAGCCGCGCCGCCATCCGCTCGGCCGCCAGCGTGCAGGATCCGGCCGACAGCGTCGTGTCCGTCTCCACCAATTCCTTGTAGAGCCCCAGGAACGCCTGCTGGTCGGGCCGGAGGCCCGCCGTCGAGGGTGCCCCCTGCGCCGCCGCGCCGCCCGCCAGCCCCAGCGCCGCCAGCGCCCCGATCATCGCCCTTGCCGCCTGACCCACGAATCGCCCCCGGAACCTTTCAGGAACGATCATCGAAGCAAATGAAATCCTATTAGGCAAATCCTATTCGCCGGAACGCCGCGCAGCCCCTACATGGCGCCCAAGATGCTCAAGCGTGCCCGCGTCCTCCTCCTCAACGCCGCCCTAGGGCCGCTCGACTATCGGGTCGATCCCGAACATGATGTCGTGCCCGGCTCGATCGTCCTCGCCCCGCTCGGCCCGCGCCAGCTGGCGGGCGTGGTGTGGGAGGCGGAGCGCATGCCCTCCGATGCCGAAGTCGGCGACAATCGCCTGCGCCCCCTGGCCGGCGTCTACGATCTGCCACCGCTGGCAGCTCCCTTGCGCCGCCTGATCGAATGGACCGCGGATTATTACCTCAGCCCGCCGGCCGCGGTGCTGCGCATGGCGCTCGCCTCCGCCTCGGCGCTGGACGGGGCGCGCAGCGTCACCGAATATCGCGCCACCGGCCACGTCCCCGATCGCCTCACCCCGCAGCGCGCCCAGGCGCTGGAGCGGATCGGCGCCGCGCAGGGGCTGGTGCGGGAACTGGCGCAGCGCGCCGACGTGTCGGACGGCGTCATCCGCGGCCTCGTCAAGGCGGGCGCGATCGAGCCCGTCGAGGTCCGCGTCGACGATCCCTTCCCCGTCCCCGATCCGGCCCACGCCCCGCCCGCCCTGTCGGCCGATCAGCAGGCCGCCGCCGCCACGCTCACCGCCGCGGTCGAGGCCCGCGCCTTCGCCCCCGTCCTGCTCGACGGCGTCACCGGATCGGGCAAGACGGAGGTCTATTTCGAGGCGGTCGCCGCGGCCCTGCGCGCCGGCCGGCAGGTGCTGGTGCTGCTGCCAGAAATCGCGCTCACCGAACCCTTCCTCAAGCGCTTCGCCGCGCGCTTCGGCGTCCTCCCCGTCGCCTGGCATTCCGATCTGCGCCAGTCGCAGCGCCGCCGCGCGTGGCGGGCGATTGCGAACGGGGAGGCGCGCGTCACCGTCGGTGCGCGCTCGGCCCTGTTCCTGCCCTATCGCGATCTCGGCCTGATCGTGGTGGACGAGGCGCACGAGACGAGCTTCAAGCAGGAAGACGGCGTCCCCTATCACGCGCGCGACGTAGCGGTGATGCGCGGCCGGTTCGAGGAGATACTGATCATCCTCGCCTCCGCCACCCCCGCGATCGAAACGCAGGCGATGGTCGCGCAGGGCCGCTATGCGGAGGTCAAGCTCCCCGCCCGCCACGGCGGGGCGACGATGCCGGACATCGCCGCCATCGATCTCCTCGCCGATCCGCCGGTCCGCGGCCGCTGGCTCGCCCCGCCACTAGTCGCGGCCATGGAGGAGACGCTGGCGAAGGGGGAGCAGGCGCTGCTGTTCCTCAACCGCCGCGGCTATGCCCCGCTCACCCTCTGCCGCACCTGCGGGCATCGCTTCCAATGCCCCAATTGCACCGCCTGGATGGTCGAGCATCGCCTCGTCCGCCGGCTGCAATGCCACCATTGCGGCCACCTCGTCCCCCCGCCGCGCGCCTGCCCCGAATGCGGCGAGGAGGACAGCCTCGTCGCCTGCGGTCCCGGCGTGGAGCGCATCGCCGACGAGGTCGCGGCGCTGTTTCCGGAGGCGCGCGCCGCCGTCGTCACCTCGGACACGCTCTGGTCCCCCGCCAAGGCGGCGGAGTTCGTCGCACGCATGGAGGCGCACGAGATCGACATCGTCATCGGCACCCAGCTCGTCACCAAGGGCTATCACTTCCCCGATCTGACCCTGGTCGGCGTGGTCGATGCCGATCTCGGCCTGTCGGGCGGGGATCTGCGCGCCGCCGAACGCTCCTTCCAGCAGATCGCGCAGGTCGCGGGCCGGGCGGGGCGCGGCGCCAAGCCCGGCCGCGTCCTCGTCCAGACGCGCGAGAAGGACGCCCCCGTCATCCGTGCGCTCGTCTCGGGCGACGCCGCCGGCTTCTATGCCGCCGAAACGGAGGCGCGGCGCGTCGCGGAGGCGCCGCCGTTCGGCCGCTATGCCGGCATCATCGTCTCGGCGGAAAGCGCCGACGCCGCGATCGAGACGGCACGCCGCATCGCCCGCGCCGCGCCGGAGGTGGCAGGCATGCACGTCTACGGCCCGGCCCCCGCGCCGCTCGCCATGCTGCGCGGCCGCCACCGCCAGCGCCTCCTCGTCCACGCCGCCCGCGCGTTGGACGTGCAGGACGTGATCCGCGGCTGGCTGGGCGCAATGGATTGGCCGCGCGGCGTGCGCGTGGCGGTGGATGTCGATCCCTACAGCTTCCTGTAAGGTGCCGCGGACAGGTCCATTATGGTTAATCGAAGGTTGATCCTCTTGATTTAGCTCAGCATATGCGGCGCCGAGGAACAGCCGGATGGACGAAGCGATGACGTGTGACGAGACGCTGGACCGGATCGATGCCCACCAGCAGGTGATCCGCCAGCTCGTCTCAGCGGCCCGCCTCCATACCGATCGCCCGGCGGCCGACGCGACGGCCGATCTCCTGACGCTCAGGACGCGGATGCTGACGGCGATGCGCGCCTATCAGGCGTTCAAGCACACCGCGGTGTTCGATCCCGTCATCGCCACCGCCCACCCCTTGCGCGCCGTCACCGCCCGCCGCCTGAAGGCCTCGTGCGTGATGGCGAGCGAGGCCTATCGCCTCCACACCACCCGCTGGCCGGCGGATCGCATCGCCGCCGAATGGACGGACTATGCCGAGGCGATGGACAGCGTCTGCCTCGCGATCGAGAAGCATCTGGGCGAGGAACGGGTGATGGTGACGATGCTGCTGGCGGGGACGGAGGAATAGGCCGGCCGCCGGCGCCTACCCCGCGATCCGTGCGCGGACGAACGCCACCCGCTCCGCCACCGGCGCGCGCGGCAAGGCGACCAGCTCATAGCCGAGGGCCGCATAGGTCGCGGCCATGGCATCGTGGGTCGCCTGCGCCTCCGCCTCGTCCTGCCGCCGCTCCGCATCCCGATGGAAGATGGCGGGCCAGTGCGGCGCGATGAACACCGTCCGCTCGTAGCGGAAGACAGCGGCCGCGCGGCGCAGCGCGTCGGGCACCGGCAGGCCGCAGAGCGTGCGATAGCCGATCACGTCGGGCAGTCCGCGGTCGCAGATCACCGGTCCCGCCATCGCCTGCGCCGCATGCCAGGATCGCATGTCCCAAAGCATCATCGCCTGGGCGAACGCCGCGCGGTCCCGCCACGGCAGGGCATCGCCGCCGATCGCCTGCTGATCGCGGATGATCGCCCGTCCGCCCTCGGGCATCGTCGCGAAGCCCTCGTCGGCCAGAGCGGCGATCAGCGTCGACTTGCCCGATCCCGGCCCGCCGGTGACGACGAAGGCCCGACCCGTCACCCCCGCGGCGCGGCCTCGATGATCGGCACGAACTGCGCCGCCGTCAGGCTCGCCCCGCCGACCAGCGCGCCGTCCACGTCCGCCACCGCCAGCAGTTCGGCGGCATTCTTCGGATTGACCGATCCGCCGTAGAGGATGCGCACCCCCGCTCCCTCGCCCCCCAGCAGCGCGGAAAGCTTGGCACGGATCGCGGCATGCATCGCCGCCACGTCCTCAATCGATGGCGTGCGGCCGGTGCCGATCGCCCACACCGGCTCGTAGGCGACGACCAAGGCCGCGGCCGTGGCGCCGGGCGGCACCGATCCGGCAAGCTGGCCTTCGACCACCGCCTCGGCACGGCCGGCATCGCGCTCGGCCTCGGTCTCGCCCACGCACACGATCGCGATCAGCCCTTGCCCGATCGCCGCCTCCGCCTTGGCGCGCACCTCGGCATCGCTCTCGTGATTGTCCTGCCGCCGCTCGGAGTGGCCGACGATCGCATAGGCCGCCCCCGCCTCCTTCAGCATTGCGGCCGAGATGCATCCGGTATGCGCGCCCTTGGCCGCCGCATGGCAATCCTGCCCGCCAACCGCAACGCCCCGCTCCGCGGCGGGCGCGATCAGCGTGAAGGGCGGGCAGATCGCCACGTCCAGATGCGGCGCCGCCTCGGCCGCTGTGGCGATCGCATCCAGCTCGGCCAGCGCCGCCCGATTGCCGTTCATCTTCCAGTTGCCGGCGATCAGCATGCGATTGGCCATGTCGGTCCCTCCCTCAAGTCGGCCTCGGCCTAGCGAGGCGCCGCCCCCAAGCCAAGCGACTTGGCCCCGCTTGATGCCCCCCGCCCCCTTCTCTATGGCGCGGGGCCATGCTGAGCTTCTTCCGTCGCGCCTTGTCGTCCTGGCTGGTCATGGCCCTGCTGGCCCTCATCATGATCGCCTTCATCGTCACCGGCGTGGAAACGCAGGGGACGGGCGGCCTCGGCCTCGGCGGCTCCTCCACCGCCATCGCCCGCGTCGGCGGGCGGGACATCGAGCCGGCCGAAGTCACCGCGCGTGCCCAGTCCGAAGTCGCCCGCGCGCGCGAACAGCAGCCGGGGCTGACGATGGCGGCGTTCGTCAACGGCGGCGGGCTGATGCCGATCATCGCCCAGCTGATGGACACGCGCGCGATCGAGGCGTGGGCGCGCGATGCCGGCATCGTCGCCAGCCAGCGGCTGGTGGATGGCGAGATCGCCAGCGTTCCCGCCTTCGCCGGCCCGACCGGCCAGTTCGATCCCAATGCGATGCGCCAGATCCTGGCGCAGCAGCGCATCACCGAGGCGCAGCTCCGCGCCGATGCCGCGGGCGACCTGATCCGCCGCCAGGTGCTGGTGCCGTTGGCGAGCGGCGCCACCGCTTCCGCCGGCCTCGCCCGCCCCTATGCCGCGCTGCTGCTCGAACAGCGCGAAGGGCTGATCGGCGTGGTTCCCGCCGCGTCCATCCCCCCCGGTCCCGCCCCCACCGAGGCCGAGGTCGCCGCCGAATATCGCCGCAACGTCGCCCGCTATACCGTGCCCGAACGGCGGACCATCCGCTACGCCGCTTTCTCCCCCGCCACGCTCGGCGCCGCCGCGCAGCCGAGCGAGGCGGAGATCGCCGCCGCCTACAAGGCCGATACCGCGAAATATGCGCCGTCCGAACAGCGCACGCTGCAACGCGTGATCCTGCAGGACGAGGCGGCGGCCAAGGCGCTCGCCGCCAGGGTCCGTGGCGGCACCGCCTTCGCCGCCGCCGCCGAAGCCGCGGGCTTCGGCGCATCCGACATCGCCGTCCCCGCCGGCACCAGGGCCGCCTTCGCCGCCTTCGCCACCCCCGCCGTGGCCGACGCCGCCTGGGCGCAGAAGGCCGGCGGCGTCACCGATCCGGTGCGCACCCCGCTCGGCTGGCAGGTCGTCCATATCGTCTCGATCCGGCAGGAGCCGGGCAAGACGCTCGCCGAGGCGCGGCCCGAGATCATCGCCGCGCTGACGGCGCGCAAGGCGGAAGACCAGATCGCCGCCCGCGTCGACCGGCTGGAAAAAGCGATCGAGGACGGCGCCACCTTCGAGGAAGCCGCCCGCGCCGAGAAGCTGACGATCGAGACGACGCCGCCGCTGCTGGCCGGCGGCCTCGCCCCCGATCGGCCCGACTATCAGCTCGCCCCTGATCTCGCCCCCGTCCTCAAGACGGTGTTCGAGGCGCAGGCCGGCGACGATCCGACGGTCGAATCGCTGGGCGCCGGCAAGGGCTTCGCGTTGGTCGCCCTCGGCCAGATCGTGCCGCAGGCGCCGCGCCCGCTGGCCGAGGTCCGTGCGCAGGTCGCCGCCGATCTCGTCGCCCGCCGCGCCGAGGATCGCGCCCGCACGATCACCAACGCCATCGTCGCCAAGGCGCAGAAGGGCATGCCGCTGGCGCAGGCGATCGCCGAGGCGAAGCTCGGCCTGCCCGCGCCCCAGCCCGTCACCGCCCGCCGCATCGATCTGTCCCGCGCCGAACGGCCGGTGCCGCCGCTGCAATTGCTCTTCGGGCTGGAGAACGGCAAGACCCAGTCGCTGCCGATCCCGCAGGGCCAAGGCTTCTACGTCGTCCAGGTCCGCAAGATCGTCCCCGGTGACGCATCGAAGGACGAGGCGCTGGCCGCGCAGGTCCGCAGCTCGATGGGCGGGGTGGTGGCGGAGGAGCTGCTCCAGCAATTCGCCACCGCCGCCAAGCAGCAGGTGAAAGCCGAGCGCCGCGATCCGGCCATCGCCCGCCTCCGCGCCGAACTCGCCGGCCAGCCGCTGCCCGGCCAATGACCGCCGCGCCGCAGGACGCCGCCGCCGTCGCCGCGCTGGCGGAAGGCCGCCCGACGCTCGTCTGGCGCCGCCAGATCGCCGACACCGAGACGCCGGTCGGTGCCGCTCTGGCGCTGATCGAGCCGGACCGCGGCGATTTCTTGCTGGAATCGGTCGAGGGCGGCGCCACCCGCGGCCGCTATTCGCTGCTCGGCCTCGCCCCCGATCTCGTCTTCCGCGCGCGCGGCCGCTCGGCCGAGGTCAATCGCGACTGGCTGACCGACCGCGCCGCCTTCGCCCCCGCCGGGGACGAACCGCTGGCGACGCTGCGCGCCCTCGTCGCCGAGACGCGCTGCGACGTGCCGGCCGAACTGCCCGCCGCCCTCGCCTGCCTCGTCGGCTATATGGCCTATGAGACGATCGGCCTCGTCGAGAAACTGCCGCGCCCGCCGCAAAGCCCGATCGACGTGCCCGACATGCTGTTCGTCCGGCCGACGCTGCTGCTGGTCTTCGACCGGCTGGCCGATCAGCTCTATCTCGTCGCGCCGATCTGGTCGGCGAGCGACCCGGAGGCCGCCGTCGCCGCCGCGGTCGATCGGATCGAGGCCGCCGCCGCCCGCCTCGCGGCGCGCGCGCCTGCCGCCCGCCGCGCACCGCCGCTGGAGGCGATCCCCGCCCCCGCCCTGGTGCTCGCCCCCGGCCGCTACGAGGCGATGGTCGCCGCCGCCAAGGAGTATATCGCGGCCGGGGACATCTTCCAGGTGGTGCTGGCGCAGCGCTTCTCCGCGCCCTTCCCGCTTCCCGCCTTCGATCTCTATCGCGCGCTCCGCCGCATCAACCCCTCGCCCTTCCTCTACCATCTCGATCTGCCGGGCTTCGCGCTCACCGGCTCCAGCCCCGAGATCCTCGTCCGCGTTCGCGACGGGGAGGTGACGATCCGCCCGATCGCCGGCACCCGCCCGCGCGGCCGCACCGCCGCCGAGGATGCCGCCAACCGCGACGATCTGCTGGCCGACGCCAAGGAGCGCGCCGAGCATCTGATGCTCCTCGATCTCGGCCGCAACGATGTCGGCCGCGTCGCCGCCCCCGGCAGCGTGCGGGTGACCGACAGCTATCAGGTCGAACTCTACAGCCACGTCATGCACATCGTCTCGAACGTCGTCGGCCGGCTCGATCCCGCGCGCGATGCGATCGATGCGATGCTGGCGGGCTTCCCGGCCGGCACCGTCTCCGGCGCGCCCAAGGTCCGCGCGTGCGAGATCATCGCCGAGCTGGAGGGGGAAACGCGCGGGCCCTATGCGGGCGCGGTCGGCTATTTCTCACCCGACGGGTCGATGGACAGCTGCATCGTGCTGCGCACCGCGCTGGTGAAGGACGGGGTGATGCACGTCCAGGCCGGTGCCGGCATCGTCGCCGACAGCGATCCCGCCTCCGAACAGCGCGAGTGCGAGGCGAAATCGGGCGCGCTCGTCGCCGCCGCGCGCGAGGCGCTGGCCCGCGCCGCCGAGCCCGGCTTCGGCCAATAGGCTTCCTTCGGGCGGGCTTCTGCCCTATGGGCGGCCGATTGTTCCCCGAAGGACCGGATGATGGCGACCCGTTGGACCCCGCAGAGCTGGCGCGAGCATGAAGCGCGCCAGATGCCGCTCTATCCCGATCAGCAGGCGCTGGCCGCCGCGGAAGCGCAGCTCGCCACCTATCCCCCGCTCGTCTTCGCGGGCGAGGCGCGCGATCTGACCGCCGATCTGGCGCAGGTGGCGGCGGGCAAGGCGTTCCTCCTCCAGGGTGGCGATTGCGCGGAAAGCTTCGCGGAATTCCACCCCAACAACATCCGCGATACGTTCCGCGTCCTCCTCCAGATGGCGGTGGTGCTGACCTACGCCTCCAAGATGCCGATCGTGAAGGTCGGCCGGATGGCGGGTCAGTTCGCCAAGCCGCGCTCTGCCGACATGGAGGAGCAGGACGGCGTCTCGCTGCCCTCCTACCGCGGCGACAACGTCAACGACATCGCCTTCACCCCCGAAGGCCGCCGGCCCGATCCGCAGCGGATGATCCGCGCCTATTCGCAAAGCGCCGCCACGCTCAACCTTCTGCGCGCCTTCGCGCAGGGCGGCTATGCCAACCTCCATCAGGTCCACGCCTGGACGCTCGATTTCATGGGCCGCAGCCCCTGGGCCTCGCATTATGCCGAGGTGGCGGGCCGGATCGGCGACGCGCTCGATTTCATGGCAGCGTGCGGCATCAATCCAGAGACGGTGCCGCAGCTGAAGGGCACGCAATTCTACACCAGCCACGAAGCGCTGCTGCTGCCCTATGAGGAAGCGCTGACCCGCCAGGATTCGCTGACGGGCCAATGGTATGACACCTCTGCCCACATGGTCTGGATCGGCGACCGCACCCGCTTCGAGGGTTCGGCGCATGTCGAATATCTGCGCGGCGTCGGCAATCCGATCGGCCTGAAATGCGGGCCGAGCCTCGATCCCGATGCGCTGCTCCGGATGCTCGACACGCTCGATCCCGGCCGCGTCCCCGGCCGCATCACGCTGATCACCCGCTACGGGCACGACAAGATCGAGAAGCACCTGCCCGCCCTCGTCCGCGCCATCCAGCGCGAGGGGCGGCCGGTCGTCTGGTCTTGCGATCCCATGCACGGCAACGTCGTCAAGGCGGCGACGGGCTACAAGACGCGGCCGTTCGACCGCATCCTCGCCGAGGTGCGCGGCTTCTTCGCCGTGCACCGTGCGGAAGGCACGCACGGCGGCGGCATCCATGCCGAAATGACCGGCCAGAACGTCACCGAATGCACCGGCGGCGCCATCGCCATCACAGAGCAGAATCTGGCGGATCGCTACCACACCCACTGCGACCCGCGTCTCAACGCCGGCCAGTCGCTCGAGCTCGCCTTCCTGCTGGCCGAGATGCTCAACCAGGAAATGCGCGAGCGCGAGAAGGCCGCCGCCTGATACCGGCTTGACGGAGCGGCGAGCGCCTTCTAGGGACGCCGCTCCGCCAAACGGCCCCTTCGTCTAGCGGTCTAGGACGTCGCCCTCTCACGGCGAAAACACGGGTTCGAGTCCCGTAGGGGTCACCAGTCAAGCGCGCTATCGCGCTGTTTTTGGCCGATGAGCTGGTGGATCAGCAGAGATCGCACCAGGAACGGTCCCACATTTTGCGTGGGCCATGATGGCATGGTTCGGAATATAACGGGACTGGTCGCGGTCGTTGGCCGCCTCCCATTATGAAGGTCGTTTCAACCCTTACCTCCCGACCTGCGATCGAAATTGGGAAGCTGATCCCACTCCCCTGTGCCTACCGATCGTGGCAGTAGGTGCCGGCCGATGGGAGGCACTCATGACGTTCACGATAGACCCCATAGGATATGTGCGTGGCGGTCGGACTGATCCGATTGACGACGATTGGGGAAGTAGCCGAACCGCAATCGAGTTGGACGCGACGCAAGTCGGGGCTGACGCGCTGGCGGGGCTGGATACGTTCAGCCATGCCGAGATTATCTTCCTCTTCGACCGGGTGCCCGAAGAGAAGATCGAGCGAGGCGCACGTCATCCGAGAGGCCGCGACGACTGGCCGTTGACGGGCATCTTCGCGCAACGAGGGAAGAACCGCCCCAATCGGCTGGGTGTGACTGTCTGCCGCGTGCTGAGCGTCGAAGGATCGCGGTTGCACATTGAAGGGCTGGACGCGATCGACGGAACACCCGTGATCGACATCAAGCCGGTCATGCGCGAGTTCCTGCCTCGCGGCGAAGTTTGCCAGCCGGAATGGGTATCCGAACTGATGACTGCTTACTGGTAGCAGGAATGCCGCTTCCTGATTCGTCTGGGAAGACGCTGGCGATCCCGATCTCCGTTCGTTTTTTGGAAGGTTACTGCCGACCAATGTTCGGGTATCCGCAACCCACATTAGGCTGCGTCTGCATTTAGAGGATTCCGTTTAGAGCGTTTTCCGGCCGATCTGAGTCGAAGGGGGATTCACAGGGACGCGCTGATCTGCTTCACGGTGCTGGCTGGATGAAGGCCGGCATGGATGGGCAAGCCGTTATCGATGGATTTGCGTTCGCGGGCACTGGCCGCGGTTGACGAGGGCATGAGTTGCCGGGCTGCGGCGGTGCGGTTCGGTGTGGCGGCCGCGACGGTGATCCGGTGGCACGACCAGCGCCGTAGCACGGGCACCTACGCAGCCAGGCCGCAGGGCGGGGACACGCGGTCGCGGAGGATCGAGGCGCATCGGGAGACGGTGCTGGCGCTGCACGAAGCGCGACGCGACATCACGCTGGATGAGTTGCGTCGCGAACTGAGCCGGATTGGCGTGACGGTGGCGATCTCGACGCTGCACCGCTTCTTCGTCCGGCACGGCATCACGCGCAAAAAAGACCGGGCACGCGGTCGAGCAGGATCGCGCCGACGTCCTGAGCTAGCGGGAGGCCTGGTTCGATGGCCAACTCGACCTCGACCCTGCGCGGCTGGTGTTCATCGACGAAACCTGGACCGCGACCAACATGACGCGCAGCCACGGCCGCTGCCGACGGGGCGAGCGGCTTCGGATGGGCTACCCACACGGTCATCGCAAGACGACCACGCTGGTCGCCGGCTTGCGCATGACCGGCATGGTCGCACCAATGGTGCTCGATGGCCCGATCAACGGTGACTGGTTCGAGGCCTATGTCCGGCAGGTCCTCGTGCCCGATCTCGCATGCGGCGACGTGGTCATCATGGACAACCTGTCCAGCCACAAGCGCGCCAGCGTCCGCGATCTGATTGAAGCGGCCGGCGCCCGGCTCATGTTCCTCCCGCCCTACAGTCCCGACTTCAACCCAATCGAAAAGGCGTTTGCCCGCCTCAAGGCCATGCTGCGCAGGGCCGGCGAGCGGACCGTGTCCGGGCTTTGGTCGCTCATCGGCAAGCTGGTCGACCTGTTTCAGCCGCAGGAATGCGCCAACTACTTCAGCTCCTGCGGCTATGAGCCCGGACTGATCGGAATCCGCTCTAGTGGCGACACCTCGACGCTGTCGTGACGCTGACCTGGCATCAGCCGGAAGCGCACCAGATTGCCCAAGGCATCCGTCAGCGCCAGGATTTTGGTGGTCATGCCGCCTTTGGAGCGACCGATGGCCTGGCTCTGGGTCCCCTTTTGCGCCTTGGCCGTGACGGTGGACTTTCACGATTGTCGCGTCGATCATCGCATATTCGAGGTCCGGCTCGTCCGACAGTGCGTCGAATACCCGCCTGAAAGCATCGGCTTCGCGCCAGTCCCAGGAACACGGAACGCCGTGCTCCAGTTCCCGAAACGCTCCGGCAGATCGCGCCACGGCTGCCCGTGCGCGCAATCCACAGCACCGCCTCTACAAACAGCCGATTGTCCCGGCCGCTCCGTCCAGGGTCAGTCCGCTTGCCCCGATAATGTGGTCAGCTCTTCACCCATTGAGCGTCCGTCAATACGTCACGATCCGTCCAAAGCGTGAATCATATCCGCACAAATTTGTGAATCCCCACAAGCCCTACCGAATGCGCGACAGCGGCCTGCTCGACGCGATCAATGCGGTACTGGTGGCCGGGATACGGATTGCTGAAGGCCGTGAGCCGCGTAGAGCGCCGGCATTGTCGGCAGTCAGTTCTGTGAAGACGACCGAAGCGGGCGGACCGCGTGGCTATTATGCGAGCAAGAGGATCAAGGGCCGCAAGCGTCACATCGCGACTGGCACAGCTGGCAACCTGTACGGCGTCCGGGTCCATTCAACCTATATCCAAGACCGCGACGGCGCGCCGGACTTCACCGAGCGCTGCCGGCGCGCGCATCGCCCGCCTGTTCGCCAATGGCGGCTATGCAGAACCCAAGTTGAAGGTGGCCATTCGCGCATCTCGACCGCCTCGCCATCGAGATCGTCAGACGCTCGATGTCCGCCGCTTCGTCATCCTGCCGCGGCGCTGGGTCATCGAGCGCACCATCGCAAGGCTTAGGGTCCGTATTCAATCACGGCAGGAGCCGTGACTGAGTACGGACCCTAAGCCTTGCCAAGGACTGGGAGGTTTCCATCGCCTCCTCCGAAGCATGTCTCCTCATCGCTTCCATCCAACGAACGAGCCGCCTATCGCAAAGATCGAATTATGGATCGTGCTATCAGCGATACGCGGCGCGCCGCAGATCGTGCCGCGCGCGGTCGCAATTGCGCATCACCGGACAACCGGGGCGACGCATTCAGCGCTTCCCTCCGCCCGCCGCCCGCTAGGATCGGCGACGCAAACGGGGAGACGATCATGCGACGCTATCCTGCCCTTATCCCGGCCGTGCTGGCCGCCGCGCTGCTCGCGCCGGCGGCATCGGCGCACGGCATCTGGTTCGCCGAACGCGCGCGTCACGTCGCGCTGGTCTACGGCATCGGCGCCGACGACCTCGACATGGTCAGGCGCCTGCCGCAGGTGGAGCGCATCGTGGCGTTCGACGCCGCCTATCGCCCGGTCGCGGCGTCGTTGAAGGTCGCGGGCCCGGTGGTGCTGGTCGACGGCCCGAGCAAGCCGGTGGTGATCGCGGCGGTGCTCCAGAACGGCGTCTGGTCGCGCCACGCGGGGCAGGAATTCGAAGCGGGCGGGCGCGATGCGATGCCCGACGCCCAGCTTGCGGAAAAGACGGTCAAATATGCCGTCTCGATCCAGGGACCGCTGACCGCGCCGCTGCCTGCGCTGCCGGGCCAGCGGCTCCAGATCGTACCGGCGGCGATTCCCGCGACGCTCGGCGCGCCGCTGACCTATACCGTGCTCTACGACGGCAGGCCGGTCGCCGGCGCGCGGGTGATCGCCGACATGGTGAACGACCCGGACGCGAAGGAAACCCCCACCGCCGCCGACGGCACGGTGACGCTGCCCGTCCGCAATCAGGGGCTGAACGTGATCCGCGCAGTCTATGACGGGCCGAGCGACGACCGGTCCCGCTACGACCGGATCGAACATACCGCGACGCTCAGCTTCACCCTGCCCCACGCCCCGGAATGATCGAAGGAACCACCCCATGGCGCTGAAGCCCAAATATATCTCGTTCGACTGCTATGGCACGCTGATCTATTTCGAAATGGCCCCGGTCGCGCGCCGGCTCTATGCCGACCGGGTCGGTGCCGGCGCGATGGACGGCTTCATTGCCGACTTCTCGGCCTATCGGCTCGACGAGGTGCTGGGGCCGTGGAAACCCTATGCCGAGGTGGTCGAGGGGTCGCTGCGCCGCACCTGCGCCAAATGGGGGGTCGAGTATCGCGACAGCGATGCCGCCGCCATCTATGCCGCCGTGCCGACATGGGGTCCGCATCCCGATGTGATCGAGCCGCTCAGGCGAGTCGCCGCCGAATTCCCGCTCGTGATCCTGTCCAATTCGATGGTCGAGCTGATCCCGCACAGCGTCGCGCGGCTCGAGGCGCCGTTCCACGCGGTCTATACCGCCGAGGAAGCGCAGGCGTACAAGCCGCGGATGCAGGCGTTCGAACATATGCTCGACCGGCTGGGCTGCGGCCCGGAGGACATGCTCCACGTCTCGTCGAGCATGCGCTACGATCAGATGACTGCGTGCGACATGGGCTTCGGCGCGCGGGCGTTCGTCAATCGCGGGCACGAACCGTCGAACCCCTATTACAGCACGCACGAGATCGCCGATATCGGCGGGCTGCCGGGGCTGCTCGGGCTGTGAGCGACGCGGTGATGGTGCGGTCGTTCACCGATCTGCGCAGCTTCGCCGCCGATGCGCCCGAAGGCGGGTTGGTGGCGGGCGGCCGTCGCCTGCCGATGGCCGACGGGCCGGTCGGCATCGTCGCGGTGCGGCCGCGCGGGGGCGGGCGGGCGATGCTGCCTGCCGACTTGTTCGTGCTGGTGCTGGCGGGCGCGCTCGCGATCGGCGGGCGGGTGCTCGGCACGGGCGCCTCGATCGTGCTGCCGGCCGGGTGCGCCGTCGACTGGACGGCGGAGGACGACACGCTGATCGTCACCATGGCCTGCGTCGGCGCGGCGGGGGCCGACGCGCCGGTCGCGATCGACCTCGACGCCGTGCTCGAGCCGTCGGGGGCGCCGCTTGCCGAGCTGCTGGTCGGGCCGACGCCCCGCTGCCGCAACCACACCGACTATCGCTCGGCGAGCGGCGAGTTCCTCTGCGGGACATGGGATTCGACCCCCTATCACCGCCGGCCGATGCGCTATCGCCATCACGAACTGATGCAGCTGCTGGACGGTGCCGTCACCTTCGCCGACGAAACCGGCCGCCGCGCGACCTTTGCGGCGGGCGACGTGTTCGTCGTCGAACAGGGGGCGAGCTGTTCATGGGACAGCCGGGTCGATGTGAAGAAAGTCTATGCCATCTATCGCCCGGCGTGACGCGAACGGGCCGGCAGCGCTGCCGGCCCGACCCGCTCAATCCTCCGCCTCCAGTTTCGCCAGCGTCCTCGGCCCGACGATCCCATCGGGATAGAGGCCGTGCGCCGCCTGGAACGACAGTACCGCCGCATGGGTGGCAAGGCCGAAATCGCCGTCGACCGCCAGCGTTCCGTCCATCCTCCTGTTGAGCAGGCGCTGCAAGTCCGCGACATCGGGTCCCCGATCGCCGAGGCTCAGCGCCGCATCGACAGCTTCGGTGGCGGTCGCCGTAGCGAACGTGCCGTCCCCGTGCCATTGACGGATCAGCGCGTCGCCTGCCTCGAAGTGCATCGCATCCTCGGTGCCGAACGCAGCACCACAGAACCAGCCGGCGGCGTTGAAATGCCGGTAGATGCGGGTCAGTCCGATCTGGACCTTTCCGTCCCCCCGTCTGTCGAGCACGCCTTCGAGCGTCAGATCGATCGCGGTGCCCCACGAATGGTTGCTGATCGCCGTCGTCGATCCGCGCACCAGCCGGGCGCAGAGCATGCCTTCGTTCCCCAGCGCGTCATACACCTCCGGTTCGCTGGTGCCGATCGTTTGCAGGATCGTTCGCAGCGACGCGACGGCGGGTTTCAGTCCCCGGATACTGAACGGGCCGACGTCCTCATAGACGATCAGCTTCGCGATCGCGCGATCGGTGACGGGCTGGCATTTGCTGGTGTAGTTTTCGCGCGGGTTGCCGAGCAGGCTCAGCATCGTGCGCTGCCGCGCGGCGCGGACGCCTGGTTGATGCCTGCGGGAACGGGAACGAGCTTGGTCAACGTCATCGGGACCTCCGGTGTCGGAATGGTGGCGATACACGTCACACGTCGCCGCATCGGCGACGGACCGATCCTACCACCGTCCGGCAAAGTCCGACCAACATTGAATCCACGGCCAAGAGAAAAGCGCGGCGCTACCGGGCGAAGCGCGCAATCGAATAGGGTTCGATCGGGGTCGAGGTCGCGCCGGTCGCGATCAGTTCGGCCATCACCGCGCCGACGCCCGGCCCGATCTGGAACCCTGCGCCGCAGAAGCCGAAGGCATAATATAGCCCGCTGGTCGTGGCGCTCGGCCCCATCACCGGCATGTCGTCGGGCAGATAGCTTTCGACCCCGCTCCACACCCGGATGACGTTGACCGCGGCGAAGCCCGGCATCACCCGGCGCAGCTGTTCCAGCTGGCCGAGGAAATTGTCGGGGAGCACGGCGGCGCGGTTCGTCTCGTTCGAGGCGGGGCCGCGCGTGCTGCCGCCGAGGATCACGTTGCCGCGTTCGACCTGCCGGAAATAGACGGTTTCATAGACGTGCGGCGTCGACACGCCGATGGTCGGCACGATGCGATAGGGCAGCGGCTCGGTGACGGCCATCTGCGGGCCGTGGGTGGCGAGCGGCACGCTCTCGCCGAACAGCGCCGACAGCCGCCCGCCCCATGCGCCCGCCGTCACCAACAGCACCGGACTGCGCAGCTCGCCGCGCCCGGCCACCTCCAACACGAAATCCTCGCCGGTCTTGCCGATGTGCGTCACCTCGCTGTTCTCGTATAGCGTGACGCCCGCGCGCACCGCCGCCCGGCCGAAGGCGGGGGCGGTCAGCCGCGGATTGGCATGGCCCCCGGTCGGGTCGAGGCAACCGGCGACGAGATCGGCCGAGAGATAGGGATAGCGCGCGCGCAGCGCGTTCGACGACAGCATCTCGAGGTCGAGGCCGTACGCCCGCGCATCCTCGGCATAGGCGGCGATCCGGTCCGCCTGTTCGCGGGTATAGCTGACGCGCAGATGGCCCGAGGGGAGGAATTCGCAATCCTCGCCGATCAGCTCGGGCAGGCGCAGCCAGATGTCGCGTGCGCGGTTCGACAGCGGCAGCTGGTGGAGATAGCGCCCCTGCCGCCGGACGTTGCCGAAGTTGGTGCCGCTCGCCTGCTGGCCGACAAGGCCGCGTTCGAGCAGGATCACCGATCTGCCGGCACGCGCGAGGAAAAAGGCCGCCGACGCACCCATGATGCCGCCGCCGACGACGATGGCGTCCGCCCGGGTCTTCATGGCCGTGTCCCTTTCGCAGTCGCCATCGACAGCGGCTTGACCGGGGCCTGTCCGCGCAGGCGCCCGACCTCGGCGAGCGGCGTGCCGCGCGCGTCGGCCAGGATCTCCGCCGCCGCCGATCCGCAGAACCGCCCCTGGCAGCGGCCCATGCCGATCCGCGACAGCGCCTTGGTCCGGTTCAGCTCGGGCGCGCCCTTCGCCGACGCCGTCTCGCGCAGCTGCCCGGCGGTGATATTCTCGCAGCGGCACAGGATCACGTCGTCGGCGACGCTGCGCGCCAGATCGGCGGGCCAGGGAAAGGCGGTCGCCAGCCCGCGCCGGAAGCGGTCGAGCATCGCCATCCGCCGGCGCAGCGCGGCCAGCTCGCCCGCATCGACCGCATGGCCCGCATCGGCAAGCGCCGCCAGCGCCGCCAGCCGCCCGCCGGCTTCGGCCGCATCGGCGCCCAGCACCCGCGCGCCGTCCCCGGCCAAATAGACGCCCGCGCGCGGCGAACGTCCGTCGCGATCGGCGTCCGGCCGCCACTGGCCGCTCGCCGCGTCGAACAGGAACGGACAGCCCGCCAGATCGGCGAGCTGGGTCTCCGAGCGCAGGTGAAAGCCCATCGCCACCGCATCGGCGGCGACATGGTGTTCTTTGTCGCCGATGCGGTAGCGCAGGCCCGATACCTCGCGCCCGCCCTCGATCGCCCGCGGCACGACGCCGTTGGCGACGGTGACGCCCGCCGCCTGCAATCCGGCGCGGAAGCTGGCCCCGCGCAGCAGGAAGCCGGGCCGCACCATCAGGTCGGGCAGCGCGCGCACCTGCGCGGCGAACGGCGCGGTATCGAGCACGGCGGCCACCTCGACCCCCGCCTTGCGATACTGGTGCGCCACCAGATAGAGGAGCGGCCCGGTGCCGAGGAACAGGACGCGCCGGCCGATCGCGCACCCCTGCGCCTTCAGCGCCACCTGCGCGCCGCCGAGGCTGTAACAGCCGGGCCTGGTCCAGCCGGCGATCGGCAGCAGCCGGTCGGTGGCGCCGGTCGCGAGGATCAACGCGTCGAACGGCAGCGCATCGGCCACGCCGTCGGTCACGACATGCAACATGTCCCCCGCCACGTTCCAGGCCAGCGTATCGGGGCGATAGTCGATCGCGTCACGCAGGCGATCGAACATCGCATGCAGGTCGCGCGCCTTGGCGGCATCCGCGCCATAAAGCGTCTCGGCGTCGCGCACGAAGCCTTCGGGCGGGCGGCGGTAGATCTGCCCGCCCGAGCGGCCGGCCTCGTCGATCACCACCGGGCGGATGCCGGCGGCGACCAGGGTCTGCGCGGCGCGCATCCCGGCCGGCCCCGCGCCCACCACGACCGCCCTCATGCCGGACGTGGCCACAGCCCCTCCCCGACCGGTATGGTGGACAGCGCCATGCCGTCCGCCACCGGCGTCGTGCAGGCGCGCAGGCGGTCGCCGCCTTCGGTCCACATCCAGCAATCCTGGCACGCCCCCATCATGCAGAAGCCGGCGCGGTCGCCGTCGCCGAATTCCGACACGCGCAGCGTCCGCCCGTTGGTCAGCGCGGCGGTCAGCACGCTGTCCCCGGCCAGCGCGGTCACCTCGCGCCCGTCGAGGCGGAAGGAGACCGGCGCGCGGTCCCCCTCGGCGACGCGGTGCAGCCGGCCGCTCACAGATATTTCAGCCACCCGATGTCCTTGCGCCGTTTCTTGAGATCGGAAAACCAGCGCGTCGGCAGATACAAGGGCACGATCAACGCCAGATACAACAGATACATCGTCGAGAGATGGTCGACGCCGAAGACCGCGCCCTTGTCGGTGCCCCAGAGCGCGACCGCGATCAGGTAGAGCGCCTTCAATACGTATAGATGGAGCAGGTAGAAGAACATGGGCGCACCGCCCAGCACCACCAGCCACCGCGATACCCGCCCGTCCGGCAGCCGTTCGAACCGTGCGAGCAGGATCGCGCCGATCCCGAGCGTCGGCAGCAGGAACAGCAGCGAGGGCGGATATTTGGTCAGCGCCAGGAAGCTCATCACCGTGCGCAGCGGGTCGCCTTCGACCACGAACCATGGGCGGTCGCCATAGACGTTGAGCGTGCGCAGGACCACGAAGCCGACGAGCATCGCGAAGCCGGTCAGCGTCAGCCACCGCTGCCGCTCGCCCGCATCGCGCACGAACCACGGCCCGATGCACCAGCCGAGCACCATCACGCCGATCCACGGCAGGACCGGATAGGTCGTCTTGATCGTGAAGCCGGCCAGCGCGAACGCCTCGCGCTGATGGAGCATCGCCCAGGGGATGTAGAGCGGATCGGCGGGCGTCAGGCGGATGGGATCGAGCAGGTTATGCCCGCACACGATCACGAAGCCGAGCACCACCAGCACACGGCGCGGCAGATGGATGAGCGCGGCGAGCATGATCATGCACAGCCCGATCGCCCAGATCACCTGGAGCCAGAAGGTCTGCGGCACGATCCGGCCCGACCATGCCGCGCCGACGAAGAACAGTTCGAGCAGCATCAGGAACGCGCCACGCTGCACCAGGAACAGCGATACCTCGGCGCGGCTGTGCTTCTGGCCATAGAGCCATGCCGACAGGCCGGTCAGCGCGACGAACACCGGCGCGCAGATCATGCTGGTCAGCCGGGTGAAGAACAGCGCGGGCATCACGCTGCGCGCGTCCATCGGATCGCCGACCTGCATATGCAGGAAGCAGGTCTCGCGGACATGGTCGAGCAGCATCACGACCATCACCATCCCGCGCAGCGCGTCGATACTGGTCAGCCGGGGGGTGGCGCGCCCCCTCGTCGCTGGCGCGGCGCCGCTCCCGATCGTCGTATCATGGTTCGCTACCGTGGCCATCACCGCGCTCCCTCGCCCAGATGAGACACTGTTACATCGCCAGTTCGGCAGATGCTACCGATTGCCGCGCGCCAGCCCGGCATGGCGCGCGTCGTCGGGGTCCTGCCCGACAGATGCTGCCGCGGCCTCACGCGCGCACCGCCGCCGCCGCACGTTCGAGCCAGCCGCCTTCGAGCAGCGGCACCGACGCCATCAGCTTTCGCGTATAGGGATGGTGCGGCCCGGCCAGCAGTTCGTCGCGGGTCGCATGCTGGACGATCTGGCCGCCCTTCAGCACGATCACCTCGTCGGCGATGGCGCGGACGATATTCAGGTCGTGGGTGATGAACAGATAGGACAGGCCGAGGTCGCGGCGCAGGTCGATCAGCAGGTCGAGCACCTGTTCGGCGACCACCGGGTCGAGCGCCGAGGTCACCTCGTCGCACAGGATCAGGCCGGGCTGCGCCGCCAGTGCCCGTGCCAGGTTGACGCGCTGCTTCTGCCCGCCCGACAGTTCGCCGGGCAGCCGGTCGGCAATCACGGCGGGCAGGCGGACGAGATCGAGCAACCGCCCGACCTCCGCCTTGCGCGCCCGTCCCGACAGGCCGCGATACAGCGCCAGCGGCCGGCCCAGCGCCTGGGCGACGCTGGTCGCGGGGTTGAGCGCGGTGTCGGCCATCTGGAACACCAGCTGGACGCAGCGCAACTGATCGCGGCTCCGCCGTGCGACGGCGCCGGCAAGCGAAACGCCGTGGAGGTTCACATGGCCGCTCGCCGGCGCGTGCAGCCCGGCGACGACCCGCGCCAGCGTGCTCTTGCCGCAGCCCGATTCGCCGATGACGCCGATCACCTGCCCCCGCCGGATCTTCAGGTCGATGGCGTCGACGATGCGGTGCGCGGGCATCCCATCCGCATCGGTGCGGCCATAGCCCGCCACCACGCCGCGCAGTTCGAGCAGCGGTGCCTCGCCCACCTCGGGTTCGGGCAGCGGCACGGGTTGCGCCGGCGGGCGCGGCTGCGCGGCGGCGAGGAGCTGGCGGCTATAGTCGTGCGCCGGCGCGCGGAGGATCGCATCGGTCGCCCCCTCCTCCTGCGCCGCGCCGCCGCGCAGCACGAGGATGCGGTCGGCGATCTGCGCCACCACCGCAAGGTCGTGGCTGACATAGACGGCGGTGGTGCCGAGGTCGCGCACCGCCGCCTTGAACGCCATCAGCACCTCGATCTGGGTCGTCACGTCGAGCGCGGTGGTCGGTTCGTCGAAGATCACGAGTTCGGGATCGGTGAGGAGCGCCATCGCCGCCATCAGCCGTTGCAACTGCCCGCCCGACACCTGATGCGGATAGCGGTCGCCGACCCGCTCGGGATCGGGCAGCGCCAGTTTCGCGAACAGCGCCTTCGCCCGCGTCTCGGCGGTCGCGCGGTCCATCAGCCCGTGGAGCAGCGCCGGTTCGATGACCTGCGCCATGATCGTCAGCGACGGGTTGAACGCCGCCGCCGCGCTTTGGGCGACATAGGCGATCGTGCGGCCGCGCAAGGCGCGCAGCGCGGCATCGTCCATCGTATCGAGCCGGTGGCCCGCGACCTCGATGGTGCCACCGGCGATGCGGCAGCCGGGCCGGGCATAGCCGAGCATCGCCAGCGCGATCGTCGTCTTGCCCGACCCCGATTCGCCGATCAGCGCCAGCACCTCGCCCTTCGACAGCGACAGCGAGACGTCGTGGACGATCGGAAATTCCGCGCCGTCCTCGCCGGTCGCGCAGATGCGCAGATGCTCGATGCGGACCAGCGGGCTCATCGGCGGCCCCGCCTGGGCAGCGCGTCGATCGTCAGGTTGATGCCGATCGTCAGCGTGGCGATGGCGACGGCGGGCACCAGCACCGCCCATGCGCCGAAGCCCAGGCCGGCGATATTCTCGCGCACCAGCGCGCCGAGATCGGCCTGCGGCGGCTGCACGCCGAGGCCGAGGAAGCTGAGGCCCGAGAGCAGCAGCACGACGAACACGAAGCGCAGGCCGAAATCGGCGAGGAGCGGCCCGGTGACGTTGGGCAGCACCTCGCGCACCACGATCGAGGGAAGCCGCTCGCCGCGGGCGCGGGCGACGGTCACGAAATCCAGCGCCATCACCCGCATCGCCAGCGCGCGCGCGGTGCGGAACGCGCCGGGCATGTAGACGACCGCCAGCGTCGCGATCAGCACCGGGATCGACGCGCCGAGCGAAGCGATCACCACCAGCGAGAACATGAGGCCGGGGATCGCGATGATTGTGTCGAACACCCGCGACAGCAGCAGGTCGCCCCACCCGCCCGCACCGGCGAGCAGCCCGCAGAAATAGCCGGCCGCAGCGGACAGCGACGTAGCGAGAAAGGCGATCACCACGGTATGGCGCGCCGCGCTGAGCACCCGGCTGAGCATGTCGCGCCCCAGATAATCGGTGCCGAGCGGAAAGGCGGCGCTGGCCGGCGAAAACACGTCGAGATCGACCACTTCGCCGACGGCGTGCGGCGCCAGCATCGGCCCGAACAGCGCGACCAGCAGCCAGAAGCCGACCAGCCCTGCGCCGATCCGCCCGCTCATGGCGAAGCGCCGCCGCTTCGGGGCCACGACCGCGCTCATTGGTGGCGCAGCCGCGGATCGGCGACGATCGCGACGATATCCGCCACCGTCACGAGGGTGAGGTAGGAGCCGCAGAAGATCATCGCGACGGTCAGTACGAGCGGGATGTCGCGCATCGCCACCGCATCGACCATGAGGCGCGCGACGCCGGGATAGTTGAAGATGATCTCGATCACGATGACCCCCCCGAGCAGCGTGGCAGGCTGAGCGCGACCGCATTGGCGATCGGCCCGACCGCATTGGGCAGCGCGTGGCCGAACACCAGCCGCCGGGACGACACGCCCTTCAGCCGCGCGGCCTCGGCATAGCTGCTCTCCAGCGCGTCGATCACCGCCGCGCGGGTCATCCGCACCATCTGCGCGACGACGATGCAGGCGAGCGCCGCGACCGGCAGCACGAACATCCGCGCCATGTCGGCCATCGAGGTCAGGTCGCGCATCGACGACAGCGCGGGCAGCCAGCGCAGCTTGACCGCGAACACCATCACCAGCAGCGTCGCGATCAGAAACTCGGGCACCGACACGATGGCGATCGTGCCGAGGCTGATCGCGCGGTCGAAGGCCGTGCCGCGCCGCACCGCCGCGACGATGCCGAGCGTCAGCGCCAGCGGCACCGCGACGATCGCGGTCACGCCTGCCAGCGCCAGCGAATTGCCGAGCCGGGGCGCGATCAGCGCGGCGACCGGCATCCCCGTCACCAGCGAGGTGCCGGGATCGCCGCGCACCATGCCGCCGGCCCATGCCAGATAGCGCACCCATGCCGGCCGATCGAGGTGCAGCGCGGCGCGCAACCCCGCCACCGCTTGCGGCGTCGCGCTCTGTCCCAGCACCGCTTCGGCGACATCGCCCTCGATCAGCAGTGACGTCGCGAACACCGCCAGCGACACCAGCACCAGCGTCGCCAGCGCCACCAGCACCCGCCGCGCGATCAGGCTCCCAAGCGGACTCATGCGTCCTCCAGCCAGACGTGCTGCGCGAAATCGAACCCCATCAACCCGCCGCCCGGCATGGGTTTCAGGCCCTTCACGCGCGGATGATGCGCGTCGAGCAGGCTGAGGAACAGCGGGATGCCGATCCCGGCGCGGTCGTGGATGCGGCGCTGCATCTCGCCATAGATCCGCCGCCGCAGACCCTCGTCGGTGCTGCCGCGCGCCTCCAGCAGCATCGCGTCGAAGCGGGCATCGCGCCAGCCGCTCTCGTTCCACGGGGCGTCGGACGAAAAGAACTGGGTGAAGATGATGTCGGCGGTCGGGCGCGGGTTCACGTTGCCGAAGCCCATTGGCACCTTCATCCAGCTGTTGGTCCAATAGCCGTCGGCGGGCACGCGGCGCAGGTCGAGCGTCAGCCCGGCGTGCTGCGCCGCGTCCTGCAACAACACCGCCATGTCGTCGGACTTCTCCGCCGCGCTCGACGTGATGATCGGCACCGTCGCGCCGATCATCCCGGCCTTTGCGAAATGATGCCGCGCGCGGTCGGGATCGAAGGCGCGCTGGGGCAGGTCGGCGGCGAAATACGGATTGGTCGGCGGGATCGGCTGGTCGTTGGCGATCGTCGCGAAGCCGCGGAAGATCGCGCTGCGCATCGTCTCGCGGTCGAGCAGCGCTTTCATGCCCGCGACGAAATCGGGGTCGCGGCCGGGCGCCCGGTCGAGGCGCATCACGAGGTCGGTATAGCCGCCGGTCCTGGTCTCCATCACCGCGAAGCCCGCGCCGCGCAATTGCCGCACGATGCGCGGGTTGATCGCGTTGATGAGGTCGACGTCGCCCGACAGCAGCGCATTGATCCGCGCGCTGTCGTCGGCGATCGAGAACAGCTCGACCTCGCCCAGCCGCACCGGCCCCTGCCAATATTCGTCGTTGCGCGTCGCGATCGAGCGGACGCCGGGGAGAAACTCGCCGCAGCGGAACGGGCCAGTGCCGTTCGCCGTCTCGAACCGGCTGGTGCCGTCGCGCACGATCTGGAACTGCGGGAGGCCCAGGATCACCGGCAGGTCGGCGTTCGGCCCGTCGAGCGTCAGGCGCAGCGTATCGGCGGACAGCGCGCGAATGTCGGCGAACCGGTCGGCGAACACCCGCGCCTTCGATCCGACCGCCGGATCCCTGTGCCGCCCGAGCGACCATACGACGTCGCGCGCGGTGAGCCGCCGCCCGTCGTGGAAGCGCACGCCGTGGCGCAGCCGGATGGTCCACACCCTTGCATCGCGGGTCTCGATCGCGTCGGCCAGTTCGCCCTGCGCGCGCATCGTCGCGTCGAGCCGGGTCAGGCCGTTGTAGAACATGTTGCCGCGACAATAATCGATCACCACCCCCTGCCGCGCGGGGTCGAGCGTGTCGGCGGTCGAGCTGGCGCCGGTCGCGACGCGCAGCCGCCCGCCCTTCACGGGCGGCCGGGCGGGCCGGAAGCTGCACGCGCCGAGCCCGGCGACCGCGCCGCCCGCCAGCATCCCCAGCGCGGAGCGCCGGCCGATCAATGCCGCCAGTCCTGATAGCGGTAATAGGCGCCGACCAGCGGCAGGAACCACGGCCGGCCGAAATGGCCCGGCACCGCCGGCCAGTCGAACCCCGCCCAGGGGTTGGCGGTCGCGTCGCCGCCGATCGTGGCCGCCATCGCCTCACCCATCAGCACCGACATCTGCGTGCCGTGACCGCTGTAGCCGGTGGCGTAATGCACCCCGCCGCGCTCACCCGCGCGCGGCAGGCGGTCGGCGGTCATGTCGACGATCCCGCCCCAGCAATGGTCGATGCCGACCCCGGCCAGTTCGGGGAAGATGCGCGCCATCGCGGCCTCGAGTACCCGGCCGCTCTTCGCGTCGCTGGCGGGGCTGGACAGGGCGAAGCGCGCGCGTCCGCCGAAGATCAGCCGGTCGTCGGCGGTAAGGCGGAAATAATTGCCGATGTTGCGCGTCGTCGTGCAGTTGCGCCGCCCCGGCATCAGCCGCGCCGCGCGGCCAGGGCCCAGCGGCTCGGTGGCGATGATGAAGCTGCCGATCGGCACGATCCGCCGCCTGAGCCACGCGAACGGCCCGCGCATCGACGCGCCGGTCGCCAGCAGCACCGCCCCCGCCTCGATCGCGCCCGCGCTCGTCGTCAGCCGGTGGCCGGTGGCGGTGCGGGTCATCGCTTCCAGCGCCACGCCCTCGAACACCCGCGCCCCGCGCCGGACGGCGGCCTCGGCGAGGCCGGTGACGAAGCGCCCGACGTGGAGCGCGGCGCTGCCGGGAAACACCAGCCCGGCGTGGAACGCGTCCGACCCGATCTCGGCGGACAGGCCGGCGCGGTCGATCAGCGTCAGACCGGGTTCGACCTCGCGCGACAGCAGGTCGGCGGTGCGCGCGAGCCTGGCGGCATGTTCGGGCTTGTCGGCGAGTTTCAGCTTGCCGGTCCGGCGGAAGTCGCAGGCGATGGCCTCCTGCGCGACGATCGCCTCCACCCGGTCGACGCCGCGATCGAACGCGCGGTACAGGTCGCGCGCCCGTTCCATGCCGACCCGCGCGGCGAGGCTGCCCAGATCGCCGGCAAGACCGTTGTTGCACTGGCCGCCGTTGCGCCCCGATGCCTCGCCGCCGACCGGGCCGGCGTCGATCACCACCACATCGGCCCCCGCCATCGCCAGCGCGCGCGCCGCCGACAGGCCGGTCAGCCCGGCGCCCACCACCACCACATCGGCCCGGGCGGGGAGCGCCGCCACGGGACTGCCGCCGGCGAAGCGCGGTGCGGTGTCCAGCCAGTAGGAGGTGAGCCTCATTGAAACCCCTGCGCTGCGGCATCCCTGCCGGTCCTGGCAGGATATTCCGGGGGGTCCGGCATTGTCGCGCCGGAGTGGCGATCGACAAAGGCGGTTCGTGCCGATCATCGGCATCGCCGCCGCACGGCATACCGCGCGGCGACCGCCCGGCCTCACTCGTCGGCGAAGTCGATCAGCACCGTCTTGACCTGCTGGTTCGCCTCGAACGCCTGTTTGCCCAGGTCGCGGCCGATGCCCGACGCCTTGAACCCGCCCGAGGGCAGGATAAAGTCGGCCGAGCGGCCATAGCGGTTGACCCAGACCGTGCCGGCCGACAGCGCCCGCACGCCCCGCAGCGCCCGCGCGATATCGCCGGTATGGATGCCGGCGGCGAGGCCGTAGTCGGGATGGTCGGCGAGCGCGAAACCCTCTTCTTCGTCGCGGAATGTCTGCACGGTCAGGACAGGACCGAAAATCTCGGCGCGGACCGCCTCGGCATCGTTTTCGAGGCCGGTCAGGATCGTCGGCTGGTACCAAGCGCCGTCCTGCGGGCTGACCGCGCGGCCGCCGCCGGTCACGACCTCCGCCCCGGCGCGCACGGCGCCGCTCACCAGCGCGTCGATCCGTGCGCATTGCCCTTCGGAGATGATCGGCGCCAGCGTCGTCGCGCCGTCCCATGTCGCGCCGGGGCGGAGCGAGCGGAAATAGGTGGCGATCCGCTCGACCGTCTCGTCGGCGATGCTTTCGTGCACGATCAGCCGCGATCCGGCGACGCAGACCTGCCCGGCGTTGCCGGTGATCGCGCGGGCGACGGTCGTCGCGGTCCGCGCCAGATCGGGCACGTCGGCGAACACCAGCTGCGGGCTCTTGCCGCCCAGCTCCAGCGTCACCGGCTTGGTGCCGGTAGCCGCGCATGCCGCCATGATCGCCGCGCCGGTCCGGGTCGACCCGGTGAACGTCACCTTGGCCACCCGCGGATCGCGCACGATCGCATCGCCGACGTCATGGCCCAGCCCTTGGACGATGTTGAACAGGCCGGCGGGCAGCCCGGCCTCCACCGCCAGCTCGGCGACGCGCACGATGCTGAACGGCGTCATCTCCGACGGCTTGAGCACCACCGCATTGCCCGCCGCCAGCGCGGGGGCGAACTTCCACGCCGCCATCACCAGCGGGAAGTTCCACGGCGCGATCGCCCCGAAGACGCCATAGGGCTGACGCAGGATCAGCCCGAGCGAGGTCGCCGCCGTCGCGCCCACCTCGCCACCCTGCTTGTCGGCCAGTTCGGAGAAGAAGCGGATGCACTCGGCGGTAGTCGGCACGTCCCAGCCGGTCGCCTCGGCGATCGGGCGGGTCGACACCACCGATTCGAGCCGCGCCAGTTCGGGCGCATGCGCCTCGATCAGATCGGCCCAGCGCCGCAATACCCGAATGCGATCGCGCGGCGGACAGCTCGCCCAGCCGCTGGTGCGGAACGCGCGGTCGGCGACCTCGACGGCCTGCGCGACCTGCCCCGGCGAGGCGGCGGCGAGGGTGCAATGCTCCTGCCCGTCCGACGGGCGACGCACGCGCAGCACCGGCCCGGCGCCTGCGACCCGAATGCCGCCGATGAAATTGGCCGCCGCGCGGCAATCGATCGGGCGCGGATCGAAGTCGATCATGCCGCCCCCGTCCTCGATCCGCCCGTCCATCCGCCCGTGTCGTTCAGCATGTTCGTCCCCTTCCGCCGCGATCCTAGCGTTCGCGGTGCGGCAGAATATTCCGCATCCTCAGGTCTTTCGGGTCGAAATGCGTCGTCCGGCACCCGGCGCGGCACCCCATGCCATCCCCCGCTCGTTAGAGGTTGATCGACGACGAGATGCGGCGATGGCAATGGGATCGGGTGGAATGACGCAACAGGCGGATATCGTGACGACCGATCGCCACATGATCCTGCGCGCGATGGGCGAGAACGATCTGGCCGCGGTGCATGCGCTGGCGAAGGCGGAACAATGGCCGCACCGGACCGAGGATCTGTCCGACATGCTCGGCATCGGTCAGGGGATCGTCGCGGAGATGGGCGGAAAGATCGTCGCGACGACGATGTGGTGGCCGGCGGGCGTGGGCGTCCACACGCTCGGCATCGTCATCGTTGCGCGCAGCCACCGTGGCGCGGGGCTGGGCCGGATCGTCATGGAGGCGGCGCTCGACCGGATCGGGCCGGAGGCGACGGTCCTGCTCAACGCCACCGACGACGGGCTGCCGCTGTATCGCAAGCTCGGCTTTTCGGGGTTCGCCGAAATCCGCCAGCATCAGGGCGCGGCCTTCTTCGCGCCGCTGGTGCCACTGGCTCCCGGCGAGCGCATCCGCCCGATGGGCGAGCGCGACCATGCACCGGTCGCCGCCCTGATCGAGGGCGCAACCGGCCTTTCCCGCCCCGCGACGATGGCGGTGCTGCTCGCCAAAGGGCATGGCGTGGTGCTCGACTGTGACGGCAGCGTCGAGGGGGTGGCGATCTTCCGACGGTTCGGGCGCGGCTATGTGATCGGGCCGGTCGTCGCCACCGATGCGACGCGCGCCAGGGCGCTGATCGCACAGTGGCTGGGGTCGCGCAGCGGCGAGTTCGTCCGGCTCGACATCGATCCCGAGACGCGCCTCGGGCCATGGCTCGACGAGCTGGGCATCGTCGAGGTCGGCCGGGTGGTGACGATGGTGCGGGGAAGCGTGCCCCCGCTGACCGGTGCGCAGCGTTCCTACGCCATCGTCAGCCAGGCCCTGGGATAGGATCAGATCGCCCTTCGCGACGGAACGCTCCTCCGCCGGCATCTGCTGGTCGACGGCGACTGGGGGCTCGCGCGCGGCGACGGCACGCCGAAGGCGACCGATCCGGCGACCGGCGCGGTGCCGGGCACCATCCCCGCGGGCGGGGCCGATGACAGCGAAGCCGCGATCGCCGCGCTGCCAACGCCACCCCCGTCGGCCTCGCCAGCAATTTCCACACCGACGATCTCCACCGCGGATGGCGCCGTTCGGCGGGGCCGGGGCATCGGGCTTTCGGGCGCGAGGGCGGAGGCCTGGGCATCGACGAATATCGCGAAACCAAGGCGTTCCACCGGGGCGGCTGAAGGGGCGGAATGCGCAGGCGCTACGCGATCACGGTGATCGCCGGCGACGGGATCGGCAAGGAGGTGATGCCCGAAGGCATCCGCGCGCTGGAGGCCGCCGCTGCCGCCTTCGGCTTCGCTCTCGCGCAGAGCCGGCCGGCGCGGCACCTCACCTCCGCCACCAAATCGAACGGCATCGCCATCACCATGCCCTGGTGGGACGGGCGGGTGGAGGCGATGGCCGCCGCCTGTCCCGAGGTCCGCATCGACAAATATCATATCGATATCCTGGCCGATCTGGGGCCGGCGTGCACCGGCACGATCGGCATCGCGCCGTGCGGCAACATCAACCCCGACCGCCCGGTTCCCTCGCTGTTCGAGCCGGCCCCGATATCACGGGACAGGGCATCGCCGATCCGGTCGGGCAGATCTGGTCGGTGGCGATGATGCTCGACCGTCCGGGCGAGGACGAGGCGGCGGCGGCGATGGTGGCCACGATCGAGGCGACGCTCGCCGGTCCGGCGAAGCGCCCCTGCGACGCGAAGGGCAGTGCCTATGCCGAAGGCCACGGGCAGGCGCTGGCGGCGGCGATCGCGGCATAATCTGCCGCCCGCCCGGCGCATTCGGCAGCGGCGGGGCCGCGCCACTCCGCCAACCGTGCCCCCTGCCCCCGATCGACCCGTAAAATGGCGCCACACCGATCCAGGGGGCCGTTGCCACCATGTATTCCAGTTCGTTGATCGAGGCGGATCGCCGCCACGTGATCCAGCCGGTCAGCGCCTGTCGCGCGCACGAGGCGGGTGGCGCGACGGTGCTGACGCATGGCGGGGGCGTGTACGTCACCGACGCCGACGGCCGCCGTTTGCCCGACGCCATCGCAGGTCCGTTGTGCGCCACCATCGGCTATGGCCGGTGCCGCGTCGTGAAGGCCGCCGCCGTGATGCGCTTCGTCACTTGCCATTGCGACGCGACCGGCCGGCCGGCCAAGAAGGCGATGACCGCGCTCGACAGGAGCTATCGCGAATCGTCGTCGACCGGCGCGGGGCTGACCGGCCTGCCCGCCTTCGACCGCCGGTTCGACCTGCACGCTGTCATCGCCGCCTCGTGCGCGGCATTGCGTGCGAAGGTCGAGGAACTGGGGGCGGAGACTGTCGCCGCCGTCTCCGCCGAACCGGCCGAGGGATCGGCCGGGGTCATCGGGCCGCCCGCCGGCTGGCCGACGGCGATGCGGCAGGCGTGCGACGATCTCGACGTCCTGCCGGTCGTCGACGAGGGTATCACCGGCTTCTGCCGCTCCGGGCCGCTGTTCGCCTGCGGGCAGGAAGGGCATCCCGCCCGACCCGATCCGGCTCGCAAGGGGGCCGACCGCCGGCTATGCGTCGACCGGCGCGGTGCGGATGTCCGGGTGAACCTACGCCAGCATCGCCGACGGTCCCAACAACCACCTGCCGATCGGGCAAGGCGCCACCTGTTCCGGGTATCCGATCAGCATCGGCCTCGCGCCGGCGCTCGGCTGCGATGCGGCGACATGCCCGAGTTGCTTGCGCGACTGACTGCGACGTTGAATGATGCGCTCGCCGATGGGCAAGTCCGCGCGGCGCTGACCTGATGATCCAAGTCCGCCCGTCCGGACGACCATGATGTGAAGCAAGACCATGACGACACCGGCACCGAAACTCGACCGCCTCGATTTCAAGATCCTCGCGTATCTGCAACGCAACGGCCGGATCACCAACGTCGATTTGGCCGATGCGGTCGGGTTGTCTCCGTCCCCATGCCTGTCGCGGGTCAAGCGGCTGGAAAAGAGCGGCTATATTACCGGCTATGGCGCGCATGTCGCGCTCGGCAAGCTGGGCGAGACGCTGACGATCTTCACCGAAGTGACGTTGAAGGACCATCGCAGCAACGATTTCTCGCGATTCGAACAGCGCGCGCGCGGCGTGCCCGAGATCATCGAATGTCATCTGGTCAGCGGCGGTTACGACTATATGCTGAAGTTCATCTGCCGCAACGTCGGCCATTATCAGGAACTGATCGAGTCGATCCTCGAAAGCGATTTCGGGATCGAGAAGTATTTCAGCTACATCGTGCTGAAATCGCCGATCGTGAAACGCTTCGACCCGATCGAGACGCTGTTCGATGGTCGAACCTGCTGACCCACCGGAGAAGCTGCCATGTCCCGCGACCCCCGCCTTCCTTGCCGATCTGGTCGCGATCCGTCGCGACATCCACGCCCATCCCGAATTGGGGTTCGAGGAGCATCGCACCGCCGCCCTCGTGGCCGAGGCGCTGCGCGCCGCCGGGCTGGAGGTGACGGCCGGCGTCGGCGGGACCGGCGTGGTCGGCACGCTCAGGAACGGCGGCGGCAAGGCTTCGCTCGGCTTTCGCGCCGACATGGACGCGCTGCCCTTCGCCGAGGCGACCGGGGCGCCCTATGCCAGCACCGTCCCCGGCGTGTTCCACGGCTGCGGCCATGACGGCCATACCGCGACGCTGATCGGCGCGGCGCGGCACCTTGCCGCCACGCGCGCCTTTTCGGGCACGATCCACTTCATCTTCCAGCCCGCCGAAGAGGGACTGGGCGGGGCGCGGGCGATGGTCGAGGACGGGCTGTTCGATCGGTTCCCCTGCGACCGGGTCTTCGCACTTCACAACTGGCCCGACCTTCCGCTGGGGTCGGCGCGCACGCGCCCCGGACCGATCATGGCGTCGGCCGACAAGTTCCGCATCACCGTCACCGGCACCGGAGGCCATGCCGCGCTGCCGCACCAGACGCCCGACGCGATCCTCGCCGCTGCCAACCTTGTGCAGCAGCTCAACACCATCGTCGCCCGCCGCGTCGCCGCCTGTCACTCGGCGGTGCTCTCGGTCACGCAGATCCATGGCGGCCACGCGCACAACGTGCTGCCCGCCGCCGTCGAGATCGTCGGCACCGTCCGCACCTTCGACGCCGAGGTACAGGACCGGATCGAGGCGTCGATCCGCGCGATGGCGGCAGGCGTCGCATCGTCGAGCGAGACGGACATCGCCGTCGACTACGACCGCTATTATCCCGCGACCATCAACGACGCCGACTGCGCCGGTCGTGCGCTCGAAGCCGCCCGCGCGGTGTGCGACGATGTCGCGGTCGCGCCCGACCCCGCCTTCACCTCCGAGGATTTCGCGTTCATGCTGGCCGAGCGGCCCGGCGCCTATCTCTGGCTCGGCCAGCGCGACGCGCGCCACACCGCCGCGCTGCACCAGCCGCATTACGACTTCAACGAAGCGCTGCTCCCGCTGGGAGTCGCATGGTTCGACGCGCTCGCCCGGCAGCTGCTGCCGCACGACACGGTCTGATCCAGCGGAACCGCCGTCTCCGCGAATGTGGATCAGAACCTGGCGCTTCGCGACACGACGGCATTTCCTGCGCAGCGAGCCGCCGATTCCCCATCAAGCGGCGCGCGACCGCCGCACCTTCGCAACAATATGCTTGGGCGCGCGGGCATGATGTACCGGCCGCAGCGACCGGCCCACAGCGACCGCCGCACCCCCGGGGAGGGGGCGTGCGAGACGGAATATCGCAGAGTCCGGGCAGCAGGAGGACGGCAATCGTCACCACAGTTCAGGGGGAACGCGCATGACATACCGAGACCTGCTCCTGATAGGCGCCGCGATCACCGCGCCCGCCCATGCCCAGACCACGACCGTCGCCGGCGTCGCCGCCGCCGCGCCCGACACGCCGGTCGCCCCGGCCGATCCGGCGGCCGACCAGGAGGACGGCGGCGGGATCGTCGTCACCGGCCAGCGGCAGCAATATGTCGGCCTCGTCCCCACGATCGAGGTGCCGCAGAGCATCCAGGTGCTGTCGGGCGAGACGCTGGCGAAGGCCGGCATCACCCGGCTCGACAGTGCGCTCGACTTCGCGGCGGGCATCGCGCGGCAGAACAACTTCGGCGGGCTGTTCGACAGCTTCGCCTGCCGCGGCTTCGCGGGCGACGAGAACACCGCCAGCAACTATCTGGTCAACGGCTTCAACGCCGCGCGCGGCTTTGGCGGCGCGCGCGACACGTCGAACGTCGAGCGGATCGAGGTGCTCAAGGGCCCCAATTCTTCTATCTTCGGCCGGGGCGAGCCGGGCTGCACCGTCAACATCATCAGCAAGAAGCCCGGCTTCACCCCGCGCATCGCCGGCGTCCTGTCCTACGGCAGCTTCGACACGGTGCGCGGCGAAGGCGATCTCAACATCCCCGTCAGCGGATCGGTGGCGATGCGCGTGACCGGTGCCGCGGAAAAGGGCGGCAGCTTCCGGAGCCTCGACTACCGGAAATATACGGTCACGCCGTCGTTCCTGGCGCGGATGGGCGACGACACGTCGGTCAGCTACGAACTGGAATATATCCGTCAGAAGGTTCCGTTCGATCGCGGCATCGTCGCACGGAACGGCAATCTTCGCACGATCCCTGTGACGCGTTTCCTCGGCGAACCGGGCGACGGACCGGTCACGGTCGAGGCGCTGGGCCATCAGGCGCAGTTGCAGCACGATTTCGGCCCCGACTGGTCGCTGGTGCTCGGCGTCGGCTACCGCGACACCTCGTTCAAGGGCTATTCGACCGAAGCCGAACTGGCCGCCGGGCGCCAGCGTTTCTATATCGACGGCACCACCCTGTCCCGCCAGCGCCGCTACCGCGACTATACCACCACCGACCTCACCTTCCGCGGCGAGCTGAGCGGGGAATTCGCGACCTTCGGGCTGACGCACCACCTGCTGGTCGGGGCCGACTGGAACCAGTATGACATCGACGTGCTCCAGAACCGCTACCGGCCGCCGACCCTCGCCGGCCAGGCGGCGGGCAGTCCGGCGCTCGGCAACCGGATCGACATCTTCGCGCCGGTCTACGGCAACCTGCCGGTGGCCGCCGCGTTCCAGAACCAGCTGGAACGGCAATTCTCCTACGGCATCTACCTCCAGGACCAGGTCGACGTGACCGAAGCGCTCAAGATCCGCTTCGGCGGGCGTTTCGACAAGTTCGAACAGGTCATCGACAACCGCATCGGCGGCGTGCGCACGGGCCAGACCAAGACCGCGTTCAGCCCTTCGGTCGGCGCGGCCTATATGTTCTCCGACGCGGTGTCGCTCTACGCCAACTACGGACGTGGCTTCCGTCCGAATACCGGGGTCGATTTCCGGAACCAGGCGTTCACGCCCGAGCGGACCGCCTCCTACGAAGCCGGCGCGAAGCTCGCCGCGCTCGGCGGTCGACTGACCGGCACGCTCGCGCTGTTCCGGACCAACAAGACCAACGTGCTGTCCGCCGATCCGGTCAATTCGGGCTTCTCGCTTGCGGTCGGCAAGGCCCGCAGCAAGGGTGTCGAGGTCGAGCTTTCGGGCAAGCTGCCCTACGATTTCCGCGTCCAGGCCAATTACGCCTATATCGATGCCGAGGTCGGGCAGGACGCGCTCGATCCCAATTTCGGCTTCTCGCTGCGCGAGGGCGATCCGCTGCTCGGAATCGCCAAGCACAGCGCGAGCGTGCTGCTGTTCAAGGACTTCACTATCGGCGGCATGGCGGCGTCGCTCGGTGGCGGGGTCAACTATGTCGGCCGGCGGCTGGGCGAGACCGGCTATCGTTTCCCCGACGGATCGTTCTTCACCCTGCCCGCCTATACCATCACCCGCGTCATGGTCTCGATCGAGCCGACCGAGAATGTCCGCATCTCGGGCGAGGTCACGAACCTGTTCGACGAAACCTATTTTCCGAGCGGCTATTCGCGGCTGTGGACGATGCCGGGGGCACCACGCCAGTTCATGATCCGCGCCGGGTTCAGCTACTGATGATGACGCCCGAAATCCTCGTCCATGTCGGCCCGCGGACCCGGGGCGATCGCTGGGCGGCGCTGCTGCCCGGCATCGTCCCCGGCCTGGTCGTCCGGCAATGGGGCGAGGACTTCGGCGATCGGGCGCAGGTCCGCTATGCGGCGGCGTGGACCGTGCCCGACGGGCTGTTCGCCGCCTGCCCCGCGCTCGCCGCACTGTTCTGCGTCGGCGCCGGGGTCGATCAGCTCGATCCGGCGGCGATCCCGCCGCACGTCGCGCTTGTCCGCACCGTCGAACCCGGGCTGGTCGACGGAATGGTCGATTATGCGACGCTTGCGGTGCTGGCGTTGCACCGCGACCTGCCGCGATATCGGACGGCGCAGCGCGAGGCACACTGGGCACCGCAGCCGGTCCGCGCCAAGGACGATACGCCGGTCGGCATCCTCGGCCTCGGGGCGATCGGCGGCGCGATCGCGGCGCGGATCGCCGGGCTCGGCTTTCCGGTGCGCGGCTGGAGCCGCACCGCCAAGGCGCTGCCCGGCATCATGAACTTCGCCGGGGCCGATACCCTGCCCGCCTTCCTCGCCGGCAGCGCGATCCTGATCTGCGCGCTGCCGCTCACCGCCGGGACCCGCCACATCCTGAACGCCGCGACGCTCGCGATGCTGCCCGCCGGTGCCGCGATCGTGAATATCGGGCGCGGCGGGCATGTCGATGCCGCCGCGCTGCTCGCCGCTCTCGACGGCGGGCAGCTGTCGGCGGCAATGCTCGACGTTACCGATCCCGAGCCTCTGCCGCCCGACGATCGCCTGTGGTCGCATCCGCGCGTCTGGCTGACGCCGCATATCGCCGGCCAAACCGATATCGACGGCGGGGCACGCGCGATCGGACAGGCGATCCTGCGGCTGCGCGAACGGCAAACCGCCCCCCGGTCTGATCGACCGGAGCGCGGGATATTGATTCGCCGCATCGCCCGTTCGCCGATAGGATCGAGCGCCGTGACCCTGGCACCGCTCCGATCCTGGCTGCTTGCCGCCGTGCCCGCGCTGCTGGCGCTCGGCGCATTCGTGTCGGTCGCGACGTGGCACGCCGCCGATCTGCACGATGATCGTCCGGTCGCGTCGCTCGCCCTCGAACGGGGGGCACTGGCCGCCGACGATGGCAGCACCATGGTGCATATCGCCGCGCACGCGATCGGCCACGGCATGCCCGTGGCGCGCGCATCGGCGGCACCGCCGCCCGTCGCCGGGCCCCGCCAGCCGTGGCAACGGGCCAGCGCGACGCCCGCTGCCGGACTTCGCCTCGCCTTCGCCGATCCGTCCACCGCGCGGCTGAACGCCCCGCGCACGCGCGCGCCGACGTTCCCTTCTTTCGCGCAAGGACCGATCATGAACGGTTTCCCCCGCTGCCGGCACGCGTTCGCGCTGGCCGCAGCCCTGGCGGCGGCACCCCCCCGCCGCCGCCCAGCTCGCCCCTCCCTTCCCGCAGCTCCTCGCCGCCAGCGACGATGCGCCGCGCATCGCCGCGCTCGCCGCCCGGACCGAAGCCGCCCGCGGCCTTGCCGAACAGGCGCACGCCCGGCCCAATCCGTCGATCAGCGGCTATGTCGAGAATATCGCCGGGTCCGATCCCTATGGCGGCCTCGGCCGGGCCGAGACGACGATCCAGTACAACCATGTCCTCGAACTCGGCGGCAAGCGGTCGGCGCGGATCGCTGCGGGAGAGGCCGGGGTCGGTGCGGCGCTCGCCCGCGCACAGGCCGGACGGGTGGCCTATGCCCATGACCTCGCCCGCGCCTATGCGATGGCCGAGATCGCCGGCCGCCGCATCGCCATCGCCGAGGACGAGGTGGCGGAGGCGATCGACGACCTGAAGGTCGCCCGCGCGCTGGTCGCCGCCGGCAAGGAAGCGCGCTTGCGCGAACTGCGCGCCGACAGCGAGGTGGCGGCGCTGGGTGCCGATCTTGCCGTCACCCGTGCAGCCTATCAGGCCGCGCTCGGCCAGTTGTCGGTGCTTGCCGGGGTCGCGACGCCGTTCACCGGGCTGTCCGCATCGCTGATCGATCGCCTGCCGCCGGTCGCCGCCGCCGGCCCGATCGACCTCATGGTCCCGCCC